>NZ_MECL01000196.1 GCF_014596445.1 Streptomyces sp. CBMA29 | reverse complement strand
CTCGATCCAGGCGGCGCGGGCGGCGCCGCGCAGGGCCCGCCACGCGCTGCCGGTGTCGGTCTCCTCGGCGACGAACGCGGTGACGCCCTCGGCGAGCCAGCCGCGCAGCCGCTCGGGGGTCAGGTCGGTCTCGGGGGCCGCCGAGCGGAAGACGGCCGCGGGGCCGCCGGGCAGCCCGGCCGCCTCCAGGCCCTTGAGGAAGCCGTGTTCACGGTCGGTCGACGCGGGCGCCTCGTCGTCCTCGCGGACGAGCACGATCCGACGGTGGCCGAGCTCCGCGAGCCGCCCGACGACCTCCCGGGTGGCGTTGACGTAGTCGGCACCGACCCAGGGCAGGCCCTCCAGCTCGTCCCTGCGGCCGATGTGGACCACGGGGAAGCCGTCGCCGACCAGGCGGCTCAGCTCCTGCGCGGGCGCGTGCCGGCCGAGGAAGAGACAGCCGTCCGCCAGCCGGACCCGGCTCAGCGCCTCGGGTCCGGCGGCCCCCGCGCCGCCGGAACTGGAGCCGGTGAAGAGCACCAGGTCGTAGCCGCGCGCGGCGGCCTCCTGCTCGACGCCCACCAGGAACGGGTAGTACGAGTGCTGTACGTCGGTGGGGAAGGTCGCGGTGAAGCTGAAGACGCCCAACAGGTCGTTGCGGGCGGCGGCCAGCCTGCGGGCGGCCGGGTCGGGGACGTATCCGAGGCTGCGCGCGGCGTCGAGCACCTTGCGCCGGGTCTCCTCCGAGATCGCGACGCCCTCCCGCTTGCCGCCGAGCACCAGCGAGACCGTGGCCTGCGAGACGCCCGCGAGCCGCGCGACCTCCGCCTGACGCGGCCGTGACGTACGCCCGGTCGGCGAGGGCGCCCGGCCCGGCCGGGACCGCTTCCTGGGTTCGTCCACCTGTGCTCCTCCTTCGTTAATGCGCATTACTAATGCGCATTAACGAGCACTGTGGACCTCGTCGCGCGCGACGTCAAGGGGGTGGACCGCATTTTCCGGCCACCCCCGCCCGCCCCGCCGACCTGTGGTTATCGGCGGAGCGCCGTCACTGGTGGCGGGAAAGCTTGCCCCGCTTGAGCCGCAGCACCTCGTCGGCGGCCGTCGCGACCTGCTGCGAGTGCGTGACGATGACGACGCACTTGCCCTCGTCGTGGGCGAGCCCGCGGAAGACGGCGACGATGTCGGCGGCCGTCTCCTGGTCGAGGCTGCCGGTGGGCTCGTCGGCGAAGAGGATGTCGACCTCGCAGGCGAGGGCGCGCGCGATGGCGACCCGCTGCTGCTGGCCGCCGGACAGGTGGAGCGGCTTGCGGCGCTGCTCGGCGCCGGTGATGCCGAGCAGGTCCAGGAGTTCGGCCGCGCGCCGCTTCCTGCCCCCGGCCCCGGCCCTCACCCCGGTGATGTCCATGGCCGAGGTGATGTTCTGGAGCGCCGTCAGGTAGGTGAGCAGGTTCAGGGACTGGAAGACCGTCGAGACATGCCGGTTGCGGTACGTGCCCAGGCCGAGGTCGGTGATGTCCCGGCCCCGGAAGCGGACGGTGCCAGAGGTCGGTGTGTCCAGGCCGCTGGCCAGCGAGAGCAGCGTGGTCTTGCCGCTGCCGGACGGGCCGACGATCGCGTACACGCGGCCCGCCTCGAAGGAGTGGCTGATCCCCTTCAGGACGGTGCGCCGGGAGCCGCCGGTCCGGTAGGTGTGGACGAGATCGGTCAGTTCGAGGACCGGGGCGGAAGGCGCGGGAGCCGGGGCGGCGGGCGCGGCGGCGGGGGTCGTCATGGTCAGTCGCCCTTCGTGAGGATGTCGCGCGGGTTCAGGCGCAGGATGCGGGCGCCGGGGAAGACGGTGGCCAGTACGGCGATGGCCAGGCCGGTCGCGCCGACCTTCCCGATCTCGCCCGCGCCGAGCCGTACGTCCATCGTGTCGATCGGCTCGATGCCGGAACCGTCGCCGTCGGAGCCGTCCTGGATGGTGTGCAGGCCGCTCGAATCGCTGCGGTCGGGGGTGCGGCCCGCGTCGGCGGCCGAGGCGTTGGCCGAGGACACCTCGCTGGACAGCAGGTGGTCGCCGATCGCCTGCGAGAGCACCTGGCCGCACGCGGCGGCGAGGCCGACGGCGATCACCGCGCAGGCGACGATCTCCGCCAGGTGCTGCCCGAGCAGCCGCGGCTTGCGCTCGCCCATCGAGAGCAGCACGCCGAGTTCCTTGCGCCGCTCGCGCAGCGTCGAGGCGATGACGAGGGCGAGGACGGCGGTGCCCGCGAGGGCGACCAGCCAGACCGTGACCCCGGCGAAGTCGGCGGTCTTGGTGATCGGGCCGACCAGCGTCCGGTACTGCTTGTCGTTCACGCTGACCGGGAAGAGCGTCAGGTCGGCGCCCGCCGCCTTCGCGTCGCTCTTGAGCCTGCCCAGGTCGCCGGGGTCGCGCAGGGTGAAGGTGGCCGACTTGAGCACGCCCTTGCCGTCGCCGGTGCTCTTGCCGAGCAGTGCGCTGGCGCCGTCCGTGGTGACGTAGACCTCGTTCGCGGGGTCGACCATCGCGGGCAGGTACTGGCCGCTGTCCGGGATGCCGCTGCGGTAGATCCCCACGACCGTGAAGCCGATCGGCCGCTCGTCCGGTTTCTGTCCCGGCGGGGGCAGTTCGCCGACCTTGAGTTCGACGCGGTCGCCGACCTTCAGCCGGTTCTCCTTGGCCATACGTTCCTCGACCACGATCTGGTCGCTCGCGCTGCCGGGGCCGATCCCTGTGCCCGACACGATCTTCGAGTCGCCGTTGCGGAATTCGGGGACGGCCCGCAGATCGCGGACACCGGACGCCTTGAAGAAGTCGGTGCCCACGGTGTCGGTGCCGTTCGGCGGCGGCACCGGCTGATAGAGCCGGGCGGAATCGGTGGGGGCGCCGCCCGCGTCCGTCGTGTAGTTGCACCGGGCCACCACGGGGGACGCGCAGATCTTGTCCACGAGATCGCGGTGCAGATCACCGCCGGGCCCGATGACGCCCGGCTGGGCGCCGTTCGACTTCGACCCGCTCCCCGAGTTGATCAGCGCGTCGAGGTCGAGCTGCATGGTCGCCACCACGCCCACCTGCTGCTTCGCACGGTCGGCGGCGCGGGCGGCGGCTGCCTGTATGAGGAATCCGGACAGCACGAGAGTGCAGATGACGAAGAAGATGCCCGTCATCATCGCGGTTTTGCCGAGCTGGACGGACAACCGCCACCAGGCACGTTTCAGGAAATTCATCGTGCGTCGCTTCTCCTGTTCGACGGTCCCTCCACGGCCGGTCTCGCCATGGACGGTCGCCGACGCTAGCCACCAGGGGTTTTGGGCGGTGTTTGAGGAATCGACGCGCTCATACACGGATCGAATACGGCCTCTGGTAGAGCTTTGGCGGAGAGGGGGAGGGCGAGAGGACGGGCCGCGGGAAAAGGCCACAAGAAGCTCACAGGAAAAGGGATTGTCGGACCGTGCGCGTACTGGTGGTCGAGGACGAGGAACACATGGCCCGGATTCTCGGCATCGGGCTGCGCAAAGCGGGGTTCGCCGTCGATGTCGTGTACGACGGAGCGGCGGCGCTGGAACGCCTCGCGGTCCACGACTACGACGCGATGGTCCTGGACCGCGACCTGCCGGGCGTGCACGGGGACGAGGTGTGCAGGCGGCTGCCGGAGCTCGGCACCGGCTGCCGGGTCCTGATGCTCACCGCCGCCGGACGGCTCGGCGACAAGATCGAGGGCCTGGGCCTGGGCGCCGACGACTATCTGGTCAAGCCCTTCGACTTCCCCGAACTCGTCGCCCGGCTGAGGGCGTTGCACCGCCGCAGCCCCATGGCGTACGCGCCCGTGCTCCGCTTCGCCGACGTCACCTTCGACCCGCACCGCCGCCGCGTGACCCGCGCGGGCGAGGAGGTGCGGCTGACCCCGAAGGAGATCACCGTCCTGGAGCTGCTGATGCGGGCGGACGGCGGGGTGCTGAGCGCCGAGTACCTGCTGGAGAAGGGCTGGGACGAGCACGCCGACCCCTTCACCAACGCGGTCCGCCTGGTGATCCACACCCTGCGCCGCAAGCTCGGCGCCCCGCGGCTCGTGCACACCGCGACCGGCGCGGGCTACTACCTCGGCGCCGAATGAGCTGGCCGGGCCGCCGCACCCTCGGCATCCAGGGCCGCCTCTTCGCGGGGTTCGCCAGCGCACTCGCCGTGGCCGCCGCGCTGATGGTCGTGATCATCTACGTCGGCATCCGATACGTGCCCACGTACGAACTCGGCCCCGCGCCCGCCCGCTCGGCCACCGATCTCCCGCGGTCAAGCCAACCCGCTTACCCGTATCCGTATCCGTATCCGACCGCCCAGGGCCCCTCCGCCTCGGCTCGGCCCGAATTCGGATACGCCGAGACGAAGAAGATCCGCACCAAGCAGGACGTGTGGTCGACGGTGCTGACCACGTCCGTCGTCGGGCTGCTGATCGTGATGACGCTCGGGCTCGGCGCCGGATGGCTGGTCTCACGGCGGCTGTTGGCGCCGCTGCACACCATCAGCAGGGCCGCCGCCAGGGCCAGGGACGGCAATCTGCACTACCGGATCAACGCGGAGGGGCCCGCAGACGAACTGCGCCAACTCGCCGACACCTTCGACGACATGCTCGCCCGGCTTGAGGAATCCTTCGCCGCCCACCAGCGGTTCGCCGCCAACGCCTCGCACGAACTGCTCACCCCGCTCGCCACCACCCGGGCCATCCTCCAGGTGGCGGCCAAGGACAGCACCGGGGCCGAACTGGCCGAGCTGACACCGATGTTGACCGAGACCAACGAACGCAACATCGCCGTCGTCCGCGCCCTGCTGGAACTCGCCGGCGCCGAACACGCGCCCTTCGACACGAGCCCGGCCGACCTCGGCGCACTGGCCGGACGCGTCGCCCGCGAGCGCGAGGCGTCGGCCGCCGCGCGCGGGATCACCATCGACCGGGACGCGGAGAGCGGCTGCGCGATCGGCGGCAACTCCGCGCTGCTGGGCCAGCTCATGGCGAATCTGCTGGACAACGCGCTGACGTACAACCACCCCGGCGGCCGGGTGGAGATCGCCGTACACCGCGACGGCGGCGACACCGTCGTGCTGGAGGTCGAGAACACCGGGCCGCGCGTCGACGCGGCGACCGTCGAGCGGCTTTTCGAGCCCTTCTACCGGCCCGCGTCCCGCATCGCCAGCGACCGCTCGGGCCACGGTCTGGGCCTCGCCATCGTGCGATCGATCGCCCTGGCCCACGGGGCCACCGCCGAAGCGGCGGCGAACCCGGACGGCGGCCTCACCGTCCGGGTCACCTTCCCCCCGGCCGCGCGCTGAGCCGAGCACGTACGGGCCGTTACGGCTTGTACGCCACTCCCCCGTACATCGCGACCTGCGAGTCGTCGACCGTGCCCCCGGGCTCCGGGCGCCAGTTGTGGACGAGGGTGACGCCGGGCTCGACCAGGTCGAGACCCGCGAAGAAGGGCAGCACCTCGGCGTGGGTGCGGTTGCGGGCGGGCATGCCGCGCTTGGTGTACTCGGCGACGACACCGCCGATCGGCTTCGGGCTGGAGTCGGTGGTGACCGTGGAGATCGCCAGGTAGCTGCCGGACGGCAGGATGTCCACGTACTGCTCGACCAGGTCGTACGCCTTCTGGTCGTCCATGACGAACTGGAGCACGGCGATGATCGACAGGCCGACGGGCCGGGACATGTCCAGGGTCTCGGCCAGTTCGGCCGAGCCGAGGATCGCCGCCGGGTCCTTCATGTCCGCGTGGATGTAGGCGGTACGGCCCTCGGGCGTGCTGGTCAGCCGGGCGCCCGCGTGGGCCAGCACGATCGGGTCGTTGTCCATGTAGACGACGTGCGCGCCGGGGGTGACGCCCTGCGCGATCTCGTGGAGATTCGGCGAGGTCGGAATGCCGGTGCCGATGTCCAGGAACTGGTCGATGCCCTGCTCGGCCATGAAGCGGACGGCCCGGTGCATGAATTTACGGTTCTCACGCATCGATATCCGCAGGCTGGGCCAGCCGCTCAGCATCTGCTCGGCGGCCTCGCGGTCCAGCGGGTAGTTGTCCTTGCCGCCGAGAATGTAGTCGTACACCCGTGCCGAGTGCGCGACGCTCGTGTCGATCTCGGGCGGCTCGTAGTTCGCAGGCCGCCGCGTCCAGGCCATGTCGTCGGGCATCCGCTGTTCCTCCTGAGTACGCCTGCGTTAAGTAAGTGATGAGCGTCAGGAAACCGCGAGGCCGGCCTGTCCAGCCTCCCAGCCCTGGGAGAAGACGTCGAGTTCGATCTGCGTGAAGATCAGCGCGGGACCTTCCGGATCGGTGGACTGGCGGACCGCGTAACGGCCGTCGGGAAGCCTGCGGACCTCCACGCAACTGCCGCCGTTGCTTCCGCTCCACGGCTTGTGCCAGCCTTCCGCTCCCAGCGTGAGAACAGCGTTGTGTATGCGATTCACTGGCCTAGAGCTCCTTGCGAATGGCACCGAGGAATTCTCCGGTGCGTTGTACTGGCAGGGCATGGGCGCACATACGGTCCAGGGCTTCCTGGAAGGTCGTGACATCGTCGTACTCGTCGAGATAGACGGCGCCGACGAGATTCTCGACATAGACGATGTCGGAGATCTCCTCGTGCGGGAATCGGAAGATGTGGAACGACCCGTACATGCCCTCGTGCGCGCAGATGCCGAAAGGCATCACCTGAAGCTTGATGTTCGGCTGTTCGGCCGCTTCGATGAGGCGGTCGATCTGGGCCCGCATGATCTCGGCGGGCACCATGGGACGGCGGAACACGGTCTCGTCCATGACCACCCACAATTCGGGCGGATTCGCGGAGGTGAGCAGGTGCTGCCGCTGCCTGCGGACGGCGACCCGGCGTTCGACCTCCTGGTCGACCTTCTCCTCGGCGTCGTGGACGCCGGCCCGCAGCACGGTCAGCGCGTATTCCTCGGTCTGGAGCAGGCCGGGGATGTAGTGGGGTTCGTAGGCCCGGATGAGGCTGGCCTCTTCCTCCAGGCTGACGTATCCGCTGAACCAGGCGGGCAGGGCGTCCCGGTAGCGGTGCCACCAGCCGGGCTGGTTGGCCTCGCGGACGAGGGCGAGGAAGGTCCTGGCCTCGTCGCCGGGGACGCCGTACTCCTCCAGCAGCGTCTTGACGTAGGGGAGCTTCCACTTGCCCTTGGCCAGCTCCATGCGTCGGATCGTCAGAGGAGCCACGTCGAGGACGACGGCGGCGTCCTCGAACGACTTCCCGGCGGCGACCCGCAGGTCGCGCAATCGTCTGCCGAGCACCATCAGCCGGACGGTCGAGCCGCCCGACGACTGCGCAGCGGTCACGCCCCGGCTCCTCTCACCGAGTCCATGGGAGAAGTGTGCCACCCCCTCGGTGATATCCACACCTCGATTGCCTTCTCGGTGAAATTATCAAGATTAACCTTGCCCACTGAGCGCGCCGGGGCGCATAGTGGCCAGGTGACCACGTTCACGCACACGCGATGGAGAGGAATCTCCGCTGTGGGTTCACCTACCACCGATACCGTGAGTTCCCGGCTGACTACTCCCGGCATTGGCTCCGCTTCCCGTACGCCCCGGCCTCGTGCCGACGGCTGCACTTTCGAACTGCTGGCATGCGGCGCGTCGGTTTCCGAGGCCCGGCGCCGTGCGCGCGCATATCTGACCGCGCGCGGATGCGGCCTGGACGCCTGCGATACGGCGGCTCTGTTGGTGAGTGAACTCGTCACCAATGCCGTGCGTCATACGACGAGCCCGACCGTCATCTGTTCCGTCCGGCGCGACGGCGTACGGGTCCGTATCGAGGTCGAGGACCACGGAAACGTCGGCGAGGGCCCGGTCATGCGCGACAGCGGCACCCACGAGGTCAACGGCCGCGGGCTGCTGCTGGTGGACGCGGTGTGCGACGAGTGGGAAGTGGCCCCGGGCCGCGACGGCGTCGGCCGGATCGTGCGCGCGGTGTTCCGCGACGAGACGGCCTGAGGGCCTGACGGGCTGGCGGCCTGACGACCCGACGGGCTCACGGGCTGGCGGGCTCACGGGCATTCGCGGCCACGAAGGAGCTCTGCCGGGGTCTGCTACGCTGATCCAGCGACGTGCCCCTGTCCCAGCGTGATGATCCGGTCACTTTCCGGTCCCGGATCAGCGGCGGACAAGCGGTACGGAGCACCCGAGATCCTGTGCGAGAATTGTCCCGCACAAGCTTGGTCCTGTGGAGCAGTTTGGAGTGCTCGCCACCCTGTCAAGGTGGAGGCCGCGGGTTCAAATCCCGTCAGGACCGCTGCGGCTGGGTAGCTCAGTTGGTACGAGCGACCGCCTGAAAAGCGGTAGGTCGCCGGTTCGACCCCGGCCCCAGCCACCGCACGACGTAGGCCCCGTCTCCGGACGGGGCCTACGTCGTTCCCGTGCGCCATGCGCCCCACCGTCACCGTGCGTACCGCCGCGGGGAAATGCGTTCGCCGCGCGCCCGCCGCAGATGCGATCCTGGACCGCGTATGTCTACCCAACCCACCTCCGCTGATCTCGCCGCACGGCTGCCGTCGCTGACTTTGCGCGACGAGCAGCGGCTCGGCCGCCGACTCGACGGCGCCCGCCGCATCCGCAAGCCGGAGGCGCGGGCCTCGGTGCTGGCCGAGATCGCCGCCGAGATGGACAAGGGCGAGGCGCGGCTGGCGGCCCGCCGGGCCGCCGTGCCGGGGATCAGCTATCCCGAGGCGCTGCCGGTCAGTCAGAGGAAGGACGACATCCTGGCGGCGATCCGCGACCACCAGGTGGTGATCGTCGCGGGCGAGACGGGCTCGGGCAAGACGACGCAGATCCCGAAGATCTGTCTGGAGCTGGGCCGCGGGGTGCGCGGCCTGATCGGCCACACCCAGCCGCGCCGGATCGCGGCCCGTACCGTCGCCGAGCGCGTGGCGGAGGAGCTGGCGACACCGCTCGGGCAGGCGGTCGGCTGGAAGGTCCGCTTCACCGACCAGGTCGGCGACTCCACGCTGGTCAAGCTGATGACCGACGGCATCATGCTCGCCGAGATCCAGACCGACCGCGAGCTGCGCGCGTACGACACGATCATCATCGACGAGGCGCACGAGCGCAGCCTCAACATCGACTTCATCCTCGGCTACCTGGCCCAACTCCTGCCGCGCCGCCCGGACCTGAAGGTGATCATCACCTCGGCGACGATCGACCCGCAGCGCTTCTCCCGGCATTTCGGCGACGCGCCGGTGGTCGAGGTCAGCGGGCGTACGTATCCGGTGGAGGTCCGCTACCGGCCGTTGCTTGAGGAGGACAGCGAGGAGTCAGACCGCGACCAGATCACCGCGATCTGCGACGCGGTCGACGAACTCCAGGCCGAGGGTCCCGGCGACATCCTGGTCTTCCTCTCCGGCGAGCGCGAGATCCGCGACACCGCGGACGCCCTGACCAAGAAGAACCTCCGCTCGACCGAGGTGCTGCCGCTGTACGCGCGGCTGTCGTCGGCCGAGCAGCACCGCGTCTTCCAGCAGCACAGCGGGCGGCGAGTGGTCCTGGCCACGAACGTCGCCGAGACGTCGCTGACCGTCCCCGGCATCCGCTATGTGATCGACCCCGGCACCGCCAGGATCTCCCGCTACAGCCACCGCACCAAGGTGCAGCGGCTGCCGATCGAGCGGATCAGCCAGGCCAGCGCGAACCAGCGCAAGGGCCGCTGCGGCCGTACCTCGGACGGCGTCTGCATCCGGCTGTACGACGAGGACGACTTCCTGTCCCGGCCGGAGTTCACCGACGCCGAGATCCTGCGGACCAACCTGGCCTCGGTCATCCTCCAGATGACGGCGGCCGGGCTCGGCGACATCGCGCGCTTCCCCTTCATCGACCCGCCGGACAGCCGGAACATCAAGGACGGTGTCCAACTCCTCGAAGAGCTGGGCGCGTTGGACCCCAAGGAGAAGGACCCGCGCAAGCGGCTGACCCCGCTGGGCCGCAAGCTCTCGCAGCTCCCGGTGGACCCCCGGCTCGCCCGTATGGTGCTGGAGGCCGACCGCAACGGGTGCGCGCGCGAGGTCATGGTGATCGCGGCGGCGCTGTCCATCCAGGACCCGCGCGAACGCCCCGCGGACAAGCAGACGCAGGCCGACCAGAGCCACGCCCGCTTCCGCGACGAGACCAGCGACTTCCTGTCCTTCCTCGCCCTGTGGAGCTACGTCCGCGACCGGCAGAAGGACCTGTCCTCGTCTGCCTTCCGCCGCATGTGCCGCAGCGAATACCTCAACTACCTGCGCATCCGCGAGTGGCAGGACATCTACAGCCAGCTCCGTACGGTCGCGAAGTCGATGGGCATCACGGTCACCGAGCCCACGTCCGAGGAGGACGCGGCCGATCCGGTACGGGTCCACCAGTCGCTGCTGGCGGGGCTGTTGTCGCACCTGGGGCTCAAAGACACGGACAAGAACGAGTATCTGGGCGCGCGCAGCGCCAAATTCGCCGTCTTCCCCGGCTCGGCGCTGTTCAAGAAGCCGCCGCGCTGGATCATGTCGGCCGAGTTGGTGGAGACCTCCCGGCTGTGGGCGCGGGTCAACGCGCGGATCGAGCCGGAGTGGGTGGAGCCGCTGGCCCAGCACCTGGTCAAGCGCACCTACAGCGAGCCGCATTGGGAGAAGGACCAGGCGGCGGTGATGGCGTACGAGCGCGTCACCCTCTACGGCGTCCCGCTGGTCGCCCAGCGCAAGGTCACCTACGGCCGGATCGACCCCGAGGTCTCCCGCGAGCTGTTCATCCGCAACGCGCTGGTCGAGGGCGACTGGCGCACCCACCACCAGTTCTTCCACGACAACCGCAAACTGCTGGGCGAGGTCGAGGAGTTGGAGCACCGCGCCCGGCGCCGCGACATCCTCGTGGACGACGAGACGCTGTTCGACTTCTACGACGCACGGCTGCCAGAAGACGTCGTGTCCGGCGCTCACTTCGACTCCTGGTGGAAGCAGAAGCGGCGCGAAGAGCCGGAGTTGCTGAATTTCGAGCACTCCATGCTGATCAACGAGAACGCGGAGGCCGTCACCAAGGACGACTACCCGGACTCCTGGCGGCAGGGCGCGCTCACATTCCGCGTGACGTACCAGTTCGAGCCGGGCGCCGACGCCGACGGCGTCACCGTCCACATCCCGCTCCAGGTCCTCAACCAGGTCTCGGCCGACGGCTTCGACTGGCAGATCCCGGGCCTGCGCGAGGAGGTCGTCACCGAGCTGATCCGCTCGCTGCCCAAGGCGATCCGCCGCCATTACGTACCCGCGCCGAACTACGCCAAGCGCTTCCTGAACACGGCGGTCGCCGGGCCCGACCCCCTGCCGTCCGTGCTGGCGCGGGAGTTGCAGAAGATGGTCGGGGTGCCGGTCACCGGGGAGGACTTCGACCTCGGCAAGGTGCCCGAGCATCTGAAGATCACCTTCCGCGTGGTGGACGAGCGACGCCGCAAGCTCGCCGAGGACAAGGACCTCGACGCGCTGCGGCTGCGGCTGAAGCCGAAGACGCGGGAGGCGATCACCAAGGCATTCGAGTCGGCCTCCGACCCCGCGCTCGCCTCGGTCCAGCAGCGCACCGGGCTCACCGACTGGACGATCGGCGCGCTGCCGCGCACCTTCGAGGCACGGCGCGCGGGCCAGCCCGTCAAGGCGTTCCCCGCGCTCGTCGACGAGGGCGCCACCGTGGCCGTACGGCTCTTCGACACCGAGCCGGAGCAGGCCGCGGCGATGTGGCGGGGCACCCGGCGGCTGATCCTGCTCAACGTGCCGGTGAACCCGGCCAAATTCGCCGCCGACAAGCTGTCCAACCAGCAGAAGCTGGCGCTCTCGCGCAATCCGCACGGCAGCGTGCAGGCGCTCTTCGAGGACTGCGCGACCGCCGCCGCCGACCGGCTGATCGCCGACCACGGCGGGCCCGCGTGGGACGAGGAGTCCTTCCGCAAGCTGTACGACGCGGTCCGCGCCGATCTGGTCGAGCTGACCTCGCGCAGCGTCCAGCGGGTCCAGCAGGTGCTGGCCGCCTGGCAGTCCTGCGAGCGGCGCCTGAAGGACACCACGAGCCTCGCGCTGGTCGCCAACCTCCAGGACGTACGGGAGCAGCTCGCGGGCCTCGTGCACGCCGGTTTCGTGACCGACGCGGGGCTCAAGCGGCTGCCCGACCTGATGCGGTATCTGGTCGGCGTCGACCGCCGCCTCCAGCAGATGCCGACGGGGGTCCAGCGGGACACCACGCGGATGGAGAAGGTCCGGGAGATCCAGGCCGAGTACGGCGAGCTGCTGGCCGCGCAGTCGGCCGGGCGGCCGGTGCCGGCCGCGGTGCGGGACATCCGCTGGATGATCGAGGAGCTGCGCGTCAGCTACTTCGCGCACGCGCTGGGCACGGCGTTCCCGGTGTCCGACAAACGCGTCTTCAAGGCCCTCGACGACGCCTGGGCCTGACCGCCGCCTGCCTCCGGCAACGAGTTCGACCCCACCCCCTGACCTGCTGTACAGTCTGTCTCGCAGCCGAGCCCAACAGGCTGTGACACCAGGTCCTGTGGAGCAGTTTGGAGTGCTCGCCACCCTGTCAAGGTGGAGGCCGCGGGTTCAAATCCCGTCAGGACCGCCGTACCGTCTGCCATAAGACCCGCACCCACTTCAAGGTGCGGGTCTTTTCGCTGTGCCCGAGCCTTCGCCCACTGCGGCTCCTCATGTGGTCGGAGGAGGGCCACTGGCGCCGACGCGGAGAGCGCCCTCGGTCTACTCGCCCCGCGCCGCGGGGAGTTCATTAGCGTACGGGGATCAAGATCCACAAGTGCCCGGAGTGTGACGGGAGTCACGGAAACCTGTTTCGGGAGTGGGGAACTCGACGCCCTCCGGAAGGCTCTCGATTTAATATGTGCAATTGCACCTCCCTGGGGACGACTCCGGCGCTAGCACGCAACCGCCCCCAGGACCCCACAGACCACGCCCCTGGCGCGCACGGAACGCCCACAAACCGCCCGCGCGGCCCCACATGACCCCGCGGCGGCCCGGGGCCGCCCCAGGCCGCCGCGGGCACGAAAAAGACCGCATCGGACCCGGCGGAGTCCGATGCGGTCTTGGTGAAGCTGGGTGGAGCTGGGTGGAGCTGGTAGAGCTCGTAGCTCCCTCCGGCGTCCCTGATGGGGGCAGGTGGCCTTCGGGTCGGGCGACATATGGGGTGGGGGCCCCGTTAGCCGCCCAAAGGGCTGTCAGGCCTCGCTGCGCTGCTGCGGAATGCCCGCCAACAGCGCGCGGACCTCCGCCTCGCGGTAGCGGCGGTGCCCGCCGAGCGTGCGGATGGATGTGAGCTTGCCGGCCTTTGCCCAGCGCGTGACCGTCTTCGGGTCGACGCGGAACATGGTGGCGACCTCAGCAGGGGTGAGCAACGGCTCGGCATCAGGGGTGCGAGCGGTCATGAGCGGCCTCCTCGAGAGAACCGAACCAACGCGGTTCTTTCCTCTAAATTCTGCACCTTGACCCACGTTGCCCGAAATGGCAGACGTGGGCCGAGTCGGTAATAGGACGAACGGCTTGTCCTCGGCACTACAACTACACCATCCGTCCAGCCTCGTCGGCCAAACCGATGGAATTGCCCTCTCAGGTGTTCAAGCTCGGCGGAAGCCGATGGACCGTGTCATAGCGGACAGTCACACCAACGTGACGATCAGTCACAACCTGATCATCTGCCCCATCCCCACCTTCGAAACGCGTCCGAGGAGGACCCGATGTCCCATTTTGACACGAGACATGGTGATGCAGGCAAGAGTCCGCTTACGTGCTCTCCGTCACGCTTGGGCCATTACCGCCGCTCTCGATGCCAAAAGGCAAGCTGAGAGGCGGAAGAGACACAACGAGACAACAGGGGACCCACGAACCCTGCGCCGAAGATCACACCGGGGCGGCGGCCGTGACCCCCGTCACGCCCCGGCTGCCCTCAACTGGAGAACTGAAGCTCCCTGACCGCCCGCCACCGGTCGGTCAGCCGCTCGTACGCCACCCCGGCCGCCGCCGAGTCCCCGGCCCGCAGCGCGGCGAGCCCCTCGGCCACATCGGCCGCCGAGCGGTCCTCCGCGAGCGTGTCCTGGCCCATCACGTGCACCAGGCCGCCGTAGTCCAGCTCGACCAGCGAGCGCGGGTGGAACTCCTCCAGCCAGCGCCCCACATCGATCAGCCCGTCGATCAACGGGCCCTCGTCCAGGGCGTCCTTGAGCACCCGCAGCGCCCGCGCGACCCGCCGCCTGGCCTGGACCATGGGCGTGCGGTACCGCAGCAGCGGCTCCTTCGACTCCCCCGCGCCCGACGGCTCGTACTCCCGCTCGTCGTCCCCGACCAGGGCGAACCAGCGCACCGGCACGTGCCAGGTGGCCGAGCGGATCCACGGCCGGGCGTCCGGATTCCGCTCCCGCCAGCTCTCGTGGTCGGCGGCGGCCTGGAGGCGTACGACCGGCGGCAGCATCGCGTCGAGCACCGGCTCGGGCAGCAGCTCCCCCACGTTCTCCAGGGCGAGCCAGCCGCGCAGCCGGGTGCGCCAGGGGCAGATGTGGGTGACGCCGGAGACCACGGCCACGAAGGCGTCCCCGCTCTCGTGCACCGGCACGGCCACCGGGGGCACCGGCAGGAGGTCGGCCAGCGACTGCCGTAGCTCGTCCTGAGCGGTACGCGTCAGCCCGGCCGACGCATACCGGTACCAGTGGGTGCGTTCGGGCTCTGGAAAGGCCGCCAGGGGCTCGTAGACCCGCAAATAGGCCGCGTAGGGGACCACTACCGGTGAACCGCCCACACCCGCTCCCTCGCCACGGCCTTGATGTTTCGATCGTCCCACGCGACCCCCCGCCCCGGAGGTGATCCCGGCCACTGTGAAGAACCGTCGCGGGATCACCGGAACCCACACATGAACGCGGTCCCATGATCGCCCGCCCAGGGCCTACCCTTCTGCATATCCGGCCTCCCGCCACCCGCACGGGGAGCCGGAGGCCAGCAAGGCCAACCGGGTTCGCCCGGAAAAACTGGACTATGGGAGTCACCACCGTGACCGACGTACGACAGACCGACCACTCCTCGTCAGTCGAGTCGACCGGCTCCACCGCGTCGACCGTCCTCGCCAGACTGTTCCGATCGGAACAGGGCGGGCACGAGCAGGTCGTCCTGTGCCAGGACCGCGCATCCGGCCTCAAGGCCGTCATCGCGCTCCACTCGACCGCCCTGGGCCCGGCCCTCGGCGGCACCCGCTTCCACGCCTACGCCTCCGACGAGGAGGCCGTCGAGGACGCGCTCAACCTCGCCCGCGGCATGTCGTACAAGAACGCGCTCGCCGGGCTCGACCACGGCGGCGGCAAGGCCGTCGTCATCGGCGACCCCGACACGCTCAAGACCGAGGAACTGCTGCTCGCCTACGGCCGGTTCGTGGCCTCGCTCGGCGGCCGGTACGTCACCGCGTGCGACGTCGGCACGTATGTCGCGGACATGGACGTCGTGGCCCGCGAGAACCGCTGGACGACCGGCCGCTCGCCGGAGAACGGCGGCGCCGGCGACTCCTCCGTGCTCACCGCCTTCGGTGTCTTCCAGGGCATGCGCGCCGCCGCGCGGACCCAGTGGGGCGAGCCGACGCTGCGCGGGTGCCGGGTCGGCGTGGCCGGGGTCGGCAAGGTCGGCCACCACCTCGTGGAGCACCTGCTGGAGGACGGCGCCGAGGTCGTGATCACCGATGTCCGCGCGGACGCCGTCGACCGGATCACCGCCCGTCACCCGCGGGTCACCTCGGTGAGCGACGCGCAGGTGCTGGTGCGCACCCCGCTCGACGTGTACGCGCCCTGCGCGCTCGGCGGCGCGCTGGACGACGCGACGGTCGCCGCGCTGACCGCCACGGTGGTCTGCGGCGCGGCCAACAACCAGCTCGCCCACCCCGGCGTCGAGAAGGACCTCGCCGACCGCGGCATCCTCTACGCGCCGGACTACGTGGTGAACGCCGGTGGCGTGATCCAGGTCGCGGACGAACTGCACGGTTTCGACTTCGACCGCGCGAAGACCAAGGCCACGAAGATCTACGACACGACTCTGGCCATTTTCGACCGGGCCAGGACCGACGGCGTCCCCCCGGCCGTGGCCGCGGACCGGCTCGCGGAACAGCGGATCGCGGACCGTACACCGGCATCGGAATGGCTGCGTCCGGAGGGGCCCGCGTGACCGACAGCACGGCCCGATAGCAAGTTCGCGCTAGAAGAAGGTAAAATCGGCCCTGACCAGGCAGAACAGGGCCGTGAACGACCCCTGTTCCGACGCGTGTCGTGCGGGCGACGTACCGTGCGGCGTCGGAAGCAGGTACCGTTGTGGGCCTACGGACCGGTCTCTCTCCGGGGAGGCCGCTCCGAATCATGAACGCGTGTCAAGACTCGGGGCCGCTGAGCCCCGCCGTTAAGGGGGTCGAGCCATGGGGCGCGGCCGGGCCAAGGCCAAGCAGACGAAGGTCGCCCGCCAGCTGAAGTACAACAGCGGCGGCACGGATCTCTCACGTCTGGCCGACGAGCTGGGCGCATCGTCACCGCTTCCGGTCAATCCGGAACCTGTCGAGGACGATGACGACGAGGATGACGACCCGTACGCACAGTACGCGGATCGCTACAACGACGACGGGGACGAGGACGACGGGTCCGAGTCATCCCCCCAGCGCCGTCACGCTTGACTCCTGTCACACGTAGACGCACATCACCGCATGTCACGTCGGCCCGGTCCGGGGTCCCGCCCCGGACCGGGTTTCGTCGTCGGCTCGTCGGCGCTGAGGACCCCACCGTTCTACCGCGCGTAGTCGCCGGTCAGTTCGACGGCCGTCGCGCCGCTTTCGCGTGCCGTGATCTCGCCGCTCACCCAGGCCCCGACGCCCCGGTCGGCGAGGGTCGCGAGCGCGACGTCCACGGACTCCTGCGGCAGGACGGCGATCATGCCGACGCCCATGTTCAGCGTCTTCTCCAGCTCCAGGCGCTCGACCCCGCCCAGCTCCCCGACCAGTCCGAAGACCGGCGCGGGCTCCCACGTCGAGCGGTCGACGGTGGCCCGCAGGTGGTCGGGGACGACACGCGCCAGGTTGTTGGCGAGCCCGCCGCCGGTGATGTGCGAGAAGGCGTGCACCTCGGTGGTACGGGTCAGCGCCAGGCAGTCCAGCGAGTAGATCTTCGTCGGCTCCAGCAGCTCCTCGCCGAGCGTGCGGCCGAACTCCGGCACCTGCCGGTCCAGCGACCAGCCCGCCCGGTCGAACAGCACGTGCCGGACCAGGCTGTAGCCGTTGGAGTGCAGTCCCGACGACTCGATGGCGACGACCGCGTCACCGGGCCGGATCAGGTCCGCGCCCAGCACCTGGTCGGCCTCGACCACTCCGGTGCCCGCGCCCGCCACGTCGAAGT
Organism: Streptomyces sp. CBMA29; assembly: GCF_014596445.1. Lineage (GTDB taxonomy): Bacteria > Actinomycetota > Actinomycetes > Streptomycetales > Streptomycetaceae > Actinacidiphila. The sequence continues at coordinate 102,952 of NZ_MECL01000196.1, read as the reverse complement.
CGTCCGCGGCCAGCAGCCCCGGGTGCTCGGCGGTCTCGCCGCCGACCAGCGCGCAGCCCGCGAGCACACAGCCCTCGGCGATGCCCTTGACGATGGCCGCGACCCGCTCGGGGTGGACCTTGCCGACGCAGATGTAGTCGGTCATGAAGAGCGGTTCCGCGCCGCACACCACGAGGTCGTCCACGACCATGCCGACCAGGTCGTGGCCGATCGTGTCGTAGACGCCCATCCGGCGGGCGATGTCCACCTTGGTGCCGACGCCGTCGGTCGCGGAGGCGAGCAGCGGGCGCTCGTACCGCTTGAGCGCGGAGGCGTCGAAGAGCCCGGCGAAGCCGCCGAGCCCGCCGACCACCTCGGGGCGGGTGGCCTTGCGGACCCACTCCTTCATCAGGTGGACGGCACGGTCGCCGGCCTCGATGTCGACGCCCGCGGAGGCGTAGCTGGCACCGGAGAAGTCAGCGCCGGTGGAGGCGGCGCCGGTTGACTCAGACATAGCTGGGGAACCTTCGTGTCGTTCGTGCGGAGGGCTACGTGGCTGCCGCGGAGCCTACGGGCGGCGGAGCGCGTCCGCGGCGTCCGCGCCACCGGCCAGTTCGGTCTCCAGCAACTGCTTGCCCAGCAGCTCCGGGTCCGGCAGGTCCATCGGGTACACGCCGTCGAAGCAGGCGCGGCAGAGGTTGTCCTTGGGGATGGCGGTCGCCTCGACCATGGCGTCCAGGGAGATGTACGCGAGCGAGTCCGCGCCCAGCGAGGTGCCGATCTCGTCCACGGTCATGCCGTTGGCGATCAGTTCGGCGCGGGTGGCGAAGTCGATGCCGAAGAAGCAGGGCCACTTCACGGGCGGCGACGAGATCCGTACGTGCACCTCGGCGGCGCCCGCCTCGCGGAGCATCCGGACCAGGGCGCGCTGGGTGTTGCCGCGGACGATCGAGTCGTCCACGACCACCAGGCGCTTGCCGCGGATGACTTCCTTGAGCGGATTGAGCTTGAGCCGGATGCCGAGCTGCCTGATGGTCTGCGACGGCTGGATGAACGTACGGCCGACGTAGCTGTTCTTGACCAGCCCGGAGCCGTACGGGATGCCGCTGGCCTCGGCGTACCCGACGGCGGCCGGGGTGCCGGACTCCGGAGTCGGTATCACCAGGTCGGCCTCGACCGGGGCCTCCTTGGCGAGACGGCGGCCCATCTCGACGCGGGAGAGGTAGACGTTGCGCCCGGCGATGTCGGTGTCGGGGCGGGCGAGGTAGACGTACTCGAAGACGCAGCCCTTGGGGGCGGCCTCGGCGAAGCGGGAGGTGCGCAGGCCGTTCTCGTCGATGGCGATCAGCTCGCCGGGCTCGATCTCCCGGACGAAGCTGGCGCCGCAGATGTCGAGGGCGGCGGTCTCGGAGGCGACGACCCAGCCGCGCTCCAGACGGCCGAGGACCAGCGGGCGGATGCCCTGGAGGTCGCGGGCCGCGTACAGGGTGTGCTCGTCCATGAAGACGAGGCTGAAGGCGCCCTTGACCTGCGGCAGCACCTTCGTGGCGGCCTGCTCGACGGAGAGCGGGTTGCCCTCGGCGTCGACCTGGCCCGCGAGCAGCGCGGTGACCAGGTCGGTGTCGTTGGTGGCGGCGACCTTGGTGGCCCGCCCCGGGCCCTGCGGGAGGGAGGCGACCAGTTCGGCCAGCTCGGCCGTGTTGACCAGATTGCCGTTGTGCCCGAGGGCGATGGAGCCCTGGGCGGTGGCGCGGAAGGTGGGCTGCGCGTTCTCCCACACGGAGGCGCCGGTGGTCGAGTAGCGGGCGTGGCCGACGGCGATGTGGCCGGTCAGCGAGCCGAGGGAGGTCTCGTCGAAGACCTGGGAGACCAGGCCCATGTCCTTGAAGACCAGGATCTGGGAGCCGTTGCTCACTGCGATGCCCGCGGACTCCTGTCCGCGGTGTTGCAGGGCATACAGCCCGAAATAGGTGAGTTTGGCGACCTCTTCACCGGGGGCCCAGACACCGAAAACGCCGCAGGCGTCCTGGGGGCCCTTCTCACCGGGGAGCAGGTCGTGGCTGAGTCGTCCATCACCACGAGGCACGTTCACGAGTCTAGGGCAGGATTGCCCATCGTCCGAACGGGCGACCCTTGCATCTCCAGGTTCTATGCGCGTAGTGCCTTGCGGGGCACGGGCATGTGACGTGGACCCCGCCGTTCGGGCGCCGCGGGTCCGGGCGCGGGGCCGTCACCGTCCCGCGAGGTCAGCCCAGGACGGGGAGATACGCGTCCAGGTCGGCGCGCTCGCCGCTGGCGCTCACGGCGGCGGCGTCCACTTCCCGCGCCCAGGTCGTGCGGCCGGTCGCCAGCCGGATCCAGGTCAGCGGGTCGGTCTCCACGACGTTCGGCGGCGTGCCCCGGGTGTGCCGCGGGCCCTCGACGCACTGCACCGCCGCGTACGGCGGGACGCGGACCTCCACGGAATTGCCCGGCGCCTTGGCGGCGAGCGCGTCCGCGAGCAGCCGGACGACCGCCGCGACGGCGTGCCGGTCCAGCGGCACGTCCACGCCGGTCGCCCGCGCCAGGTCGTCGCTGTGCACCACCAGCTCCACGAGCCGCGTCACGGTGAAGTCCAGCGCCCGCATCCCGCCGAACACGTCCGGCACCACCAGATCCGTCCGCAGCGCCCGCTCCCCGCACAGGGCCAGTTCGTCGGCCGCCGCCGCCATCGCCTCGGCCGGGTCCCCCATGGCCGCGGCGGCCTCCCTGGTCGTGGCGTCCAGCCGGTCGGCGATCCCGGCCGTCGAGACGGCCCAGGTGTCCAGATCGGTCAGCGGCCCTTTCCCGGCGGGCACGGCTTCGGCTACGTAACGCGGCAGCACCACGGTCTGGCGTACGACATGCGCGACGAGCGTCCGCACGTCCCAGCCGGGCAGCCCGCTCTCCCGCTGAAGCCGCTCCCCCGTCAAGGCGCTCACGGCCGACCGGAGGTGCTCCGCCTGCGCGGTGAGCGCCCCCCACGTCCGGTCGGGATCGTACGTCCGCGCGCGTCGGCGCCGTTCAACGGGCATGCGCCCGAGGCTATACGGGCCCGCTGACAGCGGCGGTCACCGGCGGTCACTGGCGGTCACCGGCGGGAGGGGTCCGGGAGGACGGGCATGAGGGCGAGGCGGCGGGCGAGGGCGCTGACCTGTTTGGGGCCGAGGGTGAAGGCGTACTGCCCGAGGGCGAAGGTGGCGGCGTCCTTCATGTCCGCCTCGGCGAGACCGGCGACGAGGTCGGCCAGGATGGGCGGGCCGCTCTCGGTGAGGGAGCGGCTGGCGATGACCGCGTTGACGCACTCCGGCAGGGAGTGGGCGTGCAGAGCGACGAGCCAGCTCACCAGGTAGGTGCCTGTCGCCACGTAGTGCTGGCGGAACAGGGCGGTGCGGACCTGCTCGCCGCATCCGGCGGCCCAGAGCGCGGCGGTGGCGTAGACGCGCGCTTCGAGGGCGACGGTCGGGCCGACCAGACGGCTCACCTCGGCGACCGACAGCTCGCTGTCGCCGTCCTGCCCCTTGGCGGCGAGCGCGGCCAGCACCGCCCTCTCGACACCGAACGCCTCCGCGTTGTCGATGAGGAAGAGCAGCCGCCCCGCGGCTCCCATCGGGTCGGCGCGGATCTGGAAGCGGAACAGCGTGACCAGGACGCTCGCGTCGTCGGCGGCGCGCAGCGCCTCCAGGACCTCCAGGAAGTCCCCGTCCGGCAGGAGCGCGACCGACGCGAGGAAGTCGTCGTGGTCGCCGGGCCCGGCGAGCAGGACCCTGAGGAGCCGGAGCCGGTCGGCGACCGGGCGGCTGTTGACGGCCGTGACCAGTTGGGCGCGGTCCCGCTCCCGACCCGGCCCCAACGACGCGAGCAGCGCCGCGATCTCCTCGGGCGAGCGGGTCAGGGCGGTGGCGAGCAGCCGGTTGGCGTCCACCGGCCAGCCCATGTCGCGCAGCGCCTCCACGAAGTAGGGGGTCGTCTCGACCGGATGCGTGAAAGCGGCGGCGCGCATCAGGTGACGTACGCCGTCCGCGTGGCCGCTCTCGCGCAGGGCGTCGGCCAGCTCCACGACGGCAGGGGCGTCGTACGACTCGGCGGCCGTCGCGAGCGCGATCAGCGCGCGGCCCTCCATGCCCGCGCTCCACAGCGCCTCGCACAACTCCGCCAGCCCGGCGGGTGCTTCGGCCTCCGCGACGGCGGTGTCCAGCAGGGTGCTCGCGAATTCCTGGAGCAGGACGATCCGCGCGTCCGCCGTCTCGGGCGGCTGGTCCCGGGTCCGCTCCTCCTCCCGCTCCTCGTCCAACGCCTTGACGACACGGATGAGTTCGCCCGGCGACCGGCGGACGACGACCGCGGCGGCCCGCACGTACAGCTCGAACGCCTTCTGCCGACGGCCCATCGTCAGCAGCGCGTCCGCGAACCGTACGGCCTCTTCGTCCGACTCGGTAGTGGCCTCGGCCAGGACGCGGTCGGCGTCGGCGTCCAGTTCCGCGGACCACAGGGCTCCGAGCAGGCCAAGGACGTACTCGGTGTACGCGTTCTCCGAGACCGTCCTGGACAGCAGCCGGTCGGCCTCCGCCGGGTATCCGGCGGCGCGCAGCGCCCGCACCGTGCCCACGACGGCTTCGGGGATCTGGGTGGTCACTACCTCGATCAGCCCGTGCGGGGCCTCCTCGGCGCCGTCCACGGCGTACAGCGCCTCCAGGCACTCCACGACCGCCTGCGGGCCGCGCGCGGCGACTTCCTGGAAGAGGATGCCCCAACTGTCCCCGTTCAGGAGGGCGACGAGCGCCGCGACTTCCTGTGGCGGCCGCAAGGCGCCCGCGAGGTGCAGCAGTTCCCGGGCATGCGCGCGTCCGCCCTCGGTCGGCCACAACCGCAGGTACTCCCTCGCGATGGCGCGGGGTTTCCCGCGCAGCGCCTCCTTCAGGTCGTCCGGGATCGTGGCGGCGGGCGGGGCGGGCTTCGGGCCCGGCAGCGTCTCGGACGGCGGCGCCGCCGTACGCCCGGCCCCGTACCGGTTGCGGGCGATGGCCAGCGTGCGGCCGGTGTTGCTCAGCCGCTGCTGCGGCAACGGCCGTCTCTTGGCGAGGAGTTCGCCGCGCAGCCGCTCGTAGACGCTGGTGACCTCGATGAGGGAGCCGCCGCCGGGCAGACCCTGGTCGAGGAGGCGGATCAGCTCGCCGGTGAAGGCGGTGTAGGTCTCGCCGGGCGGGGCGAGCGCCTTGCGGGTGGCGGCGCTCGCGGTGAGGAGGTACGACCCGGCGATACGGGTCTGCTCGGCCATCTCGACCGGCGCGTTCGCCGCGCCGCCGCCGCTCATGCCGCCGAGGAGCGCGCTGCCGCTGTAGCAGCAGTCGAGGATCACGATGCGGTTCGCGTCCCGTGGGGCGGTGAGGACTTCGCGGCGTACGGAGTCGAACCCGACCGAGGTGTAGGGGCGTTGGGGGTCGGTGGACGGCAGCGTGAGCAGCAGGCCGTCGGCGTCGCTGAGGCCGTGGCCCGCGTAGTACACGAGGAGCGTGTCCTTGGTCCTGCGGGCCGCGTCGTGGACCGCGTCCAGCACCTCGGCCGGGGACGCGGGTTCCGGGACCCGTACGCAGCGGTCGGGGGGCAGGCCCCAGACGGTGGGGTCTTCGAGCAACTCCCCTAAACGGGCGAGGTTGTTCGCGACGGCCGGCAGGTCGTCGAGGCCGGGGTCGGCGTACGCCGAGGAGCCGATGAGGACGGCGTACGAGCGGAGCGGGTCGGCGAGTTCCACGGCCCTACTCCACCTCGGGCGGCCCCGCGGGCGGCTGCTGCGGCTCCGCGAGGACGGCCAGCAGGCGGCGTACGGCCTCCTCGGAACCGTCCTCCCCCGACACGGTCACGGTCAGCCCGTCGGAGTCACGGGTGAAGGTGAAGCCCGCTCCCGGCCGTCGCGGGGCCCGCGACCTCCACCAACCGGCGTACACCACGGCGAGGTTGGCGAAGGCCACGGCGTGCGTGAGGACGAGGTCGATGACCTCGACGGGGCCCATCTCCCCGGCCGCACCGCCCGACCGCGTCGTCAGCCGGACCTCGTCGGGACCGTCCTCGTCGGTCCGCAGCCACGCGCACAACTCCCGCAGCTCAGCGGCCCCGTCCCCGTCCCCGTCAACTGCCGCAATACTCAACCGCATTACCGCCACCCCCCGGCGTCCGTTCCCGCGCCCACCAGAACACGGTCTCACCGGATCGTGCCACAGCCGGGCGCGCCCCCGGCACCGGTTCGCCACAAGTGGGCCGGGCGGGCGTCATTCGCCCAGGAGGTCCAGGTCGGCCTTGGTGAGCGTGGTGGTGAGGAGAAGGTCGGTGATGAGGTTGTGGTTGAGCGCGTTGCCGACCGGCGGAGGCACCTCGTGTTCGAGCAGGCCGCGGACGTCGGTCTCGCGGCTGAGGCGGCGGCGGAGCTTGGCGACGACGTGGGCCGCGCGTTTGGCGCTCCAGGGGTCGGCGGGGTGGAGGTCGGTGAGTTCGCAGGCGACCTGGGACCAGGTGAGGGGCTGGGGCTGGGGGTCGTTGCGGAGGTAGCGCTGGGCGAGGCAGGTGAGGACCAGCTTCTCCTCGTCGGTGAGGTCGCGGGTCTCGCGGTCGCGGGTCTCGCGCTCGTGGGCGAGGGAGGCCGAGCCCCGGACGGCGGCGCCGGGCGGCCGGGCGGCGGAGGCGATCCGGACCTCCAGCAGGTGTTCCTGGCGCGGGGCGACGATGAAGAGCGGGGTGTAGCCGGTGGTCAACTCGGCCTGGTCGCCGCCGAGTACGAGACGTGAGCCGGGAAAGCGGATCGGCAGCTTGCCCGTGTTGCTGAGGGTCCAACGGGAGTGCGCCCAGGTGATGAGCCCCTGGCGGCGGCTGACGCACGCGTCGCCCATGCCGACGCAGACGTGGACGTCCGGCTCGTTGCGGCCGAACATCACGGGGAAGTCCGCGTCCGGGGCGACACTCATGCCGCCGCTCGGGCCGAGCACGAAGAGCGTGCCGGGCGCGGCGGCGGGAAGTCCTCGGCTGAGGCTGCCGATGTCCTTGGGCAGGAAGCTGACTTTGCTCGCCATGGTGAATGCCTCTCTCCTCGGCCGGGGGCGCACACGCTAACCGTCGAGGCTCGGGAGGGGTCCCGGCAAGGAACTGGACCCGCCCGGCAGGGAGCTGGACCCGCCCCCCGCGATGTCGGTGGGGTACGTCGGGCCGAACGGCGGCTTGATGGGGGCGCGTTGGTCGAACACCGTGGTGCCGTCCAGCAGGATGCGGCAGTGCGCCGTGCCCGAGCCGAGGGTGAGCCTGATCTCCCAGCCGACGGAGCCCGCGGCCCCCGGCACCTCGACCGTCCTGCGCCAGGGCAGCTTCTGCGGCTTCCTGGTCCTGGTCACCCTGCCGTTGACGGCGTACGAGATCGTCGTCAGGGTGCCGGTGCCGGTGACCTCGAAGACCAGGGGGACCGGCTTCGCCGAGGGTGTGGGGGCGGGGGCCGTGGGGGTCGCGGTCACCGTGGGGGTGGCGCTCGCGTGCGAACGCGCGGGCGTCGTACGCGACTTCGCGTCGCCGCCCGGTCCCGTACCGGACGACGAGCCGTCCGAGCGCGCGACCAGCACCGCCGCCGTGCCCCCGGCCACGGCCACGACGGCCGCCGCGGCGCCGCCCAGCAGGACGCGGCGCCGGCCCGGCCCGGGAGACCGGGGCGAGAGGCCGGGCGGGTTGTCGGCGGCGCTCGCGTTCGCGTCGATGGCCGTGACGACCTGCGGCGGGAGCCAGTTGACGGCGGGGGCCGCGCTCTCGTCCGGCGCCGGGGCGAGGCGGCGGACCAGCGCGGCGGCGGTCGGGCGCGCGGCGGCGTCGGGCCGTCGGCAGTCGGCGACGAGGACACGCAGCGCGTCCGTACCGCCGCTGGCCTCCATCACGCCGTCCTCCATCCCGCTGGCCTCCACCCCGCTGGCGGCGCTCTCGTACGCGTACGCCAGCGTCGCGCCCAACGAGTAGACGTCGCTCGGCGGACCGGCCGCGCCCGCGACCTGTTCCGGGGACATGAAGCCCCAAGAGCCCCCGTGGCCTGCCGCGTTGACGGACACGTGGTCAGGGCCGGGCGGCGTCCCGGGCGGGGCGGTCGGGGCCGTCGTCGCCGTCGTCGCGATGCCGAAGTCGATCAGCCGGGGGCCGTCGGCCGTCAGCAGGACGTTCGCCGGCTTGACGTCGAGGTGGACGACGCCGTTGCGGTGGAGGTCGGCGAGGGCTTCGGCGAGACCAGCGGCGAGGCGGCGGACGGAGGCGGCCGGGAGCGGGCCGAAGCGCTCGACGGTGTCGCGCAGGGAGAGCGACGGCAGGAATTCGGTGGCCATCCAGGGCGTGGCGGCGTCGGGTTCCGCGGCGAGGACGGAGGGGCTGTGGACGCCGCTCGCGGCGGAGTTGGCGGCGATCTCGCGCCGGAACCTTTCGCGGTAGGGGAGTTGGCGGGCGAGGTCGGCGTGCATGACCTTGACGGCGACGGACCGGCCGCCACGGGAACGGGCCAGGTAGACGGTGGCCATACCGCCCGTGCCGATGCGCGCCAGGGTCCGGTACGGGCCGACCGTATCGGGGTCGCCGGGCTCAAGCCGCTGCATCCGGGGCTCCGTTCGGTGTGACGCTCGGTGCTCCACTCGCTGTGACGCTCGGTGTGGCGCTCGGTGTGACGCTCGGCGAGGCGCTCGGTGTGACGCCGCCCGCAGCGGACGGCGGCGGGCTGACCGCGTCGAGGTAACCGTCCCGTGTGCCCAGGACGACGAGCCCGCCGACGGCCAGCGCGCCCCACGCCGGATCGGCGGAGGCGCCGGGTTCGTTCATCGCGTCGGCGCCGTAGGTCCACAGGACGCTGCCGTCTGCGGCGTCGAGGGCGTAGACGACGGAGTCGGTCGTGCCGACCCAGAGCGTGCCGCCCGACAGGCCGATGGCCGTCGACTCGCCGTACGGATTCGCCGCGCCCTGGCCCATGCGGCGCGACCAGACCTCCGCGCCGGTACTGGCGCGCAGTGCGCGGATGTGGCCGTCGACGTCGTCCGCGAAGAGCAGGCCGCCGCCGGTGCGGCGGTACGAACTCCGCGTGTCCACCGTCTTGTTCCACGCGGCCTTGCCGGTGGCGGAGTGGAGCGCGAACAGGCCGCCGTACGCGTCGTGGGTGAAGACGAAGCCGTCGCCGCCGATGACGGTGTCCATCGGCTGGTCCGCCAGCTTGTGCGTCCAGCGGACGCGGCCGGTGGTCGCGGACAGGGCGGTGATCACGTTGGCGCCCCGCGCGGTGCTCTCGACCAGGACGAGCCCGGCGCCCGCCGTGGCGTACTGCCCTTCCACGGTCGTACGCCAGATGACCTTGCCGCTCTTGGCGTCGAACCCCGTCACCTCGTCGCCGCCCGTGACGCAGACCGTCGAGCCGGTGGCCGCCGCGCCCCAGACGAAGTTCATGAGCGGCACCCGGTAGGTCCACAGGGTGGCTCCCGACGTCGGGTTGACGGCGCGCAGTGTGGAGGTGTCGTTCGTGCGCTCGTCGATCACGAACACGGCGCCGTCGCCGACGGTGATCTTGGAGGCTTGGGTGGCGAAGTCGATGGGCCGCGACCAGAGTTGCCTCCCGGTGCGCGCGTCGAGGGCGCGGGCCATGGCGGTGCCCGTGTCGTCGGCGGTGAGGACGACGTCGCCGCTGGCGTAGATGTCGGGGTAACCCCGGCCGTTGGCGGGCACCTTGGTCCGCCACCGCGAGGTGGCTTCCGGCGGTGCGGTGGGAGACGGCGGCGAGGCCGGACCGCTCGACGGCTTCGGCCCGCCGGACGTACGGCCCTTGCCGGACGTACGGCCCTTGGCGGACGGCCCGGGGCCCGGGTCCGAGCCGGTGCCCCGTACGGCCAGTACGACCCCTGCCGTGACGGGTACGGCGGCGACGGCGGCCACCGTCAGCAGCAGTGTGCGGCGGCTCGGGTCGCGGAGGGTGCCGGGCGTCTTCGGGGGGCGGGTCGGCGGCGGCGGACCGGCCGTCGGGTCGGCCGTCGGGTCGGCCGTCGTCTGGCCCGGCGCCACGGCCTGCGGTCCCTGCGCTCCCCCGGGCCGCGCCTGCCCCGGCGTCGGGGCGTACGGCGGCGGCTCCGCACCCGTCACCCGCCGGTCCACCGCCTCGGCCATCGGCGGTGGCAGCCACCGCGTGCCCTGCACGGACGCTTCCGGCTCGCCGAGCCGTTCCAACAGGGTTGCGGCAGAAGGGCGTTCACCTGGCTCGCGGCGCAGGCAGGACGCGACGAGGGCCCGCAGCCCCCGATCCGTCACCCCGGTCAGATCCGTCTGCGCGCGCCGTACCCGTTCCAGCGTGGCCGCCCGGTCGCCGTCGCCGAAGGGCTCCCGCCCGGTCGCCGCGAACGCCAGCACCGCGCCGAGCGCGAAGACGTCGCTGTCGGAGCCCGCGAGCCCGCCGGACGCCTGTTCGGGTGACATGAAACCCGGCGTGCCGAGCAGCGCGCCGGGGGCGGTGATCGAGGTCGCGTCGTCGGGGCGGGCGATCCCGAAGTCGATCACGCGGGGACCGCCCGCCGTGAGCATGATGTTCTCCGGCTTGAGGTCCCGGTGCACCAGGCCCGCGCGGTGGATGTCCGCCAGCGCCTCGGCCAGCGCGGCGGCCAACAGGCGTACGGCGGCGGGCGGCAGACCGCCGTACCCGCCGACCGCCTCCCGCAACGACAGGCCCGGCAGGTACTCGGTCACCAGCCACGGCACGGCGGCGTCCGCGTCGGCGTCCAGCAGCGGCGCGGTGAACGCCCCCGTCACCGTACGGGCCGCCGCCACCTCCCTGCGAAAGCGCGCCCGATAGCGCGCGTCCCGCGCGAACCCGGCCTTCACGACCTTGACCGCCACCGCGCGCCCGCCCGGCGAACGCCCCAGGTACACCACGCCCATTCCGCCCGCGCCCAGCCGCGCCAGCAGCCGATGACCCCCGATCTGCTCCGGGTCCTCCGGTTGTAGCGGCTCCACGGCGCTCATTCCTTCTCGGCCGCCGGGGCGGGAGTCACAGGAGCACCAATTGTCGCCTTGGGCGGGGCGGGGACCGCCGGGTCCTCACAAGGACTTCACAGCGTGTTCTAGAGGGGGTGGGCGGGGCGCTTCAACGCGTCCGGTTCTTGGCGGACTTGGCTTGCCAGTGGGCTAGGCGGTCGCGGGTGCGGCGGATGTCGGGGTGTTCGGGGTCGAGGACTTTGAGCATGTCGTCCAGCACCGTCTCGAAAGCGGCTACGGCGGCGGACGCGTCCCCTGCCAGGCCATGCCAGTTGGCGAGCTCACGACGGGCGCGGAACGTCTGCGGGTGAGCGGGTCCCAGGACTCGGACATGGTCCTCGTACAGCTCCTCGCAAGCGGCTGCGGCACCGGCCGGGTCGCCCGTCTTCCCCTTCCATGCGGCGAGATTCACACGGATACCGAGGGTATGGGGATGATCGGGGCCGAGCATGTGCACGGCTTCCGCGAGGAGTTCCGTGTAGATCGTGACGACGGCGGACGGATCACGTGTACCGCCTTCCCAGTCGGCGAGTCCGCTGCGGATGGCGAACAGGACGGGATCGTCGGGCCGCACGACCTGGCGTGAGTCCGCCAGCCACTCCCCGAGTGCGGAGGCTCCCGTGAGGTCCCCCGCCTGACGCTGCCACCACGCAAGTAGCGGGCGCACAAGGCGCGTGTACGGATGGCCGGGGCCCAGCACACGCTCCATGTCGCCGAGCACGTCCGTCATCGCGGCGACGGCACCCGCCGCATCTCCTTTTGTCCCCTGCCAGTTGGCGAGCAGAGCGCGGCTGACGAGGGTGTCCTGGTGGCCGGGGCCCAGAAGCGTCCGCGACAGGCGTACGACGTTCTCGAAGGAGGAGATGGCATCAGTGAGTTGACCCGCCGCTCCCAGCGACATGCCGTTGCGGTACAGCACGGGGTGGAACGCGGGCTCGTACAGAGCCCTCTCCGCGACCCCGATCACGGCGGCCGTGTTCGCCCGCAGTGACTGCGCGAGTTCCGTGTCCCGCTCGACCTCCGGCCAGGCCGCCATCAGCGCGTCGGCGGCCACCCGCGCCAGCGCGTCCTGTTCCGCCTCGCTCAAGGTGTCGCGCACCGCGCGCTGGACGAGGCGGTGGACGCGGACGGCGCGGTGCGGGGTACGGGGGCTGTGGTCGAGAAGGCTGAGGCGGTGGAGGACGCGGAGGGTGCGGACGGCGTCGTCGGAGGAGACGGCGTCCTGCGAAGGGGCGGCGTGGACAAGCCAGTTGCGGGCGGGAGCGCCGGTGAGGACGGCCTCGGGGATGCCGTTGGGGTCGAGCATCGAGACGAGTTGGAGCATGGGGCGGGCGAGGCCGGCCGGGGCGTGGTGGTCGGCGCGGTCGAGCGACAGGGTCCAGGCGGCGGCGACGCCGGTGGTCTGGTCGTCGGGCAGGGCGGTGGGGCGCAGGTCGGCGAGGCGCTGGGCGCGGTCGGCGAGGCGGGCGCGGTAGCTCGCGCAGGTGATTCCGGCGTCCACGACGTACGCCGTGGCCTGGGACATGGCGAGCGGGAGCCAGCCCAATGCGCCTCCCAGCGCCATGAGTTCGCGCAAGGGCTCGCGGTCGTGGGCGGCGAGGGCAGTGGTCAGATAGCTCTCGCTCTCCTCTTCGGTGAACACGCCGACGGTGACCTGTCGACGGCCCCGGCCGGTGAGGGCGGCGTCGCGGCTGCGGGTGGTGACGACCGTACGGCCGGTGGGGCTGTCGGGCGGCCACAGGCCGGTGAGGTCGGCGGGGTCGGTGACGTCGTCCAGGACGACGAGCCAACGCGGCACGTTGGGGGCGGGTTTGGGTTCCAGCCAGGCCAGGAAGGCGCGGGCGGCACGCTCGGGGTCTTCGCGGTCCGCCCCGAGCAGCGTGTGCGCGGCCTCCGCGAGGCCGTCCACCACCGCCTGGCGGCTGGTCGCCGTGACCCACACCAGCAGGTCGAGGCGGCCGGACCGCCACGCGTCCCGGGCGTGGCGCGCGGCGAGTTGGGTCTTGCCGACGCCGCCCATGCCGGTCAGGACCTGGCCGACCACGGCCGTACCGGCGTCGGTGAGCGCCGCGTCCAGGGCGCCGACGGCCTCGCGGTCCTGGAAGCAGTCCGCCTCGCGCGGGACGACGCCGATCTGTACGGGCCAGGCGGCGGGCGGGCGCGGGGGCGCGTGATGGTGCTGGTGAAGTCCGCCGTGGACGGTGTGGGCCGCGACGGAGCCGTCAACAGCCCTTATCGTGAAGGCCGTTGGCGTTCTCGTGGGCTCGTCGGGTGGAGCGCCGGGTGCGCTCAGCCCTGTGGCGGACCCGGCGCCTGAGGGTCCGGGGCCTGAGGGTCCGGGGCCTGCGGGTCCGGGGCCTGCGGGTTTCCGATCGTCACGTCACCCATCCGTACGGCGGCGGCCGAGCCGCCTTCCGCGCGGATCTCGGCGTTCCCCCCGATGGCGACGCCGTCGCCTTCCGCCGATGCCGTGGCGGGCGTCAACGCCCGTACCTCGGCCACGACACGGCGCAGTGCCTCCGCCAACTCCCCGTCCTGCTCGACCGCTTCGTCCAGCGCGTCGGTCAGCCGGCGGCGCGTCCTGGCGGACACCTCCCCGCCGTCCGCCTCCCGCACCGCACGTTCCAACGCCGGGTCCTCCCCCAGCGCTCCGGAGACCAGCGTGTGCAGCCGGTCCATCCCGGCGTCCAGACCCCGGTCCACCTCCGCGTCCGCCCGCCCCGCCACCCGTCGCGCCTTGGCCACCAGCCACGCGCACACGTACCCGATCGCAATCTCCACACCGGTCACTCTTCGACGGTAGCCCCAAAGCCCCGACTCCCGTGCCGCCGCATCGAAAGCGGCGGTGCTTCGGGACCGGTCCCGGGGGCGGTGCGTACTGTCCCTGGGCATGAGGCAAGCAGAGCGCGCCCGAGGCGCGACCGTGGTGACGGCTCTTCTCGTGGCGTCGGCGTCGGCCGCTGTCGTCGGCTGCGACGGCGGAAGCGGTACGTCGCACGCGGCGAACAGCCCGCGCGCCGGTACGTCCGCGTCCGCGACCATGTCCGCGACCGCGTCGGCGACCGCGACCGCCACGCCGTCGCCGTCGCCGTCGCCGTCGCCGACGAGTCCCGCGTACGGAAAGCCGGGCAGCACGCACACCCTCGCCGAACTGGCCCGGCACCCCTGCCTCGCCGTCAACGAGGACGACACCGGCCCGGCCAAGCTCTGGATCGGCATCGACGGCAGCGAGTCCCACGCCAGCGGCGACAGCCCCCTGTCCTGCCAGTGGGGCGCGGTGGGCGGCCTCGTGGACTTCGCCCCCTACACCTCCGCCGACCTCACCAAGGACGCCCGCTTCCGGAACCTCACCCACGAATCCGTCTCCGGGCACACCGCCCGCGTCGGCGCCTCCTCACGCGACGGCTCCGCCCTCATGGTCGTCGCCGTCTCCCCCGGCCGCTCCTTCCGCCTGATCGTCACCTCCTTCGGCGACACCGCCCCCAAGGGCCCCGGCCCGGTCGGCCTCGCCGAGGATTTCGCCCAGGCGATCGTCTCCCACCTCCGCTAGCCCGCACATTCTGTGCGCCGCACTCACCCAGGACGTGCCCGTCGGGGGCGCGGCCCGCCCCACCGGGCTGTGAGTCCAGAACCACCCGCGTCTGCCCCGCTGGGGCCGGTTCTTCAAGGCCCGCCACCGCCGTGGCTGAGCGCGCAGTTCCCCGCGCCCCTAAAAACCTCGCCGGGCCCCCGGCCAAGAGACGGCCAGCCCCCACCGGCCGGTGGCCCGGAGACAACCGAACTGCCCCGCCGCAGGCGGGTGGTGACCTGCGGGAGCGCCGTGGCCGGCACGGCGCCGTCAGGCGCCGACGGTGCCGTCGATGGCCTCGCGGAGCAGATCGGCGTGGCCGTTGTGACGCGCGTACTCGAGGATGACGTGCTGCATGACCAGGCGGAGCGAAACATCCTCGTCGTGGCGGGAGTTGTGGACGACGAGGTCGAGGGTGGGGGCGGCGGCCTCGATGCGGCGGGAGTGGGCGACCTCGGAGTGCCAGGCGGAGAAGGCTTCGTCACGGGTGGAGCCGGAGGCGTCGTACGCCTCCTGGAAGTCGCCGGTGGCGGACCAGACGAGGGGGATGTCCTCGCCGTCGATGATCCGGCGGAACCAGACGCGTTCGACCTCGGCCATGTGCCGGACGAGCCCGAGCAGGCTGAGGGCGGACGGCGGCATGGAGCAGCGGCGCAGTTCGTCGTCGGTGAGGCCGTCGCACTTCATGGCGAGGGTCTCGCGGTGGTAGTCGAGGAAGCCGCGCAGCGTCTCGCGCTCACCGCCCGTGGTCGGCGGGCCGGTGCGCGGGTCGGGGGTCTCGGTCTGCTCTGAGGTCACGGTCCATTGTGACCGGTCCGTTTCGACCGGCCGGGGGCGGGCGGCGACGGGCTGGACCCCGGATCAGCGGCCTCCCCGCGAGAAGAACCGGCCCCCGGCGCCCGCGGCACCGGGGGCGGTCATCCCCGAGCGGCGAACGGTCTCAGCACTCCCGCAGGCCGGGCGCCGGGTCCTGGCCGGTGTAGATGTCGACGGCCGGGACGTTGCCCCAGGCGCCGTTGTCGAGCTGCGTCCAATACCAGATGTCGTTCTGGCCCGCGTGCGGGTCGCCGTGGCCCCAACACACGAACCAGTTGAAGCCGGTGGTCAGGGTGCCGCGGGTCGCCGAGCGGTAGGAGCGGTCCGCGAAGCCCCTGGCCCCGACCTTGTTGCCGCAGTACAGACGGCCGTCGGAGCGCACACCGCACTCGGCGGCCGGCCTGACCTTCTCCTTCGCCGGAGCGGCGGCCGTGGCCGAGGCCCCGCCGGTCATGGCGAGACCGGCCGTCATCACGGCGGCGGACAGCAGCACGGCGATGTTCTTACGTGTGATCACTGCACATTCCCCTCGTTTCGTGCGCCAGCGTGCGAGCGCGCGAAACGATCATGTGTGACGGCGCACAGGCCCGAGCACCGCCATACGGGTGGATCCGGCACATGCCTTCTTACGAAGCCTCCGGCAATTGCCACAACGCGCCATTCCCGTAAAGCCGTTCGTAAGACCGGCCGTAAAACCGCTCGGAAGACCGCCCGGCAGACCGACCCGTCAAACCATCCGTCAGACCGCCCGTCAAACCGTCCGTCAGACCTTTACGACAATCGCCCGTCCACGCCACACCACACAGACGCCCCGGCCGCGTCATCGCGGCCGGGGCACCCGGTGGACTTTCCTGTGGACATTCCCGTCACATCAGCGGAACGCTCAGGCGAGCAGCGCCGGAATCGTCCCCTCGTGCGCGGCGCGCAGCTCGCCCAGCGGAATGCTGAACTCCCCCTGCACGTCGATCTCGTCGCCGTCGATGACGCCGATCCGCGCCGCCGGAAGGCCCCGCGCCCCGCACATGTCGGTGAAGCGCAGTTCCTCGGAGCGCGGCACCGCGACGACGGCGCGGCCCGCGGACTCGGAGAACAGGAACGTGAAGGCGTCCAGACCGTCCGGGACGACCAGCCGCGCACCGTGCCCGCCGCGCAGGCAGGACTCGGTGACCGCCTGGACGAGACCGCCGTCGCTGAGGTCGTGGGCGGCGTCGATCATGCCGTCGCGCGACGCGGAGATCAGGATCTCGCCGAGCAGCCGCTCGCGGTCGAGGTCGACGGCGGGCGGCAGACCGCCGAGGTGGTCGTGGACGACCTGCGACCAGGCCGAGCCGCCGAACTCCTCGCGGGTGTCGCCGAGCAGGTAGATCAGGTGGCCCTCGTCCTTGAAGGCCATCGGCGTACGCCGGTTGACGTCGTCGATCACGCCGAGCACCGCGACCACCGGGGTCGGGTGGATCGCCACGTCGCCGGTCTGGTTGTACAGCGACACATTGCCGCCGGTCACCGGCGTGCCGAGCTGGAGGCAGCCGTCGGCGAGACCGCGGGTGGCCTCGGCGAACTGCCACATCACGGCCGGGTCCTCGGGCGAGCCGAAGTTCAGGCAGTCCGAGATCGCCAGCGGCTTGGCCCCGGAGGCGGCCACATTGCGGTACGCCTCCGCGAGCGCCAACTGCGCGCCGGTGTACGGGTCGAGCTTCGCGAAGCGGCCGTTGCCGTCGGTGGCGATCGCCACGCCGAGGTCGGTCTCCTCGTCGATCCGGATCATGCCGGAGTCCTCGGGCTGCGCCAGCACCGTGTTGCCCTGCACGAAGCGGTCGTACTGGTCGGTGACCCACGCCTTGGACGCCTGGTTCGGCGAGCCGACCAGCTTGAGCACCTGCTCGCGCAGTTCGGCGGAGGTGCCGGGCCGCGGCAGCTTCCCCGCGTCGTCGGCCTGGAGCGCGTCCTGCCACTGCGGCCGGGCGTACGGACGGTGGTACGTCGGCCCGTCGTGCGCGACCGAGCGCGGCGGCACGTCCACGATCTGCTCGCCGTGCCAGAAGATCTCCAGCTGCGAGCCCTCGGTCACCTCACCGATGACGGTGGCGATGACGTCCCACTTCTCGCAGATCGCCAGGAAGCGCTCGACCTTGTCGGGCTCGACGATCGCGCACATCCGCTCCTGCGACTCGCTCATGAGGATTTCCTCGGGCGAGAGCGTCGCGTCGCGCAACGGCACGGTGTCCAGTTCGACGCGCATGCCGCCGGAGCCGGCCGAGGCCAGCTCGCTGGTGGCGCAGGACAGGCCCGCGCCGCCGAGGTCCTGGATACCCGCGACCAGTTGCTCGCGGAAGATCTCCAGGGTGCACTCGATGAGCAGCTTCTCCTGGAAGGGGTCGCCGACCTGGACGGCGGGGCGACGGGACGGACCGGTCGCGTCGAAGGTCTCGCTGGCCAGCACCGAGACGCCGCCGATGCCGTCGCCGCCGGTCCTGGCGCCGTACAGGATCACCTTGTTGCCGGGGCCCGACGCCTGCGCGAGGTGGATGTCCTCGTGCTTCATGACGCCGACGCACAGCGCGTTGACCAGCGGATTGCCCTGGTAGCAGGGGTCGAAGACGACCTCGCCGCCGATGTTGGGCAGACCGAGGCAGTTGCCGTAGCCGCCGACGCCCGAGACGATGCCGGGCAGGACGCGCCGGGTGTCGGGGTGGTCGGCCGCGCCGAACCGCAGCGGGTCCATCACGGCGACCGGCCGCGCGCCCATCGCGAGGATGTCGCGGACGATGCCGCCGACGCCGGTGGCCGCGCCCTGGTAGGGCTCGATGTACGACGGGTGGTTGTGCGACTCGATCTTGAAGGTGACGGCGTAGCCCTGGCCGACGTCCACGACGCCCGCGTTCTCACCGATGCCGACGAGCAGCGCGTCGGTCTGCGGGGCCTTCTCGCCGAACTGCTTCAGGTGCACCTTGCTCGACTTGTACGAGCAGTGCTCCGACCACATGACCGAGTACATCGCCAGTTCCGCGCCGGTCGGGCGGCGGCCCAGGATCTCGCGGATCCGGGCGTACTCGTCCTCCTTGAGGCCGAGTTCCTTCCACGGCTGCCCGGCCTCGGGCGTCTCGGCGGCGTGGGTGACGGTGTCGAGGTGCCTGACGGCGTCGAGAGTCATGCGGAGACCAACTTCTTCAGGACCGAGGTGAAGAATCCGAGGCCGTCTGTGCGGCCGGTGCCGATCAGCGGCTCGACGGCGTGCTCGGGGTGCGGCATGAGGCCGACGACATTGCCCGCGGCATTGCTGATGCCCGCGATGTCGCGGAGCGACCCGTTCGGATTGCCGTCCAGATAACGGAAGACCACCCGGCCCTCGGCTTCCAGTTCGTCCAGCACGCGCTCGGCGGCGGTGTAGCGGCCGTCGATGTTCTTCAGCGGGATGGAGATCTCCTGGCCGTCCGCGTACTGCGACGTCCAGGCGGTGGCGCTGGTCTCGACCCGCAGCTTCTGGTCGCGGCAGACGAAGTGGAGGTGGTCGTTGCGCAGCATCGCGCCTGGCAGCAGATGCGACTCGGTGAGCACCTGGAACCCATTGCAGATGCCGAGAACCGGCATTCCGGCCTTCGCCTGTTCGATGATCGTTTCCATCACCGGCGAGAAACGCGAGATCGCGCCGGCCCGCAGATAGTCGCCGTACGAGAAGCCGCCCGGCAGAACCACCGCGTCGACCTGCTGGAGATCCTTGTCACGGTGCCACAGCGGTACGGCTTCGGCGCCCGCGACCCGGACGGCGCGCTGTGTGTCACGGTCGTCGAGTGTGCCGGGGAATGTGACGACGCCAACGCGCGCAGTCACGACTCCACCTTTACGGCGAAGTCCTCGATCACGGTGTTCGCGAGAAAGGTTTCCGCCATCTCGCGAATGCGGGCGAGGGCGGCGTCGTCGACCGGCCCCTCGACCTCTAGTTCAAAGCGCTTTCCCTGGCGGACGTCGGAGATCCCGTCGAAGCCCAGGCGCGGCAGTGCTCGCTGCACCGCCTGGCCCTGGGGGTCGAGGATCTCCGGCTTGAGCATGACGTCGACTACGACGCGTGCCACTTGCACTCCCGGTGGTGTGGTGCGTGAGGTTCTCTCAGCGTACCCGGTGCGAGAATCTACGCGAGTAGATATGAACACGCCCCCTAGTGCACCCCTAGATCACTGATCACGTTTATGTATCGGCCGCCGAAATGCTTGGGGAAACCCGTAGGTGAAACATAGGGTCCCGATTACGAAGCGGCACCCGGGGGAATTAACAGGTGTCACGATGTATCACGCGGTGCCCATTTCGTGGCATCGTACAAATGAAAACTTGTCGACACTCGACTTGTCGGCCCACCCGTGACACCGCGGCCCGGCGTCCGATCGCGACCGTTCCCGCTCGCGACCGCCACGACACACGGGCCGCGTGCGATCGCCGGGCCCCGGCAAGGCCGATGGCGTACGAAAGGACCACATCCCTATGGCGCAACGCGTACTGGTCACCCTCGCCGACGACCTGGACGGCGGAGAAGCGGCGGAAACCATCGCATTCGGCGTCGACGGTCAGTGGTACGAGATCGACCTCTCGTCCCAGAACGCGGACAAGCTGCGCAATGACCTGGCCCCTTACGTGGAGGCCGGCCGCCGCCGCACCCTTTCGGGCCGCGCCTACAAGCGCACGCCGATCGCCCCGACCCCGGCCACCGTCCGCGCCTGGGCGCAGTCGAACGGGTTCGAGGTCCCGGCCCGCGGGCGGATCCCCAAGAAGGTCTACGAGGCGTTCAACAAGGCCAGTTGACGGTTCCGCGACAACTCACTGACAACCGCCGGGCGAACGGGCGGGGGCGGTGGTGCCGACTGGACAGCCACCCCCACCCTTCCGCTAGTGTGTGGAGCACGCCGAGGGCAGGGCCGAAAAGGCCAGGTCAGCGGAGGTCACGCGGGTGTAGCTCAGTAGCAGAGCGCCCCCCTTCCAGGGGGGAGGGGCAGTGTGCAATTCCTGTCGCCCGCTCTGGTCACTCCGGCCGGTCCTATGGATCGGGTAGAGTGGCCGCAGCAATGCGGACGTGGCTCAGTTGGTAGAGCATCACCTTGCCAAGGTGAGGGTCGCGAGTTCGAATCTCGTCGTCCGCTCCAGCGTTACGAAGGCCCCGGTCACCACGACCGGGGCCTTCGTCGTACCCGGGTGACCGCCCGGCGCGTCACGGGGCGGCGGGATATATCGGTTTCTAATGGCCGCGTCCGATCGGGTACAGTGTCCGCACGACCCGCGGACGTAGCTCAGTTGGTAGAGCATCACCTTGCCAAGGTGAGGGTCGCGAGTTCGAATCTCGTCGTCCGCTCCAGCATTGCGAAGGCCCCGGTCACCACGACCGGGGCCTTCGTCGTACCCAGGCGTCCGCCCGGCCCGTCACGCCCAGGCGGTGCCGGTGAGGCGCTCGTACGCCTCCACGTAGCGGGCGCGGGACTGCTCGACGACCTCGGCGGGCAGGCCGGGCGGCGGCTCCTCGCCGTTGCGGTCCCAGCCCAGCGCCGGGTCGGTCAGGTGGTCCCGGACGAACTGCTTGTCGAAGGACGGCTGCGCGTGGCCCGGCTCCCACAGGTCGGCCGGCCAGAAGCGGGACGAGTCGGGGGTCAGCACCTCGTCGGCGATGACCAGCGTGCCCTGTTCGTCGTAACCGAACTCGAACTTCGTGTCGGCCAGGATGATGCCCCGCTCGCGCGCGATGTCGCGGGCCCTGCCGTAGACGGCCAGCGTGGTCTGCCGGAGCTGCGTCGCGGTCTCCGCGCCGACCTCGCGGGCGACCTCCTCGTACGACACGTTCTCGTCGTGCTCGCCGACCTCGGCCTTGGTGGCGGGGGTGAAGATCGGCGCGGGCAGCTCGGAGCCGTCCACCAGGCCCTCGGGGAGCGCGAGGCCGCACACCGTACGGTCGCGGTTGTACTCGACCAGCCCTGAGCCGGTCAGATAGCCGCGTGCGACGCACTCGACCGGCACCATGCGCAGCGAACGGCACACCATGGTGCGGCCCGCCCACTGCGCGGGGGCGCCCTCGGGCAGCTCGGTGGAGATCACGTGGTGGGGCACGATGTCGGCGAGCAGGTCGAACCACCACAGCGAGAGCTGCGTGAGGATCCGGCCCTTGTCGGGGATCTCGGTGGGCAGCACCCAGTCGTAGACGGAGGTGCGGTCGCTGGCGACCATCACCAGGTCGCCCTGCGCGTTCTGGTACAGATCGCGCACCTTGCCGGTGTGCAGATGTACCAGTCCCGGCACCTGGACAGGCTCGGGTTTCTCGACGAATCCGGACACGGGTCGTCCTCCCCACTCGGCGGTTCAGCTCCCGATTCTCGCTTATCGGGACACGTGGGGTGCGCGGGGGTGGGCCGGAAGGGCCCTTGTCGGGCCCTCAGTCGTGCTTGCAGATCCGGTCGAGGAGGTTGGCGGTGGCGCGCTGGACGCGCGGGTCGACATGGCCGGGGCGGTCGAGCGCCGGGGACCAGGCGAAGGTGCCGGAGGCGAAGACGTACGCGCCGCTGGGGGCCTGGTGGAGCGAGGTCTCCTGGTGGCAGCGGCGGCCGTCGGTCGACTCGTACGGCGAGTGGGCCAGCAGGATGCGCTCGACGCTCTCGGGCAGCGGGGCGCGCGGGTAGTAGCGGTCGGCCTCGCCCGCGACCAGGCCGTCGATCTCGTCGCCCTCGGTGGCGCCGGTGGCCTCCCACAGCCAGTGCTCGGCGTTGCGGACGACGAGCGGCGACGGCTGCGGGACGCGGCCCGCGTACTGCACGCCGAGCACGAGCTGTTCGGGCTCGCCCAGGTCGCGCCAGAGCGCGGTGCGGCCCTTGTTGTCGCCGCGGCGCTTGCGGCAGCTCAGCAGCCGGTCCGCGTCTCCGGCGGGCGAGGCGGCCAACTCGACCTGCCAGTACATGGTGTTGGCCGACAGGAAGACCAGCGAGGTGCCCGCGTCACGCGCGGTCTCGGCGGCCCGGCGCATCGGCTTGGACCAGTACTCGTCGTGGCCGGGGAAGACCAGGCCGCGGTAGCGGGTGGGGTCGATACGGCCCGCGTGCAGGTCGCGGGCGTCGGCGTACGCGAGGTCGTAGCCGTAGCGCTCGGCGAAGCGTACGAAGTCGTAGGCGTGGCCGATGTGCAGCGGGAGGCCGGCGCCCGCGTAGGGGCGGTCGAAGGAGACGGTGGCGGCGGCCTGTTCCTCGCCGAGGAGCCGCCCCTTCTCGTCCCACGCGTGGTACAGGCTGGCGCCGGTCCTGCCGTCCTCGGGGTAGAGGTTGTACGCCTGCCATGTCACGTCGGGCATCAGCAGGAGCAGGTCCGCCTCGTGGGTGGCGCGGACGGTGAAGGGGACGTGGCTGCGGTAGCCGTCGGCGGTGGTGAGGACGGCCACATACGCGCCGGTGTTCCAGTACGTGGGGATCTGCAACCGCCAGGACTGCCACCAGTGGTGGCAGGAAACCGTCCTTCCGGCGGCCAGCGGCGCGGGCTGGACGATGCCGGACAGCCGGGGGCTCGCGGACATCTTCGCGGCGCCGTCGCCGCCGTAGTGGCCGATCCGGTAGACGTCGACCGTGAACTCCTGCGGCGGGTCCACGGTGATCCGGAAGTCGATGGCCTCGCCGGGCACGACGGACCCCGCGGAGGCGAAGCCCTTGATCTGACGGCGTACGTCGTCGGCGGTACGCGGTCCGGGGAAGCGCGGGCGGTGCGCGGCGTCGCCGCTGCTCACGGCCAGGTCGACGTACCAGGGGACGACCTGGCCGTCGTCGTCCAGGTACTGGGAGGCGCCGCGCAGCCAGGGCAGCGGGCCCTGGCCGAAGGGGTCGGAGACCCCGTGGGCATGCGCTCCGGACTCCCACCGCCGGATCTGGTCCGTACTCATCGAAGCCCCTCCCTCACCGATCCCCGGCCGCGCTCTCTCCCGCGGTTCCCCGCTCCACCCGTGGTTCACCCGTGCGGTGCAATAGTGCGGCGCACTCACCCAGCACATCACAGAAAGCACCGCACCGGTTACCGTTCGTGGTGAATTATCGGAACGGATCGGGCGACGAGTGAAGCAGATTCGGTCAACCGGCGTGTGGTGAACGTCACATGACCGAGGTCAAGCAGTCGCGTCGCGCGCTCCGAGCGGTCGGAAGCGGGCGGTACGGGCCAGAAGCCGGGCGGGTTCCGCGCCGTGTGGCGTGCTGTGCGGCGGTGTGCGAAGTGGTGCCGGGCGCTGTGCGGTCATGGCCGAAACGCACCGCCCCCGCGCGGCGCTCGCGCGGGGCCGACGTGGCGCTTGTCACACCGGTTGACCATGACGGCGCGTCACGCCGGTGGATCATGACGGTGGATCATGACGGCGCGTCAGTCGGTTCATCACACCAGCCGGATCGGCTTGTCGGGGCGGACGCCGACGGCCCTGAGCCAGGAGCGCAGCGGTGCCGCGTCGCCGTTCTCGACCAGACGGAGCACCGGCCAGGTCAGATCGGCCCGGCGGGCGCCGCCGACGAGCAGCGTGGGGCCGTCCAGCCAGTCCAGTCCCGCGTCGGCGCCCGCGGTGTCCACGGCGGCGCAGCAGACGACGGCGGTGACGTGGTCGGTCAGCAGCTCACGGCCGGTGCGGGGCGGCAGCAGCGGGGAGACGGGCACGGGGGTTTCCTCCGTACCGCCGCCGATTCCGCCCCCGTTTCCGCCGCCGTTTCCACCCCTGTTTCCGCCGCCCGTGTCCTTGGCGTTCTTGGCCGTCGCGGCGTGCCGGGCCGCCTCGTCGCGGGCGGCGAGCGCGCCGATCCTGGCGGCCAGCTCCTCGCTGCCGCCGCGGGAGAGCCGGTCGATGACGCGGGTGAGGGTGGCGCGGCCCGGTTCGTCGGCGAGCGCGGCGGCGGCCCGTTCCGCCGCCGAGGTGCGGGCTGCGGCGGTCGGCCCGGTCATGGCTCGGTCGCCGAGGAGCAGGCCGCTGCGGCGCCCGCCGCCGATCGCGGCAGGTCCCTCGTCCTCTTCCTCGGCCGCGGCGGCGATGCCGGGCTCCGGCGGCGGCACCTCGTCCAGGACGCGTATCAACCGGGCGGCCTCGGTGCGCCAGATGCGGTCGACGACCTCGTCCGGATAGCCGTTCCAGCTCACCGGCGCCCAGTCGGGGCCGGGCCGCTGCGGTCCCGCGTGGAAGAGCCGGGCGGCCAGCAGCGAGACGGCCTCGTCCATCGCGCCGGGCTCCTCCAGGAGATCGCAGGCCGGGCGTTCGCCCAGCCGGGTCTCGAAGCCGTCGGCGAGCCGGTCGCGCCGGGACAGCTCGGTGAGCGCGGCGACCACCCCGGCGTCCAGCCGGGACGGCCAGCGGCCCATCCGCCAGGCGGGCAGCGCAACACGGGTGAGCAGCCGGTCCCAGCCCGCGTAGGCCAGGCCCACCTGTTCCTGGGCAACGATCCGCAGCCCGTAGTCGACGGCCTGCGCGCGCTCGGAGGCGGAGGCGGCGACGCCCCGCTCCATCTCGGCGACATGGACGCCACAGCCGTTCAGCAGCAGCCGGACCGTCCAGCCGAGGACGCCGAACACCGGTCGCAGCAGCACATTGCCCTCGCGGCCGTGCGCGGCGACTGCGGCCGCCGCGTCAAGACCGCGCACGAAGCGCCGGGCGGCCGCTATCTCCGGATCGGCGGCGGGTCCTGTGCCCGCCACCACGGGCGCGAGCAGCGCGCGCAGCTCCGCGATCCGCATCCACCACATGAAGGGCGAGCCGATCACCAGCACGGGCGCGGTCCGCCCGCCCTCTTCCCCGGCGGCCTTCATGGCTTTCCTGGCTTTCCTGGCCTTGCGGCCCGCGGGCCGGTCGGCCCTGCGCTCCTCCAGCCAGCTGTCGCAGTCCGGCGTCAGCTCTATCGCCGACGGCGCGGGCACCTCCATCCGCTCCGCCAGGTCGCGGACCATCCGGTAGAGGTCGGGCGCGGCGCTCTCGGCCACCGGCACCGCGGGACTGACCGCGGGCCTGGCCCGGACGATCACCGCCGCGACGGCCGCCGCGACCAGCAGCACCACCAGCGCGCCACCGGTCATCCCCCAGCGCACACCGTCCCAGCGCGAGCCGATCCGGCCGGTCGCGCCGCCCGCGTGCAGGACGACGGCGACGGCGGCGGGCAGCAGGGCCGCGCCGAGCGCGGCGCCCCGGACCCGCAGCACCGCCAGGGCACGGGAGCGCGCGACCGCCTCACCTGCTTCTCCGGCCATCGGCGACTCACCCCCTGCGCTGTGGTGACCGCCCCGATGGCGGCCTCCCCCCACTGTCGCACCGCCCACGGACATCGCAATGGCCGTACGGCTGATTGCCGCAATGTCCCGCAGTGCGCTTTCGGGGCACCATAGTTCGGCGCCGGGAAGGAGTCAGCCTTATGGCCGAGTCATCACTCCTTGGAGTGGCTTTGGTCAGAGACCGGCCGCTTTCGCGGCGATGTCCGTACGGTGGTGTCCACCGTCGAGACCGATCCGGTCGACCGCGCGATAGGCCCGGTCACGGGCCTTGGCGAGGTCGGAACCGGTCGCGGTGACCGACAGCACCCGGCCGCCTGCGCTGACGATCCGCCCGTCGTCCTCCCGGGTGCCCGCGTGCAGTACGTACGCGTGCTCGTCCTTCTCCGCGACGTCCGCGAGCCCGGAGATCGGGTCGCCGGTGCGCGGGGTGTCGGGGTAGTTGTACGAGGCGATGACCACGGTCACCGCGGCGCCGTCGCTCCAGCGCAGCCGCGGGAAGGCGGCGAGCTGCCCGGTGGCCGCGGCCCGCAGCAGTCCGGCCAGCGGCGTCTTGAGCCGGGCGAGTACGACCTGTGTCTCGGGGTCGCCGAAGCGCGCGTTGAACTCGATGACCCGCACACCGCGCGAGGTGATGGCGAGACCGGCGTAGAGCAGGCCGGCGAAGGGCGTGCCGCGGCGGCGCAATTCGTCCACGGTCGGCTGGAGCACGGTCCGCTCGACCTCGTCGACCAGCTTGGGGTCGGCCCACGGCAGCGGCGAATAGGCGCCCATACCGCCGGTGTTGGGGCCCTCGTCGTCGTCCAGCGCCCGCTTGAAGTCCTGCGCGGGCTGGAGCGGTACGACCGTCTCGCCGTCGGTGACCGCGAACAGCGACACCTCGGGGCCGTCGAGGAACTCCTCGATGACCACCCGGTCGCAGCTCAGCGCGTGCGCGCGGGCGGTGGCCAGGTCGCCGGTGACGACCACGCCCTTGCCCGCCGCGAGCCCGTCGTCCTTGACGACATAGGGCGCGCCGAAGGCGTCGAGCGCCACGTCGACCTCGTCGGCCGTCGTACAGACGTAACTGCGCGCGGTCGGCACCCCGGCCGCCGCCATCACATCCTTGGCGAACGCCTTGGAGCCCTCCAGCTCCGCGGCGCGCGCCGTCGGGCCGAAGCAGTCGATGCCCCTGGCCCGTACCGCGTCGGCGACCCCGGCGACCAGCGGGGCCTCGGGCCCCACGATCACGAAGTCGGCGCCGAGGGAGACGGCGAGTTCTGCGACGGCCGCGCCGTCGAGGGCGTCGACCTGGTGCAGCTCGGCGACCCCGCCGATTCCGGCGTTGCCGGGCGCGCAGTGCAGCGAGGTGACGTCGGGGTCGAGCGAGAGGGAGCGGCACAGGGCGTGTTCGCGGGCGCCGCCGCCGATGACAAGGACCTTCACGCGCACCAGGGTAGTGGGCCGCGGGGCGGCGGGCCGCCCTCACTCTTTCGAGCGACCGCATTCATCGGCCTATACCTGATCACGCTGCCCGTATGGGCGGATATCCGGAGATCGCTACCCCGCGCTCAGCCGTTCGGCGGTAAGAAGAGAGCTTCACCACCGGGCCGGACATCCGGCGCCGAAAGCCGCATATGAGGTCCACGAGGGGCCCTTGGGGCCATACGAGGGAGCGTGCAGTGAGCCAGCCGGACATGTTTCCCGAGGAAGCGCCTCGGGACGAGCCTCAGCGGCGGGCGCTGCACCATCAGCACGAGGACCTGCGGGCGCTGCCGTTCCCGCTCGGCGACTGGGGCGAGCCCGCGGAGCGCCTGGCGGAGCTGTACCGCTGGGCCGAGACGGGCGCCCTGCGCACCGCCGACTGGTACCTCGACGACCGGATCCGCAAGCGCCGCGGCGCCCGCGCCCTGCGTCTGGGCGCCGTGCTCTTCGGCACCGCCGGCGCGGCCCTGCCGCTCGTCGAGCTGACCGGCACCGCGGACACCAGCGCGAGCTGGGGCTATCTCGCGCTGCTCCTGGCGGGTGTCTGCCTCGGCACCGACCGCCTCTTCGGCCTCACCTCGGGGTGGATGCGCGACGTCGCCACCGCCCAGGCCGTCCAGCGCCGCCTGGAGTCCCTGCGCTTCGACTGGGCCTCCGAGAGCGTCCGCGAGGTTCTCGGCCCCACCGAGGGCACCGCCGCCGAGGCCGCCGAGCGCTGTCTGTCCATCCTGCGCCGCTTCTGCGACGACCTCGCCGATCTCGTCCGGATGGAGACGTCCGACTGGATCGTCGAATTCGGCGCCCACACCTCCGGCGCTCCGCTGCGCACCCAGTCCGCCGCCTGGTGGCCGAGCCGCCAGGAGCCGTCGCCGGGTCCGCGCCTGGCGCACCCGAGCACGCGTCCCAATATGCCGCGCCAACGGCCGCCGGAGGGCCCGAGGTAGCCGGGGGCGGCTCGTGGCGTAACCCGGCGCGGCTCCCGAGGCAGCCCGGTGCGATTAGCTGAAGACGATCATCGAGCCCTGGCCCAGGCTCCGCGTCGCCGCCGCGTGCAGGCCGAGCCACACATGGTGTTCCCGCGCGAACGGCCCGTTGCCCACGACCGGCGAGACGGCCGGCTCCTCAAGGGTGGTGTGGTGTTCGGGCGGCGCGGGCGGCAGCGGCGGGTTGGCGGGGTCGATGCCGATGACGGGGGCGACGAATTCGAGTTCGCGCAGCAGCCCGTGACTGGAGCCGAGGGGGCCGCCGCCTTCGAGCAGTTCGTCGTTGACGACGGGCTGGGGGAAGTCGAGGGGGACGTACGCGCCCGCGTGGTCGTAGTGCCAGACCAGGTGCGACCGCTGGGCGGTGGCCTCGAACATCTCCAGGAGCTGTTCGTAGTCGCCGCCGAGCGCGTCGACCGGAGTGACCTCGAGCCCCTGGAGGCTGAGCAGATAGGCGCGGCGCAGGAAGTGCAGGGCGTCGTAGTCGAAGCACGCGATCGGGCCGACGTCGCCCGACAGACCCGGCATGTAGTTGTAGACGGGGACGGGCGGCTGTCCTGCGTCGTTCAATGCCTTGTCGTATCGGGCGAGTTCCTCGGAGAAGGGGTTTTCCGGGCTGTGGCAGAGCACGTCCACGAGGGGCACCAGCCACAAGTCGCAGGCCACGAACACTCCATCCGGTCGGGGGCGTACAGCCTAAAACGCCCGCGCCGGTCACGTCATGGCCGGGCGGGGACGAGCTTTTCGATGAGGGCGCCGGTGTGGTCGCTGTGCTCCAGGGTGAGCTGCCGGGCGGTCGCGGTGTCTCGGGCGGCGACGGCGTCCACGAGCGCGACGTGGTCGGACCAGCAGACCCCGGCGGTGTCGTGCAGGGCGCGCAGGTGGGGGACGGCGTAGATCCAGGTCTGGGTGCGCATGCGGTCGAGGAATTCGCAGATGTGCGGGTTGCCGCCGAGGGCGGTCAGCTCGCGCCAGAAGCGCAGGTCGCAGCCGATGAGGATGTCGAGGACACCGGAGCGGGCGGCGCGGGCGGCGGCTTCGGCGCGGCGCCGTACGGACGCGATGGCGTCGGGCGGCACGTCACCCATACCGACCTCGGCCATCCGCCGGAAGGACGCCTCGACGACGAAGAGCCGCGCTTCGGTGAGGGTGTGGAAGTCCTGCGCGGTGAATCGGCGGACCTGGAAGCCGCGGTGCTGCTCGACTTCGAGCAGTCCCTGCGCGGCGAGGTCGACCAGGGCCTCGCGGACGGGGGTCGCGGAGACGCCGTACAGCTCGGCGATCTCCTTGACGGTGAAGTGGCGGCCGGCCTGGAGCCGTCCGGTCAGCACCTCGTCGCGCAGGGCGTCGGCGATCTGCTGGCGCAGACTGCTGCGCCGCACAGGCGATACGCCGCCGCCGTCCGGCATGCCGTCTCCTTTGTCGTCCTTGTGCGTCGCGCGCGCCCACGTACTCCGGTGATTCGTACGTTCGTACGCGCGGGTGACTGCCGCACACGATATGCGAAGCCCGTACGCGTATGCGCGGCGAGCGGAACGGGGGACACCTCTGACCCCCTGGCGTTCATACGCTTATTCTTCGCCGTACGGGTGGGCGGCGGCGCGGTGCCGGGACGGAGCCGCACAGTGCGGAGCGGGACGGGGAAGAGCGACGATGGACGAGCTGAGGTCCGGCGATCCGCGGTGGATCGGCGCGTACCGCCTCCTGGGCAGGCTGGGGGTCGGCGGGATGGGCATTGTCTACCTGGCGCGTTCCGAGCGCGGCCGTACGGTGGCGGTGAAGCTGGTCCGCGACGAACTGGCGTCCCAGGAGGAGTTCCGCACCCGTTTCCGCCGTGAGGTGCAGGCCGCGCGCCGGGTGGGCGGCAAGTGGACCGCGCCGGTGCTGGACGCCGACACCGAGGCCGAGGTCCCGTGGGTGGCGACCGGTTATGTGGCGGGGCCGTCGCTCAGCCAGGTGATCAAGGAGTACGGTCCGCTGCCGGAGCGTTCGGTGCGGGTGCTCGCCTCCGGGCTCGCGCACGCGCTGCGCGACATCCACGCCGCCGGTCTGGTGCACCGCGATCTCAAACCCTCGAACGTGATGATCACCATCGACGGCCCCCGGGTGATCGACTTCGGGATCGCGCGCGCCCTGGAGACGGTCGTCGACGGCGGCTCGCTCACCTATACCGGCGCCATGGTGGGCTCCCCCGGTTTCATGTCGCCCGAGCAGGTGCGCGGCGACCGGGTGACGCCCGCCTGCGACATCTTCTGCCTGGGCTCGGTGCTGGCCTACGCGTCGACCGGTCTCCAGCCGTTCGGCGCGGCGGCCAGCGGTGTGCACGCCCAGATGTTCCGCATCGTGCAGGAGCCGCCCGACCTGGTCAAAGTGCCCGACGGGCTGCGCGAGTTGGTGGCCGCCTGCCTGGTGAAGGAGCCTGAGGAGCGGCCCACGCTGACGCAGGTGCTGGAGCGGCTGGGCGAGGCGGACGGCGGGAGCGACGACAGCGCGGCGCAGGACTCGAGCGCCGAGCCGTGGCTGTCCGGCGCGATCGTGGCGCAGCTCGGACGGCGCGCGGTGCGGCTGCTGGAGGTGGAGGCGGCGGCGGAGTCCCCCACGCCGACAGAGCTGGACGTGGGGGTCGTGGCCGCGGGCGGACCGGGCGCCCCCACGCCGACACGGGCGGACCCCGGCCACCTCTCGGGCACCGGCGCGAGCACCGACGGAGCGACCCCGGTCAGGCAACCGCCGCCGACCGCGTACTCACCGACCTACGGCTCGTACGCGCCGCAGACCGGTCCTACGCAGACCGGTCCGATGCCGTCCGGTCCGACGCCGCCCCCGCCGACGTACACGCGACCGCAGCCGCAGCCGGCGGGGTCGGACGCGGGCGGGCCGCGCAAGACGCGGCGCGGGCCGCTGATCGCGGCGATCGTCGCCCTGGTGGTCGTCGCGGGCGGCGTGACGGCGTACATCGCGAGCCAGGGGGACACGAAGAACAAGGCGAATCCGGACCCCGGAGTGAGCACACCCACCGGTCCGACGTCCCCGCCGACATCGGGTCCCGCGCAGACGTCGCCGGGTCAGGCGGACCCCGCGAACGCGGCGGTGCCCAGCGGCATGGTCGGCACCTGGCGGACCTCCTTCACCAGTGCCGACGCGGGCGACAACACCCGGACGCTGACGGTGAAGGCGGACGGCTCCGTGGAGCTGTCGGGCGACAGCGCCTCCTACGCCTGCTTCTGGTCCATGCACGTCGTGTCGGTCGGCCCCCCGGTCGAGTTGAGCCCGTCGCAGGTGGTGACGGGGACGCCCGCGTCCTCGTGCAGCCCCGGCGACGGCACCACGCTCACCCTGGTGGACGACACACATCTGCGCCGCGACAACCTCGACACGAGCAAGGCGCCGCTGACGTACGCCAAGGTCGACAACTGACCGCGTCCGGACCCAGGTAAGCCCCGCTCACCTGGGTGAGCGGGGCTTACCTATGGAGCCGGAGCCGGGGCCTGCGGTCTGGGGCCGTTCTAGAGGAACGAGTTGATCTCGATCGTCTCGGTACGGCCGGGGCCGACGCCGATCGCGGAGATCGGAGCGCCCGACATCTCCTCCAGCGCCTTCACATATGCCTGCGCGTTCTTCGGCAGGTCGGAGAGCGACTTGGCCTTGCTGATGTCCTCCGTCCAGCCGGGCAGGTACTCGTAGACCGGCTTGGCGTGGTGGAAGTCGGACTGGCTGTAGGGCAGTTCCTCGACCCGGCGGCCGTCGATCTCGTAGGCGACGCAGACCGGGATCTGCTCCCAGCCGGTGAGGATGTCCAGCTTGGTGAGGAAGAAGTCGGTGAGGCCGTTGACCCGGGTCGCGTAACGGGCGATGACCGCGTCGAACCAGCCGCAGCGCCGGTTGCGCCCGGTGGTGACGCCGAACTCGTGGCCGACCGTGCGCAGTCGCTCGCCGTCCGCGTCGAACAGCTCGGTGGGGAACGGTCCTGAGCCCACACGCGTTGTGTAGGCCTTGAGGATGCCGATCACCCGGCTGATCTTCGTCGGGCCGATACCGCTGCCGGTGCAGGCGCCGCCGGACGTCGGGTTGGACGAGGTGACGAAGGGGTATGTGCCGTGGTCGACGTCGAGGAGCGTGCCCTGGCCGCCCTCCATCAGGACGACCTTGCCCTCGTCGAGCGCGTTGTTGAGGATCAGGGTCGTGTCGGCGACGTAGCTCCTGATCTGCTCCGCGTAGCCGAGGTACTCCTCGACGACCTGGTCGGTGCTGATCGCGCGCCGGTTGAAGAGCTTGACCAGGACCTGGTTCTTCTCGCTGAGCGCCGCGTCGACCTTCTGGTGGAGGATCGATTCGTCGAACAGGTCCTGGATGCGGATGCCCACCCGGTTGATCTTGTCGGCGTAGGCCGGGCCGATGCCGCGCCCTGTGGTGCCGATCTTGCGGTTGCCGAGGAACCGCTCCGTCACCTTGTCGATGGTCTGGTGATACGGCGTGATCAGGTGCGCGTTACCGCTGATCAGGAGCTTGGACGTGTCGACACCGCGCTCGTTCAGCCCGCTCAGCTCGGAGAGCAGGACCGCCGGGTCGACGACGACGCCGTTCCCGATGACCGGGGTGCACCCCGGTGACAGGATTCCGGAGGGGAGGAGATGCAGTGCGTACTTCTGGTCGCCGACGACGACCGTGTGGCCGGCGTTGTTGCCGCCCTGGTATCGCACCACATAGTCCACGGAGCCACCGAGCAGGTCGGTGGCCTTCCCCTTGCCCTCGTCACCCCACTGAGCACCGAGCAGCACAAGTGCGGGCACAGGCGTACACCCCTTCCGGGCGGGGCATGTCCAACGTGCAGAGAGCCGTCGAACCTGCCCCGGAATAGACGAAGCCCCTGACGCAAAGGCGCAAGGGGCTCTTGCACCGAGATTTTACCTGAGGAAGGACCAAGGTGTCGGCCGTGTCTCCTGGGCATCCTCCCCCGGACTCCGACCGGGGGCACCCCCTGCTCCTGGTCATCGACCCCGCGGCACGCGCGGTCGACGGCGAATCCGTGCGGATCGCCAAAGATGTCCTGTGCGGGGGCGCGTCCTCCGTAAAAGTTTGCGTCCCGGATTCCGCGGAGGAGGCGGAGCGCGCGCTGGCGCACCGCGGTCGCCGTCACCCTGTGGTGCTCGGCGACGACGCGGCGCTGCTGCGGATGGTGCGCGCGCTGCACCGCGACCGCACGCTCGGGGAGGCGCCGGTCGCGCTGGTGCCGATCGGGCCGCGGTCCGCGCTGGCCCGCGGCCTCGGTGTGCCTGGCCAGGTGCTCGCGGCGGCGCGGGCGGTGCTCGACGGCGTCGAGCGGGAGCTCGACCTGCTGGTCGACGAGAGCGGCGGGATCGTGCTGGGCACGCTGAGCATCCCGTGCGGCACCCCGGTCTCGCAGACCGCCGCGCACTGGTGGACGCCGGTCGAGAAGACCGCCCGCTCCCTGGTCCGCACCCTCACCGCGCCGATCCCGGTCAACGGCCAGCAGCCGCGGCAACGGCTGCGCGTGGAGGCCGACGGCGTACTGCTGGCCGATCTGGACCAGCCGGTGCAGGAGATCTCGGTCCGCACCTCGCCGTCGGGCGTGGCGGAGGTGTTCGTCCGCCGTACGGAGGGCGCGGAGCACGTACGCGCGCAGGCGCGGACCATCACCGTCTCGGGCCGGGACTTCCGCTACCGCGCGGATTCCGCCGTCACCGGGCCGGTGCGCAGCCGTACGTGGACGGTGGAGCGGTCGGCGTGGCGGCTGACGGTGCCGCGCTGAGGGCGGCAGGAGCGTTTCAGCGGGCCGCGCGTCACATCGTGGCCTTGTGCTCCCGCCAGCGGTCCATCATCCCGCCGAGCTCCCCTTGCAGGAACTCGAAGAAGGCGGCGGTCTCGGCGAGCCGCTGACCGGCGTCCGTCTCCTCGCCGACGGTGTCTATTCCGGTGCGCAAGGTGTTCTCCCAGCGGGCGAGCACGCCGCTGCGGCTGGTGAACGTCTCGTACCACTGGTCGTGGTGCACCCGGTACAGCTCGCGGCGCGAGCCGGGGTCGCGCTCGCGGTGCACCATGCCGACCTGGGCGAGGTAGCGCACGGCGCCGGAGACCGCGGCCGGGCTGACCTGGAGCCTTTCGCTCAGCTCGGCGGAGCTGAGCGCGCCGTTCTCGGACACGAGCAGCGCGGAGAAGACCCGGGCGGCCATCCGCTGCATTCCGGCCTCGACCATCTCGGCGGCGAAGCGCTCGATGAAGGTCAGCACCTGCGCGGGCTCCTCCGCAGGTGCTTCGGCGAAGCCTTCCGCCGGGCCTTCCGCCGGGCCTTCCGCAGATTCCTCGTCGTCCCGCGGGTCCGCCATGGCCGCCGCCTCCCTCGTCCGATCCGACCGGGTCACGCTGAGTGAAGTTTATCCTCTTCGTCATCTTCACAAATTTCTGAATGTACTGTAGCTTCAGAAACATGACGGACGCAATCACGGTGGCCGGGCTCCGCAAGACCTTCGGCCGCACACACGCACTCGACGGACTCGACCTGTCCGTCCGCACCGGCGAGGTGCACGGCTTCCTGGGTCCCAACGGGGCGGGGAAGTCCACCACGATCCGCGTCCTGCTCGGCCTGATCAGAGCCGACGGCGGCGAGGCCCGGCTGCTCGGCGGCGACCCGTGGCGGGACGCGGTGGCCCTGCACCGGCGGATCGCCTACGTGCCCGGCGACGTCACGCTGTGGCCCAATCTCAGCGGCGGCGAGATCATCGACCTCTTCGGCAGACTGCGCGGCGGGGGCGGGGGCGGCGCTGTCCGTGGCGGGCGACGCGGGCGCGGCGGGCTGCGCCGGCGCGGGGAGACCGGCGACGGCGGTGCCGCGAGCCGGAAACAGGAACTGCTCGACCGGTTCGAGCTGGATCCGACGAAGAAGGGCGGCGCGTACTCCAAGGGCAACCGGCAGAAGGTCGCCTTGGTCGCCGCCTTCGCCTCGGACGCCGACCTGCTGATCCTGGACGAGCCGACCTCGGGACTCGACCCGCTGATGGAAGAGGTCTTCCAGGGCTGCGTGGAGCAGGCCAGGGACCGCGGGGCGACCGTGCTGCTGTCCAGCCACATCCTCAGCGAGGTCGAGGCGCTCTGCGACCGGGTCAGCATCATCCGCCAGGGCCGCACCGTGGAGACCGGCGCCCTCGGCGAGCTGCGCCATCTGACCCGCACCAGCGTCACCGCGGAGCTGGCCGCCCCACCGCGCGGCCTCGACGAACTGCCCGGCGTGCACGACGTGGACGTCAGCGGGCACCACGTCACCCTCCAGGCCGACACCGGCAAGCTCGACGCCCTGCTGCGCGCCCTCGCCGACACCGGCGTCCGCAGCCTCACCAGCCGCCCGCCCACCCTGGAGGAGCTGTTCCGCAGGCACTACGAGGACCCGGACGCCGACGGTCGCACAGCGGCGGCGGAGGGCCCGGCCGATACGCCGTCGGAACCCGACAGGCCGTCCGCGACCGGTACGCCGTCCGCACCCGGTACGCCGTCCGCACCCGGTACGGCGCCCGCACTCGGTACCCGCAAGGCGACGCCCCGATGAGCGGCTTCGCGGGCACCGGCGCCCTCACCCAACTGGCCCTGCGCCGCGACCGGCTGATGATCCCGGCCTGGCTGTACGTGCTGGCCGCGTCCGTCGTCGGCACCGCCGCCTCCTTCCGCACGCTCTACGGCGGCCAGGCCGACCGCGCGGACCTCGCGCGCAGCACCAACGCCAGCGCGCCGCTGCGCGCGCTCTTCGGACCCCTCTACGACTGGGACACGATCGGCGCGCTCACCGGCTGGCGGATGGGCGTGCTCGGCGCGTCCCTCACCGGGCTGATGAGCATGCTGATCGTCGTCCGGCACACCCGTGAGGAAGAGGAGACCGGCCGCCAGGAAATGCTCGGCGCGACCATGGTCGACCGCCGGGCTCCGCTCACCGCCGCCCTCTCGGCCGCCGCGACCGCCGACGTCGCCATCGCCCTGGTCGTCCTGTGCGGCATGACCGTGCTCGGCCAGAGCCTGACGGGCTCGGCCGCGCTCGCCCTCGCCCTCGCGATCGGCGGCATGATGTTCGCCGGGGTCGCCGCAGTGACCGCCCAGCTCACCGAGACCGCGCGGCTCGCCAAGGGCCTGGCGGGAGCCGTGCTCGGCGCCGCCTTCCTGCTGCGCGCCGCCGGGGACGCCGCGACCAGCGACTCCTCCTCGCCCTTGGTGTGGATCTCGCCGCTGGGCTGGCTCGAACACCTCCATCCGTACGCCGACGAGGCGTGGTGGGTCCTGCTGCCCGCCGCCGCCTTCGCCGTACTGACCTGCGGCGCCGCATACGCGCTGGTCGCCCGGCGGGACACCGGGGCCGGTCTGCTGCCCGCCCGTCCGGGCCCCGCGCGGGCGGCCCCCTCGCTGAACGGCCCCCTCGCCCTGGCCTGGCGGTTGCAGCGCGGCACCCTGTACGCGTGGGCCGCGGGCCTGGCGGTCGCGGGCGGGGTCTACGGCTCGGTCACCGACTCCGTCGGGGACCTGATCGGCGGCAACGGCCAGGTGGACGACATCTTCCAGCGGATGGGCGGCCACCAGGGCCTGACCGACGCGTTCCTGTCCACCTCGATGGGCCTGCTCGGCATCATGGCCGCCGTCTTCGCCGTGCAGAGCGTGCTGCGGCTGCGCACCGAGGAGACCGGGCAGGGCGCGGAGGCCGTGCTCGCCCAGTCGGTCGGCAGGGTGCGCTGGGCCGCGAGCCACCTCGTCCACGCGCTGCTCGGCACCGTCGTCCTGCTGGCCACCGGCGGCCTGCTGATGGGCCTGGCCTACGGCGGCGCCGTGGACGACATCGGCGGACAGGTCCCCCGGCTGATCGGGGCGGCCGTCGCGCAGGCGCCCGCCGTGTGGGTGCTGGTCGGGCTCGGCACCCTGCTGTTCGGCCTGCTGCCGAGGGCGTCCACGGCCGCCTGGGGCCTGCTCGGACTCTTCGTGATGATGGGTCAGCTCGGCCCGGTGCTGCGGCTGCCGCAGCCGCTGCTCGACCTGTCGCCGTTCACCCACGTGCCGAAGCTGCCCGGCGGCGAGATCACCGCGACGCCGTACGCCTGGCTGATACTCGTGGCCGCCGGGACCCTCGCGGCCGGCCTGGCCGGGCTGCGCCGCCGCGACCTCGTCACCGGCTGACCCCGCGGCGATCCCGGCGGGGCCGTGCAGCGGGCCCGCCGTACGGTCCTGCGCGCGTCCGCCCCACGGTGCCAGGCACCGTTCTGCGCCGTCACCAGGTGACCAGCAGCTCCTCCGGTCCGCGGATCACATAGCCGGGGCTCCAGGCGGGCTCGGCGACCAGCCGCAGGCCGGGTGCCTGGCGCAGGAAGGTGCCGAAGGACGCGCCGAGTTCGAGGCGGGCCAGCGGGGCGCCGAGGCAGTAGTGGATGCCCGCGCCGAAGCTGACGTGCCGGTTGTCGGCGGCGGGGCGGGTGACGTCGAAGCGGTCGGGGTCGGTGAAGCGGGCCGGGTCGCGGTTGGCGGAGCCGAAGAGCAGGGCGACCTCGGAGCCGCGCGGGATGACCGTGCCGCCGACCTCGATGTCGTCCAGCACCCAGCGTTCGAACAACTGCAAGGGGGTGTCGTAGCGCAGCATCTCGTCCACGCCGTCCCGCAGCCGGTCGGGGGCGTCGTAGAGGAGCCGGAGCTGCTCGGGGTGCCGGAAGAGGGTGAGCCAGCCGATGGTGGTGGTGTTGACCGTGGCCTCGTGGCCCGCGTTCAGCAGCAGCACGATGGTGGAGATCATCTCCTGCTCGCTGAGCACGTCCCCGTCCTCGCGGGCCGCGATCAGCGCGCTGATGAGGTCCTCACCGGGGTCGGTGCGCCGGGCGGCGATGAGTTCGTGCAGATACGCGGAGAACTCCTCGCTGGCGGCGACCGCGCGGCGGGCGCTCTCCTCGGTGGGGTTCAGCTCGTACATCCCGGTGATCGCCGCCGACCAGGGCCGCAGCAGACCGCGGTCCGCGGCCGGTATGCCCAGCATCTCGGCGATGACCGCGACCGGCAGGGGCTCGGCGACCCGGGAGAGCAGGTCGCCGCCGCCGTCGGCGTGCAGGGAGGTGATGAGTTCGGCGGCCAGGCGCTCGACGGTGGGGGCCAGATTCTCCACCGTGCGCGGGGTGAACGCCTTGGCGACCAAGCGGCGGATACGGGAGTGCACGGGGGCTTCGAGGTCCAGCATCCCGTTGCCGTTGAGCGTGGTGAACGGCTCGTGCTCGGCGGGCGGTGCCTGGCGGCCGAACTCCTCGTGGGTGAAGCGGTGCAGGTAGGTGCGGCCCAGACGGCGGTCGCGCAGCAGGGCGTTGACGTCGTCGTAGTGCGGGATGAGCCACTGCCTGGTCGGCTCGAACCAGTGCGCGCGGCCGGCCGCGCGCAGGGCCTCGTACGCCGGGTAGGGGTCAGCGACGAAGGAGGGCGACCAGGGCTCGAAGGCGGGTCCGGGCGAAGGGGAGGCGGGTGACGCGGGAGAGGTGGGTGTCATGGCAGATCGATGAGTCCGTGTTCGCGTAGGTAGGCCAGTTGGGCCCGGACGGAGAGTTCGGCGGCGGGCCACAGGGAGCGGTCGACGTCGGCGTAGACGTGGGCGACGACGTCGGCGGCGCCGCGCAGCCCCGACTCGACGGCGGTCTCGACCTGGGCGAGCCGGTGCGCGCGGTGGGCGAGGTAGTACTCGACGGCGCCGCGGGCGTCGGTGAGCACCGGGCCGTGTCCGGGCAGCACCGTGTCCACCCCGCCGTCGACCGTCAGGGCCTGGAGCCGCCGCAGCGAGTCCAGGTAGTCGCCGAGCCGCCCGTCGGGGTGCGCGACCACGGTGGTGCCGCGGCCCAGCACGGTGTCGCCGGTGAGGACGGCGCCGTCGGCCGGGAGGTGGAAGGAGAGCGAGTCGGCGGTGTGGCCGGGTGTGGAGACGACCTGGAGTTCCAGGCCGCCGGTGGTGACGGTGTCGCCCGCGGCCAGCCCCTCGTCGCCGAGCCGCAGCGCCGGGTCCAGGGCCCGTACGCGGGTGCCGGTCAGCTCGGCGAAGCGGGCCGCGCCCTCCGCGTGGTCGGGGTGGCCGTGGGTGAGCAGGGTGAGGGCGACGCGCTTGCCCGCCCGCTCGGCGACCTCCACCACATGGGCGAGGTGGCCCTCGTCCAGCGGGCCGGGGTCGATGACGACGGCCAGCGGTGAGTCGGGTTCGGCCACGATCCAGGTGTTGGTGCCGTCCAGGGTCATCGCGGAGGGGTTGGGCGCCAGCACGCACAAGGCGCGGGCGGTGGCCCGGCCGCCGATGGTGGCCTGCGGGTCGCCGGGCAGCTTCGCGGCGGTCATCGGCCCGCTCCGTCCGCGCCGGGATCGGGGTCGGGGTCGGGATCGGGGGCAGGGTCGGGGGCGGCGGACCCGTCCGGCAGCGGGCCCGCCGTGCCCGGGATGAAGCGGGTGAACTCGTCGTGGCCCGGCCAGGTCAGGACGACGTCGCCGTGCTCGTCGAGGGCGGCGCGGGCCAGGACCGGGGTGAGGTCCCGGCCACCCGCGGCGGTGAGCGCGTCCGCGGCGGAGGCGTACGGCAGCAGGTCGCGCAGCGTGGTGACGGTCGGCGGCAGCATGCTCAGCTCGCCGCGGTCGTAGCCCGCCACGGCCTCGGCGGGCGGCAGCCACACGGTGTGGTCCGCCTCGCCCGACACGTCCCGGGTGCGCTGCCCGGCCGGGAGGGTGGCGAGGAAGAACCAGGTGTCGTAGCGGCGCTCCTCGAACTCCGGGGTGATCCAGCGCGCCCAGGGGCCGAGCAGGTCGGAGCGCAGGACGAGTTCGCGGCGGGCCAGGAAGTCGGCGAAGGACAGGTGGTGACCGGCCAGTCCGGCCCGGTCCGCCTCCCAGTCCGCGCCGGTGATGTCGGCGACGACGGTCTCGGGGTCGGGCCCGGCGAGCAGCACCCCCGACTCCTCGAAGGTCTCCCGCACCGCCGCGCACACCACGGCCTGCGCGACCGCCTCGGTCGCCCCCAGCGCCGCCGCCCACGCCTCCAGCGACGGCCCCGCCCACCCCACGGGACGCTCGTCGCGCGGGTCCACGCCGCCGCCCGGATACGCGTACGCGCCCCCGGCGAAAGCCATGGAGGCGCGTCTGCGCAGCATGTGGACGGCGGGTCCGCCGCCGTCGGTGTCCCGCAGCAGCAGTACGGTCGCCGCCCGCCGCGGCGTGACGGGGACCAGTTCCCCGCTCGTCAGCGCCCGGATGCGGTCCGGCCACGAGGCGGGGAACATCTGTCCGTCGGTCCTGGTCATGGGCGGGATGCTACGTCCATCCGGCGCGATGTTCGAGAGCCGCCGCCCGCGGGGACGTCCCCCGCAGGCGCCGGACCGGCGGACCGGCGGACCGGCGGACCGGCGGACTCAGTCCGTCAGCTCGACCTGGACCTCGACCTCGACCGGGGCGTCCAGCGGGAGGACGGCCACGCCGACGGCGCTGCGCGCGTGCACGCCCTTGTCACCGAGGACCTCGCCGAGCAGTTCGCTGGCGCCGTTGATCACACCGGGCTGGCCGGTGAAGTCGGGGGCGGAGGCGACGAAGCCGACGACCTTGACCACGCGGGCGATCCGGTCGAGGTCACCGATGACCGAACGGACGGCGGCCAGCGCGTTGAGCGCGCAGGTACGGGCCAGGTCCTTCGCCTCGTCGGCGGTGACCTCGGCGCCGACCTTGCCGGTCAGCGCGAGCTTGCCCCCGACCATGGGGAGCTGACCCGAGGTGAAGACGTACCGCCCGGAGATCACCGCGGGCTGGTAGGCCGCCAGCGGCGGGACCACGTCCGGCAGCGTCAGCCCCAGCTCCGCGAGCCGCGCGTCGACGGCGCCGCTCACGCCGCCTTCTCCCGCTTGAAGTACGCCACGAGCTGCTCGGGGCTCATCCCCGGCACGACCTGCACCAGTTCCCAGCCGTCCTCGCCCCACGTGTCGAGGATCTGCTTCGTCGCGTGCACGAGCAGCGGCACGGTCGCGTATTCCCACTTCTTCGCCATACGGCGACTGTAGTGCCTCCCCGGCGGCCGTCCGGCACAGCGCTCCCCGACCGGCGGGGAGCGTACGCGGACCGCCCCCGGACCGCCCGCGGACCGCCGCCGGACAACTGCCGCGACGCCCTTTCGACGCCGTTTCGGCTCCGCGCCGCCGCCCCGGACCGACACCCGGCGGCCATCGCGCGGTCACCCCAACCGGACGGCCGCCCGAGTACGTGGTGCCTTCAGTGGTTAGGCTCGCAAGGTGAGCCCTCAACAGTCTTCCGCCGTCAGGCTCCACATCGTGACGGGCAAGGGCGGCACGGGAAAGACCACGGTCGCCGCCGCGCTGTCCCTCGCGCTCGCGTCCGAGGGACGGCGTGTGCTGCTGGTCGAGGTGGAGGAGCGGCAGGGCATCGCCCAGCTCTTCGAGACCGAGGCGCTGCCGTACCAGGAGCGGAAAATCGCTTCCGCACCCGGCGGCGGCGAGGTGCACGCGCTGGCCATCGACGCCGAGCTGGCGATGCTGGACTACCTGGACATGTTCTACAAGCTCGGCCGCGCCGGGCGCGCGCTCAAGAAGCTCGGCGCGATCGACTTCGCCACCACCGTCGCCCCCGGGCTGCGGGACGTGCTGCTGACCGGCAAGGTGTGCGAGGCCGTCCGCCGCAAGGACAAGGCGGGCTGGCCGGTGTACGACGCGGTGGTGCTCGACGCCCCGCCCACCGGACGGATCACCCGCTTCCTCAACGTCAACGACGAGGTCGCCGGGCTGGCCAGGATGGGCCCCATACACAACCAGGCGCAGACCGTGATGCGCGTGATGAAGTCCCCGCAGACCGCCGTCCACCTGGTGACGCTCCTGGAGGAGATGCCGGTCCAGGAGACGATGGACGGCGTCGCGGAACTGCGCTCCGCCGGGCTGCCGGTGGGCGCCGTCATCGTCAACATGGTGCGCCCCGTGCTCCTGGAGGACGCGGCCCTCGCCCAGGTCACCGACCTCCCGGCGGGCGGCAGCGGCGGCGGCGTCGGCAAACGGCGTACGGCCGTCGCCAAGGCCCTGTCCCAGGCCGGGCTCGGCGGAGCCCGGCGCGGCGGAGTCGCCGAGCGGCTGGTCGACCCGCTGCTCACCCAGGCGTACGAGCACGCCGAGCGGGTGGTCCTGGAGCGCGAGCAGCGCGCCGAGATCGGCGGACTCGGCCTTCCCGTACGGGAGTTGGAGCTGATCGGCGAGGGCGTCGACCTCGGCGGGCTCTACCGGCTGGCCGACAGCCTGCGCAAGCAGGCCGTGCCGGGCTTCGGCGGCGCCTTCGCCAAGGACGGCGCCCGCGGGAAATCCGCCGCTCACCCGGACGAAGACACCGATGACGCCGACGTTGACGGCCCGGACGCCGGTGGCACCGCGGCGGACGCCGAGGGCGACGGCCCGGACGCCGATCGTGCCGCGGCGGACGCCGACGCTCACCCGGACGAAGACGCCGACACCGGAGACGAGGTCTGACCCATGAGCCTGGAGAGCCCCGTGCTGGAGATCGACCCGCTGCTCGACGACCCCAAGACGCGGATCATCGTGTGCTGCGGTTCCGGCGGTGTCGG
This sequence comes from Streptomyces sp. CBMA29, assembly GCF_014596445.1. Lineage (GTDB taxonomy): Bacteria > Actinomycetota > Actinomycetes > Streptomycetales > Streptomycetaceae > Actinacidiphila. The sequence goes on along the minus strand of NZ_MECL01000196.1, from coordinate 60,291 downwards.
CAAGACGACGACCGCCGCGTCCCTGGGCGTACGCGCCGCCGAGCGCGGCCGTACGGCCGTCGTACTCACGATCGACCCGGCGCGGCGGCTGGCCCAGTCCATGGGCCTGACCGAACTGGACAACACCCCGCGCGAGGTGGCCGGAATTGATCGGTCCGCCGGCGGTTCGCTGCACGCGATGATGCTGGACATGAAGCGGACCTTCGACGAGGTCGTGGTCCAGCACTCCGATCAGGAGCGGGCCCGCGCGATCCTGGAGAACCCCTTCTACCAGTCCCTGTCGGCCGGTTTCGCGGGCACGCAGGAGTACATGGCGATGGAGAAGCTGGGCCAGCTCAGGGCCCAGGACGCCTGGGACCTGATCATCGTCGACACCCCGCCGAGCCGCAGCGCGCTGGACTTCCTGGACGCGCCCAAGCGGCTCGGCTCCTTCCTCGACGGCAAGTTCATCAAGCTGCTGATGGCGCCTGCCAAGGTCGGCGGCCGGGCCGGAGTGAAATTCCTCAACATCGGGATGTCGATGATGACCGGCACCCTCAGCAAGGTGATGGGCGCCGGGCTGCTGCGCGACGTGCAGACCTTCGTGGCCGCCATGGACACCATGTTCGGCGGCTTCAGGACCCGCGCCGACGCCACGTACCGGCTGCTCCAGGCGCCGGGCACGGCCTTCCTGGTGGTCGCCGCCCCGGAGCGGGACGCCCTTCGGGAGGCGGCCTACTTCGTGGAGCGCCTGGCGGCCGAGGACATGCCGCTCGCCGGTCTCGTACTCAACCGCGTCCACGGCAGCGGCGCCGCGCACCTCACCGCGGAGCGGGCACTGGCCGCCGCCGAGGCCCTGGAGGAGGCGCTGGAAGAAAATCTTGCGGACGGCGGCATTGTGGATCATCCGGCCGGGAAGGCTGACTCCCAGCGGGCCTCCGCATCCAGTTCAGCAAGCACCGCTGGCAGTTCAAGCGCCGGCAGTTCGAGCGCCAGCGGCTCAGGGACGTCGAGCACTGCGAGCACGTCCAGCACAGCGACCGCGGCCGGTACCGAACGGCTGGCCGCCGGATTGCTACGCCTCCATGCCGAACGCATGCAGGTGGTCGCGCGTGAACGACGCACGCGCGACCGCTTTGTGTCCGTCCACCCGGAGGTCCCCATGGTGGACGTGACAGCGCTGCCCGGTGACGTACACGATCTGACCGGGTTGCGGGCGATCGGCGAGCAGTTGGCGGACGGTCGGCCCGCGGCCGCGTAGTGGTGCGAGGTCGGACCGCGCGGTGACGCGGGGCCGGGCCACGTACGTCAGGGTGCGGTTCCGACCGGTCGTCAGCCCGCGGCGGCGTAGTCGTCCTCGTCGTCGAGCGGGATGAGGCCGGTGCTGCGCTCGTACTCGGTGCGTGCCGTCTCCAGCAGTCTGCGCCACGAGGTCACCATGGGGCGGCGTCGCAGCAGCGCACGGCGTTCACGCTCGGTCATACCCCCCCACACGCCGAACTCCACCCGGTTGTCGAGCGCGTCCGCCAGGCACTCGGTCCGCACCGGGCAGCCGGTGCACACCGCCTTGGCCCTGTTCTGAGCCGCGCCCTGGACGAACAGCTCGTCCGGATCTGTGGTCCTGCACGCCGCTTGCGTGCTCCAGTCGGTTACCCAGCTACTCATGCTGGCGCCGTCCTCTCCCGAATCGAGGCTCCCCCACGGCGGCAAACGGCATATTCACCGTCGCCAGTTGAGGACGTTACGGAAGGTAGGCGCGGCGCAACAGCCCTTTCCGGCCCAATCTTGCATGGCCCGAACGGACTATGCGTGCGCGGGAGATCACCCAACGGAGTGAGGCGGGCTTATGCGGCACCAATATCGGACTTAAGAGGCGAAGTAGCACACATCGTCTCGCCATAAGGGACAAGTCCCTCGGCATATGCCGAAATTCGGGCAGTTCTCATCACTCACAAGAGTGACGAAGGAAGGCAGGAACGCGCCCGACGATCGCGCCCTGTCCGTTACAGAGTAGGCGAACAGTTGGGCGCACGTCCGGGGAATCGCAACGTAGGCTGCCTCCATGGCACACAAGCGATCGGGCGGGGGGCTGAGCACAGCCCAGCAGGCCGCCAAGTTCCTCGGCGTCAGCGTGCTCTCCGGCGTGGTCCTCGCGGGCATCGCGCTGCCCGCCGTGGGCGCGCTCGGCCTGTCGGCCAAGGGCACCGCGGCCGGCTTCGACGACCTGCCGGGCGAGCTGAAGACCCCGCCGCTCAGCCAGGCGTCGAAGATCCTGGACGCGCACGGCGGCCTGATCGCCACGGTCTACTCGCGCGACCGCACCGTCGTCCCGATCGAGGACATGAACCCCAACGTCCTCAGCGCCATCGTCGCCATCGAGGACTCGCGCTTCTTCGAGCACGGCGCGCTCGACCCCAAGGGCATCCTGCGCGCGCTCAGCAACAACGCGTCGGAGGGCGGCACCCAGGGCGCCTCGACCCTGACGCAGCAGTACGTGAAGAACGTCTTCGTGGAGGAGGCGGGCGACGACCCCAACAAGGTCGCCCTCGCCACCCAGCAGACGATCGGCCGCAAGATCAAGGAAATGAAGTACGCGATCCAGGTCGAGAAGGAACTGGGCAAGAAGAAGATCCTGGAGAACTACCTCAACATCACCTTCTTCGGCGAGCAGGCGTACGGCGTCGAGGCCGCCTCGCAGCGGTACTTCAGCAAGCACGCCAAGAACCTGTCGCTCACCGAGGCCGCGCTGCTGGCGGGCCTGGTCCAGTCGCCGAGCCGCTACGACCCGATCAACGACGAGCAGGAAGCCCTCAAGCGTCGCAATACGGTGCTGGCGCGCATGGCGCAGCTCAAGGACATCACCCCCGAGCAGTCCGCCACCGCGCAGAAGGCGCCGCTCGGCCTGAAGGTCAGCTCGCCGAAGAACGGCTGCATCACCGCCGTCAACGGCGCGGGCTTCTTCTGCGACTACGTGCGCAACACCTTCCTCACCAACGCCGCCTTCGGCAAGACGAAGGAGGAGCGCGCCAAGACCTGGGACACCGGCGGTCTGACCATCAAGACCACGCTCGACCCCAAGGCGCAGGCGGGTGTGCTGGACGGCATCAGCAAGCACGTCTACAAGAGCGACGCCATCGCCGCCGCCGTCACCCTGGTGGAGCCCGGCACCGGCAAGATCGTCGCGATGGGCCAGAGCAAGCCGTACGGCTTCGGCAAGAACGAGACGCAGATCAACTTCTCGGTCAATGCCAACATGGGCGGCGGCCAGGGCTTCCAGAACGGCTCGACGTTCAAGCCGATCACGGCCGCCGCCGCGCTCGAAGCGGGCTACAAGCCGGACCAGTCGGAGGCGTCGCCGAACAAGATGACGTACCCCGACGTCACGACCTGCGACAACAGCACCATCCACGGCACCGACGAGACGGGCAACGAGGACCCGTCCGAGGTCGGCCCGTACCAGATGCCCGAGGCGCTGAAGAAGTCGATCAACACCTACTTCCTCCAGCTCGAGAGCCAGATCGGGCTCTGCCCGATCGTCAACATGGCGACCAAGCTCGGCCTCAACCGCGCCGACGGCAAGCCGCTGAACCAGATCGCCTCGCTCACCCTCGGCACCAACGAGGTGTCGCCGCTCAACGTGGCCGCCGCGTACGCCGCCTTCGCCAACCGCGGCGTCTACTGCACGCCGATCGCCATCGCGTCCGTGACGGCGGCGGGCGGCAAGAAGCTGACGGTGCCCAAGTCGCTCTGCTCGCAGGCCATGTCGCAGAACACCGCCGACACCATCAACACGATGCTCAAGGGCGTCGTCGACGACGGTACGGGCGAGGCGGCCAACCTGGACGACGGCCGGGACACCGCCGGTAAGACCGGTACGACCGACGACCGGTGGGCGGCCTGGTTCGCCGGCTACACGCCGAACATGGCGGCGGCCGTGTGGATGGGTGACCCCAAGCACTCCCAGAAGATGAAGCGGGTCACGATCGGCGGCAAGTACTACCCGCTGGTGTACGGCGCCGACGGCCCCGCCCCCATCTGGAAGGACGCCGTCACCGCGTCCCTGGACGGCAAGCCGGTGCTCACCTTCGTGACCGTGCCGCTCAACATCCCGGACAAGGGCAAGAACCCTCCGGCGTCGCCCGATCCGAACAACCCCGGCAACGCCAACAACACCGACAACAAGCACAAGGGACCGGGCGGCGGCCACGGCCCCGGCGGCGTCACCACCATGGGCACGACCACCGGCGCCATCACGGCGGGCGCCACCGGCGGCACCACCGGCGGCGGCACCACCGGCGGTACGACGACGGGTACGACCGTGGGCGCGACCGGCGCCAACGGCGCCACCAACGGCAGCCCCAACCCCTTCCCGACCTTCCCCGGCCTGACCACCGGCGGCGGGAACGGCCGGGCGGGGGGTACGACGGGGGCGACGTAGGGACGGCGTAGGGACGGCGTAGGGACGGCGCAGGTGTGACGTAGCCGTGACGTAGCCGTGAGGCGTTGGCCGGCGCACGAGTCTGGCCCGCGCATATGTGACGTCGTAAGGGGCGCCCTCCTAAGAGGGCGCCCCTTACGCGTGAGGTCTGCTGATGAGTGCGGCGGATCAGCCCGCGAGCTGGCGCTTCACCTCGGCGGCCACCCGGCCGCCCTCCGCGAGCCCGGCCACCTTCGGGTTGACGATCTTCATGACGGCGCCCATGGCGCGCGGCCCCTCCGCCCCCGACTCGGCGATGGCGTCCCGCACGATCACGGTCAGCTCGTCGTCCCCGAGCTGCTTGGGCAGGTACTCCGCCAGCACCTCGCGCTCCGCCCGTTCCCGCTCCGCCGACTCCGCCCGGCCGCCCTGCGCGAATGCCTCGGCCGCCTCCCGGCGCTTCTTCGCCTCGCTCGCGATCACCTTCAGCACCTCGTCGTCGGAGAGGGTGCGCGCGGTGGTGCCCGCGACCTCCTCCTTCGTGATGGCCGTGAGGGTGAGCCGGAGCGTGGCGGAGCGCAGTTCGTCGCGTCCCTTGATCGCCTTGGTGAGGTCGTCGTGCAGTCGCTGCTTGAGCGTGGTGGTCATACGCCGAGTTTCGCATCCCTGCGCGGCGGTCGCGCCGCATATACGAGGGAGGTGGGTGCGGCTGCCCGTCGGTGGTGCGTACGGCAGGCTGCGCCCGGCACCGGTCGAGGGGGCCTTGGCGCGCGTACGGCCCGGACTCTGACACGATGGACGTATGCGCGCGCGATACGGAATTCCCCTCGGTGTGACGGCGGCCGGCGCGGCCGGCCTGGCGTACGCGGCCGGTTTCGAGGCGCGGTCCTTCCGCCTGCGCCGCGTCGACATCCCGGTGCTGCCCGAGGGCATGCGCCCGATCCGTATCCTCCAGGTCTCCGACATCCACATGGTGTCGGGCCAGAACAAGAAGCGCCGCTGGCTCCAGTCGCTGGCGGGCCTGCGCCCCGACCTGGTCGTCAACACCGGTGACAATCTGTCGGACCCCACCGCCGTACCCGAAGTCCTGGACGCGCTGGGCCCGTTGATGCGGTTCCCCGGCACGTACGTCTTCGGGTCGAACGACTACTACGGTCCCAAGTTCCGCAATCCCGCCCGGTACTTGGTGGAGAAGGCGCGCGGCCAGCACGGTCTGAACGGCAAGGACCGCGCCGCGCACGGCGTCCTGCGCAACCCCTGGGGCGAGCTGCGCGACGCGTTCGACGCGGCGGGCTGGGTCGGCCTCAGCAACTCCCGCGGGCAGCTCAAGCTCGACCACGGCCCCGTGCTCGGCCTCACCGGCCTGGACGACCCGCACATCAAGCGCGACCGCTACGCCGCGGTCGCGGGCGGCCCCGACCCGGACACCGACTTCAACCTGGCGGTCGTCCACGCGCCCTACCTGCGCGTCCTGGACGCCTTCACGTCCGACCGCTACCCGCTGATCCTCGCCGGGCACACCCACGGCGGCCAGATCTGCGTCCCCTTCTACGGCGCGCTGGTCACCAACTGCGACCTCGACACCGACCGCGTCAAGGGCCTGTCCACCCATACGGCCACCGGCTCCACGTCCTACCTGCACGTCTCCGCGGGCTGCGGCGCCAACCGCTTCACCCCGGTCCGTATCGCCTGCCCGCCCGAGGCCACACTCCTGACGCTCACCAGCCGCTGACCCGCCCCGCCGCCTCATCGCGGCAGCGTCGGTGACGGGAATCACCACCGAGCGCGCCTTCACGTACGTCACGGTCCTCACCAACCCGGCGCCCCCGTTCCCCCCGCCGATCCACCCTCCTCGACCACCACCGCCCCTCCCCCGAAGAAACCGGATTTCGCCCTCGGCCCCCCGTCCGCTAAAGTAAACCCCGTTGCACCGGGGTGTGGCGCAGCTTGGTAGCGCGCTTCGTTCGGGACGAAGAGGCCGTGGGTTCAAATCCCGCCACCCCGACTGGTGAACACGCAGGTGAGGGGCGGTCTTCCGATCAGGAAGACCGCCCCTCACGGCGTTCCGAGGGGGTTTTGGGAGAAGATCTTGGTCCTTCTCTCCCGGGAACGTCGTCCGCAGCAGCGCAGGGCTGCGTACCGCTGGTCGCAGGGTACGGGCTGACCACGGTGCCGACGTAGGCGTCGGGGCTTCTTCGAGTAGGCCCGGCTGGTCGTCGGGTTCGCCATGTGCCGCGACGGAACGCTCTACGAGTCCCCGCCAGCCGAAGCGGTCAGCTGAGCTGCGGGTCCGCCATCAGCACCACGCGGTCAGCCGCCGGATCGAACCCGATCACCGGGTGCCCGTAGTCGCCCTCGGCCGTCATGACCACCTGCTTGCCGAGCCGACGACCGACCGCGGCCAGAAACCGGCACAGGACGTCCACCCCCTCTTGGCCCTGCAGCTCACGGAGGTCGACGTCGAAGTCAATCTCGCCGGCAGACCACGGACGGAAGATCGCCAGCACGTCCGGGGCCGGCCAGACCCGCAGTTCGACCGTCGCCGCATCAGCGGGCCGCGCCAGCACCTGCGCCGCGGCAGACAGCGGACCTGCGACGCCGCCCTCCAGGTACTCCCACGTCCATCCGCTCGACCGGACCAGGTCGAACACCGCCTGCCAGTCCTCGGCCGAGGTGCCCTCCACACACACGTCTGGCAGAGCACCCATCAGGTCAGGGTCGAAGAAGTTCCTGACGTTGTCCCACAGCAGATCCCGCATGTCGCCATGCTGCCCGGACAGCGCGCCCGGACGCAGCCCGGTTTCCTTGACGAACGCCGTAGAGGCCCCGGCCGCAGCCACCCGCGTCCCACCTGTTTGGGGCCTCCCGTCGGGGAAGACGACGGGAGGGCAACGACGAACAGGACAACACAAAGCGCGGCGCTCGGGCGCCTCACGCCAACCCCGCCCGCACCGGTTCGGCACAAAGGGCGGACATCACCACGGAGGCAGAGACATGAACGGTGGCATCCCGCCGCTACAAGACCGCCGCCTTGCCGCGGGCTTCGTCGTCTTCATGTACGCATCCGTCGCCGCCCTGGTGACCATTCTGCTCACGGCGGCACTCACGCGTAGCGACATCCTGCTGGGCATTGCCCTGGGCGCCGGTGCGATCCTCGGAGCGGCCTTCGGCGCCTGGCGCATCCACAGCACGCCGGAAGACGAGCGCTGAGAACGAGGCCCGGACCAGGTCTTGGGAAAGGCCACGGCTCGGCGCCGGTACCGGGGGGCTAACTCCCGCCGGATCTCCCCCTGCACCTGGCGCCCGCCCGCGTTCCGACTCCTCCGACTCCTCCGAGGAGGCTTCAGGAGCGCGTCGAGTGCCTCCACCCACTGCTCGGTGAGCGCGTCCATGAGTCGGGCGCGCATGCGCGGGGTGACGTGGGAGTTGCGCGCCTGGACGGAGCCGTCCTCGTGTCCGAGCCGTCCCCGGGCGGGGATGCCAGGCCAGGGATTGGCGAGGAGCGGTACGGGGTGGGCGTCGTAGGGGGGCTCGGGTCGGGTAGGAGCCGGTGGTGGCCGGATCGAAGAGCCACGAGGCGAAGCCGCTACGTCGCAGTGGGGCGCGAGTTCCCCTGAGGTGGAGTTGCGTACGTACCCGAGCTCGGTGACGGCGGCCTCCGCCCCGCGCCCGCCTGTTCTCCGAAACGGCGTCGGGCCAGTTGAGCACGTTGGAGACAGTCCCGGCGGAGACTCCGGCCTTGCGAGCGACTCAACGACCTTCGCTTCGCGCCCGGCCGCCGAGCGCTGACGGGATCGGGAGGAGGCAGGGCAGGGTCCTCGTGAGGGCGTGCGGATGGGGCCGTTGGCCCCGGCGACTGGACGCGTCGGCGCGGCGCGGTCGGACCGGGTGATTACTCAGACTGACGAAGCGTCAGTACATCGCTCTACGAGACCGGTTGAGGGCCCGGCGGCGCGCGACGACTGGCGAACGCATGGGCCCTCCTCTCTCGTCTGTTCGGTCGCGGCGGTCAGTTGGCGGAGGTGCTGTTGTACCTCATCGTCGCGGCCCTCCGGAAGCGTATTCGCGTACGACTTTTCCCTGGTCGGGCGACTGCGCCGGGACGTTAGCACGGAATCACGGACGCATCCTGGCGGACCGTGACGAGAAGTCGGTTGAGCGCCAGGATCCCGGCTCGGCATACTCGCGCGATGACCGACGATGCGCCTTCCGAGACAGCCGAGTGCTGGTGGGACGAGCCCTGGTACCGGGTCCGTACCGATCGTTTCGCGGCGTCCTTCCTGCCGAGTGCGGGCGAGGATCTGGACGCGGTGTGCAACGTCGACGCCGAGGTCCGCCTGACGGACGGGTCACGCTGGAGCGCGACCGTTTTCACCGTCGCCAAGGTGCAGCGCCTCATGGAGAGGTGGGCTCAGACCGGCGAGGAGACGGGCGGTCGCTACTTCTGGTGCCCGGACGGCCTGATCGTCCGCGAGGCTGGCATCGCCAACATGACCGAGGCGATCAGCGGCGTACTCGACGAGGGCGACTTCGAGCAGATCCTCCAGCGAGTGGAGGACGAGTAATCGCCTTGTGACTGCAGCGTGGTGGCCTGGGTCTTCCGGCGCACCGACGCCGAGCTACGAGCCCTCCGCTCCTGGCCGGTAGTTCGGATTCAGCTGAAAGTCGCCGTAGATCTTCCCGAGTGCATTGACCTGCCACGCTCCGATGATGGCCTCGGGGGGCACTTCCCCGTTCGGGTCGTCGACCATCTCCCCGTCGATCTCGTATACCCAGCCTCCAGGATTGGCACTGGCCTCGTCGACCAGCTCCGGCGGAAATGCCCGCTGGCCGGCCCGTTTTCTGCTGAACATTCCCATGCCCCACCCCACCTGGCGCCAGTGGCTATGCACACCCGATCGCCCGCCCGAACCGCCTGGACCTGCAGCCCCCGTAAGCTGCGGGCCAGGACAGCAGCCTTCCGTACGGGGCGGTCGGTGTGAAGCTGAAAGGTGGACCGCATGAGCGGCATACCTGAGCACCCGGAGTTGTGGGCCTTCCTCGAATCGCTGACCCCCGGCCAGGCGTTGTCCGGCACCGTCACGGCGATCGAGCCGTTCGGGGTTTTCGTCGCCCTTGACAACGGCCCCACCCACCCGCTCTTCCCCGGCGTCGGGTTCATCACCTACCCCGAACTTGCCTGGCAGTCCTTCGACGAGGCAACCGACGTCGTCCAGGTCGGGCAGCGGGTGACGTGCGAATTCCTCCAGTTCGACACGTGGAACCTGGAGGCCAGGCTGTCACTGCGTGCGATGCAGCCGGACCTCTTCCAGGGGTTCGCCGACCGCGTCGCGGTGGGGCAGGAACTGCGCGGCGAGGTGACCAAGGTGGTGCCGTTCGGCACCTTCGTCCGAGTCGACGGGATCGAGGGAATCGAAGGGTTCGTCCACCGGGAACACCTCATTGCAGGGCCCGAGGAGCCAATGTCGGACGTCGTCCGCGTCGGCGAGGAGATGACGGTCGTCGTCACCGAGGTCGACAGGACCCGGCGCCGACTCTCGCTCGCCCGGCAACCTCCCCCGGACGACTCGCGCTGAGACATCACCCCTACGCGGTCAGCGTTCCATCTATCGCCGGACCAGCGGTGGCCGATCGATGATTTCGACGTACATGATCCGCCCGTGCACGACGTCCAGGTTCACCATGCCGCTGGACGGCAGAAGCGGCACGCAGCGGTGGCCCTCACCGTACGGCTGCCCCTCCGGATGATCGGATGTGCGGAGGCTCTGGCAGAAGTCGTCCCGGCAGCCGCACTCACCGAAGAGCCGCAGATCCCAGGCGCAGAGGGCGAGTTCGCGCTCCCCCTCGGCTTCGAGCAGGGCGACCAGCTCGACGACGAGGTCAGGGAAGACGAGGCGGAGGAGCGGTCTGTCGTGGTCCACACCCGGAGGGTAGCCGCGACCATCGTCCGCCGAGCGCAGCTCGGACCGCTCACAGAGGGAGGACGCCGTGCACACGCTTCGCGCCGGTGTCGGCTTCTTCCCGCCCGGGAGGAACGTTCCGCCCGGTCTCAAGTCGCCCAAGAGCAGTCGATCTTGGGCGAACCGCGTGGTACGTTCTGTCACCGACCAACTCAATAGGGTGACCCCGGCAGCGCGCCAACGCTCCGGGGTCCGGCACAAGGAGCGATACCTCCTCATGCAGATTCATCGTAGCCGCCATACGCGCGGTTTCACGGTCCTGCCCAACGCGTTGCTACAGGACCGGCGGCTGTCCTACACCGCCCGCGGCCTGCTGGCCGACCTCCTTTCGCGCCCCGACGGCTGGCGCGAGGACGGCCGCCACATGGCCGACACCAGCCCCCAGGGCCGCCTCGCTGTGGCGAAGGCCCTGCGCGAGCTGACGGCGGCCGGGTACTACCGCGTCGAGCGGGTACGACAACTGGACGGCACCTTCGTCAGCCGGGCCCACGTGTACGACACCCCGCACACCGTGTACGCAACTGCCCAGGTGGCGCCGGGTGCCGTACTCCCGGGCTCCGGTCGATCGGCCACCGATGGCCGTGGCGCCCACCCCGTAAAGGACCGTAGGAAAGAACCCACCCTCCCCGCCCAGAGGGTGGCCCTGGGCGGGCGGCAGGAGACGCCGCCCGCACCCCCGAGTCCGGCACTCGCCGAGGCGGCAGCAGTGCTCCACACGGTGACCTCGGCGGAGCCCCGCCTACGCCTCGGCGCGGCAGAGGCGATGACGCTCGCACCCCTCGCGGCACCCTGGCTGGAACGCGGCCTCGGCCCACGTGATCTCAGCTTCGCCCTGCTGGGCGGCCTGCCCGAACGGGTCCACAGCGCGTCGGCGCTCCTACGCGACCGCCTGACCCGCAAGCTGCCCCCGGCCGTCGAACCGGCCGCCGTATCGTCGCGGCCTCGCCGATACGAGTGCTCGGCATGTGCGCGCCCGACGCCGTACGAGGGCACCTGCCGTACCTGCGCGTGCCTGGACGCCATCCCGCCTGAGGCTGTAGACGAGCGTGCCCGTACCGCCGTACGCGGCCGGGCTCTGGTCCGCGCTGCCCTCAACGACTCGGGCCCACTGGCCAGCGCGAGAGCCTGACCTCCTCTTTCGCGGCTGCCGCCGCTCCGCGCCCGTCCCTGCCCTGACCCGCGCCTCTTCCCCGACCCACCGGGTGATGCCGCCTGCCCGCACTGACGCGCGCGCCGCGCCGCCCACCGCCACGCCTGGAGCTCCACATGCCCACGTCCACCCCGCCCCCGGTCACTCCCTTTCGACCGCGAGACGGACATCTGGGACAACCGAGTCTTGGGCACCGCGCTCCGGCAGCTCTCCCGCTGGTATCGGACTCGGCCCTCGCGCGCGGGCTCCGTTCCACGACCGACGCGTTCCCACGTGCACGGACGCCTGGTGCCGCCCTCCGCGCACTGGATCACGCCCTGTACACGCGGCTCAACAACCGCTAACCGCCCGCGCACACCTGGGCTCGACTCGGCAGAGGGCCTAATGCTGCGAATGGCCGCCCTCTGGGAGGCCGTCGTCCGGCGTCTGACCGCTGACGTCCCATCGCGACTCGGAGGCCGCTCCGTTCCCGTTGGCGGAAGCAGCGGCATCACCATCCGCGGAGATCTCGGCAACCCATGGCACTTCCGACCCGACGTTCTGCTAGGTCTTCCGGGCCGCGAACTGGCGAAACAGCACCTTCTACCGGCGGACGCCAAGTACAAGCGCTACGACCGCCACGGCGTCAGCGCGAGTGACGGCCATCAACTTCTCACCTACAGCGCCGGCTACACCTCGGCCGACAGCCCTCACACCATGATCATTCACCCTCAATCTGGCGACCACGTCCATCGCACCCTCCAGGCCCGCGGCCCGCACGGCCTGCTCGGCACTGTCCAGATCCTCGGCATCGACACGAACGCACCGCCTGAACAGGCAACGCAATGGGTTACCTCCGCTCTGACGCTGGATACGGTGACAGCCACTGGACGATCACGTGACAAGCGGCATATTCCCCTGCATCACACGACGGCTGGGTATTCTTGATCCCATCGTCATCGCGGCCCGACGGGCTTCCGCTCCACCCCGGTGGAGTTTCGAAGGACATGCCCCCACCCGCACGAGTCATTTCGTGCTGCCTGGGGGAAATCCTTGCTGCTCCGCGCGTCGGCCAGGACGGTTGCCGTCATGTCCATGGACGGTTCGCTCTTCCTTCATCTCACCGAGCAGTTTGCACACATGCACGGTCATCGTCCCGGGGCTTCCGAGGTCCGCTCGTGGGAGCGCAGCATTCCGGTACTGGCCGCGGCGCTGAACGACGCCGGGCTCGGCGATGTGGAGGTCATGCTCGAATACGCGCTGCCTCTGAACAGCAAGCGGGCAGACGCCGTACTCGCGGGGGTACATCCGGTCAGCGGGGAGCCGTCCTACGTCGTTGTCGAGCTGAAGCAGTGGAGCGGGGCAAGCCCGCACGACGACGATCCCGAGCTGTGCATCGTGGACGCCTACGTACGGCCGGTGCTGAATCCGATCGAGCAGGTACGGCGGTACTGCGAGTACCTCCTCAACTTCAATGGGGCCCTCGCGGAACACTCGGAGCGTGTCAGCGGGGTCGCGTACCTCCACAACGCCACCGAGTTCGGCGTGAGTGGTCTCCGCGAGATCGAAGTCGATGAACGAGGACAGATGTTCACCGCTGAGGGCCGGGGAGCGTTCCTCGAATACCTCCGTGCCAAGCTGAGCGACAAGCAACCGGGGGCCTGGGCAGCCGACGAGCTCATGGCAGGTAAGACCGCGCCGTCGAAGCAGCTCATGGCACTGGCTGCGCAGGAGGTCCGCCAGCGCGAGCAGTTCGTTCTGCTGGACGAACAGCAGGTCGCCTACCGCCTGGTGCTCAATGCCGTCCGAAAGGCCAAGCAGTCGGATCACAAGGAAATCGTGATCGTCACGGGTGGCCCTGGGACCGGCAAGAGCGTCATCGCGCTGTCGCTGCTCGGAGAGTTGTACCGCCAAGGGGTCTCGGCCCTGCACGCCACCGGTTCCAAGGCGTTCACCAAGACCATGCGTAAGGTGGCCGGGGCACGCAAGCGTGAGGTGCAGGAGCTCTTCAAGTACTTCAACGGCTTCATGACAGCCGAAAAGAACTCTCTCGACGTGGTGATCTGCGACGAGGCTCACCGTATCCGGGAGACCTCCGCCAACCGCTACACGTCGGCGATCCACCGCACGGGCAAGCCGCAGATCGACGAACTCATCGACGTCGCGCGTGTTCCTGTCTTCCTCCTCGACGAGCACCAAGTGGTGCGACCCGGCGAGATGGGCACCGTCGAGGAGATCCGGGCTGCGGCGACCAGGAAGGGCATCGACTGCACCGTCGTGCCCCTGGAGAGCCAGTTCCGCTGCGGCGGCAGCGACGCCTACCTGAAGTGGGTGGTGCGGCTCCTTGGCCTAGAGCCGGGCGGTCCGTTCGTCTGGGAGCCGGATGGCCGCATGCAGCTTCGTGTCGCGGAAAGTCCGGAGGAGATGGAGGCTTTCCTCCAAGAGCGGCGGACGCGTGACGACTACAGCGCCCGTATGTCCGCGGGCTACTGCTGGCCCTGGTCCCCGGAGCCGAACCCGGGCGACCCGCTCCCCCTTGATGTCGTGATCGGCGACTGGGCACGACCGTGGAACCTACGGGGCGATCGCGCCATCTCCGGCGCCCCACCGTCCGCGCTGTGGGCAACCGACCCGGCCGGTTTCGGTCAAGTCGGCTGCGTCTACACCGCGCAGGGATTCGAGTACGACTGGTCCGGTGTCATCATCGGCCCCGACTTGGTCTGGCGTCGCGATCAGTGGGTCACCGATCGTACGAAGTCAAAAGACACGATCTTCACCAAGGCCACGAGCGATGCCGACGTGGCCCGTCTGATCCGCAACACCTACAAGGTTCTGCTGACGCGCGGCATGGTCGGCACCGTGGTGTACTCGACGGATTCGGAGACCCGAGAGAAGCTGCGCGAGCTTGTAGGGGCGCAGGAGGTCACTGTCCCGGCCTGACCTCGACGTGAACCTCCACTTCGTGGAGACCGCAGTCCAGCAGCATCCTGACCGCTAAAGGGATGCTGTTGTTCCTGGACGCAATGTCGCCCGGTCCGGCTTGCTGGCCACCCCCCCTGACCTGCGGCTTCCCGAATCTCGCAGGTCAGCGGGTGGGCAGGGCCGCCTTCGGGGCCAAGAGGCCGTGGGTTCAATTCCCGCCGCTCGGGCGGTATGGCGGGGGGCAGGGGCTCTGGCTCGGTGGGGCTGGGGGGCTGGGGGGCTGGGGGGCTGGGGGGCTGGGGGGGCTGGTGGTCAGAGGGCGGTGTTGTACTGGCGGGCGAAGAGGACCCCGGTGAGCTCTCGTTTGGCGAAGGGGGCGGCGGCGTTTCCGGTGCCGAGGTAGCGCCAGGTCGTGCCGGTGCTGTCCCGGGCGATGAGGTCGGGCTTGCCGTCGACGTTGCTGTCGCCGATGCCGAACATCTGCGTGTAGACGTTCCAGCCGGGACCGATCTTCGTGCGCGGGGCGAAGGTGCCGTCGCCCCTGCCCGTGTACAGCCACAGCATGCCGGCGCTGTCGCGGGCGATCAGGTCGCCGGCCGAGGAGCCGGCGATGTTGCCGACCGCGACGATCTCCTTGTAGATGTTCCAGCCGGGACCGATCTTCGTGCGGGTGGCGTACGGCGCTTTGGCGTTCCCGGTGCCCCGGTAGAGCCACAGCGCACCGGAGCCGTCGCGGGCCACGAGGTCGGCCCGGCCGTCGCCGGTGAAGTCTCCGGTTCCGGTGATCTGCGTGTAGACGTTCCAGCCAGGACCGATCTTCGTCCGCGGGGCGAAGGTGCCCTTGCCCGTACCGGTGTAGAGCCACAGGACGCCCGCGCTGTCCCGGGCGATCAGGTCACCGGCCGAGGAGCCGGCGATGTTGCCGACCGCGACGATCCGGTTGTAGATGTTCCAGCCAGGACCGACCTTGACCCGGTCGGAGCCGGTCAGTTGGTGGGTCCCGGGGTAGTACGAGGTGTCCTCGCGCCACAGGACGCCGGCGCTGTCGCGGGCCAGGATGTCCGGGGAACCGTTGTCGGTGTAGTCGTGCGGAGCGGGCGGGCGCGCGACGGTGAAGCCGCCGCCCACGTTCAGCGTCGGCCCGAGGTTGTCGTACGGCTTCGCCGTGATCTGCCAGGTGTAGGCGCCGTTGGGGGCGGAGCCGCTGTCGACCCATCCCGTCCAGTCCATGAAGATCCGCCCCGTCCAGTCCATCCGCACCGGATCGGTGGTGTTGTCGGTCCGGTCCAGATGCGACCGGTCTACGGCGCCCGTCGCGGTGTGGCGCAGGGTGAGGGTCACTTCGGCGTTGCTGCGGGACAGTTGCCACCGCGCCTTCCACGGCGTCGGGTCGAGGGTCGCCACCGCGGGGACGCTGGAGCTGAGGAGAGTGAGCTTGGTCGGAACTCCCGTGCCGGCGACCATATCCGCGACCGGCGCGCCGTCGGGGCCGACGGAAACCCGGTACACGCCCTCGCCCTTGGCGACGGTGCCGCCCGTCACGAGCGCCGTGCCGTCCGGCGCGGGGACGACGGTGGTGGCGTGGTCCAGGACCTTGCGCACGGCGCCGCCGCCCACCGGGACGGCCCGCAAGGAGAAGTCCCGGTCGGCGGAGCCCGCGCCGAGCCGTGTGTTCGAACCGAACACCGCCCAGTTCCCGACCAGGCCGGTCAGGGAGTAGCCGGGGTCCAGCGCGGACAGCCGCGTCACCGTGCCCGTGGCCCGGTTCTCCACGCTCAGCACCGGAGCGTCCCCGGTGCTCACGCTGGAGACGTACGCCGGGGACATGGCGGTGACGAATCCGGCCGAGCCGAGGTGCGAGGTGGTCGCGGTACCGGACGCGAGGTCGACCACCGCGAGGCCGTCGGCCGTGGTCCCGCCCGCCGCGGAGGTCTTGTAGGACAGCGCGAACACGC
Source organism: Streptomyces sp. CBMA29 (assembly GCF_014596445.1). Lineage (GTDB taxonomy): Bacteria > Actinomycetota > Actinomycetes > Streptomycetales > Streptomycetaceae > Actinacidiphila. The sequence continues at coordinate 43,929 of NZ_MECL01000196.1, read as the reverse complement.
CGGTCGTGGCGGCCGCCGCCCGCAGTCCGAAGGCGCCTGTGGGCAGGCCCGTGACGACCCGGTCGGTCGTGACTCCGTCAGCGACGCTCATCAAGTGCGCCTCGGTGCACGTGGCGTCCGTGGGATACGGCACCCGGCACGCCACGACCGTCGATCCGACGACCCCGTTCAGGGAGCGGTTCCTCCCCAACGGAACGACCGAGACGTCACCGGTCCCCATGTCGTGCAGTTCCACCCGGTGGTCCGTGTCGTACTCGGTGCCGCGCTCCAGGGCCACGACGTCGGACACCGACCCGTGCATCAAGGTCACGGTGAACCGGCCGATGTCCCTGCCGAGCGGCGTGGTGGCGCCGTCCGCGTACCGGGTCCACAGCAGGTCCGAGTCCGGGCCGATCGAGAGGAAGCCGGTCGTACCGGCGCTGATGGCATCCGACAGCGCCGGCAGCGCGGGCAGCGCCGAAGGCGCGCCGTCAGCGCCGTCCACTCCGGACTCCGCCGCCGACGGCACCGTCAGCGGGCCCGCGACGACCGCGAGCGCGAGTGCCGCCGTCACGGCCAGCAGCCTTCGAGAAGCGCCCTCTTGCGTCACATTTCCTCCTGCGGGAGCCGTCGCGCGGAACGCATCGGCGTGGCGCAGGGCGCATGGAGGACCGAGAACGGAGGACGGTTCGAACCGTACCGATCCGCCGGGAACGTGAATCCTCCGGCGGCCCCCCACGTTCGAATTCGTCAGGATCGTAGCAGTCCACGGTCCCGGTCGCCGAGGTCCGCGCGACGGCGAAGTCCCGCCTCGGCGGAATGAGTTGCAGCGCTCCGTGCAAGCTGCGGGGGCGGTGGCCGGCGCGGGGCGCGTCAGCGTCAGTATTCGCCCTTGATGACGAAGTAGGAGCCGCGGATGACGCCGGCCAGTTTGGACTTCTGGCGGGCGAATTTGAAGTGGGGGGCCAGTTCTTCGGGGACTTCCATGCCCTCGGAGAGTTTGAAGCCGACCGCGCGCTTGGCGCCTTCGTCGATGCCGTACATGACGTTGACGGACAGGCCGGACTCGTAGAAGACATAGGCCATCCGTAGGCCGTCCACCTCGAAGGACGTGACTTCGAGGGGGCGGGCGGAGAAGGCGATATCGCGCTCGGTGGAGAGAATGCGGTGCACCCAGTCGAGGATTTCGGGCGCTTCGTCCGCCGGGCTGACGGTGAAGACGTGGTCGTACTTGTTCTTGTAATAGCGCGCTTCGTTGGCGCGCAGTCCGGCGAGGGCCTCGGCGACCGGGGAGGATTCCAGGCCGACGGTGGACACGTTCACGAAATCGACGGCGTACGGCACGGGACCTCCTGATGACGACCGGTGAGGGCGACTGTAATGCCACGTTCCCCGGGATCGCGGTCAGGCCGGGTGGAGCACCGCCGTGGCGATCTCGCGGACGCGGGCGGGCGTGATTCCGGTGCGCTGTTCTACGGCGAGGGGGTGGTCGGTCGGTTCGAGCATGATGAAGGGGCGGGTGCCCAGTGGCCGGGTGTGGGCGTTGGTCTTGAGGTCGGTGGTGCTCTCGGGATAGAGGGACAGCTCGGTGCTGAGCCAGCCGAAGTACGGCTTCTCGGCCTCGCGGCCCTCGGTGTCCCACAGGTCGAGGGCGCGGGCGAAGCTGTCCTTGCTCAGGGAGACCCAGACGCCCCACGAGAAGACGTCCTCGCCGCCGATCACGGGTATCTCGATCAGGCCCTTGACGAAGAAGTGCTGGCCCCTGATGACGCACTGGTCCGACGACAGCATGCTGTTCGTATCGGCCTCGAAGACGGGGTCCCAGACGTCGGGAGCGAGGGTCGAGTAGCTCATGGGGAGCTCCGCGTGGTGGTTTCCGCAGCACGAACACGTGAAGCCGAGATCGTCAGACATGGCGGGATCCTAGTGGTCACGAAGCGCGAGGCCGCACCCCAGGGTTTCGGGCCCGCACCCCGGGGTTTCGGGCCTGGGCCCGCACCCCGGGGTTTCCCGTTGCCCGTACGGATCGCCGGGCGGGTGCGGGAGGATCGGTTCCATGCCGGACCCGGTCGACTCCCCCCAGCGGATCTGGGACGCCTGCGCCGCGTACGGCGACGCGGTGTTCGACGTCCACGACGAGGTGCCCTGGCAGCGCGAGCGCCGCCTGGAGAGCTACGCGACGTGGCGGATGACCGCTCCCGCGGCGGACGGCCTGAGCAGGACGCTGCTCGCGGTGAGACTGTTCGCGCTGTCCAACGACGCCGCCGTCGCCACCGGACGTCCCCTGGACCGCGACGAGTTGGCCGCCGTTCCGCTCGCGCGCGTCGTCTCCGCGTCCCGGTGGCACTACGAACTCTTCGCCGGGCTCGACGCGGTGACACCGGACCCGGCCCGGTCCCACTTCCTGAACATCCTCAAGCTGCTCACTTACGAACAGCCAGGCGGTGCAGTGACGTTGGCCCGGCTTGAGGGGGCGCTGCACACCGTCGTCGACCGGCTCACGGAGCGGTACCGGAATCCCGGTCTCAGCGCCGGCGACCTCGGGTCCCGGCACGGGCCGGGCTGAACGTCGGCCGGAGCGGAAGAGCGCCGGAAGAGCGGCGGCGGAATCCGTACGTTCCGGCGGTCAGCGTTTGGAGCGGACCAGTCCCGCGTCGTAGGCGAGGATGACGGCTTGGATGCGGTCGCGGGCGCCGATTTTGGCGAGGACGCGGCCGACGTGTTTCTTGACGGTGGACTCGGAGAGGACGAGGTGGCGGGCGATCTCGGAGTTGGTCCAGCCGTTGCCGATGGCGACGAGGACTTCCCTTTCGCGGGCGCTGAGTTCGCGCAGGCGGGGGTCCTGGGCGGTCGGGGAGCCGGTCGGGGTGAGGACGTCGTGGGCGTGGGCGTCGAGCAGGCGGCGGGTGAGGCTGGGGGCGACGACGGCGTCACCGGTGGCCACGGCCTGGATGCCCGAGACGAGTTCCTCGGGGCCCGCGTCCTTGAGGAGGAAGCCGCTGGCCCCGGCGCGCAGGCCCTCGTACGCGTACTCGTCGAGGTCGAAGGTGGTCACGATGAGGACGCGGGTACGGCCGCCCGCCGCGACGATCCGGCGGGTGGCCTCCAGCCCGTCCATGCCGGGCATGCGGATGTCCATGAGGACGACGTCGGGGCGCAGTTCGGCGGCCATGCGGACGGCCTCGGCGCCGTGGGTGGCCTCGCCGACGGGGGTCACGCCGGGGCTGCCCTCAAGGAGCATGCGCAGGCCGAAGCGCTGCATGGGCTGGTCGTCGACGATCAGCACGGAGGTGGTCATGGCAGGTGGCTTTCCGCCTTCTGGTCGGTGGGGTCGACGGTCGCGTCGAGTTGGACGTCGACGGTCCATCCGGGCTGGTCGGCGCCCGGACCGATGGTGACCGTACCGCCGTAGAGGGCGACGCGCTGACGGATGCCGACGAGGCCGTGGCCGTGCTCGTCGTCCCCGGTGGGGGGCGCCGGGGGGCCGGCGGCGTTCGGCGGGGGGCCGGTGTCGGTGACGCGGATCCGTACCGTCCCCGCGTCCGCGGTGACGGTGACCTGCGAGGCGGTGGCCGTACCGGCGTGCTTGAGGGTGTTGGTCAGGGCTTCCTGGACGATGCGGTAGACGGTGAGTTGCAGGCCCTCGCCCAGCGTGGCGAGTTCGCCCGTGGTGCGGTACGTCACCGCGAGGCCCGCCGCGCGGACCCGTGCGAGGAGCATGTCGAGGTCGCCGATGCCCGGTTGCGGTCTGAGCCGCCGGTCCGCGGCGTCGTCGTCCCCGCGCAGGACGCCCAGCACGCGGCGCAGTTCGCCCAGAGCCTGCCGCCCGGTGTCGCCGACCATGCGCAGGACCGGGGTCGAACTCTCGTTGTTGCGGGCGGCGAGCGTCGAGGCGCCGTCGGCGAGGGTGACCATGACGGAGAGGTTGTGGCCGACGATGTCGTGCATCTCGCGGGCGATACGGGTGCGTTCGGCGGCGGCGGTGAGCCTGGCGCGCTGGTCCCGTTCAACCTCCAGGCGCCGGGCGCGGTCCTCCAGCGCGGTCAGGTACATCCTGCGGGTCCGCAGGGTCAGACCGGTGGCGGCGGCGGCCGTCACCAGCCCGAGGAGGAAGAAGAGGACGAGGAACTGATTGCCCGTGGTCTCCAGGGCGAAGACGTCGACCACGTTCGCGGCGGCGGCCACGGCGGTGGCCCAGGCCAGCACGCGCGGGGAGCTGTGCCGGGCGACATTGTGCAGGGCGATGAGCGGGCTGAACGAGGCGACGAGCCCCGCGTCCGTCGCCGACTGAACGAGGAAGGCGGCGATCGTCACCAACAGCACGGTGGCCGGGGCGCGGCGGCGCCACCACAGCGGCAGGACGAGCGCGGCGAACAGTACGTAGAGGGTGGCGGTCGACGGCGCCCCGTCCGCGTCGGCCGCCGCGACGGCCGCGGACGTGCCGCCGGAGAGCAGGTTGGGCAGGCAGACGCCCGCGAAGAGCAGGACGACCGTGGTGTCCAGCAGCCAGGGGTGCCGCCGGTCGTACTCCCGCAGGAGGCTGCTGCCCTGGAGCATGAGGTTCAGGACCGGGTGCCCCAAGGCGGCCTCGGGCCCGAGGGCCGGCAGCGGCGTCCCCCGGTCCCGGGCGGCGGCCTCGACCCGGGGGTCCCGCCTCCTGGCCGGAAACCCGGCCCTGAGATCCCGGCCGCGCGCTCTGACGTCCCGGCCCCGGGCCGCGATGGTGGCCCTGAGGTTGCGGTCCCGGTGCATAAGCCTCATTGTCACCGCTGGTGACCCTTCCGACGAACGGTCGGCCGCTCCGACGATCAGACGTCGGACCGCTTCAGCCGGATGGCCGCGGCGGCCAGGGCCACGGCCACCCAGGCGGCGAAGACGGCGAGTCCCGCGCCGGGCGACAGGGAGTCCGACGCCTTGTGCAGGGCGTAGATCGCCGAGCCCGCGTTGCCGGGGGTGTACCGCTCGACCGCGTCCTGGATCGAGTCGGGCAGCAGGGAGGTCAGGCCGGGCAGCAGCATCAGCAGGCCGACCAGGGCGGCGATGCTCCCGGAGGCGGACCGGATCAGCGTCCCCAGGGCCACGCCGAACACGGCGAACAGGGCGAGGTAGACACCGGCGCCGACCAGGCCGCGCAGCACGCCCTCGTCGCCCAGGGACAGCGCGATGTCGTCGCCGCGCAGGCTCCCCGCGCCCAGGCCGAAGGTCGCCAGGGCGGCGACCGCGGTGAGGACCAGGACCAGCGAGCCGATCACGGCGCTCTTCGACGCCAGGACCAGCCACCGGCGCGGCACCGCCGCGTAGGTCGAGCGGACCATGCCGGTGCTGTACTCGCCCGCGGACATCATCACCCCGAGCACGCCGACGATCAGACCGGTGACGCTCGCGCCCGTCAGCGCGAGGCCCACCGGGTCGTCGGGCGTCCCGGTCGCGTCGGCCCCGGGGGGACGGTAGACGGCGGCGGCGATCACGCCGAAGGCGACGAGTACGGCGACCGAGGCCCCCAGGGTGATCCAACTGGAGCGCAGCGAAAGGAACTTGCTCAGCTCCGAGCGCAGGACGCGGCGGCCGGTCACCCCCTGCCCGTCCCGATCGGCGCGTACGGCGACGGCAATCGTGTCGGTGGTCATCAGGCGGCCTTCCGCTCGGTGCCCGCGGGGTCGCTGTGGTACTCCACGGAGTCATGGGTGAGGCGCATGAAGGCCGTCTCCAACGAGACGGACTGCGGGGCGAGTTCGTACAGCGCGATCCCGCGGTGCGCGGCGACCGTGCCGATGTCGCGGGCCGCCCGGCCGTGGACGAGCAACTCCTCGTCGGAGGAGGACGTGATGGTGACGCCCGGCGCGGCCAGCGCCTCCCGCAGCCGTGCGGCCTCGCCGCTGACGACCCGCACCCCGCCGCCGCCGGCCTGGTGCGTGAAGTCCTTGAGCGAGGTGTCGGCGAGGAGCCGGCCGCGCCCGATGACCACCAGGTGATCGGCGATCAGCTCCATCTCGCTCATCAGGTGCGAGGAGAGCATCACGGCCCGGCCCTCGGCGGCCAGCCCGGTCAGCAGATTGCGCACCCACAGCACGCCCTCGGGGTCGAGGCCGTTGACCGGCTCGTCCAGCATGACGGCCTCGGGGTCGCCGAGCAGGGCGGCGGCGATGCCGAGCCGCTGGCCCATGCCGAGCGAGAACGCGCCGACCCGCTTGCCTGCCACGCTGCCGAGACCCGCCAGTTCGATGACCTCGTCCACCCGGCCGCGCGGAATGCCGTGCGTGAGCGCGAGCGCCTTGAGGTGCCCGAACGCGCTCCGCCCCGGGTGGACCCCCTTGGCGTCGAGCAGGACACCGATCTGGCGCAACGGCGCACGGTGCCGGGCGTACGGGCGGCCCCCGACGGTCACCGAGCCCCGGGTCGGGGCGTCCAGGCCGACGATCATGCGCATCGTCGTCGACTTCCCCGCCCCGTTCGGCCCGAGGAAACCCGTCACCTCACCGGGCCTCACGGAGAACGACAGCCGGTCGACCACCGTCTTGTCCCCGTACCGCTTCGTCAGTTCACGCACTTCGATCATCGGCCTCTGGTCCCCTGGTCCTCTCACGTCCCGCGCACGCGCGCCACCCGCGCCTTCGACGTTACGAGGGCGGGCGGGCCGATCGCTGGAACCGTGGGAGACCCTTCGGCGCGGCACTGGTACCGCGGTACCAGTGCGCTCTCATCCCTGCGGACTCACGGCGTGACACGGACTCACGGCGGGACACGGGCTCACGGTGTGACACGGACTCACGGTGTGACGAGGGGGAAGTCCGGGTCCGGGGCGGCGAGCACGGAGAGGAGGCGGGAGAGGGTGTCGGGGGCGCCCTCGGTGGTGACGTTGTCGAGGTTCCGGGTGGCGAGGGCGGTGAGGAGCTGGGCCTTGGTCAGGGTGAGGGTGAGGTCCGCGGTGGTGGCGGTGGGGGCGCCGGGAGCGGACCGGTAGGTGAGGGCGCCGTTGGAGAGGGTCAGGCGCCAGGTGCGGCGGTGGTCGGTGACGTGCCAGTCCATCGTCAGCCGGATGTCCCAGGCGCGGGGGCCGTCGACGCGGACGGCGAGGGAGTCGATGAGCTGGTCGACGGTGAGGGCCATGGCCATCTCGGGGTTGGCGGTGTCGAGGCGGACCGTGGCGAGGCGGCCGCGCAGTTCCATGGCGCCGGTGAGGTAGAAATTGCGCCAGGTGGCGTTCTCGGCGCCCTGGCCGAGGCGGTCGTAGACGGCGGCCAGCGCCTCGCGCGCGCCCCGGTGTCCGGGCTCGGCGAACACGGCGTGGTTGAGGAGCGTGGCGGCGAACCGCGGGTCGTCGGCGTCGGCGTACTCCCGGCCCTTGGCCACGAGGGCGTCGGTGCCGCCGTAGTCGGCGGCGAAGCGGCGGGCCTGCTCGACCGGCGGGTGCTCCCACAGGTGGGCCGGGTTGCCGTCGAACCAGCCCATGTAGCGCTGGTAGACCGCCTTGACGTTGTGCGAGACCGAGCCGTAGTAGCCGCGGGCCGCCCACGTACGTTCCAGAGCGGGCGGAAGGGTGAGCTGCTCGGCGATCTCGGGGCCGGTCAGGCCCTGGTTGAGCAGGCGCAGGGTCTGGTCGTGGAGGTAGGAGTACAGGTCGCGCTGCCCGGTGAGGAACGCGGTGATCTCCTCCTGGCCCCAGGTGGGCCAGTGGTGCGAGGCGAAGACGACGTCCGCCTTGCCCTCGAACATCGCCAGGGCCTCGGAGAGGTAGTGCGCCCAGATCCGGGGGTCGCGGACGACCGCGCCGCGCAGGGTCAGCACATTGTGCTGCGTGTGCGTGGCGTTCTCTGCCATGCACAGGGCCCGGTGGTCGGGGAAGAGGAAGTTCATCTCCGAGGGGGCCTCGGTGCCGGGGGTGAGCTGGAAGGCGATACGTACGCCGTCGAGCGTCTCCTCCTGCCCGGTGCTGGTGATGTGCACGGTGGGCGGCACCAGGCTGATCGTGCCGGTCGAGGTCGTCGCGCCGAGACCGGCGCTGATCTGGCCCGCCGGTCCCTTGGGCAGTTCCGACCCGTACATGTAGACCGCGCGGCGGGTCATCGCGGTGCCCGCGTACACGTTCTCCGCGACCGCGTGCTCCAGGAATCCGGCCGGGGCCAGGACCGGGATGTCCTGCTCGGCGCCGTGCGGGACGATGGCGCGCGAGCCGCCGAAGTGGTCGCCGTGCGAGTGGGTGTAGACCATTGCGGTGACCGGGCGGTCGCCGCGGTGCTCGCGGTACAGCGCCAGGGCCGCCGCCGCGGTCTCCGTCGAGATCAGCGGGTCGATGACGATGACTCCGCGCTCCCCCTCGACCAGGGTCATGTTCGACAGGTCGAACCCCCTGACCTGGTAGATCCCCCGCGTGACCTCGTACAGGCCGTACCGGGCGCAGAGCTGCCCCTGCCGCCACAGCGACGGATTCGCGGTCGGCGGACACTCCGCCGCCGTCATGAACGCGTACGCCCCGCAGTCCCACACCACCGACCCGTCCTCGGCCGTCACCACGGTGGACGCGGGCGCGGCGACGAAGCCGCGGTCGGCGTTCGCGAAGTCCCGGACGTCGTCGAAAGGGAGGTCGGTCATGAGATGAGGCTAGGGCGATATAAGCCTTTTGTCCTCATGGCGTCGAGGCACCGCCGGTCATCCGCCCGAGGCGGGCTCGGGCTCGGGCTTGGGGCTTGGGCTCGGACTCGGACTCGGGCTCCGGCTCGGGCTCGGGCTCAGCCCGGAAGCGCCCACGCCTGGTTCGCGCCCCCGTTGCAGTCCCAGATCTGCAACCGCGTCCAGTCGGCCGTCGAGAAGCCCGGATCGTCGAGGCAGCGGCCCGACTGCGGATTGAGCAGCGACCCGTCGGGCCGCGCGACCCAGCGCTGATTCGCGCCGCCGTTGCAGGACCAGAGCTCGACGAGGGCGCCGTTGGCGGTGGCGGCGCCGGCGACGTCGAGGCAGCCGCCCAGCGCGCGGATCGCGCCGCCCGCGCCGGGAGCGACCGTCCACTTCTGCGCGGCCGTGCCGTTGCATGTGTAGAGCTGGACGACCGTGCCGTTCGCCGTGCCGCTGTTCGCGATGTCGACGCACTTGCCGGGGATGCCGGAGGTGATCGCGCCCGACGTCGTGACGCCGGTCGACGCGAGGGCCGACTCGACCAGCGACGCCGCCGCCCGCATGCCCGCCTCGTTCGGGTGGTACGAGGTCCGCCCGGCCGCGACGGTGTACTTCTCCACCCACGGCGTGGCCGCGCAGGCGTCGTGCCCGTGGCTCGCGCCCGCGAGGTCGACCAGCGTGGCGCCGGTCGCGTTCGCCGCGGTGACGGTGACGGCCGCCAGCCGCGAGGCGATGCCGCGTTCGTACGACGCCTGGTCGTCGGTGAGCGGCACGCCGGAGCAGACGCCCGAGTCGGGCAGGATCGTGAAGTAGTCGACCAGATAGACGCGGGCCTGCGGGGCCGCGCCGTGGACGGCGTTCACCACGTTCTCGATACGGCCCGCGAGTTCGCCGAAGGTCTGGTCGATCGCGTTGCGGTCGACGCTGCCGCAGTTCGAACCGCCGCTGGTCTGGCAGGAGTAAGTGCCGATGCTGCCCAGGTAGTTGACGTCATTGCCGCCGATCGTGACCGTGACGATCCGGGTGTCGGCGGTGACCGCGCTGATCTGCGGCGGCTGGCCGTTCTGACTGGTCGTCAGCACATTCGCCGTGGTGGCCCCGCCGCAGGTGGCGTCGGAGAGATTCGCCCCCAGGTCGCGGGAGACGAGGCTCGCGTAGTTGTTCGCCGAACGTCCGCACGCCGACGCTCCCGGGCTCGTCTGGAGCGGCGGAATGCCGGGCCCGGAGGCGAACGAGCTTCCCATGGCGACGTAGTCGAGGCCGGAGGCGGAGGCGGTGACGCCGGCGCCGGCGGGGCGGGCGATGACGGTCGTACGCGCGGCCGTGGTCGTAAGGGCGGCCTGGTCCGTCACGACCTGGTCCGTCGCGACCTGGTCCGTCGCGGCCGTTCCCCGCGCACGCGTGTCCGCCGAAACCGTCGGTGCGAGCAGGGCGGTCGCCGCCGCGGTGCCGAGGCCCGCGGTCACCACCCGGAGTATCAGGCGCCTGCGCGACGCCCGTGCGCTGTCGTGCGGACTTCTCATCGCGAGACCTCCACCGGACGGGAACCGTAGCGGGCAGTGTCGCTGGGGCGGCTACGACTCTGGCAACGTTGTCAGCAGCGGACAGTAGCACCGGGTGCGCGCCGCGCCAACAGGTTCGACGGACGCAAGTGACTGGAGTGGCTGGGGAGTTGACCGGAGAGAGGCTTCCGCTCCCGAGGGGGACCGGCCACGGGCCCGCGCTTCCCGCGCGGGCCCGCGGCGGCGACCTCGGCGACCTCAGTGCCGCTGCGTGGGGAACCGTCCGCACAGCCAGTTGCCCGGCTCCGCCGGGTCGTCGCTGATCCAGAACTGGCGCCACAGCAGGGTGAATTCCGCCCGGCTAAGGTGGCCGTCCCCGTTGAGGTCGAGGAGTTCGAAGACGCCGGTCATGTCGACGGGCCGACCGTTCCACGTCTCGACGAGCGTGCGGTGCTCCTCCGGGGAGATGACGCCGTCGCCGTTGGCGTCCACGGCCTCGAACACGATGTCGGCGGTGGCGACGACGTCCGCGGTCATCGTGGGCAACCGGTCGACGAGCGCGAGCAGTTCACCCCAGTCGACCGCACCGTCCCCGTTGGTGTCGCCGGTCTCCAGCAGCGCCGCCCACCAGCCCATCAGCAGCGTCTCGACCCGTGCGCGCAACTCCGTGCCCGGAGCCACCGCGGGCAGCCGGTTCCAGCGGGCGACGAGCGCCCTGAAGTCCTCCTCGCGCAGGTAACCGTCGCCGTCGGCGTCGAACGCGCCGAACATCCCCCTGAGCTTCTGCTCCTGAAACGCGCTGGCCATGAGCGGTCCCCCTCGACCTCGACCCGAACCACGAAGCGTCCGTGCCCGCCACCGCGCGGCGACAGCTGGCGAGAGCGGGCGACAAACAACGGTAGACCGGGGCGCGCTCGCGCCACCACAAGCACATACGTATGGACATTCACCCTTTGGGTCGCCTGACACCGTCTCAGATCTGTTGGATTCTGATCGTTTCATACACGACTGTCGTTCATGTACGTAGACCTGACTCCCGCAAATCCGCGCACACCTGGCGCGTACTGGCTACCGTCCCCACTCCCTTGTGAACCAGACCTCATGCACACCACCGAGCGCCATGTTCTTTTCTGGCTGGTTGTGTTGACACGTGTCATAGCGCATGTGACGGTTGCGCCAGTTGATCCTCACCCCTGAACGTGCACTGTTCGTCCATCGGCGGAAGTGAGAAACATGAGCTCAGGAATACGGCGGCGCAGCGTCCTCACGGCAGCCGCTCTGGGAAGCGCGGCCGGTCCACTCGCCCTCTCCGCTCCGGCGTCGGCACAGGCGGCAGAGGTGGCGCGGGCGACGGAACCGGCCGCCTCCGGTGGGTTGTCGGGGGGTGGCGGGCTGCCCGGCGAGGACGGGTACGAGCTGTGGCTGCGCTACCGGAAGGTGGACGACGCCGGGCGGCTCAAGCGGTACCGGAACGGCTTGAGTTCACTGGTGTGGGAGGGCGGCGGACCCGTACAGCGGTCGGCCGTCGACGAGTTGGCGCGCGGGCTGAGCGGGCTGCTCGGCAGACGCGTGACGCCGCGCGGCAGGGCGACCGGGGCCGCGGCCCTCGTGGTGGGCACCCCGCACAGCTCCCCGCTGGTCCGCGCGCTCGTACCGGCGAAGGCGCTGGCCGGGCTCGGCGACGAGGGCTACGTGATCCGGCGGGTCACCGACCGCGGCAGGACCCGTACCGTCATCGCGGCCAACGCCGACCGGGGGGTGCTCTACGGGGCGTTCCACCTGCTGCGGCTCGTGCAGACCGCGCGCCCGTTGGAGCGGATCGACGTCACCGAGCGGCCGGCGGCGCCCCTGCGCGTCGCGGACCACTGGGACAACGACGACGGCTCGATCGAACGCGGTTACGCGGGCCTGTCGTTCTTCGACTGGGACAGGCTGCCCCGGCTCGACGAGCGGTACACGGACTACGCGCGCGCCCTCGCCTCGATCGGCGTCAACGGCGCCGTGATCAACAACGTCAACACCACGGCGGCCTATCTCGCCGAGCCGTTCCTCACCAAACTCGCCGCGCTGGCAGGGGTGTTGAGGCGGTACGGCGTGGCGCTGTACGTGACGGCGAACTTCGCCGCGCCCATCGACATAGGCGGCCTCACGACCGCCGACCCGCTCGACCCCGGTGTGCGGGAGTGGTGGAAGAAGAAGGCCGCGGAGATCTACGGCAGGATCGAGGGCTTCGGCGGCTTCCTGGTCAAGGCCAACTCCGAAGGCCGCCCTGGTCCGTTGGACTACGGGCGTACGCACGCGGACGGCGCGAATCTGCTGGCCGGGGCGGTGAAGCCGTACGGCGGCATCGTGATGTGGCGGTCGTTCGTGCACGACACGGACGCGAACTGGGACCGGCAGGCGTACGTCGACTTCACCCCGCTGGACGGGAAGTTCGCGGACAACGCCGTCGTGCAGATCAAGAACGGGCCGATCGACTTCCAGGTGCGCGAGCCCGCGCACCCGCTGTTCGGCTCGCTGCCGCGTACCAACTCGATGATCGAACTCCAGGTGACGCAGGAGTACACCGGCCACTCCACGCACCTGTGCTACCTGGTGCCGCAGTGGAAGGAAGTCCTGGACTTCGACACGCTCAAGCCGGGCGCGGGCAGCACCGTGGCCCAGGTGGTGACCGGCCAGACGTACCCGTACACGCACTGCGGATTCGCCGGCGTGATGAACTTCGGCGACTCCAGGAACTGGACCGGCTCCCACCTCGCCGCCGCCAACACCCATGGCTACGGGCGCCTTTCGTGGAATCCGCAGCTCTCCGCCGACGAACTCGCGGACGAGTGGACCCGGATGACGTTCGGCAACGACGCACAGGTCGTGACGACCGTGTCCGCGCTGCTCCTCGGCTCCTGGCGCACCTACGAGGACTACACCTCGCCGCTGGGCACGGGCTACCTGACCCATCCGCCGGACGGCTCGGTCACCGGGCACTTCGAGCCGAGTCCGACCACGACCACCCAGTTCCACAAGTCCGACCGCAACGGCGTCGGTTACGACCGCACGCTCGCCACCGGCGACGGCTACACCGGCGTGTACGCGCCCGCGATCCGCGACACGTACGAGTCACTGGCCGACTGCCCGGAAGAGCTGCTCCTCTTCCTCCACCACGTGCCGTACACCCACCAACTGGCCGGCGGCGCCACGGTGATCCAGCACATCTACGACACCCACTTCTCCGGCGCGGCGCGCGTGGCGGACATGCGCGACGACTGGGACGCCCTGCGCCGCCGCGTCGACAACCGCCGACTCGCCGACGTACACGCGCAGTTGGAGCGGCAGGCGGCCGAGGCGGCCAAGTGGCGCGACACCCTGGTCGCGTACTGGTTCGAGCTGAGCCGGATACGCGACGAGCGGCGCGGCTGGCTCCAGGCCGTCGTCGCCCCGGCCGACACGGTCCTGCTGGGCGGTGAGCTCAACGAACTGCCCGTCCAGGTCGTCAACGCCACCGGCTCCGGGCTCCGTACGGACATCTCCCTCGACGTGCCCGCGGGCTGGCGGTCGCAGCCCGCGACCGCCTATGTGGACCCGGCGGGCGACACGACCGTGAAGCTGACCGTCGTCCCGCCGCGGGCCCCCGCGCTCACCACGATTCACGCCCTCCCCCGGTCCGGCTCCGTCCAGGCCCTCGACGCCTCGCTGCGCAGCTTCGCCAAGACCGTCGTCGTCCCGCCCGCCGCGCAGTGCCTGTACGCCCTCGACGCCGGGACCTCCTCGTCCCCCGTCCTCAGCGGCTACACCCGCCTCTCCCCCGGCTCCGTCTGGACCGAGGGCGCGGGCTTCGGCTGGGTCGGCGGCACACCCGAGGCCACCGACACGGGCCTGTTCGACGTCGTCCGCCGCGACTACGTCCGCTCCGCCGCCCCCACCGTCCTGCGCCTCACCCTCCCCGCGGGCCCCGCGACCGCCCATTTCCTCACCGGCGACCCCAACACCTTCAACCGCCCCCTGATCGTCCGCGCCGACGGCAAGGAACTCGCCCGCACCCCCCAGCTCGACGGCCGCGAATTCGCCTGGCTCCCCGTCCCCCTCGACGGCGGCCCCTCCGGCCGCACCGTCGACCTCGAACTCTCCACCCTCCCCACCAAGACCTGGCACCTCACCGCCTGCGTGGTCCTCGCGAACGGCTAGGGCGTGATCCGCCGGACGGGCCCTAGCCGACGCCGTCGATGACCGGCGGTGAGAGCGTGGCGATCTCGCGCTCGAAGAAGTCGGCGAAGGGCTCGCCCCGCGCGTAGAGCGATGCGAATCCCGCCCTGGTCTCCGCGATCAGGGCGGGATCCGCGTACCGTCTGGCCCCGTCCGCGTTTCCCTCGTCGTCGTACTGCACCTCGTAGATCACCACGTCGCCGAGGATCACGACCTCCGGCACCGTGCGCTCGCGCTCGATGTCCGCGATCGTCCGCGCGTCCAGGACCTTGATCCGGTCGCCCACGGCCGCGCGCAGGCGCAGCACGTGCAATTCCCACTGCACGTACGGCGTCACGGGGAATTCGACGACTCGGAGCCGCCGCTGCGCGACGCCCAGATCCTCCGCCTCGGCGAACTGCCGGGCATAGACCGGACGTCTTTCCTCGATGAGCGCGAGTGCTTCTTCCCAGCGCCCGGCGGCGAATGCTTCCCAGCTCGCGAAACCGCGCTCCTGGAAATGCTGCCCGCGTTCCAGCTTGTCCTGGCTCCTGACGCCGCTTTTGAGGACCCGGAAGAATTCCTCGTGGTAGGCGGGCCGGGCGAGGCGTTCGAAGGTGCCGTGGGGAAAGGAGTCAAACACTGGGAATGTCCGGTTTCGCCGCGATCAGCATGTTCCTTGGGATGACGACGAGTCGCTCATCGGAGCCGACCGAGACCCCGGCGGGCAGATTTCGCCCGAGGGAGGCCGTCAGATCCCGGCCGATGACGGCGATGTCGCCGTTCTCCAGCTCCCAGATGTCAGGGCAGTCGGGGGTGTCGGTCGTATTCCCCAGCTCCTGAGGTGATTTACCGAGGCGCTTTAAGAATGTGGTGTCAGGATCTGCTTCCCATGGTCTGGTCATGGTTGCCCCCAGGATCGGCTACGCACTGTCGTACCGCGTGCGGATCGTACCCGCACCGGCGTCACTACAGCCGGAGAGTACCCGAAAACCAGCCGCCTGGCATATGCCACCACAAGGCATGCGACCGCCTTCGCATGCCTATCGCAATTCGACTCCCGATGCAATAATGATCCGCGCCGGACACGGCCGGTCGTCGTTTTGACTCAAAGACAATACGATCACATTATTGAATGGTAAGGGGAGCTGTGGATCCGGAACTCGCGGTTCCCACGCGGACCACGCGTGACCGCGTCCTGGCGCGGTGGCACCACGTCCAGACCGGCCGCGTCCAGCCCCGCCGCCACCAGCGCGTCACCGAGCGGTGAGCGGTACGACCGGCGGGTCCATGGACGGCCGCGCCCAGGACGACGGCCGGGTCTACCAGGCATCGGGAGATCAGCACATCAGCGAGCACCACCACTACGACGGCGGGCCGCAGGCGCCGGCCGGCCCCGACTCGGTGCGCCGGCCCGCCGTCGGCCGTCCGCCCCTGGTCCTGCGGGACCGCACCGAAGTCCTCGACCGGTTGAGGAGCGCCCTCACCGCGGAGAGCGGCGACGAGATCTTCGTGCTGTACGGCATGGGTGGCTGCGGCAAGACCGCGGTCGCCCACGCCTTCTTCCAGACGGCCACCGCCGAGTACGGACGGGTGGGACTCTGGGTGAACGCCACGGACCGGGCGAGCCTGCGCTCCGGGATGCTCGCGGTCGCCGCGGACCGGGGCGCGGCCGACGGCGAACTGCTGGCCGCCCGCAACGGCTACCGGCCCGCGGCCGACCTCGTCTGGCGGTACCTCGCCCGCTCCCCCGATCCCTGGCTGCTGGTGCTCGACAACGCGGACGACCCCGCGATCCTCAGCGACGGCAGCTGGCTGCGCACCAGCCCGCGGGGCACGGTGCTGGTGACCACGCGCCGTGCCGCACCGCGCTGGTGGCCCGGCGCGGAACTCCAGCACATCGGCGTCCTGCCGCGCGAGGACGCGGCGCGCGTCCTGCGTGACCTCGCCCCGCACACCGGCACGCTCGCCCAGGCCGCCGAGATCGCCGACCGCCTGGGGCGCCTCCCGCTCGCGCTCACCCTCGCGGGCGGCTTCCTCTCCCACCAGGTCATAGAGCCCTGGACGATGGATGTGTACGGACGCCATCTGGAGGAAGAACTCCCCGTCCAGCTGCTCGACCGAGGGGCCGATGCCTTGAGTGATGCGGACCCCCGCCATCTGGTGGGACAGACCTGGCAGTTGACACTCGACGCCTTCGCGGCGCGCGGACTGCCCGAAGCGGTCGACCTGTTGCGTCTGATCGCCCGGCTGGCGCCCGAGCCGCTGCCGCTGCCGGTCCTGAACGACGACGGCATCAGCGCCGTATTACCCCGCGGTCGCGCCGAGTCGGCGCTGCGCGCCCTGCTCGACCACTCGCTCGTCGAGCGGGTCGACGTCGGCGACGACGCCGGGCTGCGCTGCGTTCTCGGGCACGGTGTGCTGCTCGACAGCGTCGTGGCGGCCACCCCGGCGGCGCAGGCACCTCTGCTCGACGCGACGGCCGGCCGGCTGCTCGGCGCCGCACTGCCGGACGTGCCCGACGCGGGGCCGTACGATCCGCGGCTGCGGCTCCTCGCGCCCCACGTACGCGCACTGCTCCGGCGGACGGGCGAACCCGCCGCCGTCGCGCAGGTGTTGGAGGTGGCCACCCGGCTGGCCACCGCGATGCACCGCACCGGCGACTACCCGTCGGCGTGGGAGACCGTCGGCTCAGCGGCGGACATCGCCGCGCGGACGCTCGGCGACGGACACCGGGCCGTACTCGCGGCGCGCTCACGCGCCGGACGGGCCTTGTTCCGGCTGGGCCGCTACGCCGAGGCCGAGGAGTCGCTGCGGCGCACGCTCGCGGCCCAGCGGCAGCAGTTCGGAGCCGACGACCCGGACAGCCTCGACAGCGCGCACGGGCTCCAACTCGTCCTGCGCAATCTCGGCCGCGCCGAGGAGTCGCTGACGCTCCTGTACGCCACGGCCGCCGGCCGCCAGGCCGCGCTGGGGCCGTGGCATCCGCTGACGCTGCGCTCCCGGTCGAGCATTCTGGCCGCGCTCGGCGCCGCGGAACTGACCGCGGAGGACGGACGCACGGGCCTGCTGTCGCTGCCGGGGCAATGCGCGGAACACCTCGGCGTCCACCACACCGTCTCCGTGGGCGCCCGCCACAACCACGCCTGGGCGCTCTTCCAGTTGGGCCGTCTCGAAGAAGCCGACAGCGAGATCGGCGAGGTGACCGAGACCTATCTGCACCGCTTCGGACCCGACTACCCCATCGCCCTCGCCGCCCGCCAACTCCAGGCCCGTACCCGCACCGCGCTCGGGCACGCGGACGAAGGCATCGGGCTCATGGACGACGTCGTCGCGCGACGCGCCCAGGGACTCGGCCGGGATCACCCCTTCACCGTGGCGAGCCGTGACCTTCTGCGGACGCTGCGCGCGGAGCGTCAGTAGGCGGGTCATGCTCGGGCAGTGGGCGACACGCTGCCCAGCCAGAGGGTGTCGCGGGCGCGGGTCATGGCGACGAAGAGCTGGCTGCGGCCGAGTTCCCGGCGCTCCCGCTCGGTCTCGGACAGCCCTTCGCCGCCGGTCAGCAGGGAGGTTTCGTAGCGCGGAAGGTAGACGCGCTTGAACTCAAGTCCCTTGGCGCGCCGGTAGCTTCCGAGTTTGACGCCCTCGACTGCGTGACCGGCGTACCGCTCCAGCAGGCAGACCGGGACGCCGGAAGCCGTGAGGAGATCGCGGTAGCGGCCGATGGCCCGTACGGACGGGCAGAGCACGGCGGAGTCGGCGCGCTCGGCGGGGGTCAGTGCCAACAGCGCCTCCAGCAGGGCCCGGTCGTGGTCCTCGACGGTCGGCCGGTCCACGCGCCGCACCTGGCCGTCGTGATAGGTCAGGTCGACTTCCCTCGCGCCGGAGCTGCGTACGCCGTCGATGTCCTCGAAGGCGTCGTCGGCGACCACCGCGAGGGCCGCGTCGAGGATGTTCTTGCTGTTGCGGTAGTTGGTGCTGAGCACCTGCCCGCGCTCGCCGCGGATGTCGATCCCCGCGTCCGAGAGCCGGAATCCCCCGGGGTAGACGGCCTGTTGCCCGTCCCCTACGAGCAGGAGGCCGTTGGGAGCGTCGCCGATCAGGGCGTGCAGCAACTTGACCCCGACGAGGGTCAGATCCTGCACCTCGTCGACGATGACGGCCGCGTACGGCGCGGCGTCGGTGGAGCTGCTCGCTTCGGCGAGCGCGAGGGTCAGCACATCGTTGAAGTCGTGCACGCCGCGTTCGACGCGCAGCGACTCGTACGCCTCGTAGAGTCCCCAGACCGCCTGCCGGTGGGGCCTTCGCAGGCCCACCCGACGGCGGCGGCGCGGCAGGACGGCGTACTCCTCGAAGGAGGTGATCCCGCGGCCCTTGATGACGTAGTCGATCTCGTCCTTCCAGTAGCGCGGCAACGGGTCGAGTTCGGTCAGCGGGCTGTCGCGCCCCGCGTGCGTCCAGGCGAGGCTGAAGGCCGTCTCGGCCTTGTCCCCGTTCAGATTCACCGGCACACCGCGGTCCTGCGTGTACTGCTGCGCCCACGAGTGCAGGCTGCGGAACTCCACCCGGTCGGCGACCGCCGGGGACATGGCGTGCAGGAACGTCTCCTGCACGCGAGGGAGGTTGCTGGCGAAGGTCACGTACAGGACGCGTCCTGTGGTGCGTTGGGCGAGGTAGGACGCGCGGTGCAGACCGACGACGGTCTTGCCCGTACCGGCGGGTCCGCTGATACGGGCGGGGCCCGACCAGTTGCGGCGTACGAGGGACACCTGGTCCTGGGCGAGGAAGGTCATCCACTGCTCGATCGGTGCCCGCATGGCGGCGTCCAGTGCGGCCTCGCGCATGCCGTCGAGGTCGAACAGCCCTGCGGGGGACGGTTCTTGGCGTCCGGGGCGCGGCACGGTGGCCGGTGCGGCGGATGCGCCGGGGGCCGGTGCGGCGGATGCGCCGGAGGCCGGTGCTGTGGCCGGCTCTGTGGCCGGCTCTGTGACGGACGATCCCTCGTACTCGGGGAACACCCGCTCCAGATGGTCGGCTATGACGCGCACCGAGGCGGCGTTGAGCCGGTGGCGCTCCGCCAGCAGAAAGGGGCCGACCTCGCGCTCGCCCAGGAGCCGCATCCTCCCCAGCGCGGTGTCAACGCGCTTGTCGGCGAAGACCATCAGCGGCCGGACCGCCACCGGGGACATCCCCAACGAGGCGACCGCCGTCTCGGCGGTCCTGGTCACGGCCGACAGCTTGCGCGCGTGCTCGTCCCTCACCTCACCGCCCGCGAGGAGCCGCCCGTCCTCCACCTCCGGGTCGGCGCGCCAGTTCTTGACGTCCACGACGAAGACACCGGCGGGTCCGACCAGCAGCATGTCCACGTTCGCGGACCGCGTACCCGGCCACCGCCGGTCCACCAGAAGCCGCCAGCCGCGCTCGGTCAGCATCAACAACTGCGCGCTGACCCGCTGTTCGCCCTCGCTCGCGCTCTCCCACTGCCGCGCCTGCCGCCGCGCCGCGTGCCACTGCTCCCGCAGCAACCGCTCCTGCCGACGCGCCTCCTGAGCCCGCCGCGAAGCCGATCCCCCCGCCGCCATGACCCACCCCCTCCCACGTAGCGCGACGATCATAGGACGCTCCGCTACGGAGCGGCAGGGGGCGTCGGACGGGGCGAAGTACGGCCGGACCCGCACCGTAGCGGCGCTGCGAGCGTCTCCGGAGACGTCACCCGGCTTCAGAGGCTGGCCGTCTGCTGCTGCTCCACGGGGCCGGTGGGCTGAGCGGGGATGCCGGGTTCGCGGTCGTTCTGGAGGAGCCAGAGGTCGTGGAAGAGGCCCGGGGTGTCCCGGAGTTGGGCGAAGGTGCCGTACTGGACGAGGCGGCCCTGGTCGAGGACGGCGATCTTGTCGGCGACGGTGACGTTGGTCAGGCGGTGGGTGACCAGGACGACGGCGCGGTCGGCTGCGAGTTCGCGCAGGCCGGTGAAGATGCGGTGTTCGGCGCGCGGGTCCAGAGCGGCGGTGGGTTCGTCGAGGACGAGGAGTCCGGCGTCGCGGTGGAAGGCGCGGGCCAGCGCGACGCGCTGCCACTGGCCGCCGGAGAGTTCCTGGCCGCCCCACCATTCGCGGGCCAGGAGGGTGTCGAGCCCGGAGCGCAGGGACGTGACGACCTCGTCGGCCCCCGACGCGTGGGCCGCCGTGTCAACTGCCCTGTCGGGGGCTTCGGTTCGGGGCTGGCCGAGGGTGATGTTGTCGCGGGCCGTCAGCGGCCACTTCGCGTACTCCTGGGGTACGACGGCCACGCGTGACCAGGCGGCGTGCGCGTCAAGGGTGCGGGTGTCGGCGCCGTCCCAGATGACGGCACCGCTGTCGGGGAGGTAGAGGGCGGACAGGAGTTTGCTGAGGGTGGTCTTGCCCGAGCCGTTCTCCCCGACCAGGGCGAGGACTTCGCCGCGCCGCACGTCGAGGCTGACGTCCCGGAGCGCGGGCCGGTCGGCGTGCGGATAGGTGTACGTGAGACGGTCGGCGCGTACGACGGCCGGGCCGGTCGGGACGGCGTCGCCCCGGGCGATGCGATGGCCGCCGGCCTCGTCCAAAAAATCTGACCAATCGTCAAGGTACATCCCGGTACGGAAGATGATGGCGCCGTAGCCGATGATGCCGTGCAGCCCCATGGCGACCGAACGCAGCGCGAACGTCGCCGTGCCCGCCGACGCGACCGACACACGGCCGGTGCTGATCAGGAACAGCAGCGCCGCCCAGACCGCTCCGGCCGCGACTCCCCCGGCCAGGCTCCCGACCAGCGACATCTTCGCCGCCCGCCAGGCGGCGCGGTCGGTCGCGGTGTCCACCCTGGCCCCGGCCGCCCGGTATTTGCCGAGCAGGAAGTCGGCCATCGTGCCCGAACGGATCTGGTCGGCGTGCTGCTTGTCGACCAGATTCCACCGCAGGGCGCCCAGCAGGCGGCGGTCCTTCATCGTCTCCAGCGACGCGAGGTAGTTCAGCCGCGCTCCCCGTACGCCCGCGATCGCCTGCGGCAGCGCCGCCAGGACCAGGAGCGGCAGCAACACCGGGTGGACGCTGGTCAGTACGGCCGCCGCCGCGATCAGGGAGGCGGCCGCGGCAAGGATGTTCTGCGACTGGTTGAGCATGTCCTGCGAGACCTCGACGCCCCGGTCGGCCGCGTCCCAGCGGTCGTTGTAGCCGGGGTGGTCGTACGCCGTCAGCTCCGCGTGCGTCGCCGCGTCCAGCAGCCGCAGCTCCGCCTCCCGCGAGATCCGCGGGGCCAGGCGCGTCGACAGACCCGTGACCGCGATGCCCAGCACCGCCCGTACGCCCGCCGCCGACGCCAACAGGGCCAAGGAGGGCGCGGCTTGGCGGAGCCGTTCGTCGATGTGGCCCGACGCGATGACCGCCGTGACCGTACCGGTCACCGCCAGCAGGCCGAGCGCTTCCAGCACGCCGGACAGGACTTGGCAGGCGAGCAGCGCGGTGACCGCTCTGCGGTCCACGTGCCAGGCCATGCCCAGGGCGCGGCGCACCAGTTGGGGCAGACGGCGGGCCATCGCACGCAGCGTGATCGCGTAACCGGCCTCCTCACTGCGGTCGCCCGGAAACGCCAGGCGCAACTCCTCGCCGGGCACGGTTTTCCCGTCGTCGTCGGCAGTCGCGGTGCCCGCCGGAGTCGTCGGGGGCAGGCCGGCCATCGGAGGCTGGTCCGTCGTCGGGGGCTCTTCGGTCGTCGGGGGTTCGGTCATCGGTGTACGCCCTTCGCCGTGACGTGGCGGTCGTCACCGGACCGGCTCGGCGGAAGGAGGACGAAAGCACCCGGCTCGGTCCGCCGGCTCGCCCCGACGCGACGCGGCCCACCAGTCTGCTCCAACCGCCCCGCCGCCACCGCCCGCTCGCCAAGCCCCGGTCGGCGCAAGGACGCAGCCGCACCCCGACGGCGTACGCCGGTCCGCTGCGGAGGCGGCGGACCTCCGCGACAGCGCCGTTGTCGTACCCCTGTGGTGAAGTGGGGGAAGGTGACGGACAGTGAGGGGCGGGGCCATGGGTGGACGTGCGGACTGGCGGGGATTTCTGGAGCGGTGGAGCGAGGAGTGGATCGCGGGACACGATCCTGAGCGGCGGGGGCCGCTCGCGGAGGAGGTCTTACGGGACAGGTGGCTGGGGTTCGCGCCCGCGAGCGAGGACGCGGTCGCGGCGGCCGAGGCACGGCTCGGGCGTCGGCTGCCGCCGTCGCTGCGGGAATTCCTGCTCGTCACCGACGGCTGGCGGGACGCGGGGGTCTTCATCTACCGGATGGCGGGATGCGCGGAGCTGGAGTGGCTGCGGGACACCGACGACCGCACCTGGATCGAGGTCTACGACTACCTGGCGGAGGAGAACGCCGAGGACGAGACCGGTGAGCAGGACGACGAGGATGTCCAGGACGACGAGGACAACGAGGACGACGAGGAGCCGTACGGCGTCCGCGAGGCGAAGATGCTCCGGCGCTCCCTGCGCCTGTCCCTCGAAGGCGACGCCGCGGTCATGCTGCTCGACCCGGACGACGTGGACGAGAACGGCGAGTGGGCGGCGTACTGGCTCGCGTCGTGGTCGGGCGAGGGACCGGAGCCGTGCGGATCGTTCCACGACCTCATGCACGAGCAGTGGGTGTCCTTCCACGCCCTGTGCAATCCGCCCGGCGCCACGCGGGACCACTGGGACGCGGAGGTCGAGCGGGCTCGGCGCGAGGCGCTGGCCGGGGCGGTGGACGGACCGCTCGCGGTGTTCGCCCAGGCCCATGAGTACGGACGCGCGCGTGCCGACGCGCTGAGCGCCCAGATGACGATGCTGCTCGGCGACTGGCGCCACCACCTCGCGGGTCTGACCTGGTACAACCCGCACAAGGACGAGATCTTCCTCGGCCCGCTGTTCGCCGCGGAACTCCTGCCGCTGCTGGTCCGGCAGGACCGGCTCGCCGTGCTCGACCGCCGTCACGAGCTACGGCCGCTACCCCGGCTCAAGGAGTACGCGCCCGAGCCGGTACGGGCACTCGTCGCCGACTACGAGGCCAGAGCCTCCGGTCCGGACTTCCGGCTCACCTTCGGCGGCGGCCCGGAATTCGACGCGGCCGTGCACGCCGTCGTCGACCCGCTCGCCGCGCACCCGGCCTTCCAGGCGCCCGGCCCGCGCCCGGCTCCGAGGCCGGAACCACTGCGCGACCCGCTGACCGACCCGCTGACCGACCACGCGAAGGTACGGGCGGTCCGGGCGGCCCTGTGCGACGAGGCATGGACCGGCGTTCGGGCGGCTCTGCGGCTGTGGCGGCCGGTCAGCGAGGACCACATCGCGCCGATATCGCTGCTCGCGCACCCCGTTCTGGCGGAGATGATCACGCGCGAGCGCGGTCAGGAGGTCCTGATGACGCGGCGCGGCCCGGCACACGAGGGCACGTCCTGACCGGGCGTCCGCGGGTGGGACCGGGACCTGAAACGCCGCCGATCCGGCGTTCGGGCGGCTGATTGGGGGGAAGGAGCGGGGGCACGCGTTCTGGCATGGACCACAGTGCGGGTGAAGCGGGGGGACCGGCGTTCGTGCTGGGGGGCGGCGGGGCCCTGGGCGCGTACGAAGTGGGCATGCTCAAGGCCCTGTTCGCGCAGGGGGTGAAGCCGGGGATGGTGCTCGGGACCTCCGTCGGCGCGATCAACGGGGCCGCCGTCGCCGCCGAGCCCTCGCAGACCGCGGTCGGCCGGCTGATCGAGCTGTGGACGGGACTGGGCAAGGCGGGGGTGTTCGCCGGTTCGCTGATGGGCCGCGTGGGCACCGCCGTGCGGAGCCGTACGCACCTCTACACCCCGGCACCGCTGGTCGACCTCCTGCGTGAGCACGTACAGGCCGCGCTCATCGAGGAGTTGGAGGTGCCCTTCCAGTGCGTGGCGGCGAGCATCGAGAACGCCGCCGAGCACTGGTTCGACCGCGGTCCGCTGATCGAGGCGGTGCTCGCCTCGTCCGCCGTGCCCGGACTGCTGCCGCCGGTCGACGTCGACGGCGAACACTTCGTGGACGGCGGCCTCGTCAACAGCATCCCGGTGGGCAGGGCCGTCGCCCTGGGCGCGCGCGAGATCTACGTCCTCCAGGTCGGCCGCATCGAACGGCCGCTGACCCCGCCGAAGTTGCCGTGGGACGTCGCCATGGTCGCCTTCGAGATCGCGCGCAGGCACCGGTTCGCCCGCGACATGGCCGACCTGCCGTCGGACGTGACCGTGCACGTACTGCCCAGCGGGGCGGCGTCCGGTGAAGCGGCCGGGGCGCTGGGCCAGTTGCGGCACCGGGCCTTCGGGCAGACGGCGGACCGTATCGAGCGGGCCTACGCCGCCTCGTCGCGGTATCTGGAGACCGCGCTCGACGGGACCGGTCCCAAGTCCTTTGTTCCGGAGGGCTCCGACTCCGAGGACCCGCACCCCGCTGAAGGTCCGGCGTGACGGGCCTCGACCCGGGCCTGGGCGCGGGTACGGGTTCAGGTACGGGTCCAGGTCCAGGTTCAGGTACGGACGCCCTCCCGAGCGCCGACTCGACCGCGCGGGAACGGCCGCAGACCCGTACCCGTACCGGCATCGCCGCCGCCGCGAGTGCCGCGCTGGTGACGGCCGCCCGGCGTACGGTCACCATCGCGCTCGTGGCCGCGCTGATACCGGTGGCCGCGGCCCTCCTCATCGCCGTGACCGTACTCAGCGCGCCGGTGTCGATACCGTCGCGCGGCGCGTGGCGGCCGACGCGTATGGCCGGTTTCCTGCTCGTCTACCTCGTCGTGGACCTCGCGGGAGTGCTGGCGGCTTCCGCGCTCTTCCTGCACCATCCCAGGGCGGACCGGGACCGGCGGGCGGCCGAGGCGTTCGCGCTCCTCGCGCGGCTGCTGGCCGTACTGCGCAAGGTGGCGGACCGGCTGTTCCACCTGGAGGTGGAGATGACGCCCGCGCTGCCCGTGGGTGACCGGCCGCCGGACGTACCGCTGGTGGTGTTCGTACGGCACGCGGGTGTCGGCGATTCGTTCCTGCTCCTCCAGACGCTGCTCACCGACGTACGCCTGCTGCCGCACACCGTGCTGAAGGGCGTCCTGCGCGCCGATCCGTGCCTCGACGTCCTGCTCGGCCGGGTCCCGCACTGCTTCCTGCCCCCCGCGCACGGCACCGCCGAGGACGCGATCACCGAACTGGCGGCGGGCCTGCGGTCGCGCGACGCGCTCGTGATCTTCCCCGAGGGCGGCAACTTCACCCCGCGCCGCCACCGCCGCGCCATCGCCAGTCTGCGCCGCCTCGGCCAGTACCGGCGCGCGGCCCGCGCGGCCCGGCTGCGGTACGTGCTGCCGCCGCGGGACGCCGGAAGCCTCGCCGTACTGGCCGCCGCGCCCACCGCGGAGGTGGTCTTCGTCGTCCACTCCGGCCTCGACGTCATCGCGTCCGCGCGCGCCGCCTGGGACTTCCTCCCGTTCCGCCGCCCGGTGCGGGTCCACTGGTGGCGGATACCGGCGGCCGAGGTCCCGGTCGGGGACGCGGCGCGCAGCGAGTGGCTGCTCGGGCAGTGGGAGCGGATGGACCGGTGGACGGCGGAGCAGGCGGTGGCGGCGACGCCGCACGTATAGCCGCACGTATAGCCGCACGTATAGGGGTCGCGCGCGGAGCCGGGGGTCGTACGGCCCCCGGCTCCAGCGCCCTCAGCAACCCTGCCTCACAAGGTGCGTTCGAGGCGGTCCGCGACCAGCTTCACGAAGCGGGAGGGGTCGGGGAGTTCCGCGCCCTCGGCCAACAGGGCGAGCTGGTGGACGAGTTCGGTGGTCTCTTCGAGGGCGGGGTCGTCGGGGCGTTCTGCGTGGGTGCGGTTGAGCCCGACGACCAGCGGGTGCTTGGGGTTGAGTTCGAGGATCCGCTTGGCGTGCGGGATCTCCTGGCCCATGGCGCGGTAGATGTTCTCCAGCGCCGGCGACACGTCGTTGGCGTCCGAGACGACGCAGGCGGGCGAGACGGTGAGCCGCGAGGACAGGCGTACGTCCTTGACCTGCTCGCTCAGCAGTTCCGTCATACGGGCGAGCAGGCCCGCGAACTCCTCCCGCTGCTTCTCCCGTTCGGTCCCCGCCTCCTGCTTCTCCTCCTCCGTACCGAGGTCGACCTCGCCCTTGGCGACGGAGCGGAACTGCTTGCCGCCGAACTCCGGCGCCGTGTCGACCCAGACCTCGTCCACCGGGTCGGTCAGCAGCAGCACCTCGATGCCGCGGGCCTGGAACGCCTCCATGTGCGGGGAGTTCTCGACGGCCTGCCGCGATTCGCCGGTGACGTAGAAGATGTGCTCCTGACCGTCCTTCATCCGCTCCACGTACTGCGCGAGCGTCGTCGGCGCGTCCTTGTCGTGCGTGCTGGCGAAGGAGCTGACGCCGAGGATCGCGTCGCGGTTCTCGAAGTCGCCGAGCAGCCCCTCCTTCAGGACGCGGCCGAACTCCCGCCAGAACGTGGCGTATTGCTCGGGCCGCGCGACCATCATGTTCTTGACCGTCGACAGCACCTTCTTCGCCAGCCGACGGTGCATCAGCTCGATCTGGCGGTCCTGCTGAAGGATCTCGCGCGACACGTTCAGCGACAGGTCCTGCGCGTCGACGACTCCCTTGACGAAGCGGAGGTACGGCGGCATCAGCGCTTCGCAGTCGTCCATGATGAAGACGCGCTTCACGTAGAGCTGGACACCGCGCTTGTAGTCGCGCATGAACAGGTCCTGCGGCGCGTGCGCCGGGATGAACAGCAGCGCCTGGTACTCGAAGGTGCCTTCCGCGTGGAGGCGGATGATCTCCAGCGGGTCGTTCCAGTCGTGGCTGATGTGCTTGTACAGCTCGTGGTAGTCGGCGTCGCTGACCTCGTCGCGGGAGCGGGCCCACAGGGCCTTCATGGAGTTCAGCGTTTCGAGCCGGGGCTCGGGCTCGGACTCGGGCTCGGACTCGGACTCGGCGTCGGACTCGGACTCGGGCTCGGCGTCGGGCACTTCGGCCCGGGGCTCGGGCTCCGCGGCCATCTTGATCGGCCAGGTGATGAAGTCCGAGTACCGCTTGACGATTTCCTTGATCTTCCACGGCGAGGTGTAGTCGTACAGCCGGTCCTCGGCGTCCTCCGGCTTCAGCCGCAGCACGATCGCCGTCCCCTGCGGGGCGTCCGCGACGGTCTCCACCGTGTACGTCCCCTCACCGCTGGACGTCCACCGCGTGCCCTCGGTCTCCCCCGCGCGCCGCGTCAGCAGCGTGACCTCGTCCGCCACCATGAAGCTCGCGTAGAACCCGACCCCGAACTGCCCGATCAGGCCCTCGGCCGCTCCCGCGCCCTCGGCATCCTTCAGTTCCCGCAGGAACTTCGCCGTCCCCGAGTTGGCGATCGTCCCGATGAGCTGGACGACTTCCTCCCGGGACATCCCGATCCCGTTGTCCCGCACGGTGAGCGTACGGGCCTCCCGGTCCACCTCCAGCCCGATGTGCAGGTCCGACACATCCACGTCCAACTCGCCGTCCCGCAGCGCTTCGAGCCGCAGCTTGTCCAACGCGTCCGAGGCGTTGGACACCAACTCGCGCAGGAACACGTCCTTGTTGGAGTAGATCGAGTGGATCATCATCTGCAGAAGCTGACGCGCTTCCACCTGGAACTCGAACGTCTCGGTCGGCATGGTCCGCTGTTCCTTCTCACATCACCGGCTGACAGGCACTGACCGCAGCACTGTAGATGAGCCCCCGCCGCCCGCACGTCAGCCTTCGCGGCCCGCGATGAGTTTCCGCCCCGTCCATCCGCCAGGATGACCCCCCATGCCCTCACCCCTGCCCCGCCCGCCGACGACGGTTGGCGAGCCGACCACGTAGGGACGCACCACCACCGGCTCGGGCCGTCCGCGGCCGAGGGCGGGATCACGTATGCCGCCGCGGACTTCCGCAACTGGTACCTGGAGTGGCTGAGCGGGCGGGAGACCGCCGACGGCGGCCGGCCGTGCCGAAGGCGGGCGGGTCGGTGGTAATGCCGCTACGGGGTACGGAGTTGGCGGCCCTGTAGCACGGTCCCCGCTCGTGGCACGGCCCCCGCTCGTACGCGCCCTCGGTCCCGCGCGCCACTACGACGTACGCGCGCCGCCCGCGATCGCGACTCTGACGACGGTGACGGTGTCGAAGGCGTCGCCCAGCGAACACAGCACGTCGCCGCCTGCCGCGTGCAGTTCGAGGCGGTGGACCTGCCGCGTCGAGCCGCCCTGGCCGATGGCGACGGAGTCCTCGCGCTCGACGACGCGGATGTCCGGCCAGGGATGCGCGTCGATCCGGGCCGGGCGGGTGATGACGATGCCGCCGTCGAAGACGTGCAGCCGCGGGATGCGGTTGTCGCGGCGCTTCTCGTAACGGAACGCGGTGACCGGCAGCGCGACGGCGAGGACGAGCAAGGTGACGCCGATCGAGGTGACCACCGGGCCGTACGGGTGGAGGACCAGACCGATACCGGGCGCGAGCAGGACGACCCCGAGGCCGAAGGCGACGCAGCCGACGTCACCGCCGCCGAGCGCGTGGACGGCGCGGGACTCACCGAAGCCGTGCCGCTGGGCGAGCCGGGCGACTTCGCGCAGGGTGGCCGGGCCGTTCGTCCCCGCCGCGTCCCGCGAACCGCCGCCCGCGGCAACCGTATCCGTCATCGCCCCGCCGCCTCTCCCCCGCGCGCCCGGCCGCGTGCCAACGACCGTGCCTCTCCTGCCCCTTACCCGCGGACGGGGGTGCCGTACCTCCGACGAGGAGGTACGGGTACGGGTACGGCTACGGCACGGCTACCGCTACGCCTATACGGTCGCGGCTCGCGGCTCGCGCCACATCGGCCACATGTGAGGCCCGTCAGGCAGGTCGATCGTGCGGCCGGTGAAGACGAAGCCGAGCCGCTCGTACAGGCCGCGGCTGCGCTCGCTGCTCGCCTCCAGATACGCGGCCAGGCCGTCGCGGTCGCAGCGTTCGAGGACGGCGGAGATCAGTTCGGTGCCGCGGCTCTGGCCCTGCAACTGCGCGTCCACGGCGATGAGCAGCAGGTATTCGTGGGCGGGGCCCGTGGGGTGGCCCTCGCCGAGGATGCGGGCGATCTGCTCGACGCGCTCGTTGGCCGGGTCGACCGCCTCGCGGAAGGCGGCGGGGTCGTCGTCCGCGTGCGCCTGGGTGTCCTCGGGCGCGTCGGTGGTCGCGGGTATCGACATCCACAGGGCGACCGCCTTGCCGTCCTCCGTCATGTCGACGTAGCCGTCGGCGAGTACCTGGTCGGCGAAGGCGCCCATCAACGACGCGTGCTTGCGCAGCCGGTGCTCCGGGTCGGGAAAGACCCAGCTACTCACGGGGTCGTTCCTGAACACCTTGTCCAGCACCCCGACCACGACCTCCCGGTCGCCCGCCCCGGCCCTCCGGATCGCCACACCCATCGCCCTGTCCGCCCTTCACGTCGTCGTCCTGCGTCGTCTCACGTTGTCGGTGCGCACCGCACATCGCACGCACGCGTCGTATCAACTGATCACGCGCGTGCGGCGGTTGCAGCCTAGAGGGTGCGGCCCCGTGTGTCCGGGCGCGGCGGGGAAGAGACGGAGGCGGTCGTTCTCCGCGGGTCCTGAGGTTCAGGCCGTACGTACCTGGACGACCGCGTACGTCCCGCTCGTACGCCAAGCCCCGTCGCCTGCCGAGCTGTTGGCGTCGAGCGCGGCGACCGTACCGGCTTCGAGGCCGACGATCACATCGGACTTGAGGGTGCGCAGGGCCGCGAGCGGGCCGGGGAAGTAGCCGGTGGGCAGGGAGAATTCGGTCGTCGGGGACCACAGGCGGTCGCCGACCAGGCGGCGGTAGTTGAGGTCGCCCTTGAGCACCGTCACTGTGGCGCGGCCCAGTTCGGCCCGAAGATCGGCGGGCATGTCGGCGTACGGCAGCGGCGCGCAGGCGAACGGGTGCGCGCGGACGGCGAGTCGGCCGGTGCCCAGCGCCGACCACAGCCGCGCGCCGGTCTCCCGCGCCCTGCGGCCCGGCGCCTGCCTGATCCGGCGCAGGCAGTCGACGACGTCCGAGGTCGTCGCGTCCGAGACGAAGTACGGGTACGGCTTCACGTGCAGGACCGCGGTGGCGGCGCGGCCGGTGTGCAGGAGATGGTCGATCAGGATCAGGTCGGGGATCAACTCGCGGCCCGCGTTGTCGGCGATCACGGTCACCGCCGCGGTGCCGGGCGGGGCGGCGGCGAGGTGGCGCCAGAGGGCGGCGCTGTCGTCGGCGAGGAGGTCGTCGGAGGGGAGGTCGTCGGAGGGGGCGGCGGCGGTGTCCGTGGGGGCGTTCGCCGTGGACCTGTTCGCCTTAGACGCGTTCGCGGAGATGCGGAAGCCGAGGTCCGCGCGGTTGCCCCACAGCGCGCCTTGCAGGACGGCACGGTCCCGGTCGTCCGGGGCGAGGTCGTCGAGCGCGTCGAGGGCGGCCAGTTCGTCGGCGACCTCGGGCCCGGTCAACTCGGCGCGCTTGAACGGCGCGAAGGGGTCGACGCCCTGCCACGGCCCCGGTCCGAAGTACCCGACCGCGTCCAGCAGCCTGCGGTAGAAGTAGCTCTCCGCCCACAGAAAGGGCACCTCGTACCACGACGTACGGCCGACGTACGCCTCCGCGCCCCATTCGGCCCACCGTCGGACGTCGTCGGCGGCGCGGGTGCGGGCGTCGGTGTGGGTGCCGGTGTGGGCGTGGGTGCCGCCGGTGCCGGTGCCGGTGCCGGTCGAGAGCGGGCCGATCGGCGGGCCCGAGGTCGCGTCGGCCGAGGCGGGCGCGGCCGTCTCCTCCGCGAGCGCGTCGAGTGCGCGGCGCTGTTCGGGCGGGTACGGGAAGGCGTCCGCGACCTGCCTGATCAGCGCCGGGTGGCGGTCGGCCAGCACGCTCCTGGCGAAGGAGCCGGGCGTACCGCTCATGACGACGGGGGCCGCGGGGCCGGCGGGGCCGGCGGGGGCGGCGGGGGCGGCGGCGGTGTCTGACGGGCCGGACGGGCCGGATTCGGGCGGGACGTCTCCTGTTTCGCGCACCGCTCAAGAATGACAGGGGTGGGGCTGGCCCCACCCCCGACCGGCCGGGCTGCCGGATGCCGCGAGAGGGGTGCGGAGCGGGATCGTCTAGGCATCAGCACATCAGCACATCAGGACGGAACGGTCCCCACCGCGATGATTCGAGGCCAGCGATGACCGCCAGCACATTCCCCCACGCCGCTCAGGCCCCCGCCGCTCAGGCCGCCGCCACGCAGGTGTCCGCCACGCAGGTGTCCGCCGCGCAGCCGCGCTCTTCTCATCCCGCCGCCGCGTCGCAGGCCCGGCCCGGTCTGCTGTCGGCTCCGGACGCCGAGCGTCCCGCGTACGGTTCGGCCGCGAAGGGTCCCGGCCCCGGCCGTGTCCCGCCCGGCTTCTGGCGCGCGCCCTTCGCCGCCGTCACCTTCCGCGAGGTCGGTTACGCGCTCACGTCGCTGCCGATCGCCATCGCCGGATTCGTCTTCGCCGTCACGATGTTCGCCGTCGGCACCAGCCTCGCCCTCACCGCCATCGGGGTGCCCGTCCTGGCCGCGATGCTGACCGGGGCCCGCGCGCTCGGCGGCGCCGAACGCGCCCGCGCCGGGAGCCTGCTCTCCCTCCGCGTCGGCGAGCCCGCCCCCGTGCCCGCGCCCCGTACCCCCGGCCGCTGGGCCGCCATGACCGCCCGGCTCCGCGACCCCTCGGCCTGGAAGGCCCTCCTCTTCCAGGTCCTCATGTTCCCCTGGCGCATCGCGAGCTTCGTCCTCACCCTGACTTTCCTCCTCACCGGCTGGACCGTCGCCCTCTACCCCGCCTACGCCTGGGTCTTCCCCCGTTACGTCGACTGGCCCGGCTACCGCCTCTTCGAGTACACCTCCGGCGGCGTCCACCACGCCTACTACCTCTCCTCCCCCCTCCAGATCGCCGGCGCCTCCCTCCTCGGCCTCCTCCTCGTCTTCCTCACCCCGCCCCTCGTCCGCGCCCTCACCACCGTCGACCGCACGGCGATCCGCTCCCTGCTGTCCTAGGACGTGTCCGCGATGTCCCGTCTGGCTGGCGGCGCCTGGCCCGCACCCCTGCGAGATGGGGGACCGCGCCCCGGTCGCCCTGATGTACCGCTCCGTGCACCACGAGGCCGACGTCTCCGCGGTCCCGGAGGCGATCCGCCCGATGGTCGCGGCCCGCCGCGCGAAGGAACCGTCCCACCGCCCGAGCACGGACCAACTCCTCGACCGGTTCGGCGATTCGGCTACGGCCGAGGCGGGTATGGGCGACGCCCCGCACCGCACCGGGTACGCGGCCCCCCGCACCCCGGACCCGCGGACTCCCGTACCCGCACCTACCCGGTCCGCCGCCAACTCGTACGCGCCCAGGGCCGTACCGCCGCCTCCCTCATACGCGCCCGGCGTTCCCTGGCCGATGATCCGTTTCGCCGAATGCGTCATGGAGGACCACGAATCCGCCTTCCGGATGGCCGTCGTCCTGACGGACGGCACCACCATCCGCACCGGCCGGGCGTCCAGCCGCAGCCTGGCCGAACTGACCGAGTGGGCCATGCGGTTCACCCTGGTGCGCGACCGCCGCCTCCGCCAGTAGCCGCCGCCAGCGCCCGACGCGGACCGGCGACCGCCCGAAATAACCCGCCGTGCACCGCTTGTCGCGCACCCTTGGTGTGCGGGCCGACCGCATCCGGGGTCGGACGGGCAAGCGAGGCGAGGGAGACGGCCATGAGCGAGGCGGCACGGGACACGGGGACGGGTGCGGCGGCGGGGTCGGGCACGGCCGCAGGCCGGCTCGTCGTCGGGGTCGACGGTTCGGAACCGTCGCTCAAGGCGCTGCGCTGGGCCGCGCGGCAGGCGGCCCTGACCGGCGACGCGCTGGAAGCGGTCATCGCGTGGGAGATGCCGTCGGCGTACGGCTGGGCCGGGCTGCCAGGGCTGCCCGACGACGTCGACCTGGAGGCCAACGCGGACCAGGTCCTGGCGAGGGCCGTCGAGACGGCCCTCACGCCGGAACAGGCCCGGACCGTCACCCGCCGTACCGTGCTCGGGAACCCGGCCCAGGCCATCCTCGACACCGGCGAGGGCGCCGACCTGATCGTGGTGGGCGTGCGCGGCCACGGCACCTTCCGCTCCACCCTCCTCGGCTCGGTCAGCCACACGGTCACCGTGCACGCCTCATGCCCTGTCGTGGTCGTACGCGGCACGGCGGGCACGGCGGTCACGGCCCCCGCGGGCGGCGGGTCGTAACGGCGGGGCGATGGTCCGCGGCGGCCGGGGCACGGAGTTATCCACAGGCTGTGAAGAGTGGGTGCCCGAATGTGGTCGGGGCGGAGCATCATGGGGGCATGAACGAGATCACCGGATCCCCGGCGGGGTCCATGCCGGAGTGGGAGAAGCGCTTTCGGGCGCCGCGGGTGGGGCTGCCCGAGTGGGCCGAGGACGCCCCGGACCGCAGCCTGTTCGTGTCGAACGTGACGGGGACGTACGAGCTGTACGCCTGGGACCGGACGACAGGCGGGCGACGGCAGGTCACCGACCGGCCGAACGGGACGACGGACGGCACGCTGAGCCGGGACGGCGCGTGGGTGTGGTGGTTCTCGGACACGGACGGGGACGAGTTCGGGATATGGATGCGGCAGCCCTTCGCGGGCGGTGAGGACGTACCGGCGGCGCCCGGCCTGGAGGCGTCGTACCCGGCCGGTCTCGCGCTGGGCCCCGGCGGCCTGGCCGTGGTCGGACGGTCCACCGACGACGAGGGCACGTCGGTGTACGTGGTGCGGCCGGACAGCCAGCCGGCCGAGGTCTACCGGCACGCGGAGTCGGCGAGCGTCGGCGACCTCTCGGAGGACGGCACGCTGGTCGTGATCGAGCACACCGAGCACGGCGACGCGATGCACAGCGCGCTGCGGGTGCTGTCGGTGGCGGACGGCTCGACGGCCGCGGAGCTGGACGACACCGACGGCGGCCGGGCCGAGCTGGGCCTGGACTGCCTGGGATTCGCCCCCGTCGTCGGCGACACCCGCCTGCTGGTCGGACACCAGCGGTCCGGCCGCTGGCTGCCGATGATCTGGGACACCGCGACCGGCGTGGAGACGCGGCTGGCCATAGACCTGCCCGGTGACGTGCACGCCGAGTGGTATCCGGACGGCACGGCGCTGCTCGTCGTCCACGACTACCAGGCGCGCGGCGAGATGTTCCGGTACGACCTGGCGGCCGGCACCCTGGCGCGGCTCGACACCCCGCCGGGTTCGGTCAGCGGCGCCACCGCGCGGCCCGACGGGACGGTCGAATATCTGTGGTCGTCGGCGCAGCGCCCGCCCGCGGTGCGGTCCACGACCGGTGCCGTCGTACTGGAGGCGCCGGGGCTGCGGGCGCCGGAGTCGGTGCCGGTGGAGGACGCGTGGGTGGAGGGTCCCGGCGGCCTCATCCACGCGCTGGTCCAGAAGCCGGACGGCGAGGGGCCGTTCCCGACCGTGTTCGAGATCCACGGCGGTCCCACCTGGCACGACTCGGACTCCTTCGCGGCGGGCCCGGCGGCCTGGGTCGACCACGGTTTCGCGGTGGTCCGGGTCAACTACCGCGGTTCGACCGGCTACGGCCGGGAGTGGACGGACGCGCTCAAGCACCGCGTCGGCCTGATCGAGCTGGAGGACATCGCGGCGGTCCGCGCGTGGGCCGTCTCCTCGGGCCTCGCCGACCCGCGGCGGCTCGTCCTGTCCGGCGGCTCCTGGGGCGGCTATCTGACCCTGCTGGGCCTCGGCACCCAGCCGGAGGCGTGGACGGTGGGCATAGCGGCGGTCCCCGTCGCCGACTACGTGGCCGCGTACGCCGACGAGATGGAGGCCCTCAAGTCGCTGGACCGCACCTTCTTCGGCGGCTCCCCCGAGGAGGTCCCCGACCGCTTCGAGGCGTCCTCCCCGCTCACCTACGTCGAGCGGGTCGCCGCCCCCGTCTACATCAGCGCGGGCATGAACGACCCGCGCTGCCCGATACGCCAGATCGACAACTACGTCGAGCGGCTGCGGGAGCTGGACAAGTCGCACGAGGTGTACCGGTACGACGCGGGGCACGGTTCGCT
Source organism: Streptomyces sp. CBMA29 (assembly GCF_014596445.1). Taxonomy (GTDB): domain Bacteria; phylum Actinomycetota; class Actinomycetes; order Streptomycetales; family Streptomycetaceae; genus Actinacidiphila. The sequence goes on along the minus strand of NZ_MECL01000196.1, from coordinate 8,561 downwards.
GGTCGTGGAGGAGCGGATCAAGCAGGTCCGTCTGGAACTGGCCTTCGCGCTGAAGCACGCGGGCGAGTAGGGCGCAGGGCGGCAGGCCCGTTGGCCGCCCCGGGATTGGACCTAGCCGGGTCCGACCCCGGAGCGGCCACGAGCCTCCGGCCGGGCGGGCGGGCGTGGGCGTACGACTGGACGGGCGTACGACGGGACGGGCGGCTCGGCGTCCGGAAGAGGCGTGCGGACAGTCGTCCGGGCCGGCATACGGCCAGGCGTGCGGCCAGGCGTGCGGCCAGGCGTGCGGCCAGATTGCGCCCGGCGTACGGCTCTAGGCGTCGGCGGACGCGGTGACGACCGTGTCCGACCGGTCCGCGCCGGAGGCGTCCGGCCCCGATTCCGCCTTCGTCCCCGGCCCCGGCTCGTCGTCACCGTCGTCGGGGACGAGACCCAGCTCGGCGTCGGCGCGCGTCTCGGCCTCGCGGCGGGCCAGGCGGAACCACATGAAGACGACGAAGCCGGCGAAGACGAACCACTGACCGGTGTAGCCGAGATTCTGGAACGCCTTGATGTCCAGACCGCTGTTGGGGGCCGCCGCCGGGGGCACCGCCTTCAGCGGCGCGGCGGGGTCGCTCGCGGTGATCCAGCCGCTGTAGACCGGGTAGGGCAGCACATTGACCAGCGAGGCGGCGCTGATCATGCCGAGTTGTCCTGAGGGCAGCGCGCCGTTGGACTGCACGCCGTCGGTGCCGGTGCTCTCCGGGTACTGGAGGGCGCCGGTCACGGTGACCTCGCCGGTCGGCGCGGCCGGTACGGCACTGGTGCGCGAGGCCGCCGAGGCGTCGCCCGGCAGCCAGCCGCGGACGACGGGCAGGGCGGCGCCGTCCGCGCCGACCCGCAGGGGGGTCAGTACGTAGTAGCCGTCATGGCCGTCGAGGGTGCGGCCGGGGACCAGGAGCTGATGGGAGGAGTCGTAACGGCCGGTCGCGCTGACCGAGCGGCCCGAGGCGCCGTCGGGCACCTGGGTGCGCGGCTGCGGCAGCAGTGTCGCCAACGGCACCGCCGCCTCGGCGACGGCCTTGCCCTGGGCCTGCTCGGCGCTCTTGTGGGAGTCGACCCGCAGCTCGAACCGGCTCAACTGCCAACTGCCCATGAAGACGCAGAACGGCACGGCGAGCAGCGACAGCACGCTGACCGCGAGCCAGCGCGGGGTGAGCAGGAACCGGTACACACCACAACGGTACGGGGGGCCTTTCGCGGCCCCGCAACCGGGGACCCGCACACCGGCCCGGAGCCGAGCCCGCGCGCACCTAAGGGCTGGTCGCTCCCGAGTCGGTTCCGGTGCCGCCGCTCGTCTCCGTACCGGGGGTGGAGTTGCCGCTGGTGGTGCCGGGGAGTGCGGCCGTCGTGTAGAGGGTGCCCGCGCAGGCGTTCTGGATGACGGGGCCGTCGACGACGGGAGCGCCCGCGGCCGGGGTGTGGTTGAGGGCGACGCTGCCGGGAGGCGGACTGGTCGGCGGGTCACCGCTGCCCAACTGGGTGGAGGTGCCGTTGCTGCCGCTGCCGCTGCCACTGCCGCTGCCCGGGTCGGAGCCGGTGGGGCCGCCGGTGCTCGCGGGGTCGCTCGACGTCGGCGTGGGCGTCGGGGTGGTCGGCGGAGTGGTGGGCGTCGTGGGGCAACCGCCGGTGCCGTTGCCCGCGGGGACCCACGCGAACTGCACCTCGTAGGTGTCACCCGGCGCGAGCACCACGGGTCCGTCGACGCCGGAGGGCAGCCTGCTCGCCGGGTCGCCCGGGGTGTGGCCGACGACCTGGATACGGGACGGGTCGGCCGAGCCCTCGGCGAGCACCTGCACCTGCCCGCTGCCGGGGACCGTACAGGGGACGCCGGAGACGTTGGCGACGCGGAACCAGCCGTAGACGCGGCCGGAGGAGTCCGGGGAGTCGGCGGAGCTGGCACCCTGGCCGAGCTGGACGCTGGAGCAGTCGGGCGCGGAGACCGCCGCCGAGTCCGAGGGGCTGCTGGTCGCGGGCGGCGGATCGTCGGTGGGGCTCTTCGACGAGGTGCCCGCGCCGCCGGTGCCGGTGGCCGCCTGGCCCGAGGAGGGGCCGCCCGCCCAGTAGTTGGTGTGGCCGTCCTGGCCGGGGGCGGAGGCGTGGGTGCTGGAGACGTTCGCCGGGAGGGCGTTCGTGCTGCTGGAGGTGTCGGCGGCGTGGATCAGGGCGGGCACCGCCATGCCGGCCAGCACCACGGCCGCCGCGGCACCGGCCAGCGCCTGCCGACGGTGCTGCCTGCGGGCCGGGACCGCGCGCCGCAGGTGGTCGAGCGCCTCGGGGGATGCCTCTATGCCCTGGACCGCGTTGTGCAGCAGCGCGCGCAGCGCCGCCTCTTCCGCGGTGTGCTCGGCACCGTCGGCGCTGTCGAGGTCGAGTTCGAGACTGGCGAAGTCGAAGCCGCCGTCGAGGCCGAAGCCGCCGTCGGAGCCCGAGCCCGGGGCGGAAGCGGCGTCGGCGGAGCCGGAACCCAGGTCGCGGCCCCGGTCCTCGCCGTGGTCCGCGCCCTTGCCCTTGCCCTGATCCTGGTTCTTGTTCTGGTCTTCCATACCGTGCGCGTCGTCGGGGGTGGTCATGCCGTCGCCTCCATCGCGACGCGCAGCGCCGCAATGCCTCGCGAACCGTACGCCTTCACCGAGCCCAGGGAGATACCCAGGGTCTCGGCGACCTGCGCCTCGGTCATGTCGGCGAAGTATCGCAGCACCAGCACCTCGCGCTGCCTGCGCTGAAGCGAACGCATCGCGGCCTTGAGCTGGTCGCGCTCCAGGATCTCGTACGCGCCCTCCTCCGCGCTCGCCATGTCGGGCATCGGCTTGGAGAGCAGCTTCAGGCCGAGAATGCGGCGGCGCAGGGCGGAGCGGGAGAGGTTGACGACCGTCTGGCGCAGATAGGCCAGGGTCTTCTCCGGGTCGCGGACCCGGCTGCGGGCCGAGTGCACCCGGATGAACGCCTCCTGGACCACGTCCTCGCAGGAGGCCGTGTCGTCCAGCAGCAGCGCGGCGAGGCCGAGCAGTGAACGGTAGTGCGCACGGTAGGTCTCGGTGAGGTGGTCGACCGTGGTGCCTACTGCCATCGCCGAGTCAGAGTCCTCGCCTTCCGCGGCCGTGACCCGCACGACCGGCCAGGGTGCGATCACCGGGATGCCGCCGGAGAGCGCACCGGATGCCGCCGTACGTGGACGCGGCAGCCGGGGCGGCACGATCGTCCCGTGCCGTCCGAATGCCGCCTCGATACCCAGTGCCTCCGCCACAACTGTTGGACACGCATCCCCCCCTCAGGGTTGTACGCGCAAGACACGCCGCTCGACGGAGCGTCAAATATCCCCATGCGTACCAGCTCTTCCTCAACGCCCTGTTTGCACCGACGCTTCCCCCCGGACCACGCTCGGTGTACAGCACCTTAGGGACCAGACCATAGGGCAGTGCGCTGACACAAAGACGCTCCCCCGAGCGAGTCGGTTCCCGCGGGGGAATGCAAAGTCTCCAACGTTCGGGTGCGTGAGTTCAAGTGGTCCAGACCAGCAACTTTGTCCCGGACACATTGCCGAGTACGAGCCCCAGCGGCCTCAGGCGGCGATGTCCGCCGCCACCACCTCGGCGATCTGGACGGCGTTCAGCGCCGCGCCCTTGCGCAGATTGTCGCCGCAGACGAACAGTTCGAGAGCGCACGGGTCGTCGAGCGAGCGCCGCACGCGCCCCACCCACGTGGGATCCGTACCGACCGCGTCCGCGGGCGTCGGGAACTCACCGTGCCGCGGGTCGTCGCAGACCACGACACCCGGCGCGTTCCGCAGGATCTCGTGCGCCCGCGCGACCGTCACCTCGTTCTCGAACCGCGCGTGCACCGACAGCGAGTGCGTCGTGATCACCGGCACCCGTACGCAGGTCGCCGTGGCCCGCAGGCCGGGCAGCCCGAGGATCTTGCGCGACTCGTCGCGTACCTTCATCTCCTCCGACGACCAGCCGTCGTCGCCCACGAGCGAGCCCGCCCACGGCACCACGTTGAGCGCCAGCGGCGCCGCGAACGGCCCGAAGTCGCCCACCGTGCGGCGCAGATCGCCCGCATGCGTGCCCGCGTCGGTCCCCGCGACCTTCGTCATCTGGTCGCGCAGCGCCGCGATCCCGGCCTGTCCCGCACCCGAGGCCGCCTGGTAGGACGAGACGATCAACTCGGTCAGCCCGAACTCGGCGTGCAGCGCGCCGACCGCCACGATCATCGACAGCGTCGTGCAGTGGGGATTGGCGACGATGCCGCGCGGGCGCATCCGCACCGCGTGCGCGTTGACCTCGGGCACCACGAGCGGCACCTCGTCGTCCATCCGGAAGGCGCCCGAATTGTCCACCACGACCACGCCCTTGGCCGCCGCGATCGGCGCCCACCGCGCGGCCACCTCGTCGGGCACGTCGAAGAGCGCGACGTCGATCCCGTCGAAGGCCGCCTCGTCGAGCGCGACGACCTCCGCCTCGGCGCCGCGCACCGGCAGCAGCCGCCCGGCCGAGCGCGCGGACGCGACCAGCCGGATCTCCCCCCACACGTCCTGGCGCGTGCTGAGGAGTTCGCGCACCACCGTGCCGACCGCCCCCGTCGCCCCCACCACGGCGAGCGACGGTCGCGGCCCGCCGCTCATCGCCCGGTCCCCCCGTAGACGACCGCTTCGTCGCTGTCGCTGTCCAGGCCGAACGCCGAGTGCACGGCCTGCACGGCGGGCTTCACGTCGTCGACCCGGGTGACCACCGAGATGCGGATCTCGGATGTCGAGATCAGCTCGATGTTGACGCCCGCGTTGGACAGCGCCTCGAAGAAGGTCGCCGTGACACCGGGGTTGGTCTTCATACCCGCGCCGACCAGCGAGATCTTGCCGATCTGGTCGTCGTAGCGCAGCGAGTCGAAGGCGATGACCGTCTGCGCCTTGGTCAGCGCCGCCATCGCCTTCTGGCCCTCGGCCTTGGGGAGCGTGAAGGAGATGTCGGTGAGCGCGGTGGCCGCGGCCGACACGTTCTGGACGATCATGTCGATGTTGATCTCGGCGTCCGCGATGGCCCGGAAGATCGTCGCCGCCTCGCCCGGCTTGTCGGGCACCCCGACCACCGTGATCTTGGCCTCGGACGTGTCGTGCGAGACGCCGGAGATGATCGCCTGCTCCATCGGACTGTCTCCCTGTGCTGACTGGGCTGACTCGTACGCGGCACGCGCCTGCGGCGGTCGCGGAAGATTCGCGGGCCGTTCGCTGCTCACCCAGGTGCCGGGGAGCCCGGAGAACGACGACCGTACGTGGATCGGGATGTTGTAGCGGCGCGCGTACTCCACACACCGGTGCAGCAGCACCTTGGAGCCGGAACTGGCCAGCTCCAGCATGTCCTCGAAGGCGATCCAGTCCATCTTGCGGGCCTTCTTGACCACCCGCGGGTCGGCCGTGAAGACGCCGTCCACGTCCGTGTAGATCTCGCACACCTCGGCGTCCAGGGCCGCCGCCAGCGCCACCGCGGTGGTGTCGGAGCCGCCGCGCCCGAGCGTGGTGATGTCCTTCTTGTCCTGCGAGACGCCCTGGAATCCGGCGACGATCGCGATGTTGCCCTCGTCCAGCGCCGTACGGATACGGCCGGGCGTGACGTCGATGATCCGCGCCTTGTTGTGCACCGAGTCGGTGATCACTCCGGCCTGGCTGCCGGTGAACGACTGCGCCTCGTGCCCGAGGTTCTTGATCGCCATCGCCAGCAGCGCCATCGAGATGCGCTCACCGGCGGTCAGCAGCATGTCGAACTCGCGCCCCGCGGGAATCGGTGACACCTGCTCCGCGAGATCGATCAGCTCGTCCGTCGTGTCGCCCATCGCGGACACCACGACGACCACTTGGTGGCCCGCCTTCTTGGTGTCGACGATCCGTCGGGCGACGCGCTTGATGCCTTCGGCATCGGCGACGGAGGAGCCGCCGTACTTCTGCACGACAAGGCCCACGTGCGCTCCTCGCTCAGGGATTCCCAGGGGGTGCCGGGGGATTTCCAGGGGTTGTTGCGGTCGGCCCAGTTTAACGAGCAGGCACGATCCGCCCCGCACGTATCGCATGGTGAGATACGTCGCCCGAGGCGTGATCAGCCGCAAGTTTTACGGCCGAAGGCGCGGGGGGTGGGTCCGGTGAGTGCTGTAGGGGCGGTGGGCCCGGGGGCGGTCCTACGTCGCCGGACGCAGCCCCAGCGTCCCCAGCTCGGCCTCCATGACCTTGCCCGCCTCCTCGGCCAGCTCCTCCTCGTCGTCCCCGTCGCCGCCGGTGTCCAGACCGTCCAGCTCGTCCAGCGGGCTGTCCAGCCGTACGTGGGCCACGAGCGACTGGAGCGCGCGCAGGCTGGCACTGGCCGTGGAGCCCCAGTTGGACAGGTACGAGAACTGCCACCACCACAGCGCCTCGGAGATCCTCCCGGCCCTGAAGTGCGCGAGGCCGTGTGTGAGGTCGGCCACGACATCGGCCATGTCGTCGGAGATACGGCAGGCCACCGGCGTCGACCGCGGCACGTACGGGTCGAAGACTTCGGAGTAGACGTCGATCGGTTCGAGGAGCGCCGCGAGCCGCTGCCGCAGGTCGTCCTCGTCCGGCTCGGGACCGACGTCCGGCTCGTACCGCTCGTCCGGGACGATGTCCTCGTGCGCGCCGAGCCGGCCGCCGGCCAGCAGGAGCTGCGAGACCTCCAGCAGCAGGTACGGGACCGCGCTGTCCGGGTCGTCGCCCTTGGCGACCTCGCGGACCGAGAGGATGAAGCTCTCGATCTGGTCCGCGATCTGTACGGCGAACTCGTCCGGTTCCTGCTCCTTGCCCGCCACGTCCCGCGCCCGACCCCGCATCTGGTCCTGCTTCTGCTTCCGGTCCTGCGCCTGAGCCTGCTTCTGGCCCTGGTCCCGCTTCTGGTCCTGAGCCTGCTTCTGGCCCTGCTTCTTCGTCACGGTCTCAGACATCCAGCAACCGCCTCCCTTCGAAGGCCCGCCCCAGCGTGACCTCGTCCGCGTACTCCAAGTCACCGCCCACAGGGAGACCGCTGGCCAGTCGCGTGACCCGCAGTCCCATGGGCTTCACCATCCGGGCCAGGTACGTCGCTGTCGCCTCGCCCTCCAGATTCGGGTCCGTCGCGAGGATCAGCTCGGTGACGGTGCCGTCCGCGAGACGGCTCAGCAGCTCCCTTATCCGCAGGTCGTCGGGGCCGACGCCCTCGATCGGGCTGATCGCGCCGCCGAGCACGTGGTACTTCCCGCGGAACTCGCGGGTCCGCTCGACCGCCACCACGTCCTTCGGCTCCTCGACCACACAGATCACCGAGGGGTCGCGGCGCGGGTCACGGCAGACCCGGCACTGCTCGTCCTGCGCGACATTGCCGCACACCGCGCAGAACCGCACCTTCGCCTTCACCTCGGACAGCACGTGCGCGAGGCGCCGTACGTCCGCCGGATCGGCCTGAAGGATATGGAAGGCGATCCGCTGGGCGCTCTTGGGACCCACGCCGGGCAGCCTGCCCAGTTCGTCGATCAGGTCCTGGACCACGCCTTCGTACACGCCGACGAGCCTTCCTCACGGTTCCTGCGGTTCTCCGGTGGGGTTTCCGGAGGGGTTTCCGGAGAGATCAGAACGGGAGGCCGGGCATGCCGCCCAGCCCCTGGGCGAGCGGGCCGAGCTTGGCCTGCTGGACCGCCTGCGCCGCCTCGTTCGCGTTGTGCACCGCGGCGACCACCAGATCGGCGAGCGTCTCGGTGTCGTCGGGGTCGACCGCCTTGGGGTCGATGACCAGGCCGCGCAGCTCACCGGCGCCGGTCACCTTCGCGGTGACCAGGCCGCCGCCCGCGGAGCCCTCGACCTCGGTCTCGGCCAGCTCCTGCTGGGCCGTGGCGAGGTCCTGCTGCATCTTCTGGGCCTGCTGGAGCAGCTCCTGCATGTTCGGCTGACCACCGGGAATCACGGTTTTACTCCTGACTGGCGTCTGCGGTGCGGTGCCACCTTTTTCGTGACAGGGCGAGCCTACGTGTTCGTACGGCCCAGCGCCCTACGCCGTACGGAGGATCGGAACCGGGCCGGGACCACCCGACGGGAGTACAACGCGTCCACCAGGGGTGGGGTGCCCAAATGCGGTGGTGAACTCGGCCGGGACCGGGTCCGGGTCCTGGGCCGTGCCCTCAGTCGTGCGCGATCTCCTCTATGACCGTGGCGCCCAGCTCCCGTACGAAGAGGTCGTGGCCGCTGAGCGCGGAGTCGACGAGATCCGGGTCGTCGTCCTCGGGGACGTCGTCCTCCAGCGGCGGCGGCATGTCGTCCACGGGGGGCGGCCCGGACTGGTACGACGCGGACGGCGATGGTGACTGTGACGAGGAACGGGACTGGTACTGACCTTGGCCCTGTCCTTGGCCCAGTCCTTGGTCTTGTCCGTATCCCTGCCCCTGGCCCGGGGACGAGGGGGGTCCGGCCTGGAAGTCCGGTCTCGGGGCGCCCTGGGGCCGGTCCTGCCCGGGGCGGCCGGCCGGCGGCTGCGGCGGGCCCGAGGGGCGGGGGG
>NZ_MECL01000195.1 GCF_014596445.1 Streptomyces sp. CBMA29 | reverse complement strand
CTCGGCGGTGGCGGGACTGCTGTCCGGGCTCGCGGAGGGCCTGACGTGGCCGCGACGGCTCGCGCGGGCCGTCGCGCTGTCGGCGGCCACGGTCGCGGCGCCCGCGGCGGGCGAATTCGACGCGGCCGTCTACGCGGAGCTGCTGCCGCAGGTGACGGTGGTGCCCGCGGAGCCCGGCGCGGCGGTGTGAGGAGCGGAGGAAGGGGCGCGGTGAAGGCGGGCTCCGCGGGCCGTACCGGCTACTTGGTGACCTGGCCCTGCTTGAGTTCGAACTGGTCCAGATTGACCGCGCACTGATTGCCCTGCTGGCAGCTCAGCGTGACGGTATTGGAGCCCTTCTTGAGGTCGATCCAGGAGTAGGTGTGGTTGTTCCACGCCTTCGCCCAGTCGGTGTAGTCGCCGTAGTTCATCAGTTTCACGGGGCCGCTGCGCGCCTTGCCGTTCACCCCGAGGGTGAGCGTCGCGTCGTCGCCCGCGTTCCCGTAGTACGTGAAGAGCGTGTAGGGGCCGTCCTCCGGCACCGTCACCGTCCACGTCACGGTCGCGCCGACCTGCGTCAGGTGGTCGACGTAGGTGCCGCCCGCCGCGCTCGCGCCCGGGTGCTCGGTGCTCGTCTGCGCGCCGCCCGTCAGGGCCAGCGTCGAGGCGTCGGTCATCTTCGAGTCGTACGGGGTCGGCTCCGCGGAGACCGAAGGCGTCGTCTCGGTGGGCGCGGACGAGGTGACCGCCGGGCCGGTCGGCTTGTCGCTGGCCTTCTTGTCGCCGTCGCCCGAGCCGTTGGTCATCGCGAAGGCGATGCCGATGGCCACGGCCGCGACCACGGCGACCGCCGCGATCAGCAGGCCCTTGCGGTTGGGCGCGCCGCCGCCCTGCTGGCCGCCGCCGCCCGCGCGACGGGTGTGCGGAGGCTGCCCGGGAGGCTGCTGGCCGGGATATCCCTGCTGGCCCGGGTATCCCTGCTGGCCCTGCTGCCCTTGCTGGCCGCCGTACTGCTGCTGGCCGGGGTGCTGACCGGGCTGCTGACCGTACGCCTGCGTCTGCTGCTGGGTCTGCTGCGGGTAGCCGTAGCCGGAGGGCGACTGCTGCTGCGGGTAGCCGTAGCCCGAGGGTGTCTGCGGCGGCTGCGGACGGCGCTCACCGACCCGCTGGATCTGGTGGTGCGAGGTACGCGGCATGCCCGGCTGCTGCACCGGGGGCTGCTCGGGCTGCTGCTCGCCGCCCTCCGACCGGTAGAGATAACCGAACGGGTCGTCGTTCTCAGGGGCGCCGTCGTTTCCGGCAGTCATCCGCTGTCCACTCCCTCACTGCACTGCACACACGCTGCACACGCCGTCGCGGCGCCTGTGGTATCTCCGGAACACTACCGGCCCCGACGGACACACCGCTCAAGCCTTCGACGCATCACCAGGTCAGGAAGGTTCCCCTGTGAGCAGGCACACTTCACCCGACACGTACCGTTAACCCCGTGGACAGCGAGTGGCGGGAGCGGTGGGTGCCCTGGCGGGAGGCCATGGACCGCGCCCTGTACGGCCCCGACGGCTTCTTCGTACGGGAGCGGCCCGCGGCGCATTTCCGTACCTCCGTGCACGCCTCCGCGCTCTTCGCGGGGGCCGTCGCCGAGCTGCTGGTCCGGGTCGACGCGGCCCTCGGGCACCCGGCCGAGCTGGCCTTCACGGACATGGGCGCGGGCCGCGCGGAGCTGTGCGCCGGGGTGCTGGCCGCGCTCCCCGCCCCGGTCGCGGGGCGGGTACGCGCCCACGCCGTCGAACGCGC
>NZ_MECL01000194.1 GCF_014596445.1 Streptomyces sp. CBMA29 | reverse complement strand
GCGACGCGCCGAGGGCCCTCATCCCGCCGGCGGCCCCGCCCGCCGCCCCGCTGGCCGGCCCCGGTCCTGAGGACCGCGAGGAACCCGCGGCCCCCGTCCCCGGACCCGCCGCGAAAGGGACGTAACCCGTCCGGCACGACCGGCCGTTCGCCCGTGCCGCGCACTGCCGCCGTACGGGCGACCCCTGTCACCTGTCAGGAGCGGACGGACCGGGCCCGCTCCTAGGGTGATCTTGTCCGGTCTGCGACGGGCAGGCCGTCAGGAACGGGGAACAGGATGACGACATCCGTCCGCAGGAGGACCGCCTGGGCGGCCGGGCTCGCCGCGACGGCCGCCGCGCTGCTCGGCGCCGTGGCCCCACAAGCACAAGCACAAGCACAGGCGCAGGCGCGGGCACAGGATCAAGCGGCGCCGAGCGGCCGGTCGCACCCGTACACCGACACGTACGCGCCGGGCGCACCCGCCGGTACGTCGTCCGGTACGGCCTCCGGTACGCGCCCGGCCGCGCCCGCCGTCACCGTGCCGCCCGGCGTCACCGCGGGTGTCGCCGTCTTCGACCGGCAGACCGGCACGTTCACCGAACAGCTCAACGCCGACGCGCAGTTCCGCTCCGCCTCGGTCGTCAAGCTGCTCATCGCCCTCGACAATATGTGGACCGGCGGCGTCCCCGCCGACCACACGCGGCTCGACGCGATGCTGCGCAGCAGCGACGACGACGTGGCCAGCGATCTGTGGGTGCGGGACGGCGGCAGCGCCATCGTCACGCGCATGGTGACCCGGCTCGGCCTCACCGACACCGCGCCGCCGCCCGCCGCGTACCCCGGCACCTGGGGCTACACCGCGCTGTCCGCCGCCGACACCGTGAAGATCTACCGCTATGTGCTGGAGAGCGCCCCTGCGCCGGTACGGGACCTGGTGACGGGCGATCTGCGCCAGTCCACCAGGTGCGGCGCGGACGGCTTCGACCAGCGGTTCGGCATCCCGACCGTCTTCGCGCAGCCGTGGGCGGTCAAGCAGGGCTGGTCAGGCTTCGGCGCGTCGGGCGACTGCGCGAACACGACGGCCGCCGCCTCCAGAACCACGGCCGCCGCGTCCAGGCCCCAGGCAGCCCCAACCGCCCCGCACGGCACCGCCGCCCCGGCCTCCGTGGACATCGACCAGGTCGCGCTGCACACCACGGGGACGGTCGGCGCGGGCGACCGTACGATCGTGGCCGTCTTCACCCTCCAGCCGCACGGCACGTCCTTCGGGGCCGCGTACACCAGCCTCGACCGGCTGGTGCGGACCCTGAACGTGCCCGGCGGCGCCGTGCGGCCGGGAAGCTGGTTCGGCACCTGGGGCAGCGGCGTCCACGTCAGGGCGGGCACCACGACGGGCTCTGCCGTGCTGACCAGTCTGCCGTCCGGTGTCGAGACCCTCGTCTCCTGCCAGAAGCAGGGCGACACGGTGTCGGCGCCGCCGTACACGAACGACTGGTGGGCGTATCTCCCGCAGTACGGCGGCTACATGACCAACATCTACCTCAACTCGCCGGACAACAAGCTGCCGGGCGTGCCCGACTGCTGACCGGCGAGTCGGGCAGATCGCTGACGGACCGTCAGGGGCGGTCCAGGGTGATGGAGTTGACCGGTCCGAGGTCGTAGTGCCAGGCGCCGCCCGCCACCAGGTCGTCGACGACCTGTCCGGTGCCGTTGTAGCCCGTCCACAGCCTCGCTCGGGCGCCGCCGGACTGGTTGTTGAGCACGTCGTGCCACCCGTACTGATTGCTCAGGTTGTGGGCGCCGTAGCTCCAGTAGACGAAGCTGGGGTGGTCGTTGCCCCAGTCCGTGTCGTTCGGGTAGATGCAGACGGCGCCGTACGGGCAGCCGTGGACCGTGCCGCCCGCCGCGTCGGCCTGCGTCGCGCCGACCGTCCCGACGGCCGCCACCGAAAGTGCCAGCGCCGCCACGCCCCGCATGACCTTGCCCATGTCGCTCTCCCACTCCCTCGCGGAAGCGGCCCTTCAAGGCCGCCACCAGCACCGTAGGAAAGGGGGACGGCCCGCCGCTCCTGACAGATGACAGGGCGGCGGGCCGTGACCTGACCGTCAGGACAGGCAGCCCACGCTCGCCAGGGCCTGCCTGAGCAGGACACCGCGACCGCCCGGCATCTCCTGCTGGAGCTGCGGCGAGGACGCCTCCCGCGGGGTGAACCAGACCAGGTCGAGCGCGTCCTGGCGCGGGCGGCAGTCGCCCGCGACCGGTACGACGTAGGCGAGGGACACCGCGTGCTGCCGGGGGTCGTGGTACGCGGTGACGCCCTCGGTCGGGAAGAACTCGGCGACGGTGAACGGCTGCGGGGAGGACGGGATCCGGGGCAGCGCCACCGGGCCGAGGTCCTTCTCCAGATGCCGCAGCAGCGCGTCGCGCACCCGCTCGTGGTGCAGCACCCGGCCCGACACCAGCGTGCGGCTGATCGTCCCGTCGGGCCCGATGCGCAGCAGCAGTCCGATGTGCGTGACTTCCCCGCTGTCGTCCACCCGCACCGGCACGGCGTCGACATACAGGATCGGCATACGTGCGCGCGTCAGCTCCAGTTCGTCGGGAGCCAGCCAGCCGGGCGTGGTTTCGGTCATGTCAGCCATCCGCTGATCGTACGTCGCCACCCGCCCGAGCACAGGCCCGGGAGCTGAACCGGACCCGCGCGGTCCGCTGTCCGGACCTGCGCGGTTGCCGCGCCCACCGCGATCCGCCGCCCTAGCCGCTCTTGCGGCCCAGGCCCGCGTAGACCCAGAACTCCGAGGGATTGTCCGGGATCTCGTCGGCCGGATCCGGGCGCCACAGGGGGACGTAGACCAGTCCCGGCGGGACCAGGCCGAAGCCGGTGAAGAGCGCGGCGATCTGGTCGTGGGAGCGGGCGGTGACCGGGGAGGTGGCCTTCGACCGGTAGAGCTGGCCGACGGCGGCGGCGGTGCCGGGGCGGTCCTGGTCGGTCGCGTGGCTCAGCGCGAGCCAGCTCCCCTCGGGCAGCCCGTCGCGGTAGGCGGCGACCAGCCCCTCGGGGTCCTCCGCGTGCGTGATGAAGTGCAGGATCGTGATCATCAGGACGGCGACCGGCTGATCGAAGTCGATCAGCTTCCGTAGCTGCGGCGAGTTCAGTACGTCGTCGGGCCGCCGGATGTCCGCGCTCACGATGTCGGCGTCCGGATTGTCCGCGAGCAGCGACGCGCTGTGCGCGACGGCCACCGGATCGTTGTCCACGTAGATCACCCGCGTGCCCGGCGCGATCGACTGCGCGACCTCGTGGACGTTGCCCTGCGTGGGGATGCCGGAGCCCAGGTCGACGAACTGGCGGACGCCCGCGTCGACCAGATAGCGCACCGCCCGGCCCAGGAAGGCCCGGTTCGCCCGCGCCAGCGCCCGCACTTGCGGGTCGATGGCGGTGAAGGCGGCCAACGCCTCCCGGTCTATGGCGAAGTTGTGCTCCCCGCCGAGCATCGCGTCGTAGATCCGCGCCACGCTCGCCTTGGCCGGATCCACGCCCTCCGGGACCTCTTTGCGTCCGGTCACCACAAGTCCCTTTCGACGGCCGCCTCTTGAACGGTCATCATAGAATCCTGGTGACGGGGCGCTGCGGGGTGCGTACGTCGCCACCGGGTGGTTTCGGCCGCCCGCCGCAACCGCTCGGCGGAAGGCACGACCCTGCGACACGAAGCGCACGAACAGCCCAAGGACAGCGCCCTCAAGGACGCGCCGGGGGCCGCTTCCGCGTTCCGCGAGAAGCCGCCGCCCCCGCGCCGCGGGCGGCTGGCGGTCGGTCCCGCGGCCGATGTCATCGGTTCCGCGCTCGATCTGCATATGACCGGAAACCATGTCGTCCACGCGATGGCGCCCGGATTCTGCGACGCCGCCTCCGTCTATCTGCTGGAGCGCTGGCTCGTCGACGAGAGCGCGGGGACGTCCGCCGATCCGCCGCAGATCGAGGCGAGGCGGCTCGCGCTGCGGTTGGGCGCGGCGGCGGCCGAGGGCACCGAAGGCGTCCTGCCGATCGACGAGGTGCTGGTCTTCCCGCGCCAGACCCCGTACGCCCGCGCGCTCGCCACCGGCCACGCCCAACTGCTCGACGCGGTCGACACCCACACCTTCGACCGGCTCGCCGCCTCGGGACGCGGCGACGCCCGCGTCCACGATCTGTTGCGCACCACGTCCTTCCTCGTGGTGCCGATACGTCTGCAGAGCGCCGTGATCGGCTTCATCGCCTGCACCCGCGGCCCGCACCTGCCGCCGTTCGGCCTGGAGGACATGGCGGGCGTCGAGTCGCTGGCCGCGCGGGCCGCGGTCGCCCTGGACAACGCCCGCAGATACGAGCACGAGCGCCGTACCGCGCTGGCCATCCGCAGGAGCATGCTGCCCGACACCGACCGGACCTTCGAGGGCTGCCGCGTCGCCCACGACTACCGGCCCGCGGGCCCGCACGACATCATCGGCGGCGACTGGTTCGACGTGCTGCCCAGGCCCGGCGGCCGGGTCGGCCTGATCGTCGGCGACGCCATGGGACACGGCCCGGAAGCCGCCGTCGCGATGATCCAACTGCGCACCGCCGCAAGGACGTTGGCCGCGCTGGACACCGACCCGCGCGAACTTCTGCACCGGCTCGACGCCCTCGCCGCCGACACCCCCGACGCCTCCTTCGCCACCTGCGTGTACGCCGAGTGGGACGCGGAACAGCACACCTGCACCGTCGTCGGCGCGGGCCACCCGCCGCCGTTGATCCGCGCACCGGGCGAGGCCGCCCGCCCCGTCCCGCTCGGCGCCGGACTTCCGCTGGGGCTCAGCGCCTGGAGCGCCGAGCCCTCGGTGCTGGAGATCCACCAGCCCACGCTGCTGCTGCTCTACAGCGACGGCCTGATCGAGAGCCGCCGCTCCGACATCGACGCCGGTATCGCCCGGCTCGCCCGCTCCCTCGACCACGGCATCGGCGAACGGGCGCCTGGCGGCCCGGGAAACGGTGTCGACGGTGTGGACGGCGCCCCAACCGGCCCCGGCGCGGACCCCGTTGGCGGCGCCGCCGCCCGCGCTACTGCCCGCGCCGCCGCCGAGGCCGCCGCACTGGCCGAAGTCGACGTCGGCCAGGAGCAGTTGCAGTCCCTCTGCGACACCCTCCTCCGCGACCCGCCCGCCGACGCCACCACGGACGACCGCACGGTCCTGCTGGCGGCGCTGACACCGGGGTAGGCCGCAAGCGTCGCGTGAAGGGGCGTCCGCCTGACGGCGCCTGGCACGCGGCCGAACTCCGTGAGGCGCTTGCGGCGGTCGTGCCGACAGGCTGACACCGGGACGGGCGCGCGGGCGCGTGCTCGGCGGGGCGCCTCCCGGACGGAGCGCGAAGGCCCGCCGCGCGTACGCGCCCTCGGGCGTACCCGCTTTCGGCCGTGGCCGGAAAACCGCGGCACACCGACGCGCCATTGACGTGTGCATGGTGATCTGGCTCACTGCTGTGCGGGACGTCGCTCCGCGCCCCTGCACTGACAACGCTGTCATCCGTGCTTCAAGAGGAGAGCGTCATGACCGTCCTTCGCAGGCTCAACAGGCTTCCCGGACATGGGGGAAGGTCCGGGCGTCCGGAGCCTTCCGAGCGCCCCTCGCACCCCCCGGCCGCCCCCGCGTTCCGTACCTCCCGCGCGCGGCGCGCGTCCGCCGCCGCGCTGGCCGCAGTCGGTGCGGTGCTGCTGGCGCTGGTGCCCGGCGGGACGGTGGCCGCGCAGACGCCCGTGCCGCAGCTCCGGGTGATGCCCTTGGGCGACTCGATCACGTACGGCTCCGGCAGCGCGACCACGTCCTCGTACCGGGCGCCGCTGGCGAATCTGGTGTCGCAACAGTCCGCGTACACCGTGCAGTTCGTCGGCTCGCAGACCTCGGGGACGCTCGCGGACCAGTCCAACGAGGGCCACGGCGGATACGTGATCTCGCAGATCCGCGACGGCATCGACGGCTGGCTGACCGCCGCCCACCCCGACCTGGTGCTGCTGCACATCGGCATCAACGACCTCAATCGCGGCATCGATGTGGCCAACGCCCCGGCCCGGCTGGCCGACCTGGTCGACCGCGTCTACGCCGACCGCCCCGGCACCGGCGTCATCATGCTCGGCCTCATCCCGACCACGCCCAACCTCGGTACGCAGGTGGCCGCTTACAACACGGCGGCCAAGCAGCTCCAGGCCACTGAGACCGCGGCCGGGCACAAATTCCGTTACGTGGACCCGCCCGCGCTGACCCCGGCCGAGTTCACCGACGGCCTGCACCCTGACGACGCGGGCTACCAGCGGATGGCGCAGGCGTTCTTCCCGGCGCTCACCAGCGCCTTCACCGGCGGATGGACGCCGGGGGAGCGGCAGTTGGACGCGGCGACCGAGTCCGGCACCACCGGCAGGGTGCGCTGGGGGGACTTCGACGGCGACGGCCGCGCCGACTACCTCACCATCGCCTCCACCGGCGCCGTCTCCGTCTGGCTCAACCGGGGCGGCGACGGCCACGGCGGCTGGGCCCCGCTCGGCCAGGTCGCCACCGGACGGACCGGCGACGCCGACCGGGTGCGGTTCGCGGACTTCGACGGCGACGGCAGGACCGACTACATCCTCATCGGCGACGGCGGCGAGATCTCCGTCTGGCTCAATCGCGGCGGGGACGGGCGCGGCGGCTGGGCCCCGCTCGGCCAGATCGCCACGGGACGGACGGCGGACGCCAGCCACGTCCGCTTCGCCGACTTCGACGGCGACGGGAAGACCGACTACGTCCTGATCGGCGCGGGCGGCGAGATCTCCGCGTGGCTGAACCGGGGCGGCGACGGGCACGGCGGCTGGGCGCTGCTCGGGCAGGTGGCCACCGGCCGGACGGCGGACGCCGGCCGGGTGCGGTTCGCGGACTTCGACGGCGACGGCAGGGCCGAGTACGTCCTGATCGGCACCGGCGGCGACGTCTCGATCTGGCTGAACCGGGGCGGGGACGGGCGCGGCGGCTGGATCAACGTCGGCCAGGTCGCCACCGGCGTGACCACCGACGCCGGCCGGGTCTCCCTGGCCGACTTCACCGGTGACGGCAACGCCGACTACATCCTCGGCGACAACACCACCCACGCCGCCACCGTCTACGTCTGGCAGGGCGGCGACGGCCACGGCTCCTGGAACAACATCGGCCGCGTCGCCACCGGCCCGGTCATCGGCTGACCACGCGCCCGAGGCCGTACGGCCGTGCGTGTACGGCCGTCCGTGTACGGCCTCGCGTGTACGGCCGCGCGGCCGTACACGTCCGGCCTCGGCGCCGAGCCTTCGCGCGGCCCGCGCCGGGCTCGCGGGCCCGCGAACTCCTGCCTGTTCAGAGGGGGTTCCGCGGGCCGCTTCCGTCGGGTCAGCTGATTCGGATGGGAGTCATGTGGTTGTTGCGCGGTGTTCATCAGGGGTTCTCGGACGGTGACGACCGGCCGCCTACTGTGATCGGGAGAGCTGGCAGGCAGAAAGGGAACTGTGGTGAAACCGACACAGGATTTTCCTGACGCACTGTCAGGCGGTGAGATGTCCGGCGAGGTGAGCGGCTTAACCGGACCTTCCGTCGCGGGCGGTGAACTGGCCGCCGCACGGCTGCGCGGCGAACGCGAGGCGCTGCTGCGGTACGTGGCGAAGCTGCTCGCCCCCGACCTGCGGCACGCCGAGGACGTCGTGCAGGAGACGCTGCTGCGGGCGTGGCTGAGGGCCGATCAACTGGACTGGCAGGACAGGCCGATCAGGCCCTGGCTGTTCAGGATCGCGCACAATCTGGCGGTCGACACCTGGCGCAAGGACCGCGCGATACCCGTCGGCAGCGCGGCCGACGTCCGCCCCGACACCGCCGACTGGGACGACCTCGCCGACCGCGTGGTGGACCGGCGGTGGCTGCAACAGGCCATGCGGCGACTGCCCTACGCGCACCACGAGGTACTGGTGCACGTGCACATCTACGGACGTGGCAGCGAAGAGGTCGCCGACGTCCTCGGGATACCCCGCGGGACCGTCAAGTCCCGTACCCACCACGCGATCCGCTCGCTGCGCCGCGAGCTGGGTGTGCTGGAGAACGAGGAGACGGCCGCATGACCCGTCCGCAACCGGCCGTCGTCGATCTGGCGGGCGGGCCCCTCCAGGTGTTCACCGACCACCGGGGCGCCATCTGCACGGTGCTGGGCGCCCTCGGCCTGGTCATCGCGGTGCTGGTGCTCACCAACCGGTCGGTCCGCCGGATCGGCGGATGGCGCGTGGTACGCCGCTGGGTGCGCCGCGAGAGCCGCCTCACCGCGAACGCCTTCACCGCGCCGCTGCGCGGATGGGTCCGCTACCGGCGGCAACTCCGGCTGCTGGGACGGCTCTTGGACGACCCCGGCGTCTGGCGGACCGGGGAGCGCGCGCTGCGCGCCGCCCACGCCGCCGCCCCCGACCGCTGCCGCCCGTACGGCGTGCTGGTCGGCGACGGAACCGACGACGGCCTCGTCGGCGTCCTCGTCGCGGGCCGGGACGTCCCCGAACCGCCGCCGCCGTGGGTCGCCGACGACCGCGACCCGCGCGTGTGGTGGAGCGCGTACGAGGAGTGGCACGACCTCCAACCCGTCGGACTCGCGGGCGGGTTGGCCCTCGGGGACAGCGCCGGCTGGGAGCAGGAGCCGGTCGCACCGCCCGTACTGATCGCCGCCGTCGGCGTCGAAGGGGGCCGCGCGGTCTTCCTCGACCTCGCCTCGGGCGCGCCGGTCACCTCGCTGGACGGCGACGAACGCGTCGCCCGCCCGCTCGTCCACGCGCTCGCCGCCCAGCTCGACCGGCGGCTGCCGCCCGGCGCCGTCACCGTCGCCGAC
>NZ_MECL01000193.1 GCF_014596445.1 Streptomyces sp. CBMA29 | reverse complement strand
GGGCAACGACTCCGGCGGCACCTCGCGCGACGACGCGCCCCCGACCACCTCCTCGGCCCCCACGCCGACCGCCACCCGCGGCACCCCGACCGCGCCCACCGCCGGCGCCGCATCCCCGCAGGGCCGCACCGGCGCGCCCGTCACGCTCCCGCAGTGGTCCTCGTACAAGGACGTACCGGCCGCGGGCGTCAAGCTGCTCGGCGGCCCGCGCGCCCTCACCATGGACGGCGCCACGTACGTCTTCGCCCGCGGCGCCGACAAGAACGTCTGGTACGTGATCCGGGACGGCTCCGGCTACGGCGCGTGGCACAAGCTCACCGGGATAAGCGTGGCCGACGACCCGGCCGTGGCGTCCGCGCACGCCGGGCGGATCGACCTGTTCGGGCTCGGCACCGACGGGCTGCTCTACCGCCGCACGCTGACCGACGGCTACTGGAACGCCTGGTCGCAGGTGGACGAGCGGACCCGCTTCGACGCGGCGCCCGCCGCCGCGTCCTCGGAGCCCGGCCGGATCGACCTGGTCGCACGGGCCGGCGGCGACCTGGTGACCGCGTCGCTGGTCGGCGACCGCTGGAACGCGTGGGCGCTGGTGCCCACCGCGGGCCGGATCACCTCGGCCCCCGCGCTGATCTCGCGGTCCCGCGGCTCCCTGGACGCCTTCGTGGTCCGCAAGGCCGACGGCGCGGTGCTGCGGCTGCCGTACTCCGGCGGCGCCTGGCGGCCCAGCGAGGTCATCAAGGGACTGGACACCGCCGCGCGTCCCGACGCGGTCGCCGCCTCGGGCCGGCTCTTCGCCTTCACGCCCGGCACCCAGGCCGCCGCCCCGCTCGACGGCGACGCCGCCTCGCTGGAGGGCGACTGGGCCACCGCGCCCTTCACCGCGCCCACCGACGCGGCCCTGGGCGCCGCCGCCTCCGCGCACACCCTGGAGCTGTACTCCAGGACGCCGTCGGGCACCCTCACCCGCACCACGGCCCACATCTGACGCGATCCGGCGCACCCGGCACCGGATCGCGGGCCCTCCCGGCGGCCGGCGGGCTCCCGGCCGGGCCGGGTCCGCCCGACCAGCCGGTAGGCTGGAGCCGTGGCGATCGTCGATGTTTCCGAAGAGCTGAAGTCCCTGTCCTCGACCATGGGGTCGATCGAGGCCGTCCTCGACCTCGACCGGATGCGGGCCGACATCGCCGCGCTGGAGGAGCAGGCCGCGGTGCCGTCCCTGTGGGACGACCCGGAGAACGCGCAGAAGATCACCAGCCGGCTCTCCCACCTCCAGGCGGAGCTGCGCAAGGTCGAGGCGCTGCGCGGCCGGATCGACGATCTGTCCATCCTCTTCGAACTGGCCGAGAGCGAGGACGACGCCGACGCGCAGACCGAGGCCGAGGCCGAACTGGAGTCGGTGCGCAAGGCGCTGGACGAGATGGAGGTCCGCACCCTGCTGTCCGGCGAGTACGACGCCCGCGAGGCGCTGGTCAACATCCGCGCCGAGGCGGGCGGTGTGGACGCCGCCGACTTCGCGGAGCAGCTCCAGCGGATGTATCTGCGCTGGGCCGAGCGGCACGGCTACCCGACGGAGGTCTACGAGACCTCGTACGCGGAGGAGGCCGGCATCAAGTCGACCACCTTCACCGTCAAGGTCCCCTACGCCTACGGCACCCTCTCCGTCGAGCAGGGCACCCACCGCATGGTGCGGATCTCGCCCTTCGACAACCAGGGCCGCCGCCAGACGTCCTTCGCGGGTGTCGAGGTGCTGCCGGTCGTGGAGCAGTCCGACCACGTCGAGATCGACGAGTCCGAGCTGCGCGTGGACGTCTACCGCGCCTCGGGCCCCGGCGGCCAGGGCGTCAACACCACCGACTCCGCGGTCCGGATCACCCACATCCCGACCGGCATCGTCGTCTCCTGTCAGAACGAGCGCTCGCAGATCCAGAACAAGGCGAGCGCGATGAACGTCCTCCAGGCCAAGCTGCTGGAGCGGCGCCGCCAGGAGGAGCAGGCCCTGATGGACTCCCTCGGCAAGTCCGACGGCGGCAACTCCTGGGGCAACCAGATGCGTTCGTACGTCCTGCACCCGTACCAGATGGTCAAGGACCTGCGCACCGACCACGAGGTCGGCAACCCGCAGGGTGTCCTCGACGGCGACATCGACGGCTTCATCGAGGCGGGCATCCGCTGGCGCAAGTCCCGCGAGAAGGCCACCGCGTAACACCGCGTCATGCGGCGTCATACGCCCCGTCGTACGGCCGCCGCCTCGATCCCATCTGTCTGCCATGTCACAGACGTGTGCTGAAGTGCCGGGCAAGACGGGACAGTTGGGGCACTTTGCGCTTAATGACCTTGACGCTCCCGGTGAATGCCACAAAGGTGATGTCCGGCATGCGCGCGAAAGCGGCGTAAACGACCGTGCCCGCAGCGCCGTGTGCCTCAAGCCGACGTCTACCGGGGGTAGTTGAGACATGACCAAGCAGAGCACGAGGGTACGCGTCACGCGCGTGGCGGCCGTCGCGGTGATCGCGGCCGGTGCGTCCCTGACGGTGGCGGGGGCTGCTCAGGCGGCGGTCAGCAGCGACGCGCCGCCGTCGGCCACCGCGGTGGTGGACCCGCCCACCACGGACCCGACGGACGACCCGACCACGCCGCCGACCGACGAGCCGACGGACCCGCCCACCACGCCCCCGACGACGCCTCCCACGACGCCGCCGACCACGCCCCCCACCACCCCGCCGACGACGCCTCCCACGACGCCGCCGACCACCCCGCCCACGACGCCTCCGACGACCGCGCCCGGCTCCATCGCGGGCGTCAGCGGCGGCAGTGACGACGGCGGTCCGAGCGGTACGCCGAGCCCCAGCGTCAGCCCGAGCGCGACGGGCAACAACAACACCTGCACCCTGACCGGCGACAGCGTCGACTGCGGGAACAACAACACCGGCACCGACAACACCCAGCAGGTCCCGCAGAGCCAGACGACGCAGCAGCTCGCCGAGACCGGCTCCGACGGCACCACGTACATGCTCATCGGAGCCGCCGCCCTCGTCGCGGGCGGCGTCGGCTTCAAGCTGGCCCCGCGCCTGAAGGAGCGCCGCGACGCCTCCTGAGGCGCCGCGCCGCCGCACCTCCTGAGGCGGGGTCGGACGCGTACGACGAAGGGCCCGGAACGCGATGCGTCCCGGGCCCTTCGTGATGTCTGTGTCAGCTCGCCCACCCGTGAGTGTGACGTACCTCTCACATAGCCCTCATGTACCTCTCACCTGCTGCCCGCGGGACTGCTCTACGCGGTCGCGTGCTCCACCACGAGCACGACCGCCAGCAGGGCCACGAGCAGGGCTATCAGGGTGGCGGGGGAGACGTTCGACCAGGGATTCTCCCGCTCCAGGCGGGCGCGGTTCGCCCGGCAGACGGGGCAGCGGCCCTCGCTCACCGGTCCCGCGCAGTTGGCGCACACCAGCCGGTCGCATGTCATGCGATCTCCTCCTCGTCCGGTGAACGCCCCGGGAGGCCGAAGTGTTCCTTGTTCCACTGTGCCAGCTTCCGCCGGATTCGGCGCGGCCCCGGACCTCCGGTGGCGGTCGGCCGCGCTGAGGTGTACGGGCGTGGCCGGCCGCGCTGAGGTGTACGGGGTCAATGACGGGTTTGTCCGCGTGTGCCCTGTGGGCAAGCCCACCAACCCTCCCCGGCGACTGCGCACCCCTGGCCCGGTCGCGTAGTGTCGCCCCCACATCCCCTGTCCACCCGTCCCCGCAAACCTGGTGCGAACGTGATCCGATTCGACAGCGTCACCAAGACCTACCCCAAGCAGAACCGTCCTGCACTTCGGGACGTCTCGCTGGAGATCGAGAAGGGTGAGTTCGTCTTCCTGGTGGGCTCGTCCGGCTCGGGAAAGTCGACCTTCCTGCGGCTGATCCTGCGCGAAGAGCGCACGGACACGGGAATGGTGCACGTCCTCGGCAAGGACCTCAACCGGCTGTCGAACTGGAAGGTGCCGCAGATGCGGCGCCAACTCGGCACCGTGTTCCAGGACTTCCGGCTGCTGCCCAACAAGACGGTCGCGGAGAACGTGGCGTTCGCCCTCGAAGTGATCGGCAAGGCCCGCGGCACCATCCGCAAGACCGTGCCCGAAGTGCTCGACCTGGTCGGCCTCGCGGGCAAGGAGGACCGGATGCCCGGCGAGCTGTCCGGTGGTGAGCAGCAGCGCGTCGCCATCGCCCGCGCCTTCGTCAACCGGCCCATGCTGCTGATCGCGGACGAGCCGACCGGAAACCTCGACCCGCAGACCTCGGTCGGCATCATGCGCCTGCTGGACCGGATCAACAGGACCGGCACGACCGTGGTGATGGCGACCCACGACCAGAACATCGTCGACCAGATGCGCAAGCGCGTCATCGAGTTGGAGAAGGGGCGGCTGGTGCGCGACCAGTCGCGCGGTGTCTACGGCTACCAACACTGAGAGCCGCGCGTACGGCGTACGTACTGCCGTACAGCAGTAGTCACCAGCCCGCTGAAAGGACAACCAGAGACCATGCGCGCCCAGTTCGTCCTGTCGGAGATCGGCGTAGGACTCCGCCGCAATCTCACCATGACCTTCGCGGTGATCATCTCCGTCGCGCTCTCCCTCGCCCTGACCGGTGGCGCCCTGCTGGCCAACAAGCAGGTCAAGTCCATGAAGGGCTACTGGTACGACAAGGTCCAGGTCACCATCTACATGTGCAACAAGGGCGACGCGTCGACGACGCCCAGTTGCGCCAAGGGCGCCGTCACCGACGACCAGAAGGCCCAGATCAAGGCCGACCTGGAAAAGCTCCCGATCGTGGAGAAGGTCTACTTCGAGAACGCCGAGCAGGCGTACAAGCACTACCAGGAGCAGTTCAAGAGCTCCCCGCTCGCGGCCTCGATCACCCCGGACCAGATGCAGGAGAACTACCGGGTCAAACTCAGGGACCCGACGAAGTTCACCGTCGTCGCGAGCGCCTTCGACGGGCGTCCGGGGGTGCAGTCCGTGGAGGATCAACGGGCGGTGCTGAAGAACCTCTTCTCGCTGCTGAACGGTATGACGCTGGCCGCCTGGGTGGTGCTGGCCTTCATGCTCACCGTCGCGATGCTGCTGATCGTGAACACCGTGCGCGTGTCCGCCTTCAGCCGCCGCAGAGAGACCGGCATCATGCGGCTGGTCGGGGCCTCCAGCTTCTACATCCAGATGCCGTTCATCATGGAGGCGGCCTTCGCCGGACTCGTGGGCGCGGGGCTGGCGTGCGGAATGCTGCTCGGCGGCCGGTACTTCATGATCGACGCGGGTCTGAAGCTCCAGGAGAAGATCCCGCTGGTCTCCTTCCTCGGCTGGGACTCGGTCGTCGCGGTGCTGCCGCTGGTGCTGCTGATCGGTGTCGTGATGCCGTCGATCGCCGCCTTCATCGCGCTGCGCAGGTACCTGAAGGTCTGACGGCGGTATCCGGTATCGCGTATCGCGTATCGCCTATCGCGTACGGGTGTTGCGTACGGGTGTCGCGTATCGGGTGTCGGACCCGCCGCAGGGCCGTGCGGCAGGTGATACGGCAGGGGAGGGCGGTGTACCGGGTTGCGGATCATGCCCCGCCGAGGTAGCGGCAACTCTCCGTACGCCGCCCGTTTCTGTCCTAGACTTCCGGCCATGTCCGGCCCGTCGCTGTTCGGGACGCCCCGCCGCTTGCGCCGCGGGGCCACCCTGACGTTGGTGTTCAGCACCCTGCTGGCCACCGGTGCGGCGGCCAGCGGACTCACCGCGCCGGACGCGCGGACCGCCGCCCGCGGCGCCCGTATCGCCGCCGCGCCGGTCGCCGACGGGCGGCAGGACGACGGCAAGCCGCCTGCCCCCGCCCACGGCGGCGAGCCCGCCCCGTCGTCCCCCGCGGCCTCCGAGGCCCACACGGGCTCGCAGACGAAGCCGGACGGGGTGAACGGCGACCACGTCGACACCGGCCGGATCGCCGAGGAGATCCAGGACGGCAAGGTCGGCCCGCAGGCCGCGGCGAAGCTCGTCAGCCGCAGCGGCGACCGCTGGTCGTCCTTCTACACCGCCCGCGAGTACGCGGGCCTCCAGCAGGCGCTCGACGGCCGTTACGTCGGCGTCGGCCTGTCCGTGCGGCGGATCGACGGCGGCCGGATCCAGATCGCCCGCGTCCAGCCCGGCAGCCCCGCCGACGGCGCGGGCCTGCGCGAGGGCGACCTGCTGGCCACCATCGGCCCGGTGAAGTGCACCGGCCTCGCGGTCACCGAGGTCGTCGCGGACCTGCGCGGCGACAACGTCCCCGGCAGCCTCGTACAGCTGGGAGTCCAGCGCGCGCAGCGTAGTTGGACGGTCACCGTACGTCGCGCCACGCTCGACACCGACGCCGTCACCGTGACCCGGCCCCCAGTTGGCGCCGACGCGCCCACCGTCGTCAAGATCGACGCCTTCACGCTCGGCGTCGGCGACGAGGTGCGCGAGGCGGTACGGGACTCCGAGCACGGCGTGCTGCTCGACCTGCGCGGCAACTCCGGCGGCCTGGTCACCGAGGCGGTAGCGGTGGCCTCCGCCTTCCTCGACGGCGGCCTCGTCGCCACCTACGACGTCCACGGCGAGCAGCAGGCCCTCTACGCGGCCGACGGCGGCGACACCACCGTCCCGCTGGTCATCCTGGTCGACGGCGGCACGATGAGCGCCGCGGAACTGCTCACCGGCGCCCTCCAGGACCGCGGCAGGGCCGTCGTCATCGGCTCCCGCACCTTCGGCAAGGGCTCGGTCCAGATGCCCAGCACGCTGCCCGACGGATCGGTCGCCGAACTGACCGTCGGCCACTACCGGCTGCCTGACGGCCGCAGCGTCGACGGGCGCGGCATCGACCCCGACGTGACCGTCCCCTCCGGTGAGGACCCGCTCACCGAGAGCCACGAGGTATTCGCTGGCCTCGGACCCCCCTAGCGCCCCTCCCGGCGATGTGTGCCCCGTCGCGCCGCCCGGCACGCACGCTCGCCGCGTTGGCCAAAAGCCCTGGTAGCTCCGCTACAAGGACTCTCGGCCGCCTTGCGATCGCACGCACCGGACGACGCTCCTTCCGGGCACACACCGCCGGTCGCGGCGCTCGTGGGACAATGGCCCGGCTATGGCAAAAGAGACGGGTCGCAAACTGATCGCGCAGAACAAGAAGGCGCGGCACGATTACCTCATCCTGGACACCTTCGAGGCCGGGCTCGTGCTGACCGGCACCGAGGTCAAGTCCCTGCGCCAGGGACGCGCCTCCCTGGTGGACGGCTTCGCGCAGCTCGACGGCGGCGAGGCGTGGCTGCACAACGTGCACATCCCGGAGTACACCCAGGGCACCTGGACCAACCACTCCGCGCGCCGCCGCCGCAAGATGCTGCTGCACCGCGCCGAGATCGAGAAGCTGGTCCACAAGACCCAGGAGTCCGGCCACACCATCATCCCCCTCGCCCTGTACTTCAAGGACGGCCGCGCCAAGGTCGAGATCGCCCTGGCCAAGGGCAAGAAGGAGTACGACAAACGGCAGACCCTGCGCGAGAAGCAGGACCGCCGCGAGTCCGACCGCGCCATCTCGGCCGTGCGCCGCAAACAGCGCGGCTGACGCTTCGGACCGCCGTCGCGGGTGAGCGGGTTGGCGGGGTCTGCTGCCGTTGGTTCTGCTGGACCGGGCGGTGCTGGAGCACGTCTGAGCAACTGGGACAGGGGGCCGACAGCGCCGGTTGCCGTCAGGCGGAGGGGAGTTCGCCGCGGCCGATGGCGACGATGGCGGCACGGCCGGTGAACTGACCGGCCGTCATATCCGCCCCGCACGCCAGGAGTCGAACCCCCATGCACACCCCCGTCACACCGCGCTCCGCCGCCGCCCCGCTCCGGGGGTGGCCTGTGGCCGAAATGGTGCGGAGGGCGTGGGCCCAGTCGGATACTCCCGGTATGGTGGATGCCACTGTCGGTAGTGATCCGGAGGTAGGGCCGTGGCTCGCAATTGGGAAGCCGAACCAGCCGCGTTATTCGCCCACCGGTTGGGGAAGTCCGCGAAGGAACTGGGCAACTCCGGCGACGATGAGAAGTGCCCGGACATCTGGCTGCTCGACAACGGCGACATCGCCGTGATCGGCCGCGATCTCACCGCGGACTACGCCTCGCGCCTGCCGGAAGGCGTGATGGTCGGTTCCGGTGAACGGCTGGTCGTCATCCCGGGAAACATGCTCAGTGCGGCAAAGGCGGACATCCCCGATGCTTGATCTTCACGCCCCGGTCCTCCCCCTCGGACAGGGCGAGCCGCTGACGGACGACGAATATGTCCGTGACTTCCGGGCACGCCGGGCGGCGATCCGTAACGGCGACTCGTGGAAGCTGGAACGGCTCCAGCACTTCGAGGAGGAGGACAGCCCCAGCCGTGAAGCACAGCGTCAGGGCGACTGGGAGACCGCGTTGCGGCTCATGGAAGCGCGTCGCGATGCTTTCCGCGAGGCCGCTCAGGACGACGAGCGCCGTGGCTCGCCGTTCCACCGGGTACGGGTGGTCGAAGAGCCGCTGACGCCGTATCTGCAATGGGAGTTGCACTACCTTCGGCAGCGCGCGCAGTGCGGGCACCGGATTCGCGTCGTCCAGGCCGGTGTGTTCGCCGCGGCGGAGACCGACCGGCTTCTGCCGGAACTGACGATCCTGGACGACCGTACGCTCTACCGGGTGATGTACACGGAAGCCGGTGTCGCGGAAGGAGCCGTCCGCTTCACCGATTCCGCCATCGTGGAGCCCTGGGTGTCGTTCATCCGGGACGCCTACGCGGTCGGCGAGGATGTGACGCTCTACTTCGACCGGGTGGTGGCGCGTCTTCCCCCGCCTCCGGCCGCCTGAACGGAGCGGGCGATCAGTACCCCGAGCGAAGACGCGGGCCGCCACGAGACGCACAACGACCTCTCGGGTTCGTCGCGCGCTGTCGTACAGGCGGGGAGCGTCGGCGGAGACGTTCACTTCCACGCCGGGGCCGAGCCGGCGCGTGGCGAGTCGCCCGGTTCGACTCCGCGGCAGCTTCCGGCGGACGTGCACGCATTCGTCAACCGCACGGATGAGCTCGGTCAGCTCAACGCCGTCCTGACCGGCGAGGACGGCCGTCAACTGGTGGTTTCCGTTCATGTGATAGCCGGTACCGCGGGTGCGGGGAAGACGTCGCTGGCGCTGCACTGGGCGCATCAGGTCAAGGACCGTTTCCCCGGTGGTCAGTTGTACGCCAATCTGCGCGGCTACGATCCGGACGAACCAGTCACCGCCCACCAGGCGTTACGGGGTTTCCTGCGGGCGCTCGGGGTGTCCGCGGCCGACGTACCCCCGGACGTCGACGGTGCCGCCGGGCTCTACCGTTCGCTGCTGGCCGACCGGCGGATGCTGGTCCTGCTCGACAACGCGGCCACGGTCGGTCAGGTGCGTCCGCTGCTTCCCGGCGGCGGGAACAGCCTGGTCGTGGTCACCAGCCGCAGCCGTCTGTCCGGCCTGGCCGTCCGTGACGGGGCCCGGCGGCTGACGCTCGGCACTCTTCCCGAGCCGGAGGCCGTGGCGCTGCTCCGGGCCGTGACCAGCGGATACCGCCCGCAGGACGACCTGGACAAACTCACCGAACTGGCCCGGCTGTGCGCACGGCTCCCGCTGGCCTTACGGATCGCAGCCGAGCGTGCGGCGAGCCACCCTCATCTGCGGCTGGACGACCTCATCGCGGACCTGCGGGACGAGTCAGCGCTGTGGGACACCCTCAGCACCGGCAGCGACGACGATGCCGAGGCGGTGCGTACCGTCTTCGCCTGGTCCTACCGCGCCCTGAACGGCCGGACTGCCAGGCTCTTCCGCCTGCTCGGTCTCCATCCGGGTCCGGAGTTCGGCCTGCACGCGGCGTCCGCGATCGCCGGACTCACCATTGGCCGCGCCCGGCAGCTCCTGGACGACCTCGTCGGCGTACACCTGCTGGAGCAGACCGCTCCCGACCGCTACCAGTTCCACGACCTGCTCCGCGCCTACGCCACCGACCAGGCCCAGCAGGATGAGCCTCCTGAGCAGCGGGAAGCGGCTCTGCGCCGGGTCCTGGAGTGGTATTTGTACACCGCGGACGCCGCCCAGAAGTGGATCAGACCGGCAGAACGGCATGTGCCGCTCACCGAGCCCGCTACCCCGGTGACGGTTCAGGCTTTCGCCGACTACGACGCGGCCGTGGACTGGTCCGAGCGGGAGTCCGGCAATTTTCCGCTCCTCGTTCGCGCGGCTGCCTCGGCCGGCCTGGACGAACTCGCGTGGCGGCTGGCGGCAGTCGTGGGGAACGCGCGCTCCCCGGCATCCCCGGCGGGGGAGTGGATCGGTGTGGCGCGGACGGGTCTGGAGGCCGCCGGGCGGTCCAGGACGCCGGAGGAAGCGCAGATCCCGCTGCTCACACGTCTCGGTATGTCCTATCGGTCGGTCAACCGCCTTGACGAGAGCCTGGACTGCCACCAGAGGGCCCTGGCGCTCGCGCGCACCACCGGGCGTCGTTTCGACGAGGCACGCTCGCTCAATCTGATCGGCCTGATCCATCTGGACCACCGCCGACTCGACCTCGCCGACCACCACTTCGTGCAGGCGGAGACGATCTTCAGCCAAGAGGACGAGCCCCACCGGGCGGCGATGGCGATGTCGAACGTCGCCAGTACGCGCCTGGAAGCCGGACATCTTCCCGGAGCGGCCACCGCCGTCCGGAAGGCGCTTGCCGCCCACCGAGCCCTGAACAACCGGCAAAGCGTGGGCAACGTCCTCTACGTCGCAGCCGAACTCCGCCGCGAGCAGGGGGAGATCGTCGAAGCACGGCGGCTGATCGACGAAGCGCTGGACATCGCGCTCGCCCTTCGGGACCGCCGACTTGAGGGTTTCTGGCTCATCACCCTCGGCAACGCTCAGCAGGACGCGGGGAATTACGGTGATGCGTTGGCGTCGTACCAGCGTTCCGCGACGCTGAACCGGCGGTCGGGGGACCGGAGCAGGGAGGCGCTGGCCTGGCGGGGCACGGGCGACACCTACGTCCGGATGGGTCGCCACCCGGAGGCCGCTGCTTTCCACCGTCAGGCTGCCGGTGTTCACCAGGGACTCGGCGACACCTGGAACCACGCCGTGGAACTCGACCGCCTGGCCGCCGCCCTGTTCCCCGACGATCCCGCGGCGGCCCGCGGTCACTGGGCAGAGGCGCTGCGCCACCTCGCGGCCTACGACGATCCGCGGGCCGCGGCGGTCCGTGCTCGCATCCGGCGGAGCGTCGCGGACGCAACGGACATCTGACCCGCCGTCCGGGACACGGCGGATCCGCTGCCACCCGTGAACGACAAAACGGCACCCTCCCGGAGGAGGGTGCCGTTGTCACATGGGGTGGTGGAGATGGCGGGAATCGAACCCGCGTCCTGTGGTGCGGAATCAGGGCTTCTCCGAGCGCAGTCCGCTGTGCTTTTCTCGGCCCCGGCTGTCACGCGGACAAGCTGCCGACGGGCTCAGTCACTGTTTGATTTCCTTCTGGGGTCCGTGACCGGCCTCAGAAGTTTAGATCCCTTGATGATGTCAGGATCCGGGTCGGGATCACCCCCGGGCTGACACTCCGCAGAGTCTTCGCTTAGCTGCTAATTAGGCAGCGAGGGCGAAGGCGGAGGAATCGCGCTGAGAATTGGCGATTATTGGTTGCGACATATGGTTAACGAGATCATTGCCGCTTCCTCGGCTCGCTTCCCCTGCTTCGACATCCCCAGTCGAAACCGATCATCCCCATGTTGATTTTTCAAGGTGCACCACCCGAAGGCGGCGGCTGCTTCCATCGTACGGGATCAACGGTCGCGCGGGCCAGCGCATTCCCCGGGGCGCGGCCCGGTGCACGCCCGGCGGCCACCCCGACGTCACCGGGGCGCCGTGCGTGGCGGATGTGTGGCGCATGCGTGGCGCCGTTGTGCCACGTCACATCCGTGCCAGCGGAAACAGGTGACACACCCTGCGGCCCCACCGGATTCTTTCCAGCATCGCGTGCACATGCATGGAAAGGGGCTGGACCGATGAGACGAACCCGCTTCGCGGCGGTCGTGTCGACAGGGCTGATCCTGGCCGTCTCCGCCGCCGTACCCGCAGGAGTGGCAGTCGCCGCGCCGGTTGTGGGGAAGGGACCGGCGGCCTCAACAGCGGCCACCGCCACCGCCACCGTACGGCTGATCACCGGCGACCGGGTGCGGGTCGCGACGACCGCGGACGGCCGGCACACCGCGTCCGTCGAGCCGGGCGCCGGACGGGAGCGCATCGTCTTCCACACCGCGGACGCCGACGGGCGGCTGACCGTGCTGCCGTCGGACGCCGACCCCCTCGTACGGTCGGGGCGTCTTGACCGGCGGCTGTTCGACGTGACGGGGCTGGTGAGTCAGCAGTACGACGAGGAGCACCGTGCCACGCTGCCGCTGATCGTCGGGGGCGGGATGGCCGCGCTGGCCGCGCCCGGCGCCCCCACCCGTGACCTGGGCAGCATCGGAGCCCACTCCCTCACCGTCTCCGACACCGCGCTCGGCGACTTCTGGCGCCAGGTCGCGGCGCCCGCCCCCGCCGGCACGGCGAAAGCCGCCGCCGTGCCGAAGATCTGGCTCGACGGCCGGGTGAAGGCGGCGGCGGACAGCATGGACCAGATCGGCGCGCCGCCGCTGTGGAAGGCGGGATACGAGGGCGCGGGCGTCAAGGTCGCGGTGCTGGACACCGGCGTCGACCAGACCCACCCCGACCTCAAGGGCCGCGTCGCGAAGGCCGAGGACTTCACCGGGAGCCCGACCGGCACCGGCGACCACTTCGGGCACGGTACGCACGTGGCGTCCATCGTCGGCGGTACGGGAGCGGCCTCGGGCGGTGCCCGCAAGGGCGTCGCCAAAGCAGCGAACCTGCTGGTCGGCAAGGTCCTCGGGGACGACGGCTACGGATACGACTCGCAGGTCATCGCGGGCATGCAGTGGGCGGCCGACCAGGGCGCCAAGGTCGTCAACATGAGCCTGGGCGCCGACGACGAGAGCGACGGCACCGACCCGATGAGCCTGGCGCTGAACGAGATCAGCGAGGCCAGCGGCACCCTCTTCGTCGTCGCGGCGGGCAACAACGGCCAGAACGGGCAGCAGACCGTGGGCATCCCGGGCGTCGCCGACGACGCGCTGACCGTCGGCGCGGTCGACGGCCAGGACGCGCTGGCGAACTTCTCCAGCCGCGGCCCGCGTTACGGCGACGGCGCCGTCAAGCCCGATGTCACCGCGCCCGGCGTGGACATCGTGGCGGCCCGCGCGAGCGGTACGACGCTCGGCGACCCGGTCGACCCGTACTACGTCAGCCTGTCGGGAACGTCGATGGCGACCCCGCATGTGGCGGGCGCCGCGGCCCTGTTGGCGCAGCGGCACCCCGACTGGACCGCGCGCCAGCTCAAGGACGCGCTGGTCAGCACCGCGCACACCGTGGACGGGCAGGCCGTGACCGACCAGGGCGGCGGCCGGATCGACGTGTCGGCCGCCGCGCTCGGCACGCTCACCGCGACCGGAACCGTCTTCCTCGGCGACATCCACGGGACCGACCCGAAGGCCGCCTACCCGGTCACGTACACCAACACCTCGGCCGCGCCGGTCACCTTGACGCTGGGCCTGGCGCTCAGGACGTCGGGCGGCCGGGCGGTGAACGCGGGCGCGGTACGGATCGGCGACGGTTCCGCCGCCGCCACGAAGGTCACCGTCCCCGCCCACGCCGCCGCCCGCGTCGTCCTCACCCTCGACCCGGCCAAGGTGACGTACGGCTCCTACTACGGCTATCTGACCGCCACCCCGGCGGGGGCGAAAGCGGCCGTCGTCCACACCACGCTCGGCCTGGTCGCCCACGGCCCGCTGCACACCCTGACCGTCACCGCCTACGACGCGCACGGCGCTCCGGCCCATCCCACTCTCAGCATCTGGGGCGCGAGCGGTCTGCTGTACCCGTCGGGCGACAGCAAGGGCACCTCCACCTCCGGCCTCGAAGAGGGCACGTACCAAGTCCGCGCCTCCTTCCAGGAGATGACCGACGACGGCATGGAGGAACGGCTGGTCGTGCTGCCCGAGGTGAAACTCACCAAGGACACGGCCGTGACCGTGGACGCCCGCAGGACCACGCAGGTCGAGATCCGTACGCCGAAACCCGCGGAACAGAGCGGCATCCCCTACTACCAGACGTACCGTCAGATCGAGGGCAGGGGCCTCACCGAGAGCGAGGAGTTCTTCACCGGCATCCTCAGCAAGCTCTACGTCAGCCCCACCGCGAAGGTCACCGACGGCGCCTTCGAGTTCTCCTCCCGCTGGCAGCTCGCCGCGCCGCAGCTCACCACGCAGGCGCCGGGCACGGGGCTGAACCTGAAGAGC
Source organism: Streptomyces sp. CBMA29 (assembly GCF_014596445.1). Taxonomy (GTDB): domain Bacteria; phylum Actinomycetota; class Actinomycetes; order Streptomycetales; family Streptomycetaceae; genus Actinacidiphila. The sequence continues at coordinate 55,000 of NZ_MECL01000193.1, read as the reverse complement.
TACTACACCTCGTACTCACCGCTCTTCGACAGCAAGGGTGTGAATCTGACGGCTGTCGACGCGGGGTCCCTGGAGGCACCGGACTTCAGCGGGGCGCGCGGCAAGCTCGCCGTCGTCCGCAACGAATCCGGCGAGGGAGAAAGGGAGTTGGCGGCAGCCGCGGCCAAGGCGGGCGTGCGCGGACTGATGATCGTGCACTTCTCCGACTTCGGCTGGACCCGCTGGTACCCGACCGGCGAGCGCAACGCCGTGCCGACCGTACGGGTCGGGAAGGCGGCCGGGGACGCGCTGCTGGCCAGGCTGGCGAAGAAGCCGGTCAAGGCCGTCACCGTGCGGTTCGGCGGCACGGCGGTCAGCCCGTATCTGTACGACGTCTTCCAGACGTCCACGCAGCAGATCCCGCAGAAGGTGGTCCACACCGTCACCGCCGCCAACAGCGCGGTGATCCGCACGACGTACGCCGAGAACGGCGGCGCCCCGTGGGCGAGCGAGCAGCGCTTCGCGTGGCGGCCATACCAGAGTTACGCGTGGGAGGCGACGCGGAACGTGCCGACCGGCGTGACCCGTACCGAGTACGTCAGCGCCAACGGCACCTACTGGATGCACCGGGTCAACCAGGAGACGACCTTCGACATCGACCAGCCGCTGCTCGCGGGCATGATCGACGCGACCACCACCTACCGGGCGGGCAAGCAGCCCGACCAGGCGTGGCAGCAGGCCGTGGTGCGGCCCTCGATCCCGCGCGGCACCCGCACCCCGAGCGTGCGCAACGGCGACGTACTCGACCTGCGCATACCGGAGTTCACCGACTCCGGCGCCGGACACTGGGCCCGCGCGGCGGTCGGCGGCGACTTCGGCGGCTTCGGCACGGCGGCCGGTACGACGCCGCAGGGCACACCCGTCGAGGGCGACTCCGCCACGGCCACGCTCTTCCGCGACGGCCGGCAGATCGCCGCCGCCGACTCCCCGTGGGCCGACCTCGAAGTGCCCGCGGGCACCGCCGACTACCGCCTGGACGTGGCGACTTCACGGGTCTCCCCGGAGTGGCGCTACGCCACCGACACCAGCACCTCGTGGTGGTTCCGCTCCGGCACCACCGCCCAAGCGACTCTGCTGCCGCTGCTCCAGGTCGACTACGCGGTACCGGTCGACGCCTTCAACGCGGTACGCAAGGGGAGTTCGCACACCGTGGGCCTCACCGTCCGCGCCCAGGACGGGGCGGCCGTGCCGACCGGCGTGAAGGTCGAGGTCCAGGCGTCGTACGACGACGGGCGGACCTGGACCAGCGCGCGGGTCGACGGCCGCGGTCACAACACCTTCGACGCCCGGCTCACCAAGTCGGCCCATTCCAGGGGCGATGCATACGTGACGCTGCGGGTCACCGCGCGCGACGCCGCGGGCGACCAGGTGCGGCAGACCGTACGCCGCGCGTATCTGTGGCGGGGCTGAACGGGTACCTGAGCCGGTGGCGCTGATCCGACGCCACCTCGACAGCCGGGGCGAGCGGGCCAGTGGGGTGCCCGCTCGCCCCGGCGCGTGGCCCCGGCGCGCGGTCCCGGCGCGCGGTCCCGGCACGGGCTTCGCCGGGCCGCGGGCGTGATCTCCGCTCGTAGTACGGTGGCTGCTCACCCAGCCCCCGTACCCGCGAGGAGGGTGCCATGGCCCTGGAGGCCGCCGGGATCACCGACGCCGAAGAGGCCGCTTACCGGCTGCTGGTGACGATGGACAGCGCCTCGGCGCGGGAGATCGCGGAGCACTCGGGCCTGAGCCCGGACACCGCCCTGTCGGCGCTGACCGGCCTCGTCGCCAAGGCCATGGCCAGCGCCTCCGACGGCCGGCCGCCGCGCTACCGGGCGTACCCGCCGGACGTGGCGCTGCTGCCGCAGCTCAAGCACCGGGCCGACGCCCTGGACCTGGCGCACTCGGCGGCGGCCGACCTGTTGGAGAGCTACCGGGCCACCGCGCGCCGCCGCGACGCGGGGCTGCTGATCGAGGTCATCACCGGGGCGGAGGCGCTGCGCCAGCGGCTGCGGCAGATCCAGGCGGACGCGCGCGACGAGATGCTGTGGTTCTGCAAGGCGCAGTACGTGGCGATGCCGTCGGGCAGCAACACCGCCGAGTTCGACGCGCTGGAGCGCGGGGTCCGCTACCGGGTGCTCTACGAACGGGACTTCTTCGACGACGAGGGCGCCGTCGGCAACATCGCGGCGGCCGTGCGGAAGGGCGAGATCGCCCGCGCCGTCCCGCACCTCCCGTTGCGGCTGGCCGTCGCCGACCGCTCGGTGGCGATCTTCCCGCTGGTCCCCGGCGGCCCGCACGGCAGCCCCGAGGAACCGTCCACCGCGCTGGTCCGTGACAGCAGCCTCCTCGACGCGCTCATCGCGCTCTTCGAGCGCTACTGGGAGGACGCGATACCGCTGCACGTCGACGCCTCGGGCGCGGTCACCGGCGCCGCCGACGTCGGCCCCGCGGACCCGCTGACCTCCACCGACCGGCGGCTGCTGTCGCTGATGGTCGCGGGGGTCGCGGACAAGGCGATCGCCACCCAGATGAACCTCAGCCGCCGCACCCTCCAGCGGCGCGTGCAGAGCATGATGGAGCTGGCGGGCGCCACCACCCGCACCCAGCTCGCCTGGCAGGCGGCCCGCCGCGGCTGGCTCTGACACGAGCCTTTGGCCCCGGCCGCCGTCAGGCGCGGCTCACAGCCGGGTGCGGGCGCGGGTGAGTGCATGGTTGCGCTCGCGTCACCTCGGGGCACGGGGCGGTAATGCGGCGTTTCTAGGGTCGGGCCCGACAGTCCACCCTGGGAGGCGCGTGATGAGTCGCTGGATCGAGCAGTGGGACCCCGAGGACGAGCGGTTCTGGAACGAGGGCGGGGGCAAGCGGGTCGCCCGGCGCAATCTGGTCTTCTCGGTGCTCTCCGAGCACATCGGCTTCTCCATCTGGAGCCTGTGGTCGGTGATGGTGCTGTTCATGGGTCCCGCGTACGGGGTGGACCCGGCGGGGAAGTTCTTCCTGGTGGCGATGCCGACGCTGGTCGGCGGGATCATGCGGGTGCCGTACACCTTCGCGGTCGCGAGGTTCGGCGGCCGGAACTGGACGATCGTCAGCGCCCTGCTGCTGCTCGTGCCGACCGTCACGGCGGCGTTCGTGATGAAGCCCGGGGTGTCGTACACCACGCTGATGGCGGTCGCGGCGCTGACCGGCGTCGGCGGCGGCAACTTCGCCTCGTCCATGACGAACATCAACTCCTTCTACCCGCTGCGGGAGAAGGGCTGGGCGCTGGGGCTCAACGCGGGCGGCGGCAACATCGGGGTGCCCGCCATCCAGCTCGTCGGGCTGCTGGTGATCGGCACCGCGGGCGCCGCCCACCCGAGGGTCGTGCTCGCCGTCTACATCCCGCTGATCGTGGTCGCGGCCACGCTCTGCGCGCTGTACATGGACAATCTGGCGCCCGTGCGGAACGACACCGGCGCGGCGCTGGACGCGGCCAGGGACGCGCACACCTGGATCATGTCGTTCCTCTACATCGGCACGTTCGGCTCGTTCATCGGCTACAGCTTCGCCTTCGGCCTTGTGCTCCAGAACCAGTTCGGCCGCACTCCGCTCCAGGCCGCCGACCTCACCTTCATCGGCCCGCTGCTCGGCTCGCTGATCCGCCCCGTCGGCGGAAAGCTCGCCGACCGCTACGGCGGCGCCCGCATCACGCTGTGGAACTTCCTCGCGATGGCCGTCGCGACCGGTGTCGTCGTCATCGCCTCGGAGCGGAAGTCGCTGGCGCTGTTCCTCGTCGGCTTCATCGCGCTGTTCGTGCTCACCGGCGTCGGCAACGGGTCGACGTACAAGATGATTCCGGGCATCTTCCAGCGCAAGGCCGAGGCCCGCGGTCTGGCCGGCGAGGAGGCCGCCGCGCACGGGCGCAGACTGTCGGGCGCCGCGATGGGGCTGATCGGCGCGGTCGGCGCGCTCGGCGGCGTCGGCATCAACCTCGCCTTCCGCGAGTCGTTCCTGAGCCGCGCCACCGGCACCCCGGCCTTCGTCTCCTTCCTCGCCTACTACGCGCTCTGTTACGTCCTCACGTGGGCCGTATACCTGCGGCGCCCGGCGCGGGCGGCGGACGGGGCCGGGCAGACGGCGCCGGCCGGGGCCGCCGTCCACGCGCGGGTGTGAGCGGCGGACGCGTCCGTAACATCCGGTTCATCCCGGCGAATCGAACCCGTCACCCCGTTTTGGGACGATGCGGCTCCGGCGAGGTGGCCGGGAGGGCGGCGGCGGATCAGGGACGGTCCGCCCGCCGTCCGGCACGCGTAACTCCAGCACAACCTCAAGCAAGAGCGGGGCGGGAGCCATGCAGGCGCAGTCGACCAGGAACAGCGATCCGGGCCGGGGCGGCGGTGTGCCGCCCCTGGCCGGGTTCACCGTCGGGGTGACGGCGGCCCGCAGAGCCGACGAGCTGGCCGCGCTGCTGGAGCGGCGCGGCGCGGTCGTGCTGCGGGCGCCCGTCCTGCGCATAGTGCCGCTGCCCGACGACACCGAACTGCTGGAGACCACCAGGCGACTCATCGCCGACGCACCCGACATCGTGGTCGCCACCACGGCGATCGGCTTCCGCGGCTGGATCGAGGCCGCCGACGGCTGGGGCCTGGGCGAGGCGCTGCTGCGCAGGCTCGGGGAGGTCGAACTCCTGGCCCGCGGGCCCAAGATGCGCGGCGCGGTGCGCGCGGCCGGGCTGCGCGAGGCGTGGTCACCGGCCTCCGAGTCGATGGCCGAGGTCCTGGAACGCCTGCTGGACCAGGGAGTCGAGGGCCGCACCATCGCCGTCCAGCTGCACGGCGAGCCGCTGCCCGGCTTCATCGAGTCGCTGCGGGCGGCCGGGGCGACCGTCGTGGCGGTGCCGGTCTACCGCTGGATGCCGCCCGAAGACCTCGGGCCCGTCGACCGGTTGCTCGACGCCGTCCTGTCCCGGTCGGTCGACGCGCTGAGCTTCACCAGCGCCCCGGCCGCCGCCTCCTTCCTCGACCGGGCCCGGCAGCGCGGCCGTCGCGACGAACTCCTCGCCGCGCTGCGCCACGACGTCATGACCGCCTGCGTCGGCCCGGTCACCGCGCTGCCGCTCCAGGGCCACGACGTGCCCACCCGGCACCCCGAACGCTTCAGGCTCGGACCGCTGGTGCAGCTCATCGCCAGCGAACTGCCCGGCCGCGTACGGCCGTTGCCCGTCGCCGGGCACCACGTCGAGATCCGCGGGCACGCCGTCGTCGTGGACGGGACGCTGCGGCCGGTGCCGCCCGCGGGCATGGCCCTGCTGCGGGCGCTGGCCCGCCGCCCCGGCTGGGTCGTCGCCCGCGGCGACCTGCTGCGCGCCCTGCCCGGCTCCGGCCGCGACGAACACGCCGTCGAGACCGCCATGGCCCGCCTCCGTACCGCCCTCGGCGCCCCCAAGCTGATCCAGACCGTCGTCAAACGCGGCTACCGGCTCTCCCTCGACCCGCACGCGGACGACAAATACGGCTCGGCGCCGTAAGCCGCCGAGGACCGGGGTAGCTGAGGAAACTGAGGAAACCGAGGCAACAGCCGTTGACGACACGCCCTAGACCCCGCGACGGCCGCCGGGCACCCTGGGGGGAAGGTGACGGGCGGGCGGGAAGGCGGCTGACCATGAGGGGAACGAGCCCGCTACGGTTCGACACCGGCCGGCTGTGTCTCGATCTCGTCGCCACCCGCACCGGCCGCCCCGAGGAGGAGCGGCTCGGCACGCCCGACCGGCTGGCCGCGTGGCTGTACGGGACCGGCCTGGTGCCGCGCGCGCCCGGGGAGGCGGCGCGGCCCGACCTCGCCGTGGACGACGGCTGGCTGAGCGGATTCCGCGGCCTGCGCGACGTCGTCTGCCGGGTCGTGACCGCCGAGGTCGCCGGTGAGCGGCCCGCCGCCGCCGACATCGCCGAGCTGAACGCCACGGCGCTGGCCGCCCCGCCCGCCCCGCGCGCGGTCACCGGCGAGGGCGGCGCCCTGATCCGTGAGCTGGCCGCGCCCCCGGAACCCGCGGGACTGCTCGCGGCCGTCGCCCGCGACGCCGTCGCGCTGTTCACCGACCCGCTGGCCCGTACGCAGCTGCGCCGCTGCGAGGGCGAGAGCTGCTCGCTGGTCTACCTGGACACCTCCCGCGGCCGGCGCCGCCGCTGGTGCAGCAGCGAGATCTGCGGAAACCGCGAGCGCGTCGCCCGGCACCGCCGTCGCACCACCACGCGCGGGACTCTCACCTCGCCCCAGGGCTGACCGCCGGGCTGCCCGGCCCGGCCGGAAAACTGACCGCGCCTCAGACCCGACCGCACGGCGGAGTGTGCAGAAGCCCGCAGGTCGCGTACGGTTGCAGGCTGCCCCACGTGCCCCGTCACGTACGTGGGCGGCGCATGACGCAATGAAGAAGGGGGTCCTGCGTGGCCGCGCAGACCACAGCCCACCTGGGGGTCCGGGATCAGGAGATCGCCGTCGAGCAGGCGCATCTGGACCGGGTGTACCACCGCCTCGAAGAGAAGATCGACGAGGCCGAGTTCCTGATGAAGGACGCCGCCCAGCGCGGCCACGTCGGCACGCCGGGCGCGCTCGCCGAACGCGACGCGCAGGTCTTCCGCGCGGGGGTCCACCTCAACCGGCTGAACAGCGAGTTCGAGGACTTCCTCTTCGGCCGGATCGACCTGCTGCGGGGCAAGGACGGCAAGAAGGGCGCCGACGGCGCCTTCACCTCCGTCGAACCCGCCGACGACGCCGTCCGCGAGGACAAGACCGCCGCCATCGCCGAGACCCTGCACATCGGCCGGATCGGCGTCCTGGACAGCGAGTACGCGCCGCTGGTCATCGACTGGCGGGCCCCGGCCGCCGCGCCCTTCTACCGCTCCACCCCGGTCGCGCCGGGGCGCGTGGTGCGCCGCCGGGTGATCCGCTCCAAGGGCCGCAAGGTGCTCGGCGTCGAGGACGACCTGCTGCGCCCCGAGCTGACCACCGGGCTGCCGGTCGTCGGCGACGGCGCCCTGATGGCGGCCCTCGGCCAGGCCCGCAGCCACACGATGCGGGACATCGTGGCGAGCATCCAGGCCGAGCAGGACATGGTGATCAGGGCGCCCGCCGCGTCCGTCACCGAGGTGACCGGCGGCCCCGGCACCGGCAAGACCGCCGTCGCCCTGCACCGCGCCGCGTATCTGCTCTACCAGGACCGGCGGCGGTACGCGGGCGGCATCCTGTGCGTCAGCCCGACACCGCTGCTGGTGTCGTACACCGAGGGCGTGCTGCCCTCGCTCGGCGAGGAGGGCCAGGTCGCGATCCGCGCCGTCGGCTCGCTGGTCGACGGGGTCTCCGCCGACCTGTACGACGAGCCCGCGGTGGCCAGGATCAAGGGCTCGCTGCGGATGCAGAAGGTGCTGCGCAACGCGGCCCGGGGCGCGCTCGACCTGACGCCGGGCCGCCCGGCGACGCTGCGCGTGGTCGCCTTCGGCCGCCGCGTGGAGCTGTCGGAGCAGGAGCTGGCGGGCATCCGCCACAACACGCTCGGCGGCACCGCGCCCGTCAATCTGCTGCGCCCGCGCGCCCGCCGCCTGCTGCTGGACGCGCTGTGGCGCAGGACCGGCCGCCGCTTCGACGATCCGGAACTGGCCGCGGAGGAACGCCAGGGCTTCGACGAGGACATCAGCACCGAGCAGGACTTCACCGACTTCCTCGACGCCTGGTGGCCGGTGCTCCAGCCGCGCGCCGTGCTGGCCGCGCTCGCCGACGAGAAGCGGCTGGCCCGCTGGGCGCGCCGGGTGCTGTCCCCGCCGGAGGTCCGCCGGGTGGCGCGCTCGCTGCGCAGGACCGGCGCCACCGCGCACGACGTGGCGCTGCTGGACGAACTCGACACGCTGCTCGGCCCGGTGCCGCGCCCCAAGCGCCGCGAGACCGACCCGCTGGACCAGCTCACCGGCCTGGACGAGGTCACGACCTTCGCCGACCGGCACGACGCGGGCCGCCGCAGCCGGGCCGAGCGCCTGGACGAGGAGCGCACCGAGTACGCGCACGTCATCGTGGACGAGGCGCAGGACCTGACGCCGATGCAGTGGCGGATGGTCGGGCGGCGTGGCCGTACGGCCACCTGGACGATCGTCGGCGACCCGGCGCAGAGTTCCTGGACGGACGTGGACGAGGCGGCGCGGGCGCGCGACGAGGCGCTCGGCACCCGGCCCCGGCGGCGCTTCACCCTCACCGTCAACTACCGCAACCCCGCCGAGATCGCGGAGGTCGCCGCCACCGTGCTGGCGCTCGCCATGCCCGGCATGGAGTCCCCGCGCGCCGTGCGCTCCACCGGCGTCCTGCCGCAGTACGCGGTCGCGGGCGACGACCTCGGCGCGGACGTACGCCGGTCCGCCGCGCGGCTGTTGGAGGAGGTCGACGGCACGGTCGGCGTCGTCGTCGCCATGAACCGCCGCGCCCAGGCCCGCGGTTGGCTCGAAGGGCTCGGCGAGCGCGTCGTGGCGCTGGGCAGCCTGGAGGCCAAGGGCCTGGAGTACGACGCCACGCTCGTGGTGTCCCCCGCCGAGATCGCGGAGGAGTCCCCCGCGGGGCTGAGGGTGCTGTACGTGGCCCTGACGCGGGCGACACAACGCCTGATGGTCCTCGCCGCCGAGGGCGACCTGCCAGACGCCGAGGGAGTGCCGGACCTGCTGCGCCCCTGAACGCGCTCTTGAGCGCGCCCCTGAACGCGCCGTGGGCGCCCCCTTCTTTCGAAGGGGGCGCCCACGTGACGTTCACGACACCGGCCCGCCATGCTCGCCTCGCGGCAAGTGGGCGCTCGAAGCGCCTAAGGTTGGGCCCGGGGGCTTGGATCGAGCCGGTGCCGTACTCAGGCTAACAAACGGCTCCGAGAACCTCTTCCCGGCGGACGAAAATCTCTTCTTCGGTCCACCCGGTTGCGCCGCTCCCGCATCGCGGAAGTATTCTTCCAATCTTCACCCCGCACGGGTTTACGCGTACCCGTCGGTAGGTGCAACGATCGACGGGCAGCACCACCAGCACCAGAGCAGCAGCAGAGGAACCGGAAGAAGGTCCGTCATGGCAACGGCGCCAAGCGTCTCGTACTCGATCACGGTACGGCTGGAGGTCCCCGCCAGCGGGACCGCGGTCAGCCAGCTCACCACCGCGGTGGAGTCCTCGGGCGGGTCGGTCACCGGCCTTGACGTCACCGCGTCGGGCCACGACATGCTCCGGATCGACGTCACCGTCGCCGCCAGCTCCACCGCGCACGCGGACGAGATCGTCGGCAAGCTCCGCGGCATCGAGGGCGTCGCCGTGAGCAAGGTCTCCGACCGTACGTTCCTCATGCACCTCGGCGGCAAGATCGAGATGCAGTCCAAGCACCCGATCCGCAACCGTGACGACCTCTCCATGATCTACACCCCCGGCGTCGCCCGGGTCTGCATGGCCATCGCGGAGAACCCCGAGGACGCCCGCCGCCTGACCATCAAGCGCAACAGCGTGGCCGTGGTCACCGACGGCTCCGCCGTCCTCGGCCTCGGCAACATCGGGCCGAAGGCCGCGCTGCCGGTCATGGAGGGCAAGGCGGCGCTCTTCAAGCGCTTCGCCGGCATCGACGCCTGGCCGCTGTGCCTCGACACCCAGGACACCGACGAGATCGTGGCGATCGTCAAGGCCATCGCCCCCGGCTTCGCGGGCATCAACCTGGAGGACATCTCCGCGCCGCGCTGCTTCGAGATCGAGGCCCGGCTGCGCGAGGCGCTGGACATCCCGGTCTTCCACGACGACCAGCACGGCACCGCCATCGTGGTGCTCGCCGCGCTCACCAACGCGCTGCGGGTGGTCGGCAAGCAGATCGGCGACGTACGCGTCGTCATGTCCGGCGCGGGCGCGGCCGGTACGGCCATCCTCAAGCTGCTGCTGGCCGCCGGAGTGAAGCACGCGGTGGTCGCCGACATCCACGGCGTGGTGCACTGCGACCGCGACGACCTGGTGCACGCCTCGCCCGACTCGCCGCTGCGCTGGATCGCCGACAACACCAACCCCGAGGGCGTCAGCGGCACCCTGAAGGAGGCCGTGACCGGCGCCGACGTCTTCATCGGCGTCTCCGCGCCCAACGTCCTGGACGGTACGGACGTCGCGCGGATGGCGGACGGCGCGATCGTCTTCGCGCTCGCCAACCCCGACCCCGAGGTGGACCCGGGCGTGGCCCGCGAGACCGCCGCCGTGGTCGCCACCGGGCGCAGCGACTTCCCCAACCAGATCAACAACGTCCTGGTCTTCCCCGGTGTCTTCCGCGGCCTGCTGGACGCCCAGTCCCGCACCGTGAACACCGAGATGATGCTGGCCGCCGCGCACGCGCTGGCGGACGTGGTGGGGGAGGGCGAGCTGAACGCCAACTACATCGTCCCCAGCGTCTTCAACGACAAGGTCGCGGGCGCGGTCGCCGACGCCGTACGCGACGCGGCCAAGGCGCAGGGACCGGCGGTCGCCGCCGCGGCGACCGCGCCGGGCGCGGTCTGACAATCCGTCCGACAAACGGATTCGATGCGTCGACCATGTGACGACAATCCGTCATCCCCGTGGCGTCCCCGTGCAATCGCATCGTTTTTTGTGCGACTCGCGCGGTCGGTGGATTGGCTTTCCCCCCATATATGGGGGCAGGATGCACACCTGGGCAGTGAGGCACACAGCAACAGCTTCGAGCTCGCGCCCCCATGGCAGAAAGAACACGGGAGTACAGATATGAACCGCAGTGAGCTGGTGGCCGCTCTGTCCGAGCGCGCCGAGGTGACCCGCAAGGACGCCGACGCCGTACTGGCCGCGTTCGCTGAGACCGTCGGTGAGATCGTGGCCAAGGGCGACGAGAAGGTCACCATCCCCGGCTTCCTGACCTTCGAGCGCACCCTCCGTGCGGCCCGCACCGCGCGTAACCCGCAGACCGGCGAGCCGATCGACATCCCGGAGGGCTACAGCGTGAAGGTTTCGGCGGGCTCCAAGCTCAAGGAAGCCGCCAAGGGCAAGTAATCACATCGCCAAAGGGCGGCTTCTCCCCGGGGGAGAAGCCGCCCTTTCGCATGCGGCTCGCCGTATCGCTCAGGAAGCGACCGCGCCCGCGGGCTGGGGCAGCTCGATGTGGGCGCCCAGGCTCTCCAGCTTGGCGAGGAAGTTCTCGTAGCCCCGGTTGATCAGGTCGATGCCGTGCACACGGGAGGTGCCCTGCGCGGCCAGCGCCGCGATCAGGTACGAGAAGCCGCCGCGCAGGTCGGGGATGACCAGGTCGGAGCCCTGGAGCTTGGTCGGGCCCGACACGACCGCGGAGTGCAGGAAATTGCGCTGCCCGAAGCGGCAGGCGGAACCGCCCAGGCACTCGCGGTAGAGCTGGATGTGCGCGCCCATCTGGTTGAGCGCGGAGGTGAAGCCGAGCCGGGACTCGTACACCGTCTCGTGCACGATGGACAGCCCCGACGCCTGGGTGAGCGCCACCACCAGCGGCTGCTGCCAGTCGGTCTGGAAACCGGGGTGCACGTCGGTCTCCAGCGCGATGGCGTTGAGCGGGCCGCCCGGGTGCCAGAAGCGGATGCCGTCGTCGTCCACCTCGAAGGCCCCGCCGACCCGGCGGAAGGTGTTGAGGAAGGTCATCATCGACCGCTGCTGGGCGCCGCGGACGTAGATGTTGCCCTCGGTGGCCAGCGCCGCGCTCGCCCAGGAGGCGGCTTCGAGGCGGTCGGGGAGCGCCCGGTGGTTGTAGCCGCCGAGCTTGTCGACGCCGGTGATCCGGATGGTCCGGTCGGTGTCCGTCGAGATGATCGCGCCCATTTTCTGCAGGACGCAGATCAGGTCCTCGATCTCCGGCTCGACTGCCGCGTTGGACAGCTCCGTGACGCCCTCGGCCAGCACCGCGGTGAGCAGCACCTGTTCGGTCGAGCCGACCGACGGGTACGGCAGCCGGATCTTGCAGCCGCGCAGCCGCTGCGGCGCCTCCAGGTACTGGCCGTCGGCGCGCTTCTCGATGGTGGCGCCGAACTGCCGCAGCACGTCGAAGTGGAAGTCGATCGGCCGGCCGCCGATGTCGCAGCCGCCCAGGCCAGGGATGAAGGCGTGGCCGAGCCGGTGCAGCAGCGGGCCGCAGAACAGGATCGGAATGCGGGAGGAGCCCGCGTGGGCGTCGATGTCGGCCACGTTGGCGCTCTCGACGCGCGTCGGGTCGAGGACCAGCTCGCCCGGTTCCTCGCCGCTCTGCACCGTCACGCCGTGGAGCTGGAGCAGCCCGCGTACGACGCGTACGTCACGGATGTCGGGGACATTGCGGAGTCTGCTCGGTCCGCTGCCGAGCAGGGCGGCGACCATGGCCTTGGGCACGAGGTTCTTCGCACCGCGGACACGGATCTCGCCCACGAGGGGGGTTCCGCCATGAACAAGCAGTACATCGGCGATGTCGGTCATGGATCTCGCGATCTTCGGAACGGTTGGTACGGGGGACACGTACGGGGGAGGCCGGGCGCGGCCGGGGTGCTCGCCGCGCGGAGCGCAGGAAGAAATGGTAATGCGCCTACTGACCCGTCCCGGCTGCCGTGAACCTCGGCCCGTGTCATGACTTCGCTACAGCGCGGTGCGTGGCGGGCCGGACACCGTCCGCTGCCCCGTCCGCCGCCCGTGCGCCGTACCGCGTGTCGCGCCGTGCCGGCGGATGTCCGGGAGTGCTGTGGCGGCGGATGTCCGGGAGTGGCGGTTGCCGCTCCGCCCAGCGGGTTTGTGCGGGATCATGTGTCCCATGACCGAGGTGTCCTCGCTCACCGGAAGACTGCTCGTCGCCACACCGGCGCTCGCCGACCCCAACTTCGACCGGGCCGTGGTGCTCCTCCTGGACCACGACGCGGAGGGGTCGCTCGGCGTCGTCCTGAACCGGCCCACGCCGGTCGGCGTCGGCGACGTCCTGCTGCCCTGGGCGCCGCTGGCGGGCGCGCCCCCGGTGGTCTTCCAGGGCGGCCCGGTCTCGCTGGACTCCGCGCTGGGCCTGGCCGTGGTGCCGGGCGACGTCCGCGAGGGCGAGGACGCGGACCCGCTGGGCTGGCGGCGGGTGCACGGCGCGATCGGCCTGGTCGACCTGGAGGCGCCGCCCGAACTGCTCGCCGCCGAGCTGGGTTCGCTGCGGATCTTCGCCGGATACTCCGGCTGGGGGCCCGGCCAGCTGGAGAAGGAACTGGTCGACGGCGCCTGGTACGTGATCGAGTCAGAGCCGGGCGACGTGTCCTCGCCCGATCCCGAACAGCTGTGGCGTTCGGTGCTGCGCAGGCAGCGCAATGAGCTGGCCATGGTGGCCACGTATCCCGACGATCCGTCTCTCAACTAGTCTTGAGTCTTATGAGCACTCTTGAGCCCGAGCGCGGGGCGGGCACCGGCACTCTGGTCGAGCCGACCCCGCAGCTCTCCCATGGTGACGGCGACCACGAGCGCTACGCGCACTATGTCCAGAAGGACAAGATCATGGCGAGCGCGCTGGAAGGCACGCCCGTCGTCGCGCTCTGCGGCAAGGTCTGGGTCCCGGGACGCGATCCGAAGAAGTACCCGGTCTGCCCGATGTGCAAGGAGATCTACGAGGGCATGCCGCTGGGCGGCGGGGACAAGGACAAGTCCGGCAAGGGCAGCGGCGGCAAGAGCTGACGTCCGCGCTCCTCGCCGGCGGAAACAGGGGCGGACGTGGACAGCGGTCAGGGTGACGACGGCGCGTTCGGCGCGGCGGACGCGCCCGGCGACGACGACGCGAGCGACGGCGAGCGGGTGCACTCGCTCGTCGCGCAGAGCCGGTTCGCCGAGGCGCACGACCTCGTCAGCGATGCCTTCGTGGAGCGCAACGGCAGTGCGGGCTACCTGCTGCGCGCCTGGATCCTCGCGCAGGAGAAGCGGCGCCCCGAGGCCCGCGAGTCGGTCGACTGGGCGCTGGCGCTGGCCGGGCCCGCGGAGGCGGCCGACGTCTTCGTGCTGGCCGGGGTCGTGCTGCTCTCGCTGGACGAGCCGCACGCGGCGCTGACCGTCGCGCTGCGGGCCACCGGCGCCGACCCCGACGGCTGGGAGCCGTCGGTGCTGCTCTCCGACGTCTACCGGCGGCTCGGCCGGGTGCCGGACGCGGTGGCCGCCGCCCGCCGCGCGGTCGCGCTCGCCCCGCAGGAGGCCGAGGCCCAGGTCGCGCTGGCCCGCTCCCTGACCTCGGGGCGCGGGCTGCTCGGCCGGGTGCCCAAACGGCACCGCGCCGAGCACCAGAACGCGGTGGAGCGGGCGCTGATGCTCGGCGCCGACCCCAGCCAGCTCACCGCGCCGCGCGGCGGGGCACTGGCCGGGATCATCGCCGTCGCCCTCCTGGTGGGCGTCCAGCTCTTCCGGATCGCGACCGGTGACGTCTGGCAGATCATCGCCACCGCCGCGGGGGCCGCGGCGGCCCTGGTCCTGATCGTGGTCCTGCTGACGGTGGCCGGCCGCCGCTCCGGTACGCCGCTGCCCGCCCGGCTGCGGGGCATCCGTGCCACCGTCCGTACGGAGCTGGCCGCCGATCCCTGGCTGCGGCGGGTCCGGGAGATCAACGCCGTCGCCGTACTCCCGCTGGTGCCGCTGGTCACCACCGTGCTGCCCTGCGACAAGGAACGGCAGCGCGCGCCGTGGCCGCTGTGGGCGGTCTCCGCCGTGACCGCGGCCGGTCTGGCCGCCGTGGTCGTCGTCGGCCTCGCCGTCCGCTGGTGGTACGGCGGGCCCTTCGCCGAACGCGCGTTCCTGCGGAGCTGGAACGGGCGTGTGCAGCTCGCGGCCGTGCTCGCGCTGCTGGGCGCCACCCTCGCCCTGGCCTCCGCCCCCGACGTCCCCCACTCCGCGTGGCAGGCTCTCACCGTCGCCCACTTGGCGTGGCTGCTCCTCGGCGTGACCCTGACCGTCCTGCTGGCTGTGCGCGCCCAACGCGAGAGGGCGGCTGCCGCCTTCTGACCGCGGGTCCCGATAAGGGGGTACGTTCCCCCCGCCGCCTTCACCCGCGCCCCTGCGGGGGCTTGTCGCGCAGTTCCTCGCGCCCCTTCGGGGCCCGTGCCCGCCGCCTTCACCCGCGCCCCTGCGGGGGCACGTTTGCGGTGGGCGGTGTGCCGGTCTTTTCAGGGGCGCGGGGAACTGCGCGACCAGCCGCGACGCTTCCGCAGTCGGAGAACCGTCCTCAGCCGGCCAGCTGCGGGATTGGTCTATGCCAATCGCAGATTTCGGGTGAGGATGACCCCCATGGACCTCATTCCGGCCCCGCGCCATCAGACCCCGTACGGCACCGACGACGCCTTCGTCCTCGGGCCCGAGACGACCCTCACCGCGAGCCCCGGCGCCGAAGGCGCCGCGCGCTGGCTGCGCGGAGTGCTCGCGGCGGCGACGGGCCTGCCGCTGGCGCCGGTGGAGCCGTCAGGGAAGGACGTGATCCGGCTGGCGGTGGACGAGGAGGTGGCCAGGGACCTGGGCCCCGAGGGCTACCGCATCATGGCGGCGCCCAACTCCGGCGTGCACGTCTTCGGCGGGAGCCCCGCCGGCGTCTTCTGGGGCGCGCAGACCCTGCGCCAGCTCCTGGGGGCCGACGCCTTCCGCCGGGCGCCCCTGGGGGAGCGCGAGTGGCGCGTGCCGACCTGCCGGATACAGGACGCCCCCCGCTTCGCCTGGCGCGGCTTCATGCTCGACGTGGCACGGCACTTCATGCCGAAGGACGTCGTGTTCAAGTACCTCGACCTGATGGCCGCCCACAAGCTGAACGTGCTGCACTTCCACCTCACCGACGACCAGGGCTGGCGGGTGGAGATCAAGCGCTACCCGAAGCTGACCGAGGTCGGCGCGTGGCGGGAGCGCACGAAGGTCGGGCTGCGCGAGTCGCCGCTGTGGGACGAGCGCCCGCACGGCGGCTACTACACCCAGGACGACATCCGCGAGATCGTCGCGTACGCCGCCGAGCGGCACATCACCGTCGTCCCCGAGGTCGACATCCCCGGCCACTCGCAGGCGGCCATCGCCGCGTATCCGGAGCTCGGCAACACCGACGTCCTCGACGCCTCGGCCCTCCCGGTGCTGACCACGTGGGGCGTCAACCCCAACGTGCTCTCGCCCGCCGAGAGCACCCTGCGCTTCTACGAGAACGTCTTCGCCGAGCTGTTGGAGCTGTTCCCCGGCGAGTTCTTCCACGTCGGCGGCGACGAGTGTCCCAAGGACCAGTGGCGCGCCTCGCGTTCGGCGCAGGAGCGGATGCAGGAGCTGGGCCTGGAGGACGAGGACGAGCTCCAGAGCTGGATGATCGGCCACTTCGACCACTGGCTGACCGAGCGCGGCCGGCGGCTGATCGGCTGGGACGAGATCCTGGAGGGCGGCCTCGCCGAGGGCGCCGCCGTGTCGTCGTGGCAGGGATACGCGGGCGGCATCGCGGCGGCCAAGGCGGGGCACGACGTGGTCATGTGCCCCCAGACCCATGTCTACCTGGACTGGCGGCAGTCGGAGGACCCCGGGGAGCCGGTGCCGATCGCGCACGCCCGCGGCCTGGAGGACGTCTTCCGCTTCGAGCCGGTTCCGCCGCAGCTCACCGAGAAGGAGGCGGCGCACGTCATCGGCACGCAGGCCAACATCTGGACCGAGGTCATGGACTCCGTCAGGGTGCTGGACTACATGGCCTTCCCGCGGCTCGCCGCCTTCGCCGAGGTCGCCTGGTCGGACCTGCCCGCCGCCGACGAGCGCGACTGGCCGGAATTCGAGGCCCGGATGCGGACCCACTACGCCCGCCTGGACGCCCTGGGCGTGGAGTACCGGCCGCCGGGCGGCCCGCTGCCGTGGCAGCGCCGCCCCGGAGTCCTCGGCCGTCCCAAGGACGGTCCGCCCCCGATCGTGTGACTGATTCCGCAACTTCCGCACCCGGCGCGGGCGGAGCTGGCACGGTGGACTGGCGTACCGTCGCAACACACCCGAAGGATGGCAATTCCGGCACAGCGGTTGATTCCGTCAGAGCCGTACGATCGCGCCCGTGACGGACGGATCGGTACTTCGTGGACCCTCGCGTTGACCACCGTGGAACATGTGCCAGAGTTGCCACGTCCAGGCTGTGAGCACGTACGGTACGGCTACCGCGCGACGGAGGAAGGCCGGGAAGGGGCAGGCTGCGTGAGCACGTATGCACGGCAGACGGCGGAGAACGTGACGCTGCCGTCCTCGCTCGACGAGGCGGTGGAGGCGCTCGCCGCCATGCCCGGCGCCGTGCCCGTCGCAGGCGGCACCGACCTGATGGCGGCGGTGAACTCCGGGCTGCTGCGCCCGGACGCGCTGGTCGGCCTCGGCCGGATCAGTGAGATCCGCGGCTGGCAGTACGCGGACGGCGCGGCGCTGCTCGGCGCCGGACTGACCCACGCGCGGATGGGGCGGCCGGACTTCGCCGCCCTCATCCCCGCGCTCGCCGCCGCCGCCCGCTCCGCGGGACCGCCGCAGATCCGCAACGCGGGCACCCTCGGCGGCAACATCGCGACCGCGGCCCCGACCGGCGACGCCCTCCCGGTGCTCGCCGCGCTGGAGGCCAGCGTCATCGTCGCCGGACCCGAGGGCGACCGCGAACTCCCGGTCAGCCACCTGCTCACCGGCATGGACCCGCTGCGCCCCGGCGAACTCCTCGCCTTCGTGAGGATTCCGCTGCTGCACGCGCCGCAGACCTTCCTCAAGGCCACCGGGCGCACCGGCCCTGGCCGCGCGGTCGCCTCCGTCGCGCTCGTGGTCGACCCCGCGCGCCGCCAGGTGCGCTGCTCGGTGGGCGCGGTCGCGCCGGTGCCGCTGCGGCCCCTGGAGGCCGAGCAGTGGGTCGCGGGCCTCATCGACTGGGACGGCGACCGCAATCTCGCCCCCGAGGCGTGCACGGCCTTCGGTGAGTACGTGGCCGCCGCGTGCATCCCGGACCAGGAAGGTGTCGAACTGCCGCCCGCCGCCGTCCAGCTACGCCGTACCGTGGCCGCACTGTCCCGTCGAGCGCTCGGGAGGGCACTGGCATGACCGACCAGCCGCAGCCGGGCGCGCCCGGCACCGACGACAGGTCGGGCACGTCCGGCGGGTCCGGCACGTCGCCCGGTACGTCGGGGACCTGGCAGCCCGTGCCCGGCGGCGGGGACTACGACCCCGACCAGACCATGCACGTCTCCTTCGCGGCCCAACTGCCGCCGGAGCCGCGGCCGGGCGAGGACCCGCTCGGCGCGCACGGCCCGGCGGGACCGCCCGTCACCGGTGAGGGCGACCCGGTCACCCAGTGGTCGATCCCGGTCATAAAAGATGACGCGGACGGCGACTCGGGGGAGTTCTCCGTCGGCTCGTTCGCCTCGCCGTGGGACCAGGCGCCGTCACCCGCGCCCACGCAGTCCTTCCCCGCGGGGATGTTCGGGCAGGGCGCGGCGGCTGCCGCTCAGGCCCAGGCGGCGGCTCAGGCGGCCGCTCAGGCCCAGGCCGGGCAGGGGACACCGCAGGACCAGCTCACCGGCCAGTGGGACTTCAGCGGTGTCGGCACCGGCATCGACCCCGGTACGGGTCTGGGCACGGGCCTCGGCGCGGGAGTTGACGAGGGGCTGCCCTGGCCGCCCACCCAGGCCGCCTGGTCCGCGGCCGTCGACGACCCGGAGGGCCCGCCGCCCGGCGCGGGACACCAGGCCACCGCCGACAGCGCGTTCGCGCGCAACGACCGCAACGTCCACAGCGGCCACGACGTCGACTACGACACCGACCGCGACCCGGCGGCCAGGACGCGCGCCCCCGGCGACCCCGAGAGCCCCGGCAGCGCGGGCGCGCTGCACGACCCCGAGGGCCTGTCGGACGGCCTCACCCCGCTCACCGGGATCGGCGCGCTCGACGGCGTCGACGGCCTGTCCGCGCTCGACGGTCTCCGCGGCCTCGACGCCCTGCCGGGCGGCCTGGACGGCCTGTCCGCACTGCCGGGCTTGCCCGCGCTCGACGGCGGCGAGGAGCTGGTGGCGAACGGCCGCGTACCGGACGGCTTCGTACCGGACGGACATGCGCCGGACGAACTGCGCCTGGCCGGGCCGCTCCCGGACGCCCTCGCCCCGGACGCCCCCGACGCCCCTGCACCGGCCGCAGCCCCGGACTCCGACACGGCGGAGGCGGCGGCGGACGGCGACCTCGCGGCCGACGAGGCCGAGCCGGAGCCGGAGCCGGAACCCGTCGAGGAGACCCACAGCGAACACCCCCTCGCCTCCTACGTCCTGCGGGTCAACGGCGCCGACCGCCCGGTGACCGACGCCTGGCTCGGCGAGTCCCTGCTCTACGTGCTGCGCGAACGCCTCGGCCTCGCCGGCGCCAAGGACGGCTGCGAACAGGGCGAGTGCGGGGCCTGCTCCGTCCAGGTCGACGGCCGTCTGGTCGCCTCCTGCCTGGTGCCCGCGGCCACCGCGGCGGGCAGCGAGGTCCGTACCGTCGAAGGACTGAGCGTGGACGGCCGCCCCTCCGACGTCCAGCGCGCGCTCGCCGAATCCGGCGCCGTACAGTGCGGCTTCTGCATCCCCGGCATGGCGATGACGGTGCACGACCTGCTGGAGGGCAACCACAGACCCACCGACCTGGAGACCCGCCAGGCGCTGTGCGGCAACCTCTGCCGCTGCTCCGGCTACCGCGGCGTCCTCGACGCCGTCGACCAGGTCGTCGCCGCCCGCGAGGCCGCCGCCGACGACCCCGACAACCCGTCGTCCGCGGCCTCCTCCACCGCCCGCGTCCCGCACCAGGGCGGCCCCTCGGGAGGCGCCGCATGACCGGCATCATCGACGGACCGGGGCCCGTCGCGGAGACCCTGGCGGGCTCGGGGGCGGTACGGGGGATCGGCGTGTCGCTGCCGTCGGCCGACGCGCTCCAGAAGGCGCAGGGCACGTACCCGTACGCGGCGGATCTGTGGGCCGAGGGGCTGCTGTGGGCGGCCGTGCTGCGCTCGCCGTACCCGCACGCGCGGATCACCCGGATCGACACCAGCGAGGCCGTCGCGATGCCCGGCGTGCGGGCCGTCGTCACACACGAGGACGTGCCGGGCGACGCGATGCACGGCCGCCGGGTCGCGGACCGCCCGGTCTTCGCCGAGGACCTGGTGCGGCACCACGGCGAGCCGATCGCCGCCGTCGCCGCCGACCACCCCGACACCGCCCGGCTGGCCGCCGCCGCGATCCTCGTCGAGTACGAGGTGCTGGAGCCGGTCACCGACCCCGAGAAGGCGTTCGCCGCCGAGCCGCTGCACCCCGACGGCAATCTGATCCGGCACATCCCGCTGCGCTTCGGCGACCCCGACGCGGTCGGCGACGTCATCGTGGAGGGCCTGTACCGGGTCGGCCGCCAGGACCCGGCCCCGATCGGCGCCGAGGCCGGACTCGCCGTCCCGCGCCCGGACGGCGGCGTCGAGCTGTACGTCGCCTCCACCGACCCGCACGCCGACCGCGACCTGGCCGCCGCCTGCTTCGGCCTCGAACCCGACCGCGTCAAGGTCGTCGTCACCGGCGTTCCCGGCGCGATGGGCGACCGCGAGGACTCCGGCGTCCAGCTCCCGCTCGGCCTGCTCGCGCTCAAGACCGGCTGCCCGGTCAAATTCGTGGCCACCCGCGAGGAGTCCTTCCTCGGCCACGCCCACCGCCACCCCACCCTGCTGCGTTACCGGCACCACGCCGACGCCGAGGGCCGCCTGGTCAAGGTCGAGGCGCAGATCCTGCTCGACGCGGGCGCGTACGCCGACGCCTCCTCCGACGCGCTCGCCGCCGCCGTGGCCTTCGCGGCCGGTCCCTACGTCGTCCCGCACGTCTTCGTCGAGGGCTGGGCCGTACGCACCAACAACCCGCCGTCAGGACACGTACGCGGCGAGGGCGCCCTCCAGGTCTGCGCCGCGTACGAGGGCCAGATGGACAAGCTCGCCGCGAAGGTCGGCCTGGAACCGGCCGAGATCCGGATGCGCAACGTCCTGGCCACCGGCGACCTGCTGCCCACCGGCCAGACCGTCACCTGCCCCGCGCCCGTCGGCGAGCTGCTGAAGGCCGTACGCGACGCCGAGCTGCCCCCGCTGCCCGACGGCGACGACGAGTCGCAGTGGCTGCTGCCCGGCGGCACCTCGGGCGCGGGCGAGCCGGGCGCGGTACGGCGCGGGGTCGGCTACGCGCTCGGCATGGTCCACGTGCTCGGCGCCGAGGGCGCCGACGAGGTGTCGACCGCGACCGTACGCGTCCACGACGGCCGTGCCACCGTCATCTGCGCCGCCGTCGAGACCGGCCAGGGATTCACCACGCTGGCCCGGCAGATCGTCCAGGAAGTCCTCGGCATCGACGACGTCCAGGTGCTGCCGTCCGACACCGACCAGCCGCCGTCGGGACCCTCCGCGCGCGGACGCCACACCTGGGTGTCGGGCGGCGCCGTCGAGCGCGCGGCCAAGATGGTACGCACCCAGCTGCTCCAGCCGCTCGCCGCCAAGTTCGGCATGTCCGTGGAGCTGCTGTCCATCGCCGACGGCAAGATCACCTCGTACGACGGCGTCCTGTCCACCACCGTCGCCGAGACTCTCGACGGCAAGGAGCTGTGGGCCACCGCGCAGTGCCGCCCGCACCCGACCGACCGTCTCGACGACACCGGCCAGGGCGACGCCTTCGTCGGCCTCACCTTCTGCGCGATTCGCGCCGTGGTCGACGTCGACATCGAACTGGGCGCCGTGCGCGTGGTGGAGATGGCCGTCGCCCAGGACGTCGGCCGCATCCTCAACCCCCGCCAGCTCGCCGCCCGCATCGAGGCCGGGATCACCCAGGGCGTCGGCCTCGCCCTGATGGAGGACCTCCGCGCGCCCCGGGGCATCGTCAAACGCCCCAGCCTCACCGGCTACTGCCTGCCGACCGCCCTCGACGCCCCCACGGTCCGCATCATCCGGCTGGTCGAGGAGCGCGACGTCCTCGCCCCCTTCGGCGCCAAGGCCGTCTCCGCCGTCCCCGTCGTCACCGCCCCCGCCGCGGTGGCCGCCGCCGTCCGCGCCGCCACCGCCCGCCCCGTCCCCCGCCTCCCCATCCGCCCCCAAGCCGCCGTGGTCAAGCCCCAGAACTAGGGCCCGTCCGGCGGATCATGGGCGGTCCAGGCGGTGCCTGGTATGTGCGAGCGCAAGGCGCCGGGATGGCCTCGTAGCGGAGCTATTCGGGTATTTCGGCAACGCGGCGTGCGTGCCAGGGGCCGAAGGGGCCGTTCGTGATCCGCCGGACAGGTCCTGGCCTCTCCCGGGCGGGTTGAGCTTTTCAGGGGCGCGGCCACGGCTGAGCGTGCCGGTCCACCGCGCCCCTGAACACCGTGGCCCGGCGCCTTTACGCGACGCGCGCCCGGCGGGTCACAGGCGCATGCCGGTCGCCATTTCGCGGACGGCTTCCAGGGCTTGTTGCTGGAGGCCGCCGCCGAAGGTGACGCGGGTGGCGCCCATGAAGGCGAGTTCGCGGGGGGAGGGGCCGCCGGGGCGGCAGAGGGCGTTGACGGGGGTGCCGACTCCGGAGGCGATCTCGGGGAGGAGGGCGGGCGGGGCGAGGATGGGGTAGACGCAGTCGGCTCCGGCGGCGGCGTACAGGCGGCAGCGCTCGACGGCGGCGCCGGTGGTGCGGTCGCCGCGCAGGAAGGTGTCGACGCGCGCGTTGATGACCAGGGTGTCCCCGGCGGCGGCGCGGACGGCCGCGAGCCGGTCCGCCTGCCGCTGGGGCTCGACCAGCCCCCTGGCCCCCGGCTCGGAGTCCTCCAGATTGCAGCCGACGGCCCCGGCCCCCAGCAGCCGCTCGACCAACTCCTCGGCGGACAGCCCGTATCCGGCCTCGACGTCCGCCGAGACGGGCACGTCCACGGCCCGCGTGATCCGCCGGATCGCGGCGAACATCTCGTCGGCCGGAGCCTCACCGTCCTCGTAGCCCAGCGAGGCCGATACGCCCGCGCTCGGCGTCGCCAGCGCGGGGAAACCCGCGTCCGCGAAGACGCGGGCGCTGGCCGCGTCCCAGGGGCCCGGCAGCACCAACGGGTCGTCCACGGACCGCCCGTGATGCAGCGCCAGCAGCGCCGCCGCGCCCGCCGTACTCGCCCCGCTCACGCGGTCGCCCCCGGCTGCGTCCTGAACGTCACGTTGAACCGGTTCCACGCGTTGATCGCCACGATCGCGGCCACCAGCCGCGCCAACTCGTCCGCGTCGAACTGCCCGGCAGCCCGCGCGTACACCTCGTCCGGCACGAAGCCCTCCGTCAGCAGCGTCACCGCCTCCGTCAGCGCGAGCGCCGCCCGCTCCTTGTCCGAGTAGACCCCCTCGGTCTCCTCCCACGCGCTCAGCAGAAAGATCCGCTGGTCGCTCTCCCCGGCCTTGCGCGCGTCCTTGACGTGCATGTCCAGGCAGAACGCGCACCGGTTGATCTGCGACGCCCTGATCTTCACCAGCTCCGCGACCACCGGGTCGAGCCCCTTCGCCGACGCTTGGCTGAACGCCAGCATCGCCCGGAACGCGTCCGGCGCGTGCTTCGCGTAATCCACTCGCTCACTCATACCGACGACGCTACGGCCTGACCGCCCCGCGCCCTCGTACCACTCCCGCCTCAAAATCCTGGGCCAATCGCGGCAGGAGCGGAGCGGACGGCAGCCCGGCTCCGGCGCCCGGCTTCGGCGCCCGGCTGACCCGGCTTCAGCTCTCCGCCGCCGCCAGAGCCGCCTCGATGTCGGCGACGGAGGCCGGTGCCGGGGGCTCCGCCATGAAGTCGGCCACCGACGTGTCGGCGTAGGGCAGCCCGTACGCCGCCGTGCCCGGCTGGAAGCGCCGGCCCTCGGCGAGCGGCCCGGCGTCCACGGTGTCGAAGCCGAGCAGGCCGAGCAGCTCAGCGGCGTGCGCCTTCGCGCCGGCGTCGTCACCGGCGATGGGCAGGGCGCTCCGGTCCGCCGCTCCCGCCGGACGCGGCAGCGCCGCCAGGTGCTTGAAGAAGATGTTGTTGAACGCCTTCACCACGTGGGCCCCGTCGAGATACCCCTGGAGCAGGCCGCTGTCGGTGGTCTCCTTCTCGACCAGCTCGGGGATGTCGCCGTCGCGCTGCGGGTAGTAGTTGCCGGTGTCGATCACGGTCTTGCCCGCCAGCGGCTCCCGCGGAATCCGCGGGTACGCCTTGACCGGCACCGTCACCACCACCCAGTCCCCGGCGTCGGCCGCCTCCGCCGCCGTACCCGCGCGGGCTCGCGAACCGAGCTCCGCGACGAGGTCCGCGAGGGTTTCCGGCCCCCGGGAGTTGCTGAGCACCACATCGAGCCCGCTGTCGACCGCCAGCCGGGCCAGGGTGCCGCCGATGTTTCCGCTGCCGATCAGTCCCAAAGTCGCCATATCGGCGGCAACCGCCGCGGCCTCCTCAGTATTTCCGCCTGCTCGGCCGTTCACCCCGTCAGCGGCGCCGGTGCCGGTGCGGCCCGAGTCCGAGAAGCACGTCGCCGAGCTGGGCGGCGGTCAGGGGCGGCGCGGGCAGGTCCGGCGCGGGCGGGGGCGGCGCGGGCAGGTCCGGCGCGGCCGGGACGGCCCGGAAGCCGTCGAGGAGCAGGGCGAGCGGCCGGGCCCAGGCGTCCGGCGCGACGGCGTTCAGCGCGGGCACGACCCTGCCGAGCGCCGCGAGGGCGAGCAGCACGTCCTCGGTGGTGAGGTCCGGGCGTACGGTGCCCTGCGCCTGGCCGCGCCGCAGCAGGTCGGTGACGGTGGCGTGGTTGTGGGCGTGGACGGCCTCCAGCGAGGCGACGCCCTCCAGGCTCGTGGTCATGAGGTCGTTGGTGCCGCGGTCCGCGGCCAGCGTCGCGAACACGGCGTGCAGGTACCGCGTCAGCCCCGTCCACGCGTCCTCGGCGGCCCGCGCCCGCTCCCCGGCGTCCATGGTCCCGGACAGCGCGTCCCTGAAGACCTCGTCCACGAGCGCGGCGCGGGTCGGGAAGTGGCGGTAGAGGGTCGCGTTGCCCACGCCCGCGCGCCGGGCGATGACGTCGAGCGGGGCGTCCAGGCCCTGTTCCGCGAAGACCTCGCGGGCCGTCCGCGTCAGCAGTCGCCGGTTGCGCAGCGAGTCGCGGCGCCCCGTCGGCGCGTCACCGCCCATCGTGCCTCCTCCGGCCCCTGCCCCTTGGCTCTTGCCCCGGTGTGCCCGTATCCGCGCCCGCGCCCGTATCCGCGCCCGCGCCCGTATCCGTATCCGTATCCGTACCGGAGAGTGCTCCCCGGTACGGATGCTACCGAGCTGCCCGTGGCTACCAGCGCACGGGCAGGTCGTGCAGGCTCCGCATGAGGCTGGTGCGCCACCGCGGCGCGCCGTCGCCGTCGAAGGCCAGGCCGGGGAAGCGGTCCAGCAGGACGCGCAGGGCCAGATTCGCCTCCAGCCGGGCCAGCGGGGCGCCCAGGCAGTGGTGCAGGCCGTAGCCGAAGGCGAGGTGGGCGCGGGTCGAGGCCGCGTCGCGGTGGATGTCGAACCGGTCGGGGTCGGGGAAGCGCGCGGGGTCGCGGTTCGCGGCGGCGATGGAGAGCACGACGCGCGCGCCCGCCGGTATCCGGGCGCCGCCCAGCTCGACCGGCTCCGCGGTGTAGCGGTACGTGCCCGCGGGCACCGGGGACTCGAAGCGGAGCGTCTCCTCCACCGCGCCCGCCAGCAACTCCGGGTCGGCGTGCAGGGCGGCGAGCTGCCCGGGGTTGCCGAGGAGCAGGTGGACGGCGTTGGCGATGAGGTTGACGGTGGTCTCGTGCCCCGCCACGAGCAGCAGGAAGGCCATGCCGAGCAGTTCCTCCGGGGTGAGCCGGTCGTCGGCGTCTCCGTCGTGGTCGCGGACCAGGGCGTGCAGCAGATCGCTCTCCGCCGCGTCCCGCAGTCGCCGCTTGCCCTCCGCCAGCTCCGCGAGGTACGCGGCCATCTCCCGCGCGGCGCGGGCGGACTCCTCCGGCTCGTCGAGCGCGACGACCTTCGTGGACCACTCCCGGAACGCGGCCCGGTCCATGTCCGGTACGCCGAGCAGCTCGCAGATGACGGTGAGCGGCAGCGGATACGCGTACGCGGCCACGAGGTCGGCGCGGCGCGCGGCGGCCACGTCGTCCAGGAGCGCCCCGGCCGCCTCCCGTACGCGGGGGCGCAGCGCCTGGACGCGGCGGGCGGTGAACTCGCGGGCCACCAGGGTCCGCAGCCGCGTGTGGTCCGGCGGATCGACCTGGAGCATGTTGAGGCCCACGGAGTACAGCCCGTCGTCCCCGAAGTCCGCCGAGTGCCGCACGTCATTGCGCAGCCTGGGGTCGACGAACGCCGCCCGCACCTCCTCGTGCCCGACCACCAGCCACGACTCGTCCCCGGTCGGGAACCGCACATGGTGCACCGCCCCGCGTACCCGCAGCGCGGCGAACGCGGAGTACGGATCCGCCGTGAAGTCGTCGGTCAGGTCAGCGAGTTGGACAGTGAGGTGTTGCGTACCCATGAGCGCCTCCCGACATCGCAGAAACGGGGACCACCCCCCGTTTACTCGTCCCGCCGACCGTAACACGAAACGGGGACCCCTCCCTGTTTCGTGCTTCGAGAGTGATTTCGCTCAGATCCCCCAGGACGCGGCCGGATCGTCCAGCCACACGTACTGTCCGCCGGCGTCGACCGTCAGCCCGAAGCGCTCGACCCCCGGCTTTCCCCGGCCCGTCCACCAACGAAAGGCGGCCTCCACCTCGTCCCACAGTCGACGCGGTCCGTACTGGGTGTACCGCCCGGTGTGGAATTCCGCCTCGGTGACGGTGGTTGTGGACGCGTCGGCGCCGTCCGCGCCCTCCTGCGATACGTAATCGCCGTGCCGTACGGCGGCCCTCCTGACCAGCCGTGTGAACCGCCCCGACGCCACCCCGTCCTCGACGACCAGCCGTGCCACGGCGTCACCGTTCCCGTAACGCGTCCCCCACGGCGCCACGACGATCCCGCCGGGTGCCGTCTGCTCGACCCAGGCGTACGGGATCTCGCGCATCCCGCACGTGGCGATGACCCGGTCGTACGGCGCGCCCGGCAGGTGCCCGCCGTATCCGTCCCCCGTCACCACCGTCGGGCCGAGCCCCGCCCTTCGCAGCGACTCCCGGGCCGCTGCCGCCACGGCCGCGTCCACCTCGACGGTCGTCACCTTCTCGCCGCCGAGCCGGTGCGCCAGCAGTCCCCGCCCCGTTCGATCGATGTCACTTCCGATGCGTCCCGTCCCCGGGCGGCGCGGACCCCTCCGGATTCGGCGGCTCCTGCGGCGGCGTCCACGGTGTCCCCGGCTGCCCGTCTCCCTCTCCACCGGCACGAATTCCTCGCAGAGTCTTCTCCACGGCACACCTCCTTTGCTCGATTGCTGCGTTATCCGCTGTCCGCTACGCGAGACGCCGTGCGCGTAGTGTTCCGGGGACCTCTCCACGGATGGATCCGTCCTTCACTCACAACGCTAGGAAGGGCAGCGTTTCAACTCATCGCGGATTGCTCGTGATTGCGCACGCGGAAGTGTTGGTGGGATTCCCAGTCGCTTCGGGCACGTTGGAGAGCGGGAGCGACGTCGTTCTCGAAATAGTCGGCTTGGGCGCGGAGTTTGACGGCGAGGGCGACGATGTCGTCGGGTGTGAGGTTGTTGATCCAGAGGTCGTCGACAACGCGGACATTGGCGGACGGGACCCGTTCCTCTACGTCTTCGCTGTAGGGGTAGCAAGTGATGCTGCCGCTCAAGAGGCTGGCCTCAGCCTCGCCGGCCCGGCCGTCGTCGTTCGCGTACGCAGGGTTGTGGATGCTTATCGGCTGCCCATCGAAGGGGCTCCAGTGCGTCAGGTCGATCAGTTCGGTGGAGAGCCTCTCGGGAAGGATGTCCGTTCTGCTGGGATCTTCGGCGGCCCAGGAGGGCAGGTAACCGGTCACGGTGATACCGCTCTTGGTGCTGACGCTGGGAAACCGAACGTCGTTTACCCGTCCCCGCCTGGCACCCGCTGCTGGGCGAGGTGTACGGCCTGCCGGTGGAGAAGATCGTCCGGGCGGTCGCGGCGAGTAAGCAGTGGCGCAGACGTCAGAACCGCCCGGATAGTGGTGAGGGGGGGGGAGAGGAGGGCACGGAGGTGGACCGACGGCAGTTCCTTGGGGCGGCAGCAGCGGCGGCAACGGGTGCGGTGGCTCTGCCCGGCATCGCGGAAGCGCGCCAGGGCATCAACGCGGCGCTGACCGGCTCCGATGCTGGCGACCTCGCCTACCTCGACGGTGCCTTCGGGCGGCACCGCGGCGGTTACCGCGGCCGTCCTCCCACCGTCGTCCTGACGCAGATGCGCGACGACCTCGACCTGCTGCGCGATGTCCTCAGCCGTCCGCACGCGGCTGCCGCGCGAGCCGACCTTGCCCGAACGGCCGCTGGCATCACCGGGCTTGTGGCGATCATCCAGCACGACCGCAGCGATCAGCGCGACTCCCACGGCTGGTTCACCACCGCCGAGCAGGCAGCCCGCGAGTCCGGCGACCGGCAGATGCTCGCCTGGGCGCTGGCACGGCACGCGATGGTCCCCCTCAACTACGGTGCCCCGAAGGCCGCCGCCGACCTCGCGGGTCGTGCCCGAGCCGAAGCCGGGCCGAACCCGTCCGCCGCTGCCGCCCTCGCGGCGGCCGTCAACGCCCGCGCGCTCGCCGCGATCGGAGACCAACGGGGCGCTCTCCGCTCGGTCGCCGACGCCCGCCTCATCGCCGAGCACCTGGACGGCACCCAGGCCGCCGACACCTGGTTCGGCTACCCCCTTCAGAAGCACCACGTTCACCTCTCCCAGGCGTTCACGCTCCTCGGCCGCACCCGCGAGGCGTACGCCGAGCAGGAGGCCGCGCTCGCCCTCACCCGCTCGCCGTCCGTCATGACCCGCGCCCTGCTGGAGATGGACGCGGCCATCTGCGCCCACACCGACGGCGACCCGACCGCGGCAGCCGACAAGGCGGTCGCCATCTGGGAACGGCTCCCCGAGGCGTACCGCGACGGCCTCGTCCGAGCCCGCGCCGAGACCTTGCACCAAGTGCTTCCCGGCGCCGCCCACGCCAGGCTCGGCGAAGCACTCGCGAGCTGACGACCGGCAGACGTGGCCGAGAGGCTGAGACGTTCGGTGGGTCCGGGACTGAGACGGCAATGGAGACGGACGACCCAAGGGGGCGGCACCCTCATCGGGCGCCGCCCTTTTGATTTGCCTGGTCAAAGGCGTTGGAGGCCGTGACCGGAATCGAACCGGCGTAACTCGCTTTGCAGGTAGCTCTCACAAGCGATGTGGCGGAACCTCAGTTGACCAGGCACGACAGCACAGGTCAAGTGGATCGGAGGTGATGAGGCGACTTGCCTAGCGCTAGCAGGGCATCCGTTGAGGACTCCTGACACTCGACTGAGCAGGGCCATAGCCCCTGGGCACAGAAGCCCTCTGACCCTCTGCGTGCCCCTCTCAGGTGGTCCCTGGTCTCCGTGTCCAGCCCTGCCCTGCCGTCTCCACACAAGCCCACATACACGGGTAGACGAAGGGGAGGCAGGGACATTCCCTCTCGGTACTCAATGCCTATCAATCAAGAGAGCCGTCTCTATTCACTACACAGAGCAAAGTCACCCTGCCTGCTGCTTTCCTCCGAGCAAGTCAACGACGACTCACGGATACCGAGGAGAGAATGAAGCCCGGCCCTCACACCAGCAGAAGCCAACCCGGACATTTGTACCCCAGGGTTATTAAATCCGGCAGTAGCTGTAGCTCTGAGTCCCCAAAAAATTCCACCATAAATATCTACACTCATGGTTCTGCCGTAGTCACAGCGAGTGCGGGGGCGTTGAGGGCAGGGGGTGGGGCTAGTTACCCGTCGGTAATATCATGGGCATATGAAGCACTCCTCAGCGAAAATCCGGAAGAACCGACACCTAAGCCTGACTAGCATCTACTTTCCCCCGGTTATTGCATGAGGGCATGCGTTGAGCATGCCCATTCAGTCTACCTTCGTTCCTTTAAGCACTTGGGGCAGGAGCACGGTGGGAACGTCGAGCACACAAGGGGACCGGTTGACTTGACCAGACGCCGAGGTCTGATGACAACCTTCTCTCCGGTCTCAGGGTCGATCCGATACACGGTGATGGTCAGTGCGGGGCCTGTCTCTTCACTTTCCATGCATTGATTGTCAGGGTGCACAGATGCAGCGCTTAGCCAGTTTCCTGTTCGCGCAAGAACTCATCCCTGATGGCTCCCAGCATGACCCGCATCTCATCTCCGGAAACTGAAACCAAGGAGAATCCTTCGAACTTGTCTGCGTACTCCTTGACGTCCCGAGGGTCCGTAACAACTACCTCAGCATGAACGGTCTCGACAGTTACAAGCCTGTCATCTCTGATCACAAAGGAGTGAGAAGGAAAGTCGTTCTGCGGTGCCGACTGAGCAACGATGCGAACGTCTATGTTAGGCAACCGAGATAGGGAGATCAGTCTATCTATCTGTCCGGCCATGATGGGCGAGGAGGTAATCCTCCAACGGAGGACAGACTCAGTGATGATGAACCGGAGCTGCTTACTGCTGTCATAGAGAACCTTCTGCCGTTCGAGTCGCGCAGCCATGGTCCGAGCTTGGGAGTCTTCTGTCAGCCCATGCCTTGCAATCACAGCCCTGATGTACTCGGGAGTCTGGAGAAGCCCAGGAATCAGAGCAGGCTGAAAAAGTCGGAGCAGAGACATCTGAGCTTCGAGAGCTTGAGCCTGCTGTTGTCCTTTGTGATAGCCCATGCGAGCTAGCAGACGCCAAGCCATTACCTCAGTAGAGGCAGCACGAGCTGCCTCCATGTACTCCGCTTTGACTTCCTCGGAGACACCAACGGCAGTGAGGATGCTCTCTACGTCCACGACACTCGGAGCTAGCTTGCCCGTCTCAATCTTGCTGAGCTTGCTTGCAGACATGACAGCACTGCGGGCAACGGTCTTGGCCTCTTTACCAGATGCCTTCCGTAGCTCCCGCAGCGCTTCACCAAGCTCGGTCTTCCTCACTCTTCTCCGTGCCGCTCCCACCACTCAATGAACGGCTCCGCTATAGCGAGAGCCGTGTCTCTGTACCTGATGAACTCTGCTGTCCTGACCGGAGGAAGAACGTCAGAACCCAGGAACTTGCCCTCGGTGTCGTAGCTCATAGCGGCCACGTCTTCACTGTCGAACAACCAGAAGTCATCAACTCCTATGAGGGGGTTGGCTTGCTCCGTGGTGTCCAGGATGAAGAACTCTTCTCCTCCGGTCATGTTCTTCCGGTAGCCCCAGCCGAGCTCGAACCGGAGATAAGGAGTCAGAGGACGGCTCAGCACATGTACCCGGTAGATCCGCTTACCGGCGGCTGTTGCCTCCCGAACCTCTTTCACCCAGTCGGCGTTGTAGTCGTCCGGCTGAGCTTCGCCTGCCAGAAACGATTGGTAGGCGTCTACGCTCCCGGACTTGCTGTAGTCGTCCAGGGTCTCAAGTCTGAACGCCTCATGCTCGAAGGTGTCGAAGAGATCCCCGAGCGTCTTAGATGACCCCATCGGCAATGGCTTTCTTCAACAGCTCGACAGGGATCTCAACGACTCCCTCACCTTGGGGCACCGTGAGCCCGTGCTCATCTCCGGTGTAGCCCTGAACCAGCAGCGTTCCCCTGTCTGTTGCGTACAGCGTGGGGCAGTCCTTCTTGTCGCACGTCTTGGCGAGCATGGTGACCTGCATCAGCTTCCCCTCTCCGTTGGTGTCCGGTTCGATGCTCCGGGCTGCATGTGCAGCCCGTCAAGGACTGGTAGTTGCAGGAACGGGAAACTGGGCCCCTACCCGTGAGCTGCCTGCCATACTCCGTGCGTTCACACGTCGCAGGAGAGGGAACATGGGCCTGTTCAGCCGCAGAAGATCGACCGAATCAGAGACCCCCTATACGCCGGTCGTTCGACCTCAGATGAAGCGTAACCGGATGTTCCTTGCCGCATGGGCACGTAATCTCAAAAGCAAGGAGTGGCAACAAGCAATGAACCTAGGTTCTACGGCACAGCAATTGCTTGAACAGAGTCCGGGGCTGTCACAGGTTGCAGTAGATGAGACATCGCCTTACGTCCTGCTGCTTCTCGAAAGATTGACTAAGGCGCCAGATCCTATCGGTATAGCGGCAGGTAAGAACATGCTGTTTGAGGCTGTGGTTGGCTGGACTATTGCACAACTGGAGATTCGTGAGCCGAAGTGGCACCGCAAGGGGCAGACGCATCCCATTGTGAATAACGGGATCATCTCCTATATCGCATCTGCGAAGAACGAGTACACCGACAGTTTGGCGCTAGCCGTTGAGACTGGCTACTACGTTGCACGCATCAAGAGCGATGGGAACCCAGAAGGTCCGGAAGCGGCACTGAGCGAGTTGTACTAGCGCACGCTGTTTGTATCGTGCTGAGAGTAGGGCTGCCATAAGGCAGCCCCTTTCTCATGCAGTGAGAGCTAGCCCCTCTCGCAATTCCTTGTACTTCCTAGAGACGTAAGAAGCGCTGACGTTGATCTCCCGAGCTACTTCACTGGCACTCCTCTTGTTCATGAACCCGGCTCGGATTACCTCGCCGTTTGAACCTGAACTTTCACCGGAGGAAGAACCAGTCTGAACCTGAACCAGTGAACCTGAACTCAGAGGTGAACCAGCCTGAGCCTGTGAACTAGAACCACGAGCCGACTGAACCTTTGAACCTGTCAGATCAGTTGGAACGTGTGAACCTGCGCCAGGGTGAACCTTGGAACTCTGAACCACCGGCTCTGAACCTCGAACCTGTGAATCTGATAGTTCTAGTTCAAGGTCCCTGAACCTCCTTCGGTAGCTTGGCGCTACCTCGGCGGCACACACAAGGACAGACGGAGCAATGGAGTGGATGGCTACCCCAACCCAATCCCGGCTAGCTACAGAGTCCCAAGTGTTCAGGAACAGGGAAGCTAGGCCCGTAACCCATCGGAAGGTAACTGCCCACCCTCCTCCGTTCATCCCGTGCCTAGATAGGACCGCATCAGCAGAGATAGTCAGGATGAATGCAGCGTCAGTAAGTAACCCTAGAACCCATCCGGACCACGGCCATTGGGAGTGGGCCGAGACAAGGGGAGTGCTGGTCATCAGTGAATAGAAGACTGCTCCAGCAACGATGAGCCAGAGCATAGAGTTAAGAACCTTCCGAGTGCGAGTAACGGATTTCAGTTCTGCGGTGATGTTCATGTAAGTGTGCTCCTAAAAGTGTTGGAATGCTGAAATCGGTCGCTTAAGCGACCGATCATCGGAGGGGAACAAGGCTGGTCTACTTCTCTCTGTCTAGGTAGCGGGCCTTACAAGGCCCGCTCGTGAAGACTGGTTGAGCACCTAGACCCTGGCGCTGACCGTGCTAGTAGTACGTCGGGCCGTAGGCCCCTGTACCAATTGCACTAGCCCGCCGTGCTTCTTCGCAGACCTGAGACTGCCCCTCCCTTCTTTTTCCTCCGGTCTCAAGGCAGGAGGGACCCGCCCTAGCGGGAGGTCCCTGCCGTCACTGCGAGAGAGTCTTCATTCGGGGGTAGCAGATAGAGAGCGGAAGTGTTCTGTTCTTCCGTTCTATATATGCAAGGGGGGAACAGAAGAACAGGAACAGTTCCGGAGAACGGTCAGCTAGCCAGGCAGTAGATGGACTGGTTGCCTCGCTTCTCTAGGGTCAGCTCTCCCTTCTCTACCATCCTCTTGGCTGCATCAGACTTGGCCTGTGCTGCCCCCTGGACACAGTTCTTGAGCTGAGACCAGTTCATACCCTCTGGCCTGTCCTTAAGGGCATCCTTGATGCGCTCCGGAATCCCGTGTGGTCGTGGTGCCTGCTGAGGCGTGTTCTCTTGTGGCTTACTCCCCTTCTGCTGTGGAGAACGTCCTTGCTTCTTCTGCCTGTCCTTGCGGTTGTCCCAACGGGCCTTAGCCCTGCTCACCAGTTCGTCATGCTCGGCCGACGTTGCTACCGTCTCTTCCTCGCCAATCAACGTGACGAATGCTCCGTCGTCTCCCTCTCCTGTGAAGTCCAGGGCAACGCCTAGTTCCCTCTCGGGAGTGTTGTTTCCGTAGACCCTGAGAACCCTGAGCTCTTGGTCGTCGGTCACTTGAATGAACTGCCTTCCCCATGCCTCAATAGCAGTGGAACCCATGGGGCTCTTCTGTGAGCCGGTCTCCTCATTGAACTTGCCAGAGTGATGAACAAGCACGATGGCAATACCCTCGTCTAGGAGAGCCTGTAGCCGTCCGAGTGCTGGCCTCACATCTGCATCGTTGTTATAGCTACCGCGTCCTAGTAGGGCGGACAGGTTGTCAACGATCAGGACTTCCACGCCAGACGACACAAGTACATCGGAGAACTCTTCCCACCAGTCGTCAGTGTCTTCCGGCCTCACGTCGGTGATGAAGAGTCGAGAGTCCTTAGCTCCATTGGCTGTATTGAATCGTTGCCAGGTCTCGTCTTCCTGTCCTGGATCGAGGGCCCATAGAAGCGTGTTCCTAGCTTCGACCTTCCTGCCTAGCCATGGTGTTCCCTCTCCGAGCGCCATTGCTGCGGACAGGGCGACGAACGACTTACCGGCCTTAGGACGTCCATAGATCATGGTTGCGGTTCGGTGGATCAGTCCTTCAATGAGGAATGGAGTCTCACTTGATGGTGTTACGTCGGCTAGTCGCTTGATGCCGAAGGTGTTGCTCATGTTTCTTCTCCTTGTCTGGGTATGAGAGAGGGCCGCTATAGCGGCCCCTATATCTCATGTGTGATTGTTAGTTCTGAGTCGAAGAGTGGATATCAGGGAAGCTGAATGCCTCGGGTCTCTGCTAGCTCCCTATCCCTCTCGGCAATCGTGACGACAGTTACTCCATCCTCGCTGTACCTGCTGTACCTGATTCCAAACAGGCGAAGCTGTGTTGCTAGATCCTGCCTCTTCTTCGATGCACGCCTATCAGCGTCCCTGTGTCGTTCGCACTCAAGACAATGAGACTGCCTGCGGCCATTAGGTAGGTTGCCGTATTCGGTCTCAATTTTCTTGTCTCCACAGGCAGGGCAAATCTTCTCCCCGTTCTCCCACCGGTTCCGCTGTTTCACAACCGGGCTCAGTTCCTTGCCCCTACGCTGCTGCTGATAGTGAGTGGAGCAGAGATCCTTACTCCATGCGTCCTTAGTGCACGCCGGTCCTGCACACGCGTTCTTCATATCGATATTCCTTTGGTACGGTAGCTTTAAGCACTGGCGTTAGTCGTTGGTGAAAAGGTTCCGGGTCAGACGCTCATACCTGCTGGAAGAGATCACGTAGGCTTCGGTCTTCCCGTACCTAGTGATCTCTATTACTTCGTCAGCTTGCGTCACCTTCCTCAGGACATCCGCCATCTCGTTCCTTAGCTCGGTCCCGCTAATCCTGGTAGCCACAACTGGTCCTCTCGTTTTTTCTTTTCAATCTTTCCGGTCTGTAACGTGTGCCAACCCCTGTAATCGTTGATGGCATCGGCTGCATTGGGCGTGTAACCTTGATCTTTAGCCCAAGAGATTAGTTCGGGGTCCGGCTTGAACCTCTCTCCGTACTTGTCATCGATTCTCAGGTCCGCCCACTTCTCATGGAGTAGTGCTTCTTGGGAGATTCCTCCATCTAGAACTGCGATAGGTCGAATCATGTAGTTCTCTGGGTGGCTCAGCTTGAACTCCCCAGAGATAGCCTTCCATCGGTTGGATAAGGTTGGCTTACCGTGGTTGCCAACTCTGTTTCCACTAGATCCAATCTTCAGCAATCCATCGGGTAGCTCAGCCACGTAAGTGAAACCGGGGACGTGTGTGAAAGATCCAGCTTCCTCGATCCTTTGCATGAGTTTGTTGCGGTATCTCTTTGTGTCGTACGTGTAGCGCATGGCTCCATGTCGTTCGCAGAGAGGCATGGGGAATGGAATCCCTGTCCTGCTACTGCCGACCTGTCCACACTGAATACCGTCATCGGATAGGGCTACGCACTTGTTCAGTGCTTCATTGAGAACTCCTGCATTCATGGTGTTGTGCTCGCTTACAGGGATGAGCGGGGCCGACGAGCACCCTGCCCATAATCGGTGTTGCATCCCTACCGGCAGACAGATATGAGAAAAGGCTCTGAGAGCCTGCCTCAAAGCCTGCGTGCCGTAGGTCTATATAGTTGTTAGGCCGTGCCGCGAGAGACCCTTAGGGAGTCATATAGCCCATGCCTGGCGCTAGTGCCTGACTGGTGTGTAGAGCCATGTCTCACGCTGCCTTAGTCCAATAGCGGTGGTTCACGTTGAGATCGATAGTGAGTCCTAGGACGACAGGACTGATGCACTTCCCTAGTAGCGTGTAGTGCCTGCCTAGATCTTCCTTCTCGGCGAACTCCTGTCGGCAAGAGACGCAGCGATAGCCGGTGTCGGTCTTTGCGTAGTGGCGTCGGGCCATCTCAATACTCCTTGATGTGGTACGTGCTGTGGTTAAAGAAATCCCCCAGAACGGGGTGGGTGGTGTTGTACGTCCTGTCTGCAAATGAGTAGTGCCCCGATCCCCCCTACTGAGCAGGGCGACCGAGGCACTACTGTGAGTCTCGAACCAGTTCGAGACTGCTTGGCTAGCTCAGCTAGTGCCGAGCATTACCGGAACACAACACCACATGAGAAGAGGAAGCATGCCCCTTACTTTTGGGCACACTTCCTCACCTCTAAGAATAGCACGATGCCCCATTTTATCAAATCAGTTTCCCCTCAAGGTGCCTCACGGGTTGTGCTTCTTGGCTCATCGCCTTGAAGGAGTAGGGGCCTCAATAGAGGCCCCTCTCCGGATGAGAGCTAGTACCTGTCGCCGAGTCGCTGAACGGCATTCACGGCACGTGCGGAAGCCATGTCAGCCCCGTATCTACGGAGCATGCTCGGACTCTTCCACCCTCGAATGGCCATAATGTTCTCCCCGGAGACCCCTGCTGTCATGAGGTCATCTGCCCACGTGTGGCAGAAAGAGTGAGGGGTCACGGCGGCAGGTTCGTACCCAGCTTCTTCCGCCCTCTTCTTCACCATCCGGTAGAGACCCATGTACCGCATCTCCTTGCGTGACCGTGTGCCCAGCCACAGCCAACCGCTCGACTCAGATAGAGCATGAGTGGAACGCACTCTGAGATACCGTGTCAGGGCCTTCACCGTCTTGGGCTGCAGAGGAATGGTCCTGCCGTCCGCACTATTCCTGTTGCCCTTGAGCGGCACAACGAGTGCCGTGTGATTGGTCAGGTCTAGATCCTGGACACGGAGATTCAAAAGTTCCTCGGCTCTCAGTCCCTCCGTAAGAACCCGGATCATCGCGTGATCCCTGACAGTCTCGAAGTCGCGCACCTTCGAGGAACCGTTGCCGGTCACCTTGAGCACGTCCTCAACGAACTCGGCACTGAGGGTCTTGGGTTTGCCCAGAGGGGGAGTGGCGTACCGGTGGAGCTTGGGACTGTCGTACGGGTTCGACTGGTCGTACTCCTCTGCCAGGTACCGGAAGAGGGGACGGAGGTTGCGTTGCAGGGTGTTCGTTCCTCCGGTGTATCCACCCTTGCCGTCTTGGCTCTTGGGCAGGTCGTGAGTCTGGTAGTGCCACCGGAAGAAGCGGTTCAGATCGGCCGTACTTACGGCCGTGAAGCCCCCTTCTATAGAGGTCTCCGTCATCCAGTTATGGAGAGCCACACCAGCGAACCGGTAGGCGTTGATGGTCTTCCGCTGGTACGGCCTGCCATACCGGTTGTTGGTCGTGCTGAGGTGCAGGTCCAGTTCATCCAGCATCGCTGTACGGAGGTCTGAGCCTGACTGTCCCTGTACGACCCTGAGAGGTGCGGGTACGGCTGTGGTCGTCTGCTCTGTCTGGCTCTCAGTGGCTCTGACGGCACTGCGGAGAGGTGTCTTCCTGGCTGGCACGGGAGGCTCCCTGGTGTCAGGGCCTAAGCAAGTCCAAGGAGTCCAAGCGACTTGCCTAGCCCAGTTTCGGTGGGTGCCATCACCGATGGAGAGAGCTTGTCTGACCTAGAACGTGCAGGTCAGGCGTCTACATGGAGGCCGTGACCGGAATCGAACCGGCGTAACTCGCTTTGCAGGCGAGTCCCTCAACCACTCGGGCACACGGCCAGGTGTGTGTGCGGTGTGGTTCGACCTTCGCGGGTGGGGCGGGGGTGGGTCAAGGGTGGGGGAGGGGGTGCAACGGGACTGCCATACGGCGTTCACGAACGGGGTGCGGGCCGGGGCGGGAACGGGGGCGGGAACGGGGGTGGGACGGGGGCGGGACGGGGGCGGGGCGTAGGGCGAAAGGCGGAGGGAAAGGCGGTCGCAGGGCAGGGGTGAAAGGGGCTGATGCCCCTTACTCTTGGCTGGTGACTGCCTCCGACACTCGCCGTGACCAGCGGCTTTCTGGAATCGACCCCGAGACCGCCCCGGACGCCCTGGAAGGCGTGATGGGGCGGTCGTACCGCGCGCTGACCCTGGGCATCGTGTCGGTGGTGCTGATGATCGCGTTCGAGGCGACCGCGGTGGGGACGGCGATGCCGATCGCGGCGCGGGAGCTGGACGGTCTCGGACTGTACGCGTTCGCGTTCTCGGGGTATTTCACGACGTCGCTGCTCGCGATGGTGGTCAGCGGGCAGTGGTGCGACCGGTCGGGGCCGCTGCCGCCGCTGGCGGCGGGCATCGGCGGCTTCGCGGCGGGGCTGGTGATCAGCGGGACCGCGCAGTCGATGTGGCCGT
The DNA here is from genome assembly GCF_014596445.1 of Streptomyces sp. CBMA29. GTDB lineage: Bacteria > Actinomycetota > Actinomycetes > Streptomycetales > Streptomycetaceae > Actinacidiphila. The sequence continues at coordinate 16,266 of NZ_MECL01000193.1, read as the reverse complement.
TCGTGCTCGGCCGGGCCGTGCAGGGGCTCGGCGGCGGGCTGGTGATCGTCGCGCTGTACGTGGTGGTCGGCCGGGCGTATCCGGAACGGCTGCGGCCCTCGGTGATGGCGGCCTTCGCGGCCTCGTGGGTGGTGCCCTCGATCGTCGGGCCGCTGGTGTCGGGGACGGTCACGGAACAACTCGGCTGGCGCTGGGTGTTCCTGGCCATCCCGGTCCTGGTGGCGCTGCCGCTCGCCGTCATGCTCCCGCCCCTGCGGCGGGCCGCGCACGCCCCTGACCCGGCCCCCGGGACGCTGCCCGAGGCCCCCGAGCCGGTCGCGCCGCCCGTACGTGACGGGCGGCGGATCTGGTACGCGGTGGCGCTCGCGACGGGCGCGGCGCTGTTGCAGTACGCGGGCCAGGACATCAGTCCGCTCTCGGTGATACCGGCCGTCGCGGGCATCGTGCTGCTCGTACCGTCCGCGCTGCGGCTGCTGCCGCCCGGCACCTTCCGCGCGGTGCGCGGGCTGCCCACGGTTATCCTGATGCGCGGGATCGCGGCGGGCACCTTCATCGCCGCCGAGAGCTTCATCCCGCTGATGCTGGTCACCCAGCGCGGCCTGTCCGCCACCATGGCGGGCCTGTCGCTGGCGGGCGCGGGGCTCACGTGGGCGCTCGGCTCGTACGTCCAGGCCCGCCCGCGTCTGGCCCCGATCCGCGAACGCCTCGCGCAGTGCGGCATGGTGCTGTCCGCCGCCGCCATCTGCGGCGCCTCCCTCGCCCTCGTCCAGTCCGTACCGGTCTGGATCGTGGCCGTCGCCTGGTGCGCGGGCGGCCTCGGCATGGGCCTGGTCATCTCCACCCTCAGCGTCCTGATGCTGGAGCAGTCCGCCCCCGCGGAGGCCGGCGCCAACTCCGCCGCCCTCCAGGTCTCCGATGCCCTGTCCAACGTCCTCCTGGTCGCCGCCGCCGGCACCGTCTTCGCGGCGCTGGGCGGCGGCACCGTCGGCGCCGCGGCCGACGCGGGCACCCATACGGCCGCCGCCACGTCCCACCCCGCCGCCTTCGCCGCCGTCTTCCTCCCGGCCGCCGCCTTGGCCCTGGTGGGCGCGGTGGTGGCGGGCCGGCTGCGCCCGAAAAAGGTCGGAGCGGGCAGCGCGTGATCGTTACGCTGACGGGGTGCCTCAACTGACGATCGACCTCACCGCGGTGGAGCTGCGCGCCTTGACCAGCCTCGCCCACGGGCTCGGTACATCTCCGGAAGAGCTCGCGCGCGAGGCGGTTCTGGCCTGGCTGGGGGACAGAAACGCGCGAATGGGCGAGGTCGGGAAGTCCGTTGCCGCGCGGCACGCGGACGTCCTGTGCAGGCTCGGCGAAGGGCCTGGCGGGGAGCCGCGAACCCCGCACGACGGCGTACGGGACGCCACACCGGACGCCGTACGACCGCAGGCGGACCCCGCGGCACCGGGCGGACTGTGACCTGAGTCGCACCCGTCCCGGCGCGGCGGCGTCAACCCGGGAACGGCGGCCCGCGGCCGGTAGGCTGAGGCGGTTTTCGTACCGACCCGCCGACCCGCCGGCCCGCCGCAGATCGGCCGCCGCCCCGTTATCGACCCGCCGCGAGACGAACCTCAACGGAGACCGTGACTACCACCGCCGCATCGCACCCGCACCACCTGTCTCCCGCCTTCCCCGGGCGCGCGCCCTGGGGGACGGCGAACAAGCTTCGGGCCTGGCAGCAGGGGGCCATCGACGCGTATGTCGCCAAGCAGCCGCGGGACTTCCTCGCGGTGGCGACACCCGGCGCGGGGAAGACCACCTTCGCGCTGTCGCTGGCGTCGTATCTGCTCCACAACCACCTGGTGCAGCAGATCACGGTGGTGGCGCCCACCGAGCACCTGAAGACGCAGTGGGCGGACGCGGCGGCGCGGATAGGGATCAAGCTGGACCCGGAGTACAGCGCGGGCCCCGTCGGCAAGGAGTACCACGGCGTCGCGGTGACGTACGCGGGCGTCGGGGTGCGGCCGATGCTGCACCGCAACCGCTGCGAGCAGCGCAAGACGCTGGTGATCCTGGACGAGATCCACCACGCGGGCGACAGCAAGTCGTGGGGCGAGGCGTGCCTGGAGGCGTTCGACCCGGCGACGCGGCGGCTGGCGCTGACCGGGACGCCGTTCAGGTCGGACACGAATCCGATTCCGTTCGTGGTGTACGAGGAGGGCAACGACGGCATCCGCCGCAGCGCCGCCGACTACACGTACGGGTACGGCAACGCGCTCAACGACGGCGTCGTCCGCCCGGTGATCTTCCTCAGCTACAGCGGCAACATGCGCTGGCGCACCAAGGCGGGCGACGAGATCGCGGCGCGGCTGGGCGAGCCGATGACGAGGGACGCGATCGGGCAGGCGTGGCGGACCGCGCTCGCGCCGACCGGCGACTGGATCCCGAACGTGCTGAAGGCCGCGGACCAGCGGCTGACCGAGGTCCGCAAGGGCATCCCGGACGCGGGCGGCCTGGTGATCGCCACCGACCAGGAGTCGGCCCGCGCGTACGCCAAGATCCTCAAGGAGATCTCCGGGCACAAGCCGACCGTCGTGCTCTCCGACGACCCCGGCTCCTCCAAGCGGATCGAGAAGTTCGGCGAGTCCGAGGACCGCTGGATGGTCGCGGTCCGGATGGTGTCGGAGGGCGTCGACGTCCCCCGCCTCGCGGTCGGCGTGTACGCCACGACGATCTCGACGCCGCTGTTCTTCGCGCAGGCCGTGGGCCGTTTCGTACGGTCGCGGCGGCGCGGCGAGACGGCGTCGGTGTTCGTACCGACCATCCCGATGCTGCTGGAATTCGCCAACGAGATGGAGGTCGAGCGCGACCACGTGCTCGACAATCCAAAGAAGCGAGGTGACGAGGAGGGGGCGGACCCCTTCGCGGAGGAGGACAAGCTCCTCGCGGACGCGGAGAAGGCCGAGGACGAGGACACCGAGGAGGACATGCTGCCCTTCGAGGCGCTGGAGTCCGACGCGGTCTTCGACCGGGTGCTGTACGACGGGGCCGAGTTCGGCATGCAGGCGCATCCGGGCAGCGAGGAGGAGCAGGACTACCTCGGCATCCCCGGCCTCCTCGAACCGGACCAGGTCCAGATACTGCTCCAGAAGCGGCAGGCCCGGCAGATCGCCCACAGCCGGAAGAAGCCGGACGAAGAGGCCGATCTGCTCGAACTCCCCGCCGAGCGGCGCCCGATCGTCACCCACCGCCAACTGCTCGAACTGCGCAAGCAGTTGAACACGCTCGTGGCCGCGTACAACCATCAGAGCGGTAAGCCGCACGGGGTGATTCACACCGAATTGCGCCGCGCGTGCGGCGGGCCGCCGAGCGCCGAGGCGACGGCGGGGCAGCTCGGCGAGCGGATCAAGAAGGTGCAGGAGTGGGCGACCCGAATGCGATGATGTCGGCCGTATTGTAGAGGGTGGATCTCCAAGGTCGGGTCAAGCAAGCGCCCGGATTGTGGACGACCCCTTCCGCTGAGCGGTACCCGCTCGCTACGGTGCCGGTCACGCACGCGCCGTGGCAGTGCAGCCGCGGAGCGCAGCCGGTATGACGACTACCGGCGGCCTCTCCGCGCACTGCCGCGGGACCGGCAGTGCGTTACCGCCGTGGAGATGGCCGCCGCCTACGAGGAGGGGGCGTCGTGACCGCGGAGACGTCTCAAACGCTTGACCGGGGCCTGCGGGTTCTCAAGCTGCTCGCCGACACCGACCACGGCCTGACGGTGACCGAGCTGGCCGCCAAACTCGGTGTGAACCGGACGGTGGTCTACCGCTTGCTGGCCACGCTGGAGCAGCATTCGCTGGTCCGCCGTGACCTCGGCGGCCGGGCGCGCGTCGGACTGGGCGTGCTCGGTCTGGCCCACCAGGTGCACCCGCTGCTGCGCGAGGCCGCACTGCCCGCGTTGCGCTCGCTCGCCGAGGAGATCGGGGCGACCGCCCACCTGACCCTCGTCGACGGCAGCGAGGCGCTCGCCGTCGCCGTCGTGGAGCCGACCTGGACCGACTACCACGTGGCCTATCGCACCGGCTTCCGGCACCCGCTGGACCGCGGGGCCGCCGGGCGCGCCATCCTCGCCGGGCGTGGCATGCAGCCGACGCCCGACGGGTCGCGCTGGGAGCGCTTCGTCGACGAGGAGTCCCTGGGCAGCCGGCCCGCCGAGGGGCCGCCCGCCGCCCACACCGTCACCGCCACCGAGCCGGTCCGGTACGTCCTCACCCACGGCGAGCTGGAGGCCGGCGCCAGCGGGGCCGCCGCGCCCCTCCTGGGCGTCCCCGGCATCGAGGGGAGCGTCGGCGTCGTCATGCTCGCCGACTCGGTCCCCGAGAGGGTTGGCGCGCGCGTCGTGGAGGCCGCCACGGAGGTCGCCGACGCCTTGCGCTAGGACGCCTTACGCTACGGCGCTGAGCCTCCCCACAAGGGCGCCCCCGCCAGGCCCCCGGGCCCGTGCCGGGTCCTTCGCCGGTGGCGCCGGCCACGCATCTTCACGGGCGCGGCCCTGGGGCGGTTCCTTCGCCGGCGTGCCTGCCACGCGTTTTCTTGGGGCCCGCCGCCCCTGAGGGGTTCCTTCGCCGGGGGCGGCGGGCCGGTCTTTTCGGGGGCGCGGGGGCCTGCGTGCTTGGCCGGGGTGTTTCTGTGGGTCACCGCTGGTCGGGGTGGGGCGGTTCGGTTGTTTTCGGGCCACCGGGCAGGTGGGGGCTGGTCGCGCGGTTCCCCGCGCCCCTGGCGGGGTGCTGGTCTTGGGTGTGTGCGGAGCCTGCGTGCTCGGCTACGACGGTTCTGCGGGTTACCACCGGGCCGGTGGGGGCTGGTCGGGCGGGTTCTCGCGCCTCTGAGGGGGGACTGGTCGTGCGGGGGCGTGGCCGCATGGCCGAGGGGCGTGAAATAGGGTCGGCGGCATGCGTAGAAGCAGCGTCTCCCGGCGGACCGTGACTCTGGCCGTCTGCGGAGCAGTCACGGCCGGGCTGCTGGCCGTCGCGGCCCTGGCCCCGCTCCCGATCTCGATCGTGGAGCCGGGGCTGACGGCGAACGTGCTGGGGGCGGACCAGGGGACGCAGGTGATCACGGTGAGCGGGACACCGGTGCGCAAGACGAGCGGGCAACTGCGGATGGTGACGATCCAGGCGACGTCACCGGACGCGTCGGTGCACGTCACCGACGTGCTGAAGGCGTGGTTCAAGAAAGACCAGGCGGCGATGCCGCGCGACTCGGTCTATCCCAGCGGCGGCTCGGTGAAGGAGATCGAGAAGGCGAACCGCAAGGAGATGACCGACTCGCAGGACGCGGCGACGACGGCCGCGCTCACGCACCTCGGGCTCTCACCGTCCAAGGTGAAGGTCGACCTCCAGCTCGCCGACGTCGGCGGCCCCAGCGCCGGGCTGCTCTTCGCACTCGGCATCATCGACAAGATCAACGGCGACGGCCACGGCGGCGACCTCACCGGCGGCCGGACCATCGCGGGCACCGGGACCATCGACGCCTCGGGCAAGGTCGGCGCGGTCGGCGGGGTGCCGCTGAAGGAGCAGGCCGCGCGCCGCGACGGCGCGACCGTCTTCCTCGTACCGCGCGGCGAGTGCTCCGACGCCAAGGCGGAGCTGCCCGACGGGCTCCGGCTGGTCCCGGTCAACGACCTGGACGGCGCGCTGGCGGCCCTGGCCGCCCTGGACAAGGGCGGAAAGCTGCCGACCTGCTAGGGCGTGTCGGCGGGTTCGTCGGTCCAGTGCCGGAAGGCGGGCAGGGCGAGCGGGCTCAGCGTGGTGAGCAGATAGACGGCGCTGACGGTGGCCATGGCCGTCCGCAGGCCCGCGTACTGGACGAGGAAGCCGCCGAGTAGGCCGCCCAGCGGGACGGCGACCAGGACGCCGGAGGTGACGGCGCCGAAGACGCGGCTGCGCAGCCGCTCGGGGACCAGGCGGACCATCTCGGTCCCGATCATCGGGTTGAGGACACCGGCGGCCAGCCCGCACACCGCGCAGGTGACCAGGAGCGGGGTCAGACCGGGCACGAAGGCGGCGACGGCCGTCCGGGGGAAGCCGCAGACGAGGAACGCGCCGATGTAGAGGCCGCGCTGCGGCAACCGGTGGCCGACGACGCCGTACGTCAGTGAGCCGATCAGCGCGCCGCCGCCGAAGGTCCCGGCGACCAGGCCGATGCTCACCGAGCCGCCCAGGTGCTCGCGGGCGTTGACCGGCAGCAGGACCGCCGACCACGCCTGGTCGAGCGCGTTGGTCACCATCACCATGAGCACGATGGCGAACAGCAGCCGCGCGGCCACCAAGTAGGCGAATCCCTCGCGCAGTTCGGCCCGGTAGCCGCCGGACCCCTCGGCAACGGACCCCTCGGACGGCGTCGGCGTCCGGTCCCGTACCCCGATCCCGATCAGCACCGCGGACACCGCGAAGGTCACCGCGTCGACCAGCAGCGTATTGGTGGCGCCCAGCACCGAGATGAGCACGCCCGCCAGCGGGGCGCCGAGCATACGGGCGCCGCGCGACGCGCCCTCGTACGCGCTCGACGCCCGCGCCACGGTGGTGTCGGCGCGTTCGGCGAGCCGGGGCATCAGCACCTCGCGGGCGGTCTCGCCGGGTGCGTGGAACAGGCCGCTGACGCCGACGAGCGCGAGCAGTTCCCAGTAGCGCAGCCCGACGGTCAGATGCAGCAGCGGTACGGCCGCCATGGCCACCGCGCACACCGCGTCCGACACGACGCTGGTGACCGCGTAGCCGAGCCGGTCGATCAGCGGGCCGCCCAGGATCGCGGCGAGGACCACAGGCAAGGTGGCCGCGAAGGCGACCAGACCGGCCCGCGCCGGGCTCCCGGTGGTCTCCAGCACGAACCACGGGACGGCGACGACGGTGAGCATGTTCCCGGCGATCGAGACCACGTTGGCGGCCAGCAGCACCCCCAGCGGGCGCCGGTCGCGGGCCGGTCCCGACCCGTCGGGCCGTTGGTGGACGTGCGGTATCGCGGTGCGTGCGGGCATGGCGAATTCCCCCGTGACGATTGGGCGTTGAGACGGAGTGACGGAGTGACGGAGTGACGGAGCTACGCAGTTACGGAGCTACGCAGCGACGGATTCACGGAGCCGGTACGGATACGGATACGGATACCGATACGGCTGCGGCCGCGGTGTCGGCGCGCGCGGTACGGGGGAGCGGGGTCAGTCGGACGCGATCGGGAACTCGTGGAACTGCACCCGGACCCGCTCACCCTCCGGCCCGTCCGTCTCCCGCTCGCGGAAGGACTCCACGAGCGCGTGCACCCGCTCGCTCAGCTCCACCGCGTCCTGCGGCGTGAGGCGCAGCGTGAAGCGGCTGGAGTCCCACGCCTCCTGCCAGACCTTCGGCCAGGTGTGCATCGTGCTCATCCAGGTCGCCACCTGCTCGGCGCTGCTGGTGGCGTGCTCGACGAGGAAGGTGCTCATCGCGGCGCGCACCTCGGGGTCGGGGTGCCGGACGAACTCCCCGATGCTGTCGAAGCGTTGGCCCCGGTGCACCGCCTTCCACCAGCGCTCGCGCGCGGTGCCGCGCCCTGGATCGTCCTCGACCAGGCCGAACGAGGCGAGCTGGCGCAGGTGGTAGCTGGTCGCGCCGCTGGACTCGCCGAGCCGGTCGGCGAGTTGGGAGGCCGTGGCGGGGCCGCGGTCGCGCAGCGCGGCCAGCAGCCGCATCCGCAGCGGGTGGGCGAGGCCGCGCAGCGACCTGGCGTCGAGGGTCAGCAGATCCTCGTCCGAGATCGGGCCGATCGGCACCGCGTCCTTCTTGTCCGTCATGGACACCACCCTAAGCGCGTGCAAAGCACCTTTGCAACGCTCTTTTGCAAAACAGCTTTGCATCCACTCGTGAGCCGGAGCCCCAGCTGTACCGGGGGAGCCCCGCAGGGCCCCTCACCCGTTCTTGATGAAGCCCTCCGCGATCAGCCATTTCTTCGCCACGTCGTGCGGGTCCTGCCCGTCCACGTCCACCTGGGCGTTGAGCTTCTGCGCGACCGCCGTGTCCAGCTTGGCGCTGATCGGGTCGAGGAGCCCCGCGATGGCCGGGTACTTCTTGAACGCCTTGCTGTAGATGACCGGCGCCGCGTTGTAGTTGGGGAAGAAGTGCTTGTCGTCCGCCATGACGGTCAGGTGCATCGACTGGATGCGGCCGTCGGTGGTGTACACCTCGCCCAGCAGGCAGGAACCGCTCTTGTTCACCTGGGTGTAGATGATCCCCGCGTCCATCTTCTGGATGCGCGAGCTGGGGATGTCCATGCCGTACGCCTTCATCATGCCGGGCAGCCCGTCCTGCCGGGAGGCGAACTCGTTCTCCACGCACAGCGTCACGGCCTTGGGGTCCTTCTTCGCCAGCGCGGCCACGTCGGAGAGCGTCTTGAGGTGGTACTTCGCGTTGTTGCGCTGGCTGACGGCGAGCGAGTACGTGTTGTTCAGCGTGGACGGCGGCAGCCAGGTGAGGCCGTTCTTCAGGTCCGCGTCGTGCACGGCCTGCCACTGCGCGCGCGGGTTCTTGATCGGTTCCGTGTGCCCCAGATACGTGATCCAGGCGGTGCCGGTGTACTCGTACATCGCGTCCGCCTGACCGGACTTGACCGCCTCGCGGGCGCCGATCGAGCCGGTGATGTTCGTCCGGTCCAGCACGCTCGCGCCCGCCGCCTTGAAGGCGAGGCCGATCATCTCGCCCAGGATGATGTTCTCGCTGAAGTTCTTGGACGTGATCACCAGATGGGCGCCCTTGAGGGGTTCGCCCTGCCCGATCGAGCCCGGTTTGACGTTGTCCACCAGCGGGCTGCCGCTGGTCAGCCCGCAGGACGCCAGCAGCGCGGCACCGCAGAGCGCCACGAGCCCCGTACGAGCGACCGACGCCGTACGTCCGGCCGCCACCGTACGGCCGCCGCGCCGCCTCATGCCGTCACCTCCAGGCCGCGGGGCCGCATCAACTGCTCGGCGACCGAGGCCAGCCAGTCCACGAACAGGGCGAGCACCACCGTCAGGACAGAGCCGAGGATCAGCACCGGCATCCGCTGGTTGACGATGCCGGAGGTGATCAGGTCGCCGAGGCCGCCGCCCCCGCCGAAGGTGGCCAGCGTGGCGGTGCCGACGTTGAGCACCAGCGCGGTCCGCACGCCCGCGAGGATCAGCGGTACGGCGAGCGGCAGCTCGACCTTGGCGAGCACGCCGGGCGCCGACATGCCGATGCCGCGCGCGGCCTCCACCAGCGTCGGGTCGATGGCCTTGAGCCCCGCGACGGTGTTGGAGAGCACCGGCAGCACCGCGTACGCCACGATGCCGATGATCGCGGTGCGGGCGCCGATGCCCAGCCAGATCACCAGCAGCGCCAGCAGGCCGATCGCCGGGGTGGCCTGGCCGATGTTGGCCAGCGCGGTCACGAACGGCGCGACCCTGCGCAGCCGCCGCCGGGTCAGCGCGATGCCGACCGGGATCGCGATCACCAGCACCCAGAAGGTGGAGATCGCGGTCAGCTTCACGTGCTGCCAGAGCCGGAGCTGCACATTGCCGTCGTCGAGCGAATTGTGCTCGATCGCGTCCAGGTGGATGTTGGTGATCCACAGATACGTGGCGAGCAGCACGGCGGCCAGCACCGCCGGGGTGAACACCAGCTTCTGCCAGGTCAGTTTGGGCTTCGGTTTGGTCGCGGCGGGCGCGGGACCGCTCTCGTGCTCCTCGCGCTCCGCGTGTTCCTCGCCGCCGTCGTCGTCGCGGAAGGCGAGGCCGCGCACCTCGTGCTCGCCGGGCGGACGGCGCTCCCCGGCGTCGCGGGTGTCCCGGCCCGACGGGTGGGACCGGTCGCCGTCGGCGCGGCTCGCCCCCGTCGCGCGGTCCGGCCTGTCCGGGCTCATGACGCCGGCTCCGCGCCCGCCGCGCCCTCCTGCTCGGCGCGTGCCCGCTCCTCCTCGTGCCCCTGCCCGGCCAGCGACTCCGCCAGTTCGTGCTGGTGCTCCATCGCGGTGAGCCGGTCGGCCTCCAGCATCTCCTGCACCGAATTCATCAGCGTCTCCATGTCGACCACGCCCACGAACTCGCCGCGCCGCCCGGTCACCGCCACCCGCCCGCCGCTGTCGGTCAGCACCGCCTCCAGCGCGTCCCGCAGCGTCGCGTCCCGGGTCACCGTGTCGTGCACGATCGTGCCCGCCCGCGCCAACGACCCCTTGGCGCGCATCAGATCGCCGCGCCGCAGCCACTTGTACGGGCGCCGCCGCCGGTCGAGCAGCAGCAGTTCGTTGTGCTGGCTGGTGCGCAGCCGTTCGAAGATCGACTGCAACGGCTCGTCGACGCCCACCGCGGGGAATTCGGCGATGCCGACATCGCGCACGCGGGTGAGGTTGAGCCGCTTGAGCGCCGCGCCGGCGCCGACGAAACCGGACACGAAGTCGTCGGCCGGATTGGTGAGAATGGCCTCCGGCGTGTCGAACTGGGCGATGTGCGAGTGATCGCGCAGCACCGCGATCCGGTCGCCGAGCTTGATCGCCTCGTCGAAGTCGTGGGTGACGAAGACGATCGTCTTGTGCAACTCGTGCTGGAGCCTGATCAGTTCGTCCTGGAGGTGGTCGCGGGTGATCGGGTCGACCGCGCCGAACGGCTCGTCCATCAGCAGCACCGGCGGGTCGGCCGCCAACGCCCGCGCGACGCCCACGCGTTGCTGCTGTCCGCCGGAGAGCTGGCGCGGGTAGCGGCCGTGGAACTCCCGCGGGTCCAGGCCCACCAGGTCGAGCATCTCCTCGACCCGGTCCTTGACCCGCGACTTGCTCCAGCCGACCATCTTCGGCACCAGCGCGATGTTCTCCGCGACCGTCATGTGCGGGAAGAGGCCGGACGACTGGATCGCGTACCCGACCTTGCGGCGCAGCTTGACCGGGTCGATCGCGGTGACGTCCTCGTCGTTGATCCTGATCCGCCCGGACGACGGCTCGATCAGCCGGTTGATCATCTTCAGCGTGGTGGACTTGCCGCAGCCCGAAGGTCCCACGAAGATCACCGTCTCACCGGCCTTGATCTCCATGCTGACGCTGTCCACGGCCGGGTCCTGGCTGCCCGGATAGCGCTTGGTCAGGTTCTCCAGCTCGATGGTGGCGCCCGCCACCCCGGTGGGCGCCGGCCGGTCCCGGCCCTGCTCCTGCTCCCGGCCCTGCTCCCGGCCCTGCTCCTGGCCCTGCTCCTGGTCATGCGGTGACCACTGCTCAGACACGGATCCCCCTCGGAATGGTCAGACGGCCGAGCCCCACGTACGCGGCGTCGAAGAGCAGCGCGAGGACGATGATGCCGAGCGTGCCGGACAGCACCTCGTTGAGCGCGTTGGCGCTGCCCAGCGACGCGATGCCGCGGAAGATCTCGTTGCCCAGGCCCGGCCCCGAGGCGTACGCGGCCACCGCCGCGATACCCATCAGCATCTGGGTGGCGACCCGGATACCGGTCAGGATCGGCGGCCAGGCCAGCGGCAGCTCCACCCGCAGCAGCCGGGACACCCGTGACATGCCGATGCCCTTGGCCGCGTCCACCAGCGCCGGGTCCACGCCCCGCAGCCCGACGATGGAGTTGCGGACGACCGGCAGCAGCCCGTACAGGGTCAGCGCGGTCACCGTCGGCGGCACGCCGAGGCCCAGGACCGGGATCAGCAGACCGATCAGGGCCAGCGACGGGATGGTGAGGATGGTCGCGGTCGAGGTGACCGCGAGATTGCCCGCCCAGTCGCTGCGGTAGGTCAGGACACCGATCAGGACGCCGATCACGGTGGCGAGCACCATGCACTGGAACACGGCGCTGGCGTGCTGGAACGCGTCGGTGAGCAGTTGCTGGTGCCGGTTGGAGAGGTACTGCCAGAAACTCACCGCGCCGCCACCTCCCCGTCTCCTTCGACCGCGTGGCGCGTCTACGTGTCGCGCGCCGCCTGCTCCACCAGCGGGATGATCCGCAGCGGGACCGGGTTCTCCATGACGATGGCCGTGGCGGCCCGGACGATCCCATCAAAGCCGACAACCCGGTCGATCACCCGCTGGAGATCGGCGTTGGAACGCGCCACCAGACGGCAGAGCATGTCGCCCTGACCGGTCGTGGTGTGCAGTTCCAGCACCTCCGGCACGGTGGTCAAGTGCGCCCGTACGTCGGCCCCTTGGCCCTGTTTGATCTCCAGGGTGGCGAACGCCGTCACCGGATAGCCGAGCGCCGCCGGGTCCACCTGCGGGCCGAAACCGCGGATCACCCCATTGGCCCTCAGCCGGTCGAGCCGCGCCTGCACCGTGCCGCGCGCCACCCCCAGCCGCCGGGACGCCTCCAGGACGCCGATCCGCGGCTCCCGGTCCAGCAGCGTGATCAGCCGCCCGTCCAGCGCGTCGATCCCCACACCCCGCCGCCTTCCGTGGTCATGCTGCACAGATTGACCCGTCGATCCTCGCTTCCGCTGTGCAGACTGTCCACTCAAATCCGGAACTATTGCGCACCCTGACAAGCGGCGGGAGGCTTTTGTCATGACTGAGACCCAGGATGCTTTCCCGGTAAAGGGCATGGACGCCGTCGTCTTCGCCGTGGGCAACGCCAAACAGGCCGCGCACTACTACTCCACCGCTTTCGGCATGCGCCGCGTCGCCTACTCGGGACCCGAGAACGGCAGCCGCGAGACCGCCTCCTACGTCCTGGAGTCGGGCGGCGCGCGCTTCGTGTTCACCTCCGTCATCAAGGCCGCCACCGACAACGGCCGCTTCCTGGCCGACCACGTCGCCGCCCACGGCGACGGCGTCGTCGACCTCGCCCTGGAGGTCCCGGACGCGCGCGCCGCGTACGCGTACGCCGTCGAGCACGGCGCCACCGGCCTCACCGAGCCGTACGAGCTGAAGGACGACCACGGCACCGTCGTGCTCGCCGCCATCGCCACGTACGGCCAGACCCGGCACACCCTGGTCGACCGCACCGGCTACGACGGCCCCTACATGCCCGGCTTCGTCGCCGCCGGGCCGGTCGTCGAGCCCCCGGAGCGGCGCTTCTTCCAGGCCATCGACCACTGCGTCGGCAATGTCGAACTCGGCCGGATGAACGAGTGGGTGGCCTTCTACAACCGGGTCATGGGCTTCACCAACATGAAGGAATTCGTCGGCGACGACATCGCCACCGAGTACTCGGCGCTGATGTCCAAGGTCGTGGCCGACGGCACCCTCAAGGTGAAGTTCCCGCTCAACGAGCCGGCCGTCGCCAAGAAGAAGTCCCAGATCGACGAGTACCTGGAGTTCTACGGCGGCCCCGGCGTCCAGCACATCGCGCTGGCCACCAACGACATCGTCGCCTCCGTGCGCGCCATGCGCGCCGCCGGCGTCGAATTCCTCGACACCCCCGACTCGTACTACGACACCCTTGGCGAATGGGCGGGCGAGACCCGCGTCCCCGTCGAGACGCTGCGCGAACTCAAGCTCCTCGTGGACCGCGACGAGGACGGCTACCTGCTCCAGATCTTCACCAAGCCGGTCCAGGACCGCCCGACCGTCTTCTTCGAGATGATCGAGCGCCACGGCTCCATGGGCTTCGGCAAGGGCAACTTCAAGGCGCTGTTCGAGGCGATCGAGCGGGAGCAGGAACTGCGCGGCAACCTCTGATCCCACCCGGTGATCTCAACCTGTGATCTTGCGGGGCCCCGCCCTTGAGGGCGGGACCCCGGCCTGTCAGGGTGAACACATGCACGATGAACTGATCACCGCACTGCGCGGCGGCCTGCCGCCGGAGGCGGTACTGACCGACCCCGACGTCGTCGCGGCCTACTCCCAGGACATGGCGAGCTTCTCCGCCGTCGGCGCCCCGGCGGCGGTCGTGCTGGCCCGCAGCACCGAGGACGTGCAGCACGTCATGCGGACCGCGACCGCGCACCGGGCGCCGGTCGTACCGCAGGGGGCGCGGACCGGGCTGTCCGGCGGCGCCAACGCGATGGACGGCTGCATCGTGCTCTCGCTGGTGAAGATGGACCGCATCCTGGAGATCGACACGGTCGACCGGATCGCCGTGGTCGAGCCGGGCGTCGTCAACGCCGTGCTGTCCAGGGCGGTCGGCGAGCACGGCCTGTCCTACCCGCCGGACCCGTCGAGTTGGGAACAGTGCACGATCGGCGGCAACATCGGCACCGGCGCGGGCGGCCTGTGCTGCGTGAAGTACGGGGTCACGGCCGAATACGTCCTCGGCCTCGACGTGGTGCTGGCCGACGGGCGGCTGCTGACCACCGGGCGGCGCACCGCCAAGGGAGTGGCGGGATACGACCTGACGCGGCTCTTCGTCGGCTCCGAGGGCACCCTCGGCATCGTCGTGAAGGCGGTCCTCGCGCTGCGGCCCGCGCCGCCGCGCCAGCTCGCCATGGTCGCCGAATTCCCTTCGGCCGCCGCGGCCTGCGCCGCCGTCTGCTCGATCATGGAGAGCGGCCATGTGCCGTCGCTGCTGGAGCTGATGGACGGCACGACCGTCCGCGCGGTCAACGCGATGGCGAACATGGGCCTGCCCGAGACCACGGAGGCGATGCTGCTCGCCGCCTTCGACACCGCCGACCCGGCCGCCGACCTCGCCGCGGTCGGCGAGCTGTGCACGGCGGCGGGCGCCACCGACGTGGTGCCCGCGGAGGACAGCGCCGAGTCCGAGATGCTGCTCCAGGCGCGCCGCCTGTCGCTGACGGCGCTGGAGACGATCTCGACGGCCATGATGATCGACGACGTGTGCGTACCGCGCGCGAAGCTCGGTGAGATGCTGGACGGCGTCGCGGACGTCTCGGCCAAGTTCGGCCTGACGATCGGGGTGTGCGCGCACGCGGGCGACGGCAACACCCACCCCGTGGTCTGCTTCGACGCGCACGACCCCGACGAGACCCGGCGGGCCCGCGAGTCCTTCGACGAGATCATGGCGCTCGGTCTCGTGCTCGGCGGCACCATCACCGGCGAGCACGGCGTCGGCCTGCTCAAGAAGGACTGGCTGGCCCGCGAACTCGGGCCCACCGGCGTCGAGTTGCAGCGCGGCGTGAAGGCCGTCTTCGACCCGCTCGGGCTGCTGAATCCGGGCAAGCTGTTCTGAGGGCCGAGACGGCCGAGACGGGCGTGCCCGGCCCTCACGCCCCCGCGTCCGGCGTCTCGTCCTTCCCCGACCACGGATCGCTCAGCCACAGCTCGTCCCGCGTGGTCGGGGCGAGCAACCGGCTGAGGCCGTCGTCCATGCCGAGCTGCTCGTGCTCGGTGCCCGGCGGCACCACCCGCAGGGTCCGCTCCAGCCAGGCCGCGACCGGCGACGAGGGCGCCTCCAGCAGCGCGTTGCCGTCGGGGGAGCTGAGGGCCAGACAGATCACACTGCGGCCGTTGACCTTCGTCGGCCAGATCCGTACGTCGCCGTGACCGCACGGCCTGAACACCCCCTCCACGATCAGCTCGCGGGCGAAGGTCCAGTTCACGGGGGTGTCGGAGCCCACGTGGAAAGTGATGTGCACGGCAAAGGGATCATCTGTGCGATAGGCCAGCCTGGCGGGTACGGGGATGCTCCGCTCCGGCGACAGCACTAGCTGCATTTCCAGTTCGCGTTCCACCACGGTGTGCATCGACTCGACATCCTTTCCTCGGCGCGGCAGCCCCAGTTCGCGTTCCGCGTGTTCCGCGGTGTCTTCGGTGACGCGCAGCGGGTGCTGCGCCGGGGCCTGCACCAGGAGAGAGCGCGTACCACTCCAACCATTACGCGGGTTCACGGGATTCGGTTCAAATTTCCTGAAGCACGGGCACGAGGGGGCGCGTACGGGTAAAGACAAGTACGCCCTCCGATGCCGGGCGGCGCGGGGAACGGCGGTCACGCCGGGCCCGCGCGTCTGGTAGATGTGGACGTCACAAACCCCCCAGACCGAGCAGATACGGATTCCGTGAACCATGAGCGCTCCCACTTCTGGCTCCTCCGGTTCCTCCTCCGCGTCCCCGGCCCCGGGCTACTACCCTGACCCCTCGGTCCCGAACTACATCCGTTACTGGAACGGCTCCACCTGGGTGCCGGGTACGAGCCGGCCCGCGCCCGCCGCGGGTGAGGCGCCGGTTCCGTCCCCGTCCCCTTCTTCTTCCCCACAGCCCGCCCCGGCGATGGACGAGTCCGGGCCAATGTTCCTCGATGAGGACCCGGGGGCGCCGCACGCCGACTTCGGTACGTCGGCGCCCGTTCCCGCGCCTGCCGCGCAGCCCGCCCCGGAACCCGCTCCGGCGTGGCCCCGGCCCACCGGGCAGGCGCCCGGCGCCGAGCCGCCGCGGATC
>NZ_MECL01000192.1 GCF_014596445.1 Streptomyces sp. CBMA29 | reverse complement strand
CGGGCGGCTCGGCCGCCACCTCGTCGTCGAGTGGCGCGACCTGCTGGCGCTGCTGCGGGCTCCCGGGCGGCTCGGCAAGGCGGCCGTCTGGACCGCGTGCGGCGCCGCCACCGCCGGGCTCGGCGTGGACCTCGGCGGGGAACGGCGGGTCGTCGGCCTCGTCCTCGGCCTGCTCTTCGGCTACCTGGCGGTCGGCGCGCTCGCCGAGGCCGCGCGGCTGGAGACCGACGACGTACGGCGGGCCGCCTGGGCGCCGTTCCGCTTCCGCACGCTGATGCTGCACCACGCCGTCGTGCCCGCCGTCCTCGGCGCGCTCCTCGGCCTGCTCGCCGCGGTCCCCTTCGCCGTGACCGGCACCCCCTCGGCGCTGCTGCTCATGCCCCTGTGCGCCCCGCCCTTCACCGCCGCCGCCCTCTTCTCCGCCTGCCGCGGGCCCGCCCGCACCCAGCTCCTCTTCCTCGGCGGCGGCTCCCCCGTCGGCGGCCCCGGCCCGCTGATCTTCCTCGCCTGGTACGCCGCCGGGCCCCTCGTCTCCGTCACCGCCCTCTCCCTCCTCCTCGACCCGCCCCTCGTCCACGGCCTCCACCCCGCCTCCGCCGCCCAACTCCTCCTCCCCACCGCCCTCCTCACCGCCCTCCTTCTCCTCCTCACCACCCGCGCCGCCGACCGCCTCATCCGCCACTAGCCGCCCTCCGGGCAGGTCCCCCCACCAGCGCGGCGCCCTCGCGCAGGGCCAGGTCTTGACGGGCGCGGGTACCCGCCCGACAGGCCGAGACGCTCCCGCACGTCACCACCTGCCGGTGGTGGGTCGCCCGCGCAGTTCCTCCCCCAGCTACCGCTGGGAGGTGCCCCCCGCGCCCCTGACGGGCGGGCCCTGCATGTGCGGGGAAGCGGGGAGCCGGGGTGCGGCCCCTGGGCGGTTCTTCTGCCGAGGCGGCAGGACGGGCCCCGCAGGGGCGCGAGGAACTGCGCGGGCGACCCACCACCGGCGGGTGGTCCGACGACAACCGGACTGCCCCGCCGGGGCCGCTGGTGACGTGCGGGAGCGTCCGGGTCGCCCGCGCAGTTCTCCGCGCCACTGAGAAGATCGGCCTGCCGCCCCCGGCAGAAGAACCGCCCAGGGCCGCGCCCCTGACGGGGCGCCGTCCTGCGCAAGGTGTCGGCGGCGGCGGACGAGGCAACCTGACCGCCGCGAAGCGGCTCTTAGCGGGCGTGAAGGACCACGACAGCCCAGACCACCCCTCCCGCCGCTCCCTGCTGACGGCAGCGGTGGCAACGGCGGGAGCGACGGCCGCGGCAGCGGCCCTGAGCGGCTGCACGTCCCAGGCCCAGGACACCGCCCCGCGCAGACTCCCGGCCCCGGCGGACCCGCTGGCGACGCAGCCGTACCGCCCGCAGGGCGACCCGCTGGTGCTCCAGGTGATGGCCCACCCGGACGACGACCTGTTCTTCATGAACCCGGACACGCTGCACTCGCTCCAGGCGGGCACGCCCGTGGTGTCGGTGTACGTGACGGCGGGTGAGTCGACAGGCGTCAACCACGAACCGTTCGGCCCGCGCAAGCGCCACCGCAGGGACCAGGCCGCGTATTCCTCCTCCCGCCACCAGGGCCTGCGGCAGGCGTACGCGACGATGCTGGGGCTGCCGCACTTCACCCGGTGGACCACGGACGTGATCGACGTCGGCGGCGGTCTGCACGCGGAGATGGACGAGCTGCGGCACGGCGCGATGCACGCGCGCCTGGTGTTCCTCCAGGTGTCGATGCACGAGCTGAGCTCGAGCGCGAGCCTGCCGATGATGTGGGAGGTGCCGGGCACCGTACTGCGGTACGTGGTGGCGCAGAACGCGCCCGCGCCCGCCAACGGGCGCGGCACGTACACCCACCAGAAGCTGGTGGACGTACTGGCGGGCCTGATGGAACGTTTCCGCCCGACGGAGATCAGGACGCTGGACCCGGACCCCGACATCCAGGTGCACGACAAGCGGCATCCGGCGGCCAGTGAGCAGCCCGGCTTCTCCGACCACCGGGACCACACCGCGACGGCGCTGTTCACGTGGAAGGCGATGGCGCAGTGGGTGTCGGAGTCGGCGAACGGCCCCGCCAGGGCGGTGCCCGCCTTCACCATCACCGCCTATCGCGGCTACTACAACCACCACTGGCCGTACAACCTGCCGCCCGCGACCGTCGCGCTCAAGGCGCGCTTCCTCTTCCAGTACGGCGGCAACCAGGCGTGGCGCTGCGGGAATCCGGGCGGCTGCGGAGACTACGGCCAGGGCGAGAACGAGCCGCTGGCCAACCACAAGGGCTGGATCCGCTCGACGCACCGCCGCTATCCCGGGGCGCGCCGGATCGTGGTCGGCGGGGCCGCGTACGAAGTGCTCGGTACACGGGCGGTGCGGCGCGAGCAGACCCGGCCGGGCAGCGGGGTCTGGGGGCCGCCCCAGGATCTCGGCGGCGGGACGCTGGCGCCCGCGCTGTCCTGCGTACGGACCCGCGACGGCGGCACCCTGCTGTTCGCACTGCGCTTCGCCGTCCTGGAGGGGCACGGCGGGCCGAACACCCGCGACATCGTGATGTGGCGCGACGGGGGCTGGTCCTCGCTCGGCAGTCCCGAGACGCGTCCGGACCGTACCCGCGGGACCGGTGCGCCGGTCGCCGTGGCGGCCCCTGACGGCAGCGTGCACCTCTTCGCGCGCAACGCGGCCAAGGGGGTCAGCACCCGGGTGCTGACCGCCGGCGTCTGGAGCCCCTGGCGCGATCTCGGCGGCGCCGAGGTCCAGGACGGGCTCGCCGTCGTCACCGACCGCCGCGGCCGTGTCCACGTCTTCGCCTCCGGCCACACCACCGTCCACCACTGGGCCCAGCACACGCCCGGCGGCGCCGTCGCCTACACCCCCCTCCCGGCCGTCCCCGCCCCGGGCGGCCTCCCCTCCGCCGCCCTCACCCCGACCGGCCTGACGCTGCGCTACACCCTCCCGGCCAGCCCCCACGTCTTCCAACGCAAGGGGCTCGCCCCGTAGGGGCACAACGCAAAGGGGCGACAACGCAAAGGTGCCCCGGATCGCGGGAAGCGATACGGGGCACCCTCGTCGGCTCGGAGCGAGCCGCGGGCTACTACTTGTTGATCTTCGTGACCTGGCCGGCACCCACCGTGCGCCCACCCTCACGGATGGCGAACTTCAGGCCCTCTTCCATGGCGATCGGCTGGATGAGCGAAACGGTCATCGCCGTGTTGTCGCCCGGCATGACCATCTCGGTGCCCTCGGGGAGGGTCACGACGCCGGTCACGTCCGTGGTGCGGAAGTAGAACTGCGGACGGTAGTTGTTGAAGAAGGGGGTGTGACGGCCACCCTCGTCCTTCGACAGGATGTAGGACTGGGCCTCGAACTCGGTGTGCGGGGTGACCGAACCGGGCTTGATGATGACCTGGCCGCGCTCGACATCCTCGCGCTTGATGCCACGCAGGAGCAGACCGACGTTCTCACCGGCCTGGCCCTCGTCGAGCAGCTTGCGGAACATCTCGATGCCGGTGACCGTGGTGGTGGTCTTGTCCTGCTTGATGCCGATGATGTCAACGGTCTCGTTGACCTTCAGCACACCACGCTCGATGCGGCCGGTGACGACGGTGCCACGACCGGTGATCGTGAAGACGTCCTCGATCGGCATCAGGAACGGCTTGTCGACGTCACGCTCGGGGGTCGGGATCGCGGTGTCCACGGCCTCCATGAGGCCGAGGAGCTTCTCGCCCCACTCCTTGTCGCCCTCAAGCGCCTTGAGCGCGGAGACGCGCACGACCGGCAGGTCGTCGCCCGGGAACTCGTACTCGGAGAGCAGCTCACGGACCTCGAGCTCGACGAGCTCCAGGATCTCCTCGTCGTCCACCATGTCGGCCTTGTTCAGGGCGACGACGATGTACGGCACGCCGACCTGGCGGGCCAGGAGCACGTGCTCCTTGGTCTGCGGCATCGGGCCGTCGGTCGCGGCGACCACCAGGATGGCGCCGTCCATCTGCGCCGCACCGGTGATCATGTTCTTGATGTAGTCCGCGTGACCGGGGCAGTCGACGTGCGCGTAGTGACGCGACTCGGTCTGGTACTCGACGTGCGCGATCGAGATGGTGATACCGCGCTGGCGCTCCTCAGGAGCCTTGTCGATCTGGTCGAAGGCCGAGGCCTCGTTCAGGTTCGGGTACGCGTCGTGCAGCACCTTGGTAATCGCCGCGGTGAGCGTCGTCTTACCGTGGTCGATGTGACCGATGGTGCCGATGTTGACGTGCGGCTTAGTCCGCTCGAACTTCGCCTTCGCCACTGGGGTCCTCCTGGGGAGTGGATCTGTACGCCTTGCTTCATCGGCGCCAGGTGATCTTTGCTGGAATGCGGACTGCCGGGGCACCCGCCGCGCACCGTCCGGTACACACCTTCCGGATTGCGGCGGATTGCCCCGAAGCCTGCTGTCAAGCCTAAAGGGTGATACGCGCTGAGGATTTCAGGCGTTACTCGCCCTTGGCCTTCGCGATGATCTCCTCGGCGACGTTCCGCGGAACCTCGGCGTAGGAGTCGAACTGCATGGAGTAGCTGGCCCGGCCCGAGGTCTTGGACCGCAGGTCACCGACGTAGCCGAACATCTCCGACAGCGGAACCAGGCCCTTGACGACGCGGGCGCCGCTGCGCTCCTCCATGGCCTGGATCTGGCCACGGCGGGAGTTGAGGTCGCCGATGACATCGCCCATGTAGTCCTCGGGCGTGGTGACCTCGACGGCCATCATCGGTTCGAGGAGCACGGGGCTCGCCTTGCGGGCACCCTCCTTGAACGCCTGCGAACCGGCGATCTTGAATGCCAGTTCGGAGGAGTCGACCTCGTGGTAGCCACCGTCGAGAAGGGTGACGCGGACGCCCACCATCTCGTAGCCGGCCAGGATGCCGAACTTCATGGCCTCCTGCGCACCGGCGTCCACCGACGGGATGTACTCGCGGGGGATGCGGCCACCGGTGACCTTGTTGACGAACTCGTAGGTCGCGTCGCCGCCTTCCAGCGGCTCCAGCATGATCTGCACCTTCGCGAACTGACCGGTGCCACCGGTCTGCTTCTTGTGGGTGTAGTCAATGCGCTCGACCGTCTTGCGGATGGTCTCGCGGTACGCGACCTGCGGCTTGCCGACGTTGGCCTCGACCTTGAACTCGCGCCGCATACGGTCGACCAGCACCTCGAGGTGCAGTTCGCCCATACCGCCGATGATGGTCTGGCCGGTCTCCTCGTCCGAGTGGACCTGGAAGGAGGGGTCCTCCTCCGAGAGCCGCTGGATGGCGACACCCAGCTTCTCCTGGTCACCCTTGGACTTGGGCTCGATCGCGACCTGGATCACCGGCGCCGGGAAGTCCATGGACTCCAGGATCACCGGGTTCTTGTCGTCGCACAGCGTCTCACCGGTGGTGGTCTGCTTCAGGCCCATGACGGCGATGATGTCGCCCGCGCCCACCGACTCGATCTCCTCACGCTTGTTCGCGTGCATGCGGTAGATCTTGCCGATGCGCTCCTTCTTGCCCTTGACGGAGTTCAGCACAGCCGAACCCGCGTTCAGGCGGCCCGAGTAGACCCGGACGAAGGTGAGCTTGCCCAGGTGCGGGTCGCTCATGATCTTGAACGCGAGGCCGGAGAACGGCTCCTCGTCCGACGGCTTGCGCTTGATGATCTCCTCGGCGTTGCCGACGGCGTGGCCTTCGACGGCCTCGACGTCCAGCGGCGACGGGAGGTAGCGCACGACCGCGTCGAGCAGGGGCTGAACGCCCTTGTTCTTGAACGCGGTGCCGCAGAACACGGGGGTGACGGTGACGGAGTCCTTGGCGCCCTTGGACGCCAGGGTGATCCGGCGGATGGCCGCGATGAGCGCTTCCTGGTCGGGCTCCTGGCCCTCCAGGTACAGCTCCATCATGGCGTCGTCGTGCTCGGCGACAGCCTCGAGCAACTTGCCGCGCCACTCGTCGGCCGCTTCGACGTGGGTGTCCGGGATGTCGACGACGTCGTACATCTCGCCCTTGGTCGCTTCCGCGGACCAGACCAGCGCCTTCATCTGGACGAGGTCGACCACGCCCTTGAAGTCGGCTTCCGCGCCGATCGGGAGCTGCATGACCAGCGGCACCGCACCGAGGCGGTCCACGATCATGTCGACGCAGCGGTGGAACTCCGCGCCGGTGCGGTCGAGCTTGTTGACGAAGCAGATGCGGGGCACGCCGTAACGGTCGGCCTGACGCCACACCGTCTCGGACTGCGGCTCCACACCGGCGACACCGTCGAACACCGTGACGGCGCCGTCGAGGACGCGGAGCGAACGCTCCACCTCGACGGTGAAGTCGACGTGACCGGGGGTGTCGATGATGTTGATGGTGTGGTCGACATCATCGAGCGGCCAGTGACAGGTCGTCGCGGCCGACGTGATCGTGATGCCGCGCTCCTGCTCCTGCTCCATCCAGTCCATGGTGGCTGCGCCGTCGTGGACTTCACCGATCTTGTAGGAGACACCGGTGTAGAACAGGATCCGCTCGGTGGTCGTCGTCTTGCCCGCGTCGATGTGGGCCATGATCCCGATGTTGCGGACCCTGGCCAGGTCAAGCGAAGTGGTGGCCATGTGGCTCAGTCTTCTCTCGGTCTCGATGTGGGTGGTGACTACCAGCGGTAGTGCGCGAAGGCCTTGTTGGACTCGGCCATCTTGTGCGTGTCCTCGCGGCGCTTCACGGAAGCACCCAGGCCATTGCTGGCGTCGAGGATCTCGTTCATCAGACGCTCGGTCATCGTCTTCTCGCGACGGGCGCGGGAGTAACCGACGAGCCAGCGCAGCGCCAGCGTGTTCTGACGGCCCGGACGGACCTCGACCGGCACCTGGTAGGTCGCACCGCCGACGCGGCGGGACTTGACCTCAAGGGTCGGCTTGATGTTCTCCAGCGCGCGCTTCAGCGTGATGACCGGGTCGTTGCCCGACTTCTCACGAAGGCCCTCAAGGGCGCCGTACACGATGCGCTCAGCGGTGGAGCGCTTGCCGTGCAGGAGGATCTTGTTGACGAGCGACGTCACCAGCGGGGAGCCGTAAACCGGGTCGATGATGACCGGGCGCTTCGGGGCGGGGCCCTTACGAGGCATGCTTACTTCTCCTTCTTGGCGCCGTAGCGGCTACGAGCCTGCTTACGGTTCTTGACGCCCTGCGTGTCGAGGGAACCGCGGATGATCTTGTAACGAACACCCGGAAGGTCCTTCACACGACCGCCGCGCACGAGCACGATCGAGTGCTCCTGGAGGTTGTGACCCTCACCCGGGATGTAAGCCGTGACCTCGATACCGCTGGTCAGCCGTACGCGCGCGACCTTGCGCAGCGCCGAGTTCGGCTTCTTCGGGGTGGTCGTGTACACACGCGTGCAAACGCCACGACGCTGCGGGGAACCCTTCAGCGCGGGCGTCTTGTTCTTCTCGACCTTGTCCTGCCGGCCCTTTCGGACCAACTGCTGGATCGTAGGCACCGTTTCTCCGGTTTCTGTGTGCCGATCTCGATAAATCTAACCTGGGGACCGACCCACGCGGTCGGGTGTGTCGCGGACCCCACACGAATCCGAACCAACGGAGAAGTGCGTATGTCGGGTGACGCGGCCTCGGTGCCCTCTCGCGGTCGCATGGCACGCGCGAGGACCCGGGCACACCCCAGGCACAAGGACAGAGCGTACCTACCGCATCGGCTGCGGTCAAAACAAATGCAAACGCGCAGGCCGGCGACTACTCGAAGATTGCCACCACCCAGACCAGCGCCCAGAAGGCCAGCCCGAGGTAACCGATCACCAACCCGGCCGTCGCCATCCCGTCACCCTGCTCGCCGCGCTCGCGGATCTGCCGCTTCGCGGTGTGCCCGAGCACGACCGCGCCGATCGACGCCATCCCGAAGATCGGCGAACCGACCAGCGAGCACACCAGTGCCCCGATCGCCGCCCCGTTCGTCTTCGGCACGGGCGCCATGACCGGCGGCGCGTACCTGAACGGCTGCGGCGGCCCGAACGTCGGAGGCACCGGATACGGCGAGGACGGCCGCGGAATGTCCGCCGTCAGCCGGTCCAAATCCCCGTACGTACGCGCCGCGTAGGCCCGCCCCAACCGGTCCTCGTACTCTTCCTGCTTCAACCGCCCCTCGGTGAACGCCTCGTTCAGCACGTTCACCGCGCGCTCTCTGTCCGCATCCCCGGCAAGCATGTATCCATAATGCCGCAGAGCGGCCATCCCCGAGAGGGATGGCCGCCCTGTGTGACAGCAACGGGACGAAACTCAGCCGTTGTACGGGCCGTAGTCGTAGTCCTCCAGCGGAACGGCCTGGCCGGAGCCGGTGCCGAACGGGCTGTAGTCGATGTCGTCGTAGCCGACGGCCGAGTACATCGCGGCCTTGGCCTCCTCGGTCGGCTCCACCCGGATGTTGCGGTAGCGGGCGAGGCCCGTACCGGCCGGGATCAGCTTGCCGATGATGACGTTCTCCTTCAGGCCCAGCAGCGAGTCCGACTTGGCGTGGATCGCCGCGTCGGTCAGCACCCGGGTCGTCTCCTGGAAGGAGGCGGCCGACAGCCAGGACTCCGTGGCCAGCGACGCCTTGGTGATACCCATGAGCTGCGGACGGCCCGAGGCCGGGTGACCGCCCTCGGAGACCACACGCCGGTTCTCGGTCTCGAACCGGCCGCGCTCGACCAGCTCGCCGGGCAGCAGCTCCGCGTCGCCGGACTCGATGATCGTCACCCGGCGCAGCATCTGCCGGATGATGATCTCGATGTGCTTGTCGTGGATCGACACGCCCTGCGAGTTGTAGACCTTCTGGACTTCCTGCACCAGGTGGATCTGCACCTGGCGCTGGCCCAGAATGCGCAGCACGTCGTGCGGGTTGGTGGCACCGAAGGTCAGCTTCTGGCCGACCTCGACGTGGTCGCCCTCGCCCACCAGGAGCTTGGCGCGCTTGGAGATCGGGTAGGCGATCTCCTCGGCACCGTCGTCCGGGGTGACGACGAGCTTCTTCGTCTTCTCGGTCTCCTCGATCCGCACCCGGCCGGACGCCTCGGAGATCGGGGCGACACCCTTCGGGACACGGGCCTCGAACAGCTCGACGACACGCGGCAGACCCTGCGTGATGTCGTCACCGGCCACACCACCGGTGTGGAAGGTACGCATCGTGAGCTGGGTGCCGGGCTCACCGATCGACTGGGCCGCGATGATACCGACGGCCTCGCCGATGTCGACGAGCTTGCCGGTGGCCAGCGAACGGCCGTAGCAGTACGCGCAGGTGCCGACGGTCGACTCGCAGGTGAGGATCGAGCGGGTCTTGACCTCCTCGACACCGTGCCGCACGAGCTGGTCGATCAGCACGTCACCGAGGTCGACGTTGGCGGGCGCGATGACCTTGCCGTCCACCACGACGTCCTCGGCGAGCATGCGCGCGTACACGCTGGTCTCGACGTCGTCCGTCTTGCGCAGCGCGCCGTCCGCGCCGCGCTCGGCGATCCGCAGCTTCAGACCGCGCTCGGTGCCGCAGTCCTCCTCGCGGATGATCACGTCCTGCGAGACGTCCACCAGACGACGGGTCAGGTAACCCGAGTCGGCGGTACGCAGCGCGGTGTCGGCCAGACCCTTACGGGCACCGTGGGTGGAGATGAAGTACTCCAGCACGGACAGGCCCTCACGGAAGGACGCCTTGATCGGACGCGGGATGGTCTCGTTCTTCGCGTTCGACACCAGACCGCGCATACCGGCGATCTGCCGCATCTGCATCATGTTTCCTCGGGCACCCGAGTCGACCATCATGAAAATGGGGTTGGTCTTGGGGAAGTTCGCGTTCATCGCCACGGCGACCTCGTTGGTCGCCTTGGTCCAGATCGCGATGAGCTCCTGCGTGCGCTCGTCCTTGGTGATCAGGCCGCGCTCGTACTGCTTCTGGACCTTCTCGTCCTGCTCCTCGTAGCCCTTGACGATGGCCTTCTTGGCCTCGGGCACGACGATGTCCGTGACGGACACGGTGACACCGGAACGCGTCGCCCAGTGGAAGCCCGCCGCCTTCAGGTTGTCGAGCGTCGCCGCCACGATGACCTTCGGGTAGCGCTCGGCGAGGTCGTTGACGATCTCGGAGAGCTGCTTCTTGCCGACCGCGTAGTCCACGAACGGGTAGTCCTCGGGCAGCAGCTCGTTGAAGAGCGCGCGGCCGAGCGTCGTCCGCAGCCGGAAGGTGTCGCCGAGCTGGTACGGCTCCTCGCCCTCGGTGGGCTCCGGCGGCACCCAGCCACGCGGCGGGACGGTGCCCACCGGGAAGCGGATGTCGACCGGCGCCTGCATCGTCAGCTCACGGTTGTCGAACGCCATGATCGCTTCGGCGGCCGAACCGAACGCCCGGTTCTCCCCGATGACCTCGCGCTCCTCGGAGTCCGTGGTCAGGAAGAACAGTCCGAGCACCATGTCCTGGGTCGGCATGGTGACCGGACGGCCGTCGGCCGGCTTGAGGATGTTGTTCGAGGACAGCATCAGGATGCGGGCCTCGGCCTGCGCCTCCGCGGACAGCGGGAGGTGCACGGCCATCTGGTCACCGTCGAAGTCCGCGTTGAACGCGGTGCAGACCAGCGGGTGGATCTGGATGGCCTTGCCCTCGACGAGCTGCGGCTCGAATGCCTGGATGCCCAGACGGTGCAGGGTCGGTGCGCGGTTGAGCAGCACCGGGTGCTCGGCGATGACCTCTTCGAGCACGTCGTACACGACCGTACGGCCGCGCTCGACCATGCGCTTGGCCGACTTGATGTTCTGCGCGTGGTTCAGGTCCACCAGGCGCTTCATCACGAACGGCTTGAAGAGCTCCAGCGCCATGGCCTTGGGCAGACCGCACTGGTGCAGCTTGAGCTGCGGGCCGACGACGATCACCGAACGGGCGGAGTAGTCGACGCGCTTGCCGAGCAGATTCTGCCGGAAGCGGCCCTGCTTGCCCTTGAGCATGTCGGACAGCGACTTCAGCGGACGGTTGCCGGGGCCCGTGACCGGGCGGCCGCGACGGCCGTTGTCGAAGAGCGCGTCGACGGCCTCCTGGAGCATGCGCTTCTCGTTGTTCACGATGATCTCGGGGGCGCCGAGGTCGAGAAGCCGCTTCAGGCGGTTGTTGCGGTTGATGACACGGCGGTACAGGTCGTTGAGGTCGGAGGTCGCGAAGCGGCCACCGTCGAGCTGCACCATCGGACGCAGGTCCGGCGGGATCACCGGGACGCAGTCCAGCACCATGCCGTTGGGCTTGTTGGTGGTCTGGAGGAAGGCGGAGACGACCTTGAGACGCTTGAGCGCCCTGGTCTTCTTCTGACCCTTGCCGGTACGGATGATCTCGCGGAGGCGCTCGGCCTCCTCCTCCAGGTCGAAGGACTCCAGGCGCTTTTGCAGCGCCGCGGCACCCATCGAACCCTGGAAGTACGTACCGAAGCGGTCGCGCAGCTCGCGGTAGAGCAGCTCGTCGCCCTCCAGGTCCTGGACCTTGAGGTTCTTGAAGCGGGCCCACACCTCGTCGAGCCGGTCGATCTCGCGCTGCGCACGGTCGCGGAGCTGCTTCATCTCGCGCTCGGCGCCCTCGCGGACCTTGCGGCGGACGTCGGCCTTGGCGCCTTCGTTCTCCAGCTCGGCCAGGTCGGCTTCCAGCTTCTTCTGCCGGCCCTCGACGTCGGAGTCACGGCGCTGCTCGACCTGCTGACGCTCGACGGAGACCTGGGCCTCCAGCGACGGCAGGTCACGCGTGCGGCGCTCGTCGTCCACCCACGTGATCATGTACGCCGCGAAGTAGATGACCTTCTCCAGGTCCTTCGGGGCGAGGTCGAGCAGGTAGCCGAGGCGCGACGGAACGCCCTTGAAGTACCAGATGTGCGTGACGGGCGCGGCCAGCTCGATGTGGCCCATCCGCTCACGACGCACCTTGGCGCGAGTGACCTCGACGCCGCAGCGCTCACAGATGATGCCCTTGAAGCGGACCCGCTTGTACTTCCCGCAGTAGCACTCCCAGTCCCGGGTCGGGCCGAAGATCTTCTCGCAGAAGAGCCCGTCCTTTTCCGGCTTGAGCGTGCGGTAGTTGATGGTCTCCGGCTTCTTCACTTCGCCGTGCGACCAGGTACGAATGTCGTCCGCGGTGGCAAGGCCGATCCGCAGCTCGTCGAAGAAGTTGACGTCGAGCACTTGTCGTCAATCCCGCCTTCGGGTTCCACCCGACCAAAAAACGCGGTCGGGGTCGATTGTCAAACATGGTCTGAACGGTCCTGGGAGAGGCCGCCCGGTCCTGGAGGGACCGGGCGACCGGCCCGTCAGACCTCTTCGACGCTGCTCGGCTCCCGCCGGGACAGGTCGATACCGAGTTCTTCCGCGGCGCGGAAGACGTCCTCGTCGGTGTCACGCATCTCGATGGACATGCCGTCCGAGGACAGCACCTCCACGTTGAGGCAGAGCGACTGCATTTCCTTGATGAGCACCTTGAAGGACTCGGGGATGCCCGGCTCGGGGATGTTCTCGCCCTTGACGATGGCCTCGTAGACCTTCACGCGGCCGAGCACGTCGTCGGACTTGATGGTCAGCAGCTCCTGGAGGGCGTAAGCGGCGCCGTACGCCTCCAGCGCCCACACCTCCATCTCACCGAATCGCTGGCCACCGAACTGCGCCTTACCACCCAGCGGCTGCTGGGTGATCATCGAGTACGGACCGGTGGAGCGGGCGTGCAGCTTGTCGTCCACCAGGTGGTGCAGCTTGAGGATGTACATGTAGCCGATCGAGATCGGCTCCGGGAACGGCTCGCCGGAGCGGCCGTCGAACATCCGGGCCTTGCCGGACGGCAGGACCATGCGGTCGCCGTCGCGGTTCGGGATGGTGGACTCGAACAGACCGCGGATCTCGTCCTCGCGGGCACCGTCGAAGACCGGGGTCGCGACGTTGGTGCCGGCGGCGACGACGTCCGCGTCGATCGCCTGGAGGCGACGCGCCCACTCCTCGCCGATACCGGAGACGTCCCAGCCCTGCTTGGCGAGCCAGCCGAGGTGGATCTCCAGCACCTGTCCCGGGTTCATCCGGGACGGGACGCCGAGCGGGTTGAGGATGATGTCGACCGGGGTGCCGTCCTCGGTGAACGGCATGTCCTCGACCGGCAGGATCTTCGAGATGACGCCCTTGTTGCCGTGGCGGCCGGCGAGCTTGTCGCCGTCGGTGATCTTCCGCTTCTGCGCCACGTACACGCGCACGAGCTGGTTGACACCGGGCGGCAGTTCGTCGCCCTCCTCGCGGTCGAAGACGCGGACGCCGATGACCTTGCCGACCTCGCCGTGCGGCACCTTCAGCGAGGTGTCACGGACCTCACGGGCCTTCTCGCCGAAGATCGCGCGCAGCAGGCGCTCCTCCGGGGTCAGCTCGGTCTCGCCCTTGGGCGTGACCTTGCCGACCAGGATGTCGCCGGCGACGACGTCGGCGCCGATCCGGATGATCCCGCGCTCGTCGAGGTCCGCGAGGACCTCCTCGGAGACGTTGGGGATGTCCCGGGTGATCTCTTCCGGGCCGAGCTTGGTGTCCCGGGCGTCGACCTCGTGCTCCTCGATGTGGATCGAGGAGAGGACGTCGTCCTGGACCAGCCGCTGGCTGAGGATGATCGCGTCTTCGTAGTTGTGGCCCTCCCAGGGCATGAACGCCACCAGGAGGTTCTTGCCGAGGGCCATCTCGCCCTCGTCGGTCGAGGGACCGTCGGCGAGCACCTGGCCGACGACGACCCGGTCGCCCTCGTTGACGACGACCTTCTGGTTGAAGGACGTGCCCTGGTTGGAGCGGGAGAACTTCGCGACGCGGTACGTGGTGTACGTGCCGTCGTCGTTGGTGATGGTGACGTAGTCGGCGGAGACCTCCTGGACCACACCGTCCTTGTCCGCCTTGATGACGTCACCGGCGTCGACCGCGCAGCGGTACTCCATGCCGGTGCCGACCAGCGGCGCCTCCGCCTTGATCAGCGGCACGGCCTGGCGCATCATGTTCGATCCCATGAGCGCGCGGTTGGCGTCGTCGTGCTCCAGGAACGGGATCATCGCGGTCGCGACCGACACCATCTGGCGCGGCGAGACGTCCATGTAGTCGACGTCGTCGCCGGGGATGTAGTCGATCTCGCCGCCGCGG
The DNA here is from genome assembly GCF_014596445.1 of Streptomyces sp. CBMA29. Lineage (GTDB taxonomy): Bacteria > Actinomycetota > Actinomycetes > Streptomycetales > Streptomycetaceae > Actinacidiphila. The sequence continues at coordinate 84,716 of NZ_MECL01000192.1, read as the reverse complement.
CGGCGGACCAGCACGCGGGACTCGGCGAACCGCAGGTCCTCGGTGAGCGGCGCGTTGGCCTGCGCGATGACGAAGCGGTCTTCCTCGTCCGCGGTCAGGTAGTCGACGTCGTCGGTGACGACGCCCTCGACGACCTTGCGGTACGGGGTCTCGACGAAGCCGAACGCGTTGACCCGGCCGTAGGAGGCGAGCGAGCCGATCAGGCCGATGTTCGGGCCTTCGGGGGTCTCGATCGGGCACATGCGGCCGTAGTGCGACGGGTGCACGTCGCGGACCTCGAAGCCGGCCCGCTCACGGGACAGACCGCCGGGGCCCAGCGCCGACAGGCGGCGCTTGTGGGTCAGGCCGGACAGCGGGTTCGTCTGGTCCATGAACTGGGAGAGCTGGCTGGTGCCGAAGAACTCCTTGATGGAGGCGACGACCGGCCGGATGTTGATCAGGGTCTGCGGCGTGATCGCCTCGACGTCCTGGGTCGTCATCCGCTCGCGGACCACGCGCTCCATACGGGCCAGGCCGGTACGGACCTGGTTCTGGATCAGCTCGCCCACGTTGCGCAGACGGCGGTTGCCGAAGTGGTCGATGTCGTCGACCTCGACCACCATCGAGGAGCCGTTCTCCCCGGTGGTCTCGGTCTCACCGGCGTGCAGCTTCACCAGGTACTTGATGGTGGCGATGATGTCGTCGGTGGTGAGCACACCGGCGTCCAGGGGCGCGTCGCTGCCGAGCTTCTTGTTCACCTTGTAGCGGCCGACCTTCGCGAGGTCGTAGCGCTTGGGGTTGAAGTAGAGGTTCTCCAGCAGGGTCTGCGCGGCCTCCTTGGTCGGCGGCTCGCCCGGACGCAGCTTGCGGTAGATGTCGAGCAGCGCGTCGTCCTGGCCCTGGGTGTGGTCCTTCTCCAGGGTGGCGCGCATCGACTCGTAGTCGCCGAACTCGTCCAGGATCTGCTCGGTGCTCCAGCCGAGCGCCTTGAGCAGCACGGTGACCGACTGCTTGCGCTTGCGGTCGATGCGGACACCGACCATGTCGCGCTTGTCGATCTCCATCTCCAGCCAGGCGCCCCGGGACGGGATGATCTTGGCGGAGAAGATGTCCTTGTCGGACGTCTTGTCGATCTGGCTGTCGAAGTAGACACCCGGCGAGCGCACGAGCTGCGAGACGACGACACGCTCGGTGCCGTTGATGCAGAAGGTGCCCTTGTTGGTCATCAGCGGGAAGTCGCCCATGAAGACCGTCTGGGACTTGATCTCGCCGGTCTCGTTGTTGGTGAACTCGGCGGTGACGAAGAGCGGGGCGCCGTACGTGAAGTCGCGCTCCTTGCACTCGTCCAGCGAGTTCTTCGGAGGCTCGAATCGGTGGTCACGGAAAGTGAGCGACATCGACCCGGAGAAGTCCTCGATCGGCGAGATCTCCTCGAAGATCTCCTCCAGACCGGACTTCCTGGGGACGTCCTGCCCACTGTCCAGGGCCGCCTCGACACGGGCCTTCCACGCGGCGTTGCCGAGCAGCCAGTCAAAGCTCTCGGTCTGGAGCGCGAGGAGGTTCGGAACTTCGAGCGGTTCACGGATCTTCGCGAAAGAGATGCGCAGCGGAGCGGTGCTTGCGCCGTTGTTCGAATTGGTGGTCGAGGCGTTGCGCGAGGCGGCCAAGAGGGGGTCCTTCCGAGGGCTCGGACTCACTACGCGCGTACCGGTCCGCCCCTGAGCGTCAGAAGAAAGCCCTGATGGAGGCTTCTTCAGCAGTGCTCAGACGTGGGCATGCCCCTGGTGACGGGCCAGGCAGCAGCTAACAGGCAGCGCAAAGGGTCAGTGTAGCCACTCGGCACACTGATGTCCAGAGCAGAGATTCGGAGTACCGAATCATCGCCCCCTCGTCCGTCCTGCGGATCCCGCCTCGGAACCGGATCCGCGCCTGCGCCATGCATTCCCGCATCTCCCCCGATCCATGCATCCAACCCGGATCGAAGTGTCGACGCGTCCTGAGAATTGCGCGCCGCGTGCGGTTCGTCAAGGCCCTGGCCTGGCAGAGATGCTCACCGCCCGGCACACGGCCCCCCGCACAGCCCCCTGCCGGATGGCTCCCGGAGCAGGTCCTGTGCGGGAACGATCACCTTATCCGGACGGTGGCACCGCCCCGCCGCAAGAACGCGGGAACGCCGCAGGGCGGCCACCCGGATGGGTGACCGCCCTACGGCTGTCCGGCCCTGTGCGGGCCGTACGGGGACTGCTGGGTACCGCTCGGTGTTACTTGACCTCGACCGAGGCGCCGGCGGCCTTGAGGGACTCGGCGGCCTTCTCGGCGGCAGCCTTGTCGACCTTCTCCAGGACGGGCTTCGGGGCGCCGTCCACGAGGTCCTTGGCTTCCTTCAGACCGAGCGAGGTCAGCTCACGCACGACCTTGATGACCTGGATCTTCTTCTCGCCGGCACCGGTGAGGATGACGTCGAACTCGTCCTGCTCCGCGACAGCCTCAACGGCGGCGGCCGGGCCCGCGGGGGCGGCGGCGACGGCCGCGGCGGCGGTGACGTCGAACTTCTCCTCGAATGCCTTCACGAACTCGGAGAGCTCGATGAGGGTGAGGGTCTCGAACTGCTCGAGCAGCTCGGTCTGGCTGAGCTTCGCCATGATGGCGGTCCTTCCACTAATTCGGCTGGTGCCGGTTGTCGATGTCGGCGGGCGTACTCGGAGCCCGCTGGACTGCGGGAGTGGTTACTCCGCGGCCTCGGCGGGAGCCGGCGTACCGGCACCGCCCTGCTCGTCCTGCTCGGCCCTCTTGGCACGAAGCGCCTCCGCGGTGCGGACGAACTTCGACGGGAGCGCCTGGAAGAGCGTGGCAGCCTGCGACTGCTTGCCCTTCATGGCGCCCGCCAGCTTGGCGAGCAGAACCTCGCGGGACTCGAGGTCCGCGAGCTTCTTGATCTCGTCGGCGGACAGCGCCTTGCCGTCAAGGACACCGCCCTTGATGACGAGAGCGGGGTTGTCCTTGGCGAAGTCACGCAGACCCTTCGCCGCCTCGACCGGGTCACCGGCGACGAAGGCGACGGCCGACGGACCCGCGAACAGGTCGTCGAGCGTGCTGATCCCGGCCTCGTTGGCCGCGATCTTGGTCAGCGTGTTCTTCACCACGGCGTACGTGACGTTCTCACCGAGCGAACGGCGCAGCGTCTTGAGCTGCGCCACGGTGAGACCGCGGTACTCGGTCAGCACAGCGGCGTTCGAGGAGCGGAACTGATCCGTCAACTCGGCAACCGCGGCAGCCTTATCGGGCCTCGCCATGAGTCTCGGCCTCCTTCCGGGTGATTGCGGACCGCACGGAATTGAAGGAGGGGACTTGGCAAAAACGAACGCCCCGGCGCAGGCGCACGGGGCGTGACTCGACGGAACCGACTTCCGCTGAGCGGAAATCCCTTCCGGAGTTCATCCACGATCACCTGCGCGGGCCATCCGCAGCTAGCGGATCCTTCGGCCGCCACGCCCTTTTCGGGGCACGGCAACGACCAGCGGTCTTTGGCTTCCCGGGAAGCGTACGGGACGGGTCCGCACAACACCAAATCCGGCCCCCGTGCGGTGCGCACGGAGGCCGGACATGTGGACGGGTGCTGTGGACGGCGCTGCCACCCGACGCGCTCTCAGGCGCGGCCCCGCGTCGTCATCAGACGGACGCCGGGTCCTCCTCGACGAGGAGGTTGCGGGTGCGGTTGGGGTCGAGCTGGATGCCGGGGCCCATGGTGGTGCTCACGGCGGCCTTCTTGATGTAACGCCCCTTGGCGGCGGACGGCTTGAGACGCAGGATCTCGTCCAGGGCCGCCGCGTAGTTCTCCACCAGCTTGGTCTCGTCGAAGGAGACCTTGCCGATGATGAAGTGCAGGTTCGAGTGCTTGTCGACGCGGAACTCGATCTTGCCGCCCTTGATGTCCGTGACAGCCTTCGCCACGTCCGGGGTGACCGTACCGGTCTTCGGGTTGGGCATCAGGCCACGGGGACCGAGCACGCGGCCCAGGCGGCCGACCTTGCCCATGAGGTCCGGGGTGGCGACGACGGCGTCGAAGTCCAGACGGCCCTTCGACACCTCGTCGATCAGTTCGTCGGAGCCGACGATGTCGGCTCCCGCGGCTTCCGCGGCCGCAGCACGGTCACCGGTCGCGAAGACCAGGACCCGGGCGGTCTTGCCGGTGCCGTGCGGAAGGTTCACGGTGCCACGGACCATCTGGTCGGCCTTGCGCGGGTCGACACCCAGGCGGAAGGCGACCTCGACGGTCGAGTCGAACTTGGTGGTCGCGGTGTCCTTGGCGATCCGGACGGCCTCGAGCGGGGCGTACAGGCGCTCCGCGTCGATCTTGCCGTCGGCAGCGCGAAGGGACTTGCTGCGCTTGCTCACTTACTGCTCCTGGTTGCTCGTGGTGGAGTCGTGGTGCGGGCCGAGCAGGCCCTTCCACTGAGGCGTCGCCGCCCCTTGACGTACGGGGGTGGGCGTCAGCCCTCGCCCCATTTGCTCGGGCTTCCTGCTCACTCGCTCCGCGGACGACCTCGTTCCTCGGTCGGCCACTGCGCGAGTTCGGGCGTCAGCCCTCGACCGTGATGCCCATGGAGCGGGCGGTGCCGGCGATGATCTTCTCGGCGGCGTCCAGGTCGTTCGCGTTCAGGTCGGGGAGCTTCGTCGTGGCGATGTCCCGAACCTGGTCGCGGGTGAGCTTGGCGACCTTCTTGACGTGCGGCTCGCCGGAGCCCTTGTCGACACCCGCGGCCTTGAGGATCAGCTTGGCCGCCGGCGGCGTCTTGGTGATGAAGGTGAAGGAACGGTCGTCGTAGACCGTGATCTCCACCGGGATCACCATGCCGCGCTGCGACTCGGTCGCCGCGTTGTAGGCCTTGCAGAACTCCATGATGTTCACGCCGTGCTGGCCCAGCGCGGGGCCGACCGGCGGCGCCGGGTTGGCCGCGCCGGCGTTGATCTGGAGCTTGATCAGCCCCGTGACCTTCTTCTTCTTGGGAGGCATTGCTCTCTCCGGGTCCTGTTGAGAGTGTTCGTGCCTGCGTACAGGCATACCGCACCACGATAGCGGGTATTGCCCCCGGTCCTGAAATCCCGGGGTCGCCCGTCCCGTCCGTTACGCGTGGGCGCTGATCTGGCCGTCGTTGCCGAGGACGATGTAGATGCCGTTGGCGTTGACTCCGGCGGAGTGCCCGTCGTCGCCCGACTTCGCGTCGAGGGTGGCCACATCGCCCTCACCGCCGCTGATGCGGGCGCTGTAGTGCAACTCGGCGACCCGGGTGACCTTGGCGGTCCAGCCGCCCGCGAGGGTGAAGGTGCCCGGTCCCTGCTGGGCGCCGCCCGTCCAGGAGTGGATGGTGCCGTCCAGGTCGAGCACGATGAACATGTCGTTGGCGTCGACGCCGTCCACATGCCCGTTCGTGGTCTCCAGCGAGGTGAAGAGTTCACCGTTGGCGATGACCTTGGCGTAGTAGTGCGTGTCGCCGAGCTTGTAGATCTTGGCGGTGCTGCCGTCGACCAGCTTCGTCGTACGGATCGGGGACGCCCCCTTGGCCGGATCCTTGGCGCCCGTCGCGGCGGGCGCCGTGGTCTTCCCTGAGCCGCCCGTGCTCCCCTTGTCACCCGTGCCGGTCGGCACGGTGGCCTTGGGCGAGGGCATCGCGGGCGCCGAGGCCGAGGGGGCGGCGGGGGCCGAGGAGGACGTGGCCGGGGTTCCGGAGTTCGCCGGCGCGCTCGAACCGGTGTCCGACGGCCCGCAGGCGGTCGCGAGGAACGCGGCGGCGGTACCGAGGACGACGGCGATGGCGGTGCGGCGGCGGTTCATGGAGATCCCCTGTCGGTAGAGCGGTTGTCCGCGTCGGCTACAACCACCAGGACAGCTCTCCCCCCGCCCGGGGTTTCCGATGTGCGTCCGCTGTGGCCCGACGGTGACCGCTGTCATACAACGGAGACAACCGTCCCCGTACGAAGATCTCCACGGATCGCCACGTGGACGTACGGGACACCCGCAGGACGGCACACGCGCAGGACGGGACACGCGCAGGACGGCACACGCGGCGTGAAAAACGCCCCTACCGGCGGGTGAACCGCTGGTAGGGGCGTCTTCCGCCGATGATCCGGGTCAGTTCTTCTGGATCTGGTCGAAGCTCAGCTCGACCGGGGTCTCGCGGCCGAAGATCTCGACCAGGCCCTTGACCTTCTTCGAGTCGGCGTTGATCTCGTTGATCGTCGCCTGGAGCGTCGCGAAGGGGCCGTCGGTGACGGTGACCGAGTCGCCGACCTCGAAGTCCAGCACCTGGACCTCGACCTTGCGCGGCTGGGCGGTGCCCTCGGCGATGGCGGCGGCCTCGGCCGCGGCCTCCACCTCGGGGGCGAGCATCTTCACGATCTCGTCGAGGGTCAGCGGGTACGGGTCGTACGCGTTGCCGACGAAGCCGGTGACACCGGGGGTGTTGCGGACGACGCCCCACGACTCGTTCGTCAGGTCCATGCGCACCAGCACGTAGCCGGGGAGCTTGTTCTGCCGAATGGTCTTGCGGTCGCCGTTCTTGATCTGGACGACTTCTTCCTGGGGAACTTCCGCCTGGTAGATGTAGTCCTCGACGTTGAGCGAGACGGCGCGCTGCTCCAGATTGGACTTCACGCGGTTCTCGTAACCGGCGTAGGTGTGGATCACGTACCACTCGCCGGGCAGGGTGCGAAGCTCCTCGCGGAAGGCGGCGACCGCGTCCACGACCGGCTCCGACACGGCGGCCTCGCCGTCGTCCTCGGCCTCGGCGGCCTCGCCGTCGTCCTCGGCCTCGGCGTCCCCGGCGTCCTCATCGGACTCGTCGGCCGCCTCGTCCGTGGCGGCCTCGGCGGCTTCCTCGTCCTCGTCCTCGTGGACGGCGGCCTGCTCGGCGGCTTCGCCGGCGTTCAGGTCGGCAGCCTCGGCCTGGTCGATCTCGCCGTCGGCGGCCTCGACGATGTCGAGCGCGGTGTCGTCGCCCTCAACGGTTTCGCCGGCGTCGTTCACGTTCGGGTCAGACACGGTGACTGCTTCTTCCTGACTTCAAGGGGTGGAACATGCGGACAGGCGCCCGTGGACCGGCGCCCACCGCGGGATCAGCCGAAGACGTACGAGACGAGCTTCGAGAATCCCCAGTCAATCACGCTGACGAGACCGATGACGACGACAACGAAGACAATCACCACTGTGGTGTAGGTGATCAGGTCGTTGCGGCTCGGCCAGACGACCTTGCGGAGTTCCGCGACGATCTGGCGGTAGAAGAGCGCCAGCCGACCGAGGGGGCCCTTCTTGCCGCGCTTGCCGCCGCGGCGGGGCTTCCGAGTGTCGTCGTCCTCGGATGTGTCAGGCTCAGGGGCCTCGATGGAGTCCGTGATCTCAGTCACTACGTCCTCACCTGACTCCGGGTCGTGGCCGTGTCGCGCCCGTCGCGCGGTACGGCGAGTGCTTTACCTGCCCACGTCCGTCGGGTGACGTGTGGAGCAGGGTCGGAGGGACTCGAACCCACAACCGCTGGTTTTGGAGACCAGTGCTCTACCAATTGAGCTACGACCCTTTGCGACTCCCCCAACGTACCGCAGCATTGCGGAACCGCGGTGCCGGTGGGAAGGCCATCGACGGATGAGTGTACGTGTTTCGCGGCCCTCCGTCGAACGCCTTGCGTCCGATCAGGTTCCGGCCGCGTTCCGTTGACGTTGCGACAAGCTGCCGACGAGCTGCCGACCAGCTGACGACGGGGTGCCGAAGGGCTGTGTTCACAGTGCGGACAGGTCCGCAAACCCGGTGCCGGGCCTCCCCCGCGTCTGGGACCATGCAGTCATGAGCGCAGCTACTCCCCCCGTACAGTCTCCCACCGACCGTCGGGTGTCGGCCCGCGTCGGGTCGATCTCCGAGTCCGCGACGCTGGCCGTCGACGCCAAGGCCAAGGCCCTCAAGGCCGCCGGGCGCCCGGTCATCGGATTCGGCGCGGGAGAGCCCGATTTCCCGACGCCCGGCTACATCGTCGAAGCCGCGGTGGAGGCGTGCCGCAACCCGAAGTACCACCGCTACACCCCGGCCGGCGGTCTGCCCGAGCTGAAGGCGGCCATCGCCGCCAAGACGCTCCGCGACTCCGGCTACGAGGTCGAGCCCTCGCAGGTGCTGGTCACCAACGGCGGCAAGCAGGCCATCTACGAGGCGTTCGCCGCGATCCTCGACCCGGGTGACGAGGTCATCGTGCCCGCCCCGTACTGGACCACCTACCCCGAGTCGATCCGGCTCGCGGGCGGCGTGCCGGTCGAGGTCGTCGCGGACGAGACCACCGGCTACCGGGTCTCGGTCGAGCAGCTCGAAGCGGCCCGCACCGAGCGCACCAAGGTCGTGCTGTTCGTCTCGCCGTCCAACCCCACCGGCGCCGTGTACAGCGCCGCCGACACCGAGGCGATCGGCCGCTGGGCCGTCGAGCACGGCCTGTGGGTGCTGACCGACGAGATCTACGAGCACCTGGTGTACGGCGACGCGACGTTCACCTCGCTGCCGACCGCCGTGCCCGAGCTGCGCGACAAGTGCGTCGTGGTCAACGGCGTGGCGAAGACGTACGCCATGACCGGCTGGCGGGTCGGGTGGATCATCGGCCCGAAGGACGTGGTCAAGGCCGCGACGAACCTCCAGTCGCACGCCACCTCGAACGTCTCCAACGTCGCGCAGGTCGCCGCGCTGGCCGCCGTCTCGGGGAATCTGGACGCGGTCGCCGAGATGCGGACCGCCTTCGACCGCCGCCGCCGCACCATCGTGCGGATGCTCAACGAGATCGACGGCGTCGTCTGCCCGACGCCCGAGGGCGCGTTCTACGTCTACCCGTCGGTGAAGGCGCTGCTCGGCAAGGAGATCCGCGGCAAGCGCCCGGCCGACTCCGTCGAGCTGGCCGCGCTGATCCTGGACGAGGCCGAGGTCGCGGTCGTCCCCGGTGAGGCGTTCGGCACCCCCGGCTACCTGCGGCTTTCGTACGCGCTCGGCGACGAGGACCTGGAAGAGGGCGTCTCGCGGCTCCAGAAGCTGCTGGGCGAGGCGAAGGACTGAGCCTCTTCGGACGCCGCGGCGATCCGTTTTTGCATTCGGCCAAGCCCCCGTTCGGAGAAAGTGGTACCGGACGGGGGCTGTCGTATAGCAGGATCTTGGAATGGCACGCGAGGTCCGTCAGCTCCCCAAGGCACATCTGCATCTGCACTTCACCGGCTCCATGCGCCCCAGCACGCTCCTGGAACTGGCCGACCGGCACGGCGTGCACCTCCCCGAGGCGCTGACCTCGGGCGAACCCCCCAAGCTCCGGGCCACCGACGAGCGCGGCTGGTTCCGCTTCCAGCGGCTGTACGACATCGCCCGCTCCTGCCTGCGCACCCCGGAGGACATCCAGCGGCTGGTCCGCGAGGCCGCCGAGGAGGACGCGGCGGACGGCTCCGGCTGGCTGGAGATCCAGGTCGACCCGACCTCGTACGCGCCGCGGCTCGGCGGGCTGATCCCCACGATGGAGATCGTCCTGGACGCCGTGCACACCGCCTCGCGGGACACCGGGGTCGGCATGGCCGTGGTCGTCGCCGCCAACCGCATGAAGCACCCGCTGGACGCCCGTACGCTGGCCCGGCTCGCCGTCCGGTACGCCGACCGCGGCGTGGTCGGCTTCGGGCTCTCCAACGACGAACGGCGCGGTCTGGCACGGGACTTCGACCGCGCCTTCGCCATCGCCCGGGACGGCGGCCTGCTCGCGGCCCCGCACGGCGGGGAACTGGCGGGGCCCTCCAGCGTCCGCGACTGCGTCGACGACCTGTACGCGGGCCGTATCGGGCACGGGGTCCGCGCCGCAGAGGACCCGCGGCTGCTGCGCCGCCTCGCCGAGAAGGGCATCACCTGCGAGGTCTGCCCGGCCTCCAACGTCGCGCTCGGCGTGTACGAGAAGGCCGAGGACGTACCGCTGCGCACCCTGTACGAGGCGGGCGTCCCGATGGCGCTCGGCGCCGACGACCCGCTGCTCTTCGGCTCCCGGCTCGCCGCCCAGTACGAGATCGCCCGCGCCTCGCACGACTTCACCGACGCCGAACTGGCCGAACTGGCCCGGCAGTCGGTACGGGCCTCCCGCGCGCCGCAGGACGTACGGCAGCGGCTGCTGACCGGCATCGACGAGTGGGTGGCCAAGCCCGCCGAGTGACGCCTGCCGGCTGGGGTCTGTGCTGCTGAGGTCTGTGCTGCTGGGGTCTGTTCGGACGGGGGCTGGCTGGGGTCTACAGGCTGACGCCGACCAGGACCGGCTCGTTGACCAGGGTCACGCCGAACGCCGCGTGCACGCCGTCGCGCACCTCGCGGGCCAGCGCCAGCAGGTCCTCGGCGGTCGCGCCGCCGCGGTTGGTCAGCGCGAGCGTGTGCTTGGTGGAGATCCGCGCCGGGCCGCTGCCGTACCCCTTGGTGAACCCCGCCTTGTCGATCAGCCAGGCCGCCGAGAGCTTCGTGAGGCCCTGGCCGGCCTCGCCCGCCGGGTACGAGGGCGGCGCCGTGTCCTGGCCGAGCCGCTCCTTCGCCCGCTCCAGGAACGCGGCGTGCTCCGGGGCGGTCAGGATCGGGTTGGTGAAGAAGGAGCCCGCCGACCAGGTGTCGTGGTCGGCCTCGTCCAGCACCATGCCCTTGCCCGCGCGCAGCGCGAGCACCGTCTCCCGCGCCTTCTCCAGGGGCACCCGGTCGCCGGGTTCCACGCCCAGGGCGCGGGCCGTCTCCGCGTACTTCACCGGGGCGGAGAGCCCGCCCGCGTCCTCAAGACCGAAGCGGACGCGCAGGACGACGAAGCGGTGCGGCTCCGCCTTGAAGCGGCTGTGGCGGTACGAGAAGGCGCACGCGTCGTTCGCCAGCGTCACCGTCTCGCGGGTCTCGCGGTCGTACGCGACGACCTCGGTGATCGTCGTCGACACCTCTTGGCCGTAGGCGCCGACGTTCTGGATCGGCGTCGCCCCCGCCGAGCCGGGGATGCCCGCCAGGCACTCGATTCCGGCCAGGCCGGCGGCGACGGTCCGGGCCACGACGTCGCTCCAGGTCTCGCCCGCGGCGACCTCAAGCGAGGTGCCGTCGAGGGTCAGGCCGCGGGTGGCGATCCGTAGGGCCGTGCCCGCGAAGCCGCGGTCGCCCACGAGGAGGTTGCTGCCGCCGCCGACGATCAGCAGGGGGGTGCCGGTGGTGTCCGCCGCCGCGACGGCGGCGGTGACTTCGGCGTCTGAGGCCGCCGTGATCAGGCGGTGGGCGGGGCCGCCGAGGCGGAAGGTTGTCAGCGGGGCCAGCGGCGCCTTCTCCATTACGTCCACCCCCTCACCCTAGGGGTCCCGCCCTTTCTCTTCTTTTCCCGCCCGCCCACCCGTGCGGGTGCTTTCTCCGTCTGCGGGTGCCGCCTGTGCCTGGTCGGTGCCGGTCCGGGGTACCTCCTCGAAATCCGTATCACCTGGCCCCTCGTATCCGGTGACCTTCTTGTCAACGTATTTCTGCGGGGGCACCCCGCCCCGTCCCCTCCGGGTCCGTCGGCGTCCGCCTGTCCGGTGGGGGTGGCCGGGGAGGGGGGTGGGTGGGGGCCGGGCCCGTCGGCGGTCGCCTGTCCGTTGTGGCTGATGGGCTGGGGGGTCCTTCGGGCGAACCGCCCCCAGACGAACCAAAACCCCAGCCCCCACCCCCAACCGCACAAGGAGCCGACCCCAACTCCCACCACCACAAACCCCCATCCTCAAACCCCCCGGAGGCCCCGTAGCCCGACCAGGAGGGCCAACCCCCACCCACCGCGAACCGCCACCCGCACCCGTAGCCGTAGCCGTAGCCGCAGCCGTACCGGTGGGGGCGTTACCCGCCCACCCCTCCCTCCCGCCCTCCCCCACGGCGGACCGTCAGGCGGCGACGGAGCGGAGGGGACGGGGCGGGGTGCCCCCGCAGAAATACGTTGACAAGAAGGTCACTGGATACGCGGGGCCAGGTGTTACGGATTTCGAGGAGGTACCCCGGACCGGGACCGACACCAGGGACAGGGCGGGGGAAGAAAGGGCTGACCCCCGCGCCCGGGGCGGGAGCGGGGGTCAGGGAAGGAGGAAAGGGCTAGGCGGTGGGCTGGAGGTCGCGGGGGGAAGGGGAGGGGGAGGAGGACGGGGTGGAGTCGAGGGAGGGGGGCGAGGGACGGCGGGGAAGGAGGAGGGCCGCGACCGTGGCGACACCGAGAACGGCGGCACCGACCCACAGCGCAGGCGTCAACCCGTTGACAAAGGCGTCAGCCGACCCGTACCCGCCCTGCGCGGAAAAGATCGAGCCCAGCACCGCGATCCCGAGCGCTCCCCCCACCTCACGCAGCGCGTTGTTGGCCCCGGAGGCGATTCCCTGCTCGGCCCCCCGCACACTCCCCATCACCAACGCCGTGGCCGGCGCCACGAACAGCGCCATCCCGGCCCCACTGATGATCAGCGCGGGAAGCTGCGCCAGATAGGAGACGTCCGGCGAGATGATCGTCGCGAACCACCCGAGCCCGATCGCCTGAAGGGCGAGCCCGGCCGCGACCACCGGCCGCCCCCCGATCCGGTCGGAGAGAATCCCGGCGATCGGCGCGACGATCATCGGCATACCGGTCCACGGCAGCATGCGCAGCCCGGCCTCGGTCGGCGAGTAGCCGACGACGTTCTGCAGGAACTGGCTGAGCAGGAAGATCGACCCGAACATCCCGGTGAACATCAGCATGCTGGCCGCGTTGATGGCCGAGAACCCGCGGCTGCGGAACAGCCGCATCGGCAGCATGGCGTTCGGCGAGGTCGCCCCGTGCCGGATGAAGGCGGCGACGAGCGCCGCGCCGCCGATGAGCCCGCCGAGCACCGGCCCGCTGGTCCACCCCTTGGTCGTGGCGTTGACCAGCGCGTAGACGACGCCGAACAGCCCGAGGCTGATGAGCGCGGTGCCGCGCGGGTCGAGCCGGGCGCCGGGCGCGGTGGACTCGTTGAGGCGCAGCCGGGCCAGCGGGATGAGGGCGATGCCGAGCGGAACGTTCAGCCAGAAGATCCACTGCCAGGAGATGTGTTCGGTCAGGCTGCCGCCGATGAGCGGGCCGCTGGCGACGGCGAGGCCGTTGACGGCGCCCCAGATGCCGAACGCGGCACCCCGGCGCTCGGCCGGCACCGCCGCGGTGAGCAGCGTCAGCGTGAGCGGCATCATGATCGCGGCGCCGACGCCCTGGAGTGCGCGGAAGGCGATGAGCATGGTGATGGTGGGCGCGAGCGCCGCCGCGGCGGAGGCGCCGGTGAAGATCGTGAGGCCGGTGAGGAAGAGCTTGCGGCGGCCGAAGCGGTCGCCGAGCGCCGCGCCGAACATCAGCAGGACGGCGAAGGTGAGCGTGTAGGCGTTCACCGTCCATTCGAGGTCGGACAGCGCCCCGCCGAGGTCCTTGCGGATGGACGGCAGTGCGGTGGTGACCACGAGATTGTCGAGGGCCGCCATGAATCCGGCGACGCTGGTGATGATCAGAGCCCAGGCGGCGGTGCCTGGCCTGCGGCCTTCTGCTGCTTGCTGGGTCATGACTCCCCCTGTGGAGTGGGTACTGCGACGGCTTCGAGCCGTACGGTTAGTTATCGATGACTAACTTCAGCGGACAGAAAAACGCGCCGGTTCCGCGCCCCGAAAGGCGCCTCACTCGGGATGGGCCGTCTCGTGCAGGCCCTCCCAGATACGGTGGTCGGCCGGGAAGCCCAGCGACACCAGGGTGTTGATCAACATTCCGTAGGCGAGGAACTGCGTGGTCTGCTCGACATCCGCACCCAGCTCCAGATGCAGGGTCTCCCACAGCGCCTCCCACCCCTCACGGATGGAACGGCCGAACTCGTGGTCACCGGTCGCCTCCGCGGCGGCGACCGCGACATACATCTGCATCTGCATCAGCAGCCGCTCCGGGTCGTCGGAGATCAGCGTCTGATACGCGTCCCCCATCGCCTTGAGCTTGCCCTCGTGGTCCGTCTCCTCCTCGGCCACGTCGGCGAAAGCCTTGCGCGTCGATTCCAGGCAGTAGGTGGCCGCCGCCAGGAACATGGCCTCCTTGTTCGGGAAGAGGCGGAAGAGATACGGCTGCGAGACGCCCACCCGGCGGGCGATCGTCTCGGTGGACGTGCCGTTGTAGCCGCCGCGGGCGAATTCGCTCATCGCCGCGCGGATGACGCTCTCGCGCCTCTCCTCTGCGCTCATCCTGACCATACGAGTAAGTTAGTGGTCAATAACTAACCTGTCAACCGGAAGGCGGGAGGCGCGATACGTGAGACACGGGCAAACGTAAGGGGCGCCCACCTGGATGGGTACCCCTTACCTGCGCTTCTCCGTCTCAGGCGAGCCGGACCACGGCGCGGGACATGCCCAGCACCTTCTGGCCCGCGGACATCGCGGTGAGATCGACGCGCACCCGCTGGTCGTCCAGTTTGGCGGCGACCTTCGCGGTCACCTCGATGAGCGCGCCCTGCTCGTCGTTCGGCACGACGACGGGCTTGGTGAACCGCACGCCGTACTCGACGACCGCTCCCGGGTCGCCGGCCCAGTCCGTGACCACCCGGATCGCCTCGGCCATGGTGAACATGCCGTGCGCGATGACGTCGGGCAGGCCGACCTCGCGGGCGAACTTCTCGTTCCAGTGGATCGGGTTGAAGTCACCGGACGCGCCCGCGTACTGCACGAGCGTGGCACGGCTCACCGGGAAGGTCCGCGCGGGCAGTTCGGTGCCGACCTCGACGTCCGCGTAACCGATCGTCGCCGTCATGCCGCACCCTCCGCCGCGCGGGCGACCAGCTTCGTCCAGGCGGTCACCACGTGCTCGCCGGACTCGTCGTGGACCTCGCCGCGGATGTCGATGATGTCGTTGCCCGCCAGGGACTTGATCGCCTCGATGGTGGAGGTGACCGAGAGCCGGTCGCCCGCCATGACCGGGCGCGTGTAGGCGAACTTCTGGTCGCCGTGCACGACCCGGCTGTAGTCGAGGCCCAGCTCCGGGTCCTGGACGACCTGGCCCGCGGCCTTGAAGGTGATCGAGAAGGCGAAGGTCGGCGGGGCGATCACATCGCGGTGCCCGAGCGCCTTGGCCGCGTCCGCGTCCACGTACGCCGGGTTGGCGTCCCCGACCGCCTCGGCGAATTCGCGGATCTTCTCCCGGCCCACCTCGTAGGCGGCGGTGGGCGGATAGCTCCGCCCCACGAAGGACTGGTCCAGAGCCATCGGCACCTCCGGTGCGGGAAGCGGGCGGGATCGGGGGCAGCGTACGACATACGTACGGAAGTCGTACGGGCGCGGGGGGTCGCGGGGGGTGGCAGGGGGCGGCGTAACGGTTCAGCTGATCCGTACGGCTCCCACCGGGCAATACGTCGAGGCCGCCCCCGGTGACGGGGACGGCCTCGCGGTACTGCTACGGCCTGGTGTCAGCGCGTTTCGCGGTGCGCGGTGTGCGCGTTGCAGCGCGGGCAGTGCTTCTTCATCTCAAGACGGTCCGGGTCGTTGCGCCGGTTCTTCTTGGTGATGTAGTTCCGCTCCTTGCACTCCACGCAGGCCAGCGTGATCTTCGGGCGGACGTCTGTGGCGGCCACGTGAGTGCTCCTTGACGAACGGGGGTGATTTGAACATGAGAATAGTAGCCGACTGAGGGACCGATCCCACAATCGGCTACGGTGAGTAGCGGCGACCGGACTTGAACCGGTGACACAGCGATTATGAGCCGCTTGCTCTACCGACTGAGCTACGCCGCTTTGACGAACTGGCCCCCGCCTGGTGGCGGGGAACCGATCCATCAGAGCCCCAATACGGAATCGAACCGTAGACCTTCTCCTTACCATGGAGACGCTCTACCGACTGAGCTATTGGGGCGAGCGAGGAAGACATTACACGGTCCGCCGCGATACGTGAAATCCGTATCGGGCAGGGCACATCGGGCGTCGCGGGGCGTCCCGCCCACCCCCTGATCAGGGCTTGATCACCTCCCGGCCGCCCCGCGCCGGGCGGCCGACGGGCCCCGTACGAGGGCCTGTTCGCGCCATCGCGACGGCGGTCCGCCCGCGCCGCCGCGGTGGCGACGACCGCCGGAGCCGCCGGAGCCGCACCCGCGCTCGCCCTCCGCACGGAACCGCGCCCGCCCGCACCGTGTGCCCCGTCCCACGACCCCTACCGGTACGACTAATGCCCTGCTGTCAGGTGTGTGCCGTGCTGCCCCCTAAGCTCGGCTTTGCGTGATCTTGCCTCCCGCCGCCCGCCCTGCACGCACCGGAGGAGCGCGATGACCGACAGCCCTCGCGACAGTGCCCGCACCGCCGCAGAAACCGCCACCCTGCTGCTGTGCGGCGCCCGGCTGACCGACGGCCGGACCGTGGACGTACGGCTCAGCGGCCCCCGGATCGAGGCCGTGGGCACCGCCGGCAGCCTCGCGCCCGCCGCGGGCCGTACCGCCGACGGGTCGCGACGTCCGGCCGACGGCACCCGTATCGACCTGCGCGGATACCTGCTGCTGCCCGCGCCGGCCGAGCCGCACGCGCATCTCGACCTGGCGCTGACCGCGGGCGCCGCGGGGCCGCCCTCCGACGATCCCGCCGATGTGCAGCGCCGCGCCACCGAGGCCGCGCTGCTCCAACTCGGCCACGGCGCCACCGCTTTGCGCAGCCATGTGCGGATCGGCGACGTCCAGGGGTTGCAGGCGCTCGAAGCCGTGCTCCAGGCGCGGCGGGCGCTGCGCGGGCTCGTCGACCTGCACACCGTCGCCGTACCGCGGCTGCTGACCGGCGCGGCGGGCGCGGACGGGCTCGCGATGCTGCGTGACGCGCTGAAGATGGGCGCCGCGGTGGTCGGCGGCTGTCCCGATCTGGACCCGGACCCGAGCGGGTACGCCGAGGCCGTCTTCTCGCTCGCCGCCGAGTTCGGGCTCCCCGTCGACCTGCACACCGCGGCCGACGACCCGGCGCGGCTGGCCCGGCTCGCCGCGATGGCGGGCGGTCTGCGGCCGGGCGTCACCCTCGGCCCGTGCCAGGGTCTCGGCGCGCTGCCGCCGGAGGCAATCGACTGCGCCGCGCAGAGACTGGCCGCCGCAGGGATTTCCGTCACCGCGCTCCCCCAGGGCGGCTGCGGCGCGCTGGACTCCGTACGCCGTGGCGGCGGCCCGCACACCCCGGTGCGCCGTCTGCGCGCGGCGGGCGTCCGGGTCACGGCGGGCAGCGGCGCGTTGGGCGACCTGGCCAATCCGGTCGGCCGCGGCGATCCGCTGGAGGCCGCCTTCCTGCTCGCCTCCTACGGCGAGTGCGGCGCGACGCAGGCGTACGCGGCGGTCAGCGGCCGGGCGCGGGCCGTGCTCGGGCTGCCGGAGGTACGGGTCGAGGCCGGTTTCCCCGCCGAACTGCTGGCGGTGCGCGGGGAGGGGGTCGAGGCGGTGCTCTCCCTGGCGTACAGCCGGATCGTCATCCACCGCGGCCGGGTGGTCTCCCGGACGAGCGCGGTGCGCGAGTACTGCGACTCGGCGGGCGAGGCCGCGCTCGACCTCCCGCGTCAGTCGCACCGCGAGGCGTAGCGTCGCGTCCATGCGCATGGTGATCGCTGGTGGACATGGACAGATCGCGCTGCGGCTTGAGCGGTTGCTCGCCGAGCGCGGTGACAGTGTGGTCGGGCTGATCCGTAACCCGGCCCAGGCAGACGACTTGCGGGCGGCGGGCGCCGAGCCGGTCGTCCTGGACCTCGAATCGGCGACGGTCGCGGAGGTGGCCGCCGTCCTGGAGGGCGCCGAGGCGGCCGTCTTCGCGGCGGGCGCGGGTGCGGGCAGCGGGGCCGCCCGCAAGCACACCGTCGACCACGCGGCGGCCGTGCTCTTCGCCGACGCGGCCGAACAGGCGGGCGTACGGCGCTGTCTGGTGGTCTCCTCGATGGGCGCCGACGTCCGGGCGAGCGGCGGCGACCCCGTCTTCACCGAGTACCTGCGCGCCAAGGGCGCGGCCGACGACGACATCCGCGCGCGTACGGCCCTGGACTGGACGATCGTGCGCCCCGGCGCCCTGACCAACGACCCCGGCACCGGCCGCGTCCGCCTCGCCGCCTCCACCGGCCGCGGCTCCATCCCCCGCGACGACGTCGCCGCCGTCCTCGCCGGTCTCCTGCTGACCCCCGCCACCGCCGGCCTCACCCTCGAACTCGTCTCCGGCGCCGACACCGTCCCCGAAGCCCTCCGCACCGCCACAACCGTCTGACCACACACAGCAGAACGGCCCCCCGCCCTGCTCTTCAGCAGGCCGGGGGGCCGTTCTCATGATGTGGCGGCACGTGGATTCGAACCACGGTAGGCATAGCCGACGGATTTACAGTCCGTTCCCATTGGCCACTCGGGCATACCGCCATGGGATGAAGCCGCGGATCCGCTGGGTGCGGGGCGCCGTGGCGACGACGTAAACGATACCCGATCCGCGGGGGTGGTTCGCCACCGGATTGATCACCGCTCGCGGGCGGTGCCGCCGGATCAGGTGGCTAGTCTTTGACGATGGTGGTCCGGGGATCGGGCCGCGGATGTGATGGAAGACAGACAAGCGATACCCAAGGAGCCCACTGAAGATGGCCGACTCCAGTTTCGACATCGTCTCGAAGGTCGAGCGGCAGGAGGTCGACAACGCCCTCAACCAGGCCGCCAAGGAGATCTCGCAGCGGTACGACTTCAAGAACGTCGGGGCCTCGATCGCCTGGTCGGGCGAGAAGATCCTGATGGAGGCGAACTCCGAGGAGCGCGTGAAGGCGATCCTGGACGTCTTCGAGACCAAGCTGGTCAAGCGGGGAATCTCGCTGAAGGCGCTGGACGCGGGCGAGCCGCAGCTCTCCGGCAAGGAGTACAAGATCTTCGCCTCGATCGAGGAAGGCATCTCCCAGGAGAACGCCAAGAAGGTCGCGAAGATCATCAGGGACGAGGGTCCCAAGGGCGTCAAGGCCCAGGTCCAGGGCGAGGAGCTGCGCGTCAGTTCCAAGAGCCGCGACGACCTCCAGTCCGTCCAGGCCCTGCTCAAGGGCAAGGACCTCGACTTCGCCCTCCAGTTCGTCAACTACCGCTGATTCCACGCCGGGAGGCCGCGGCCGGCGTCGCGGCTCTCCCGCCGGTTCCCCGCGGACGCCGAATCCACGCGGACGCCGAATCCCCGAGGCCGCCGAATCCCTGTGGCGCCCGCGCCCCCGGCGATAGGCTGCCTGGCCACGACAGGCAACGGGGAACGGGGAAGTACCAGGCATGTCCGCCAAAGGAGATCTGACGATAAGTCTGATCGGACTCAGCGACCTGGCAACGGGGCTGAGATCGGTCAAGACGCGGATGGACGACACCGGGCAGGTCGATCGCGCCCTCGGCAACGGGGAGTTGGGCTCGTCCAGGGCGCACGACGCGCTCGACGGCTTCATGCACGGCTGGAAGGACGGCCGCAAGGAGATCGACAGCGGCCTGGAGAGCGTCGCGAAGATGGCGCAGGCCGTCGTGGACGAGATCACCAAGACCGACCAGGAGCTGAAGGACGCGCTGGCCAAGCACGAGGGCGGCGGTCAGCCGTGACCGTGTCCTCTTCCGCCCCCTCCGGCACGTCGCCGGTGCGCGGGGTGAACATCCTGGTACCCAGTTCCTGGTACGAATTCGACATCCATCCGGCCACGCGCGACGAGTCGATACGTGAGGTCGTACGCGAACGGGTGCGGGAACGGCCGGAGTTGGCCGACTCCAGGACGGCGCTCATCCGCACGCTGACCCGTACGGCCGACGAGGCGTGGCAGACCGGGGTGCTGTACTTCGGCGCGCTGGCCGACCTGAGCGACGAGGCGCCGCTGACGGCGAGCCTCACGATCGCGGTCCTGGAAGCCGACGACCGGGCGGACGACGGGCCCGACGGCAATCTGGCGGCGCTGGTGGCGGCGCTCAAGCCGGTCGCCGCGGGCCGCAGGCCGACCGACCCGTGGCGCCGGATCAAGCTGGTGGAGCTGCCGGACGCGGGTTCCGCGGCGCGCAGCGAGGGCATCGACGACATCGAGTTGCCGGACGACGACCGTATGGTCCGGATGGTGCTGATGCAGACCTTCGTACCGTTCCCCGGCGGCGACCCGCGGGTCGCGGTGATCAGCGGGGCGACCTCCCAACTCGCGCTCGCCGAGCCGATGCTGGAGCTGTTCGACGGCATCACCGAGACCTTTCGCTTCGTGTACGCCGACGACGACCCCTCCGCCGGGTCCGCCGGGAGGGTGAGCTGAGCCGTGACCCGACCCACCGACTGGCACCATCTCGACCTCGACAGCGACCCCACTCCCGGTGACGTCTACGAGATCAGGGCCGAGGGCAGGCGCTTCCAGACCTTCGCCGAGGACGTGGCGACCGTGCACTCGCTACTCAGCGGCGCGGCGAAGGACCAGGCGCTCGCCGAGTGGAACGGCAAGGCCGCCGAGGCGTTCCGCGGTCAAATAGGCAAGCTTCCGGGGCAGTTGGGCAAGCTCCACGACTCCTACGGCGCGGCCGGCGACGCCTTGGTGACCTTCGCCGGCTCGGTGGAGACCGAACAGTCCACCGCCGACGGCGCGTTGTCCCAGGCGCGCCTGCTGCGCGACGATCTGGCCGCGAAGCAGACCGAGTTGGCCCGCGCGCAGGTCGACGCGACCACGGCGGGCGACGCCAGGGCGAAGCTCGACGGCTCCGCTCCGAGCTCCGGCTCCAAGGAACCAACCGCGACCACCGGCGGGAACGTTCCGCCGCCCGACCCGGACAAGGTCCGCCAGGCGGTCCGCAACGCCCAGCAGGCCGACGCCCACAAGAACCAGGTCGCGGGCCAGGTGTCCGGTATTCAGCAGCAGTTGGCCGAGCTGCGCAAGAAGGCGCAGGAGGCCGGTACCAACCACGGCACCGCGGTGGACGTCCTCAAGAAGGACCTCGACCACGCCTCCGACGTCGGCATCCACAACAAGAAGTGGTACCAGAAGCTCGGGGACTTCCTGGTCAAGGCGTGGAGCGTCATCCTCCCGATCCTCAAGGTGATCGTCGCCATCGGCGGCATCCTGCTGCTGTTCATCGGCGGCCCGCTGGCCTGGATCGTGCTGGCCGCGGCCTTGCTGGTCTTCGCCGACACCTTGGTGAAGTTCATTCAGGGCAAGGCGGGTTGGGGCGATCTGCTGTTCGCCGCGCTGGACTGCATCCCGGTGATGGGCAAGGTCAGCATGCTGGTCAAGGCGGGTGAGATCGGCAAGCTGAAGTGGGCGGTCAAGATCCTCCAGGCCGAGCGGAAGTACCAGAACGTCATCAAGGTGTGGAAGTACGGCGAAGACCTCAGCGGCTTCCGCAAGGTCGCCTTCGGCTTCGCCAAGGGCCTGGGCAAGGACACCCTCAAGGACGCCATGAACGGCGGCTGGACGAACGTCAAGAAGAACTTCCTGGCCAACCTCGCGGGCAACACCATCGGCGCCGGGATCTCGCCGCTGGTCGACAAGGGCTTCGCCAAGATCCCCCGGCTCTACTACAGCGGCCCGATCTCCGCGATGTCGGGCGCCGAACGCCGTGCGCTGGGCCACCTGTCGATGGACATGAACGGCCTGACGCAGCGCGGGAAGACGCTCATCGGCGCCACGAAGGGGCTGGTGACGTCGGTGACGAAGGAGACCGTCAAGAGCACGGTCTTCGGCAAGGACTTCACCATCGAGAACATCGGCTTCGGCACGCTCACCGGCTTCGGCAACTCGGGCGGCGGCTACCGCACCGGCCGGCACTGAGCCGGACGGCTACGGGCCGCCGGCCGGGCACTGAGCGGGACGACTACGGGCCGCGCCGTACGGCCACGTCGTACCGCGGGTCGCCGAAACCGGCGGCCCGCGCCCGGCGCAGCGCCTCGTCGCCGATGTCCCGGATCGCCGGGCCGCCGCCGCGGGCCGCGTTGGTCCGCTCGGCGGCTCCGGCGGCCCCGCCCTGCCTGACCAGACTCACCCCGCGCGGCCCCGGCAGCGCGAGCACTCCCCCGATCCTGGGGTCGCCCGCGAACCAGACCTCGCGCTTGGCGTTCTCGCCGAGCACCCGCCGCCAGCGGCGGACGTCGGGGAAGCGGACCCGGATGCTGACGTCCTTGTCCGGGTTGCCGGGCACGGGCAGCCGGAAGAACGGCACACCGTTGTCGGCCACTTGGGCGACGCCGTCCAGGCGCTGCCAGGGGTAGACCTGAAGGACCCGCCAGTACCGCTTGTAGCGCGGCTGTATCAGGGCCCACCAGCCGAGGCCGAGCATCGAGGCCGTCATGAGGACGTACGCGAGCCAGGTGACGTCGATGTCGAGGAAGACGTCGAGGAAGGCGAAGACCAGGGCCCAGCCGGGGATGCCCGCGGCGCTGACGATCAGCAGGGTCCGCAGCCGCCGGCGGGAGCGCGCGCACCACTCGCGCGTCGCCGGTTCCGCGACCGCGCCCTCGTACGTCACGCCGTCGTACGTCAGGCCCTCGTACGCCACGCCGTCGCGCGGCACACCCTCGTAGGCCCCAGCAGGCACGGGAATTCCCCCTCGGGTGTGGGTGCGGCCATCGGGTCCGGCCGTCGGCGTTCGACCCTAGCAGTGCGGGTCTCCGGCGGCGTGGGCTCAACCGGCAGCGCGCGCTCAACCGGCGGCGCGGTACGTCACGGCGTGCCGAAGTCGGCCGCCCACGGGTTGAGTTCGGCGTACTGCTGCTTCCAGGCCGTGCGGTACTGGGCGGCCAGCGGCGGGGGGAAGATCGCCAGGACTTCGGCGACGCGCTCGGGAGTGGCGCCGTCGAGGAGCCACGGGATGTAGCGCGGGGCGAGGCCGAGGCCGATCTGATTGCGCTGGCTGTCGGCGAACAAGGCCCAGTCGGCCGGGGACAGTTCGCGCTCGATGAGCGGGAGCGCGTCGCTCTCCTCGTGGGTGAGGTGGGCGTTCAGCTCGGTGGCGAAGGCGTCGGCGGCGTCGCCGAGGGCGGTGTGGCCGCCCTGTTCGTCGGCGAACGCCGCGTCGATCGCGGCGATCAGCGGGTCGATCCGGTCGTGTTCCGCCTCCATCGCCTCAAGGAGTTCGAGGTCGTCGGGGCGGTCGGCGAACTGGCCGCGCAGCTTCGGCCACAGGACGTCGTCCTCGGCGGTGTGGTGGATGGTCAGGAACCGCTTGAACAGATCCCACCCGAAGTGGGTGGCGGTGAGCCGGGACGGGTCGTCGCCCGTGACCGCGGCGGACTTGGCGATGATCGCCACATCGCGCCGCAGTCCGTCGTGGAAGGCGTACATCATCGTCAGATCGACGGTCTCGCCCGGCTGGTGCGGAGTGGTCATCAACGTGTCTCCCTGGAACTAGGTGAACCAGTGGATCAGGAGGAATCGCCACACCGAGGCTATAGTCAGCCTGCCGAATCGTCAATCTGCATATCTATCCGGGAGTTGAACCATTACCGAGCCGAACCGAACCGAGAGGCTACTGAAGCTCCTTGACCACCTTCAGCGCGTCCCCGATGTGGCCGCCGATGTTCATCATCGAGGAGAACGCGTGCCGGACGACGCCCTCGCGGTCGATGACGAAGGTGACGCGGCCGGGCACGACGCCCAGGCTCGTGGCGCCGTACTGCTTGCGCACGGCCTTGTCGGTGTCGGCGAGGAGGATGAAGGGCAGCTCGTGGCGGCCGGCGAACTTCTCGTGCGTCTCGACCGAGTCGGAGCTGACGCCGATCACCTCGGCGCCCGCGTCGGTGAAGCTCTCGTAGCTGTCACGGAAGCTGCACGCCTCGGTGGTGCAGCCGCTGGTGTTGTCCTTCGGGTAGAAGTACAGCACCACGACCTTCTCGCCCAGCACATCGCTGAGCTTGACGGGCTTGCCCGTCTGGTCGGGGAGCGTGAAGTCCGTTGCCTTGGTGCCGACTTGCGCAATCGCCATGGGGGGTCGTTCTCCTTCGGGGGGTCTTCGTACGGAGAAGCCTCGTACCGAGAGGCTTCGTGGACATTCGCGGACGCTCGCGGAAAGGATTGGTCGCAGGGGGGACGGGATCTAGACCTCCGCGCGCAGCATCTTGGTGAGCAGCGCCTTCAGCTCCGCCCGGCCGTCGGTGCCGAGCCTCGTGCCCATGTCGGTCTCGGCGGCCTCGACGGCCCGCCGTGCGGTGGCCAGCGCGTCCCGCCCCGCGTCGGTCAGCCGCAGCGCGTACCGCCGCCGGTCCCGCGGGTCGCGCTCGCGCACCACCCTGCCCGCGCTCTCCAGGTCGTCGACGATCTGGAGGATCGCCTGCTCGCTGATGCCGAGCCGCCGGGCGAGCCGCTGCTGCGAACTCGCCTCGTCGGCCAGGACGGTGAGCGCGCCGAAGTGCCGTGCCTGGAGGCCGACATCGGTCAGCGCGTCCTCGATCCGGCGCCGTACGAAATGGTGCGCCTGGGCGATCAGCGGGCTCGTACGCCGTACGCCGCGCTCCGGCGGGGTACGGGCCAGCAGGGTGCTCAACAGCGCGTCGAGGCGGACGCGTTCCGCGGCGGTCAGGGCCGCGGTGAGGTGGTCGTCGCCCGCGGCCATCACGGGCTCCATGGCCTTGACGGCGCTGCGGCCGTCGTCGGTGAGGGCGAGGACGTACGAGCGGCGGTCGCCGGGGTTGCGGGCGCGGGTGACCTGGCCCGCCTGCTCCAGCCGGTCGATCAGCTTGACCATGGTGGTGCGGTTGATGCCGAGCCGCTCGCCGAGATCCTGCTGGGAGTACGCGGCGGGGGCGTCGAGCGCGTCGAGTATCTGGAAGTCGCGCGCGCCTGAGGCGCCTTGGCCCGCCGCGACGCCGAATTCCGGGGCGAGGTGATTGGCGACCCGGTTGGCGCGGATGTGTGCGCGGCGCAGAAGATGCGCCGCGTAGACGGCGAGGGCGGGCGGCAGCTCGGCGTCCGCCGTCTCGACACTGAGCGCGTAGTCGTCCACCCGGCACCTCCGCAGGTGAGGGTAGCAGGGACGGCCTCCTGACCGGCCGTCAGGTATGGCGGACGGCCGGAAGGCGCTCACCGCGAGGGACCGCCGGTAGGCGCTCAGCGCGCGGCGAACGGCCGGTCGGTCGGCACGATCTCCTTGCCCAGGGGCATGAGCGACAGCGGGATCAGCTTGAAGTTGGCGATGCCGAACGGGATGCCGATGATCGTCACGCAGAGCAGCACGCCGGTGACGATGTGGCCGAGGGCCAGCCACCAGCCCGCGAGGATCACCCACAGCACATTGCCGACGAAGGAGCCCGTGCCCGCGTCCCGGCGCTCGACCGCGGTGTAGCCGAACGGCCAGAGCGCGTAGACGCCGATGCGGAAGGCCGCGATGCCGAACGGGATGCCGATGATCGTGATGCAGAGGAGGGCCCCTGCGAGGACGTAGCCGAGGAACATCCACACACCGCAGAGGATGAGCCAGATGACGTTCAGGATGGTCTTCACCGGTGGCCTGCCATGTCTTCGAGGCGGGAGATGCGTTCTGCCATCGGGGGATGGGTCGAGAAGAGCTTGGAGACGTCGCCCGCGCGGAATGGACTGGCGATCATCATATGGCTGGCGGTCTCCAGGCGGGGTTCCGGCGCGAGGGGCCGCTGCTGTGTGCCCGTTTCGAGCTTGCGCAGCGCGGAGGCCAGGGCCAGCGGGTCGCCGGTCAGGCGCGCGCCCGAGGCGTCGGCCTCGTACTCCCGCGAGCGCGAGACGGCCAACTGGATGACCGAGGCGGCCAGCGGGCCGAGGATCATCAGCAGCAGCATGCCGAGGATGCCGGGGCCCTCGTCGTCGTCGGAGCGGCCGATCGGGATCAGCCACGCGAAGTTGACCAGGAACATCACCACGGAGGCGAGCGCGCCCGCGATCGAGGAGATGAGGATGTCGCGGTTGTAGACGTGGCTCAGCTCGTGGCCGAGGACGCCGCGCAGCTCGCGCTCGTCGAGGATGGCCAGGATGCCCTGGGTGCAGCAGACCGCCGCGTTGCGCGGATTACGGCCGGTCGCGAAGGCGTTCGGCGCCTCGGTGGGCGAGATGTACAGCCGGGGCATGGGCTCGCGGGCGGTGGTCGAGAGCTCGCGCACGATCCGGTACAACTCGGGCGCCTCGAATTCGCTGACGGGGCGGGCGCGCATCGCGCGTAGAGCCAGCTTGTCGCTGTTCCAGTACGCGTACGCGTTCGTCCCCACCGCGATGACCAGGGCCACGATGAGTCCGGTCCGGCCGAAGAAGCTGCCGATGACCAGGATGAGGGCCGACAGACCGCCGAGGAGTACGGCGGTCTTCAACCCGTTGTGCCGGCGGTGCACGGTGCGCCCTCCAAAGTGTGCGTCGGGGGGAACCTCTCCCCCTAGGAGAACCTCCTGCCCACAACAACGCCACCTGAGCGCCGCTAGTTCCCTTATGCGCACGCAGCGCTACCGGCGCCCGGAGCCGCCGCCGGGCCAGAAGCGCTGGTCAGAAGCGCTGGTCAGAACAGCGAGCCCTGCGCGTACCGCAGGACGAGCTGCGGCGCGCCGGACAGTGCCACCCCGGCCAGTGCGGTCAGCGTGATGGCGGCGACGAGACCGACGGGCGTACGGGTGACGGGTACGGCCGCGAGCGCGCCGCCGGTCGTGACGCCGCCCGCGCCGCCGGTCGTGACCGCGCCCGGGGGCTGCGCGGGGGCGCTCTCGGGGCGGGTGAAGAGCAGCGCCGTCCAGCGCAGGTAGTACACGAGCGCGATGACGACGTTGACGGCCATGATCACCGCGAGCCAGCCGTGCTGCGCGCCGACGGCGGAGGAGAAGACGGCCACCTTGGCGAACAGGCCGATGACGCCGGGCGGCAGTCCGGCCAGGCACAGCAGGAAGAAGCCGAGCGCGAGGGCGGCCAGCGGGCGGGTCGCGTACAGGCCCCGGTAGTCGCTGAGCCGGCCCTGCGGGGCGGTGCGCGAGACGAGGGCGGCCACGGCGAAGGCGCCGAGGTTCACTACCGCGTACATCAGGGCGTACGCGACGGTGGTGCCGATCTCGTGCGCCGGGTCGGCGGCGGAGGACGCGGCGGCCAGCGGCACCAGCAGATACCCCGCCTGGCCGATGGACGACCAGGCCAGCAGGCGTACGGCGCCGCGCTCGACGTCGGGCCGCTGCCGGAGCGCGCCGACGTTGCCGACGGTCATGGTGAGCGCGGCCAGCACGCCGAAGGCCGGGCCCCACACGTCGTGGTAGGGCTTGAAGGCGATGACCGACGCCAGGATCAGGCCGGAGAAACCGGCGGCCTTCCCGACCACCGACAGATACGCGGCGACCGGCAGCGGCGCGCCCGCGTAGGTGTCGGGCACCCAGAAGTGAAAGGGGGCCGCGGCGAGTTTGAAGGCGAACCCCACCAGAGTGAGGGCCGCGCCGACCTTCGCCACGGTGACGAGTTGCGCGGGCGCGTGCGTGAGGCCGTCGGCGACGGCGGCCAGGTGCATGGTGCCGGTGGCCGCGTAGACGAAGCTGATGCCGAGCAGTGAGACGGCGGTCGCGGTCACCGAGGACAGGAAGAATTTGAGCGCGGCCTCGCTGGACAGTTTGTCGCCGCGCCGCAGGCCGACCAGCGCGAAGGCCGGCAGGGTGGCGACCTCCAGGGCGACGATCAGGGTCGCCAGGTCGCGGGAGGCGGGCAGCAGGGCCGCGCCGGAGGCGGAGGCGAGCAGCAGGAACCAGTACTCCCCCGCCGGGATGTCGTCCTGGGTGTTGACCGACAGCAGGGCGGTGAGCAGCGCGCCGCCGAGTACCAGGGCCTGGACGACCAGGGTGAAGTGGTCGGCCGCGTACGAGCAGCCGCCGCCGCCCGCGGGGAGCGCCGGGGGGCCGGTCTCGGCGCCGGGGTGCACGACCGTCACGCAGAAGGTGGCGTGGCGGCCCGCCCGCAGCGGGATCAGGGCCAGTGCGGCCAAGGCGAGTCCCGCGACGGTGATCCAGGCCAGCAGCTCCTTGCGGGCCTTGGGCAGGAAGAGGTCGGCGACCAGGACGACGAGGGCGAGGACCGCCGGGATGGCGGCGGGGGCGAGCGCCGTCCAGTCGACGGACTGTACGAGGGACGGCATCAGTTGCCTCCGAGGAGGGTGTGCACGGCCGGATCGGTGAGGCCGAGCAGGACGGCGGGCCACAGTCCGGCGAGGACGGTGAGCGCGGCGAGCGGCGTCCAGGCGGCGAATTCGTAACCCTGGACGTCGGCGAGCGCGGGCTGCGCGTCGACGGTCTCGCGGTCGCCCATGCAGACCCGGCGGACCACGACCAGCAGGTACGCGGCGGTGAGCAGGGTGCCGAAGGCGGCGACGGCGGTGAAGGTCAGATACGCGGGGCGGCTGAGGCCCGCGGCGGGTTTGAAGGCGCCGAACATCGACAGCATCTCGCCCCAGAATCCGGCCAGGCCCGGCAGTCCGAGGGAGGCGACGGCGGCGAAGGCGACCAGGCCGCCCAGGCGCGGCGCCTTGCCGTAGAGCGCGGCTCCCGTGGCGCCGGCGAGGGTGTCGAGGTCGCTGGAGCCGTATCGGTCCTTCAGAGCGCCGACCAGGAAGAACAGCAGTCCGGTGATGAGGCCGTGGGCGATGTTGGCGAAGAGCGCGCCGTTGACGCCGGTGGGGGTCAGGGAGGCGATGCCGAGCAGGACGAAGCCCATGTGGCCGACGGAGGAGTACGCGATCAGCCGTTTGAGGTCGCCGCCGTTGCCCCGGCGGGCCAGCGCGAGGCAGGCGAGCGAGCCGTAGACGATGCCGACGACGGCGAAGGCGGCCAGGTACGGCGCGAAGGTGTGGATGCCGTCGGGGGCCATCGGCAGGACGATCCGGACCAGGCCGTAGGTGCCCATCTTCAGCAGCACGCCCGCGAGCAGCACCGATCCGACGGTGGGGGCGGCGGTGTGGGCGTCGGGCAGCCAGCTGTGCAGCGGCCACATCGGGGCCTTCACGGCCAGGCCGAGGCCGATCGCGAGGACCGCGATCAGTTGCGTGGAGTGACTGAGCGATGACCCGTTGTCAGTGGCGAGTGCCACCATGTCGAATGTGCCCGCTTTCACGCCGATGAGGAGCAGGCCGAGCAGCATGATCACGGAGCCGAGGAGGGTGTAGACGATGAAGCGCAGTGCGGACTTCTCCCGATCCCCGCCGCCCCAGCGGGCGATGAGGAAGTACATCGGGATGAGGACCATCTCGAAGGCGAGGAAGAACAGCATCAGGTCGAGCACGGCGAAGGTCGCCAGCGTGCCCGCTTCCAGGAGCAGCAACAGGGCGACGAACGCCTTGGGGCCGGGCCCCGCGGGCATTTTGAAGTAGCTGTAGAGCGCGCAGAGGAAGGTCAGCAGCGCGGTCAGGACGAGGAGGGGGAGCGAGATGCCGTCGACGCCGAGGTGGAGATGGATCTTGAGCGCGGGGATCCAGTTGAGGTCGGTGCTGGCCTGGGTCCTGGCGGGGTGGTCGTGGTCGAAGCCGGCCGCGAGGACGATCGCCAGGACGAGTACGGCGCCGGTGACGGTGACGCCGTGCCGCAGGACGGCCTGGCCGGGGTCACGGCCCTTCAGGCCGGGCGGCGGGGGGAGCAGGGCTCCGACGGCGCCGAGCAGCGGCAGCACGAGGAGCGCCGCGAGGACGTACTGGAGGGCGGTGTCGTTCACTTCGGGCTCAGCCTCCGACGGCGACGAGGACGGCGAGGACGACCGCACCGGCCAGCAGCGCGCTGAGGTAGGTCTGGACGTTTCCGGTCTGGGCCTTGCGGACGGCCGCGCCGAGCAGCCGGGGGGTGCCGCCCGCGCCGCGGACGTAGGTCTCGATGACCTCGCGGTCCAGGAAGCGGACGAGTTGCGCTGCGGCCAGCACCGGGCGGACGAACAGCGCGGTGTAGAGGGCGTCGAGGTGGAAGCCGTGGGCCGCGTGGCGGTGCAGCCTGCCCAGCAGCAGGCGGCCGGGGTCGCCCGGGTCGTCGGCGGACGCGATGTCGCCGTAGACCGCCTCGTGGGTGGCGATGGCCTCGGCCTCGACGAGGGCGGGTTCGGCGCCGGGGTCGCCGTCGGCGGTGACGACGGCTCCGGCGGGGACGGCGAGCCGGGTGGCGGTGGCCGCCTTCCAGGCGCCGTAGGTGATGAGGACGCCGACCAGGGCCAGGCCGGTGCCGAGGACGGAGGTGATCAGGGTGGGGCCGAGCGGGCCGCCGCCGAACCAGTCGGGCAGCTCGCGGTAGGCGAGGCCGCCGAAGGCGATGGCGGGGACGGCCAGCACCCACAGCACGGAGGTCATCACGACGGGCTGCCTGCCGTGGTCGGGGGCTTCGGGGCCGCTGCCGCGGAAAGCCAGCAGGAACAGCCGGGTGGCGTATCCGGCTGTCAGGACGGCGGCGATCAGGCCCGCGACGAAGACGGTCCAGCCGACGGCCGAGGGAACGTGCGCGGTGTGCCCGGCCGAGGCGTGCTCGGCGGCGCGCAGCACGGACTCCTTGGAGAAGAAACCGGACAGCGGAGGGAGGGCCGCGAGGGCGGCGAGCGCGATGCCCATCGTCCACATGGCGTCGGGGACGCGCTTGGCGAGCGATCCCATGCGGGACATCGCGGTGAGCGAGTTGGTGCCCGCCGCGTGGATGACGACGCCCGCGCCGAGGAAGAGCAGCGCCTTGAAGGCGCCGTGCGACAGGAGGTGGAAGACGGCGGCGTCGCGGTCGGCGACGGCCAGGGCGCCCGCCATGTAGCCGAGTTGGCCGATGGTGGAGTACGCCAGCACGCGTTTGATGTCGTCCTGGGCGAGGGCGGCCAGGCCCGAGCCGATCATGGTGACGGCGGCCATCACGGCGAGGACGGCCAGTGCGGCGGCGGACGCGGTGAACACCGGCAGCAGCCTGGCCACCAGATAGATGCCGGCGGCGACCATGGTGGCGGCGTGGATCAGCGCGGAGACCGGGGTGGGACCGGCCATCGCGTCGGGCAGCCAGGTGTGCAGCGGGAACTGCGCGGACTTGCCCGCGACCCCGGCGAGCAGCAGCAGCGCGATCACCGTGGGGTGGTGGAGTCGGCCGTGCGCCGCGGCGGAGAGGATGCCGCTGATCCGGAAGGTCCCGGCGTCGGCGGCGAGCGCGAACACCCCGATGAGGAAGGGGACGTCGCCGAGCTTGGTGACCAGGAACGCCTTGATCGACGCCGTCCTGGCGGCCTCGGTCTCCCAGTAGTGCCCGACCAGGAAGTACGAGCAGATGCCCATGATCTCCCAGCCGACCAGCAGCACCATCAGGTCGCCCGAGTAGACGACCAGGAACATGGCGGCGGTGAACAGCGAGACGAGGGCCGCGTACGAGGGATAGCGCGGGTCGTCGCGCAGATAGGCGGTGGAGTAGAGCTGGACACAGGTGGCGACGAGGCCGACGAGGACGGCGATCAGGACCGCGAAGCCGTCCAGGTGCAGGGCGAGGTAGACGGGCACGGAGCCGGTGTCGGTGAGCTTGTGGACGGCGTCGGTCGGCGCGCCGGTGCCCTGGCGGGCGGCGACGACCGCGGCCAGGACGAAGGCGGTGGCGGTGGGCAGTACGGCCAGCGGGCGTACGAAGCCGGGTGCGCGCCGGCCGAGCAGGAGTCCGGCGACCGCGCCGAGGAAGGGCAGGAGGGGGACGAGCGCGGCAAGGGCGGTCAGGGTCACGCGGCGGCCTCGGCCTTCTTGTCAGCGGCCGGGCCGTCCGGGTCGGACGCGGTGTGCTCGGACGACGCGTGCTCAGGCGACGGGTGCTCGGGCGGTTCGGCGAGGTCGGTGAGCCGGTCGATGTCGGAGCTGCCGCGGTTGCGGTACACGAGCAGCACGATCGCCAGGCCGAGACCGATCTCGGCGGCGGCGATCGTGATGGTGAACAGGGTGAGGGCCTGGCCGGAGTGGAGGGTGTCGCGCAGCCACACGTCGAAGGCGACCAGGTTGAGGTTGACGGCGTTGAGCATCAGCTCGACGGACATCAGGACGAGGATCGCGTTGCGGCGGGCGAGGACGCCGTAGACACCGACGCAGAAGAGGAGGGCGGCGAGGACGGCCGGGTAGACGAGGTGCATCAGTTCTCCTTGCCTGCGGCGGTGCCGCCGTCGTCCCCGCGGCGGGAGAGGACGATCGCGCCGACGAGGGCGGCGAGCAGCAGCACCGACAGCGCCTCGAAGGGCAGCACCCAGAACCGGAACAGGGTCTGCCCGGTGGCGTGCGAGGAGCCCTGGACCACGCCGTGCAGGTCGATCCAGGTGGAGCGGAAGGCGTCCACGACCACCCACACCAAGGTGACCGCGGCGGCAACGGCGACGCCGAGGGCGACCCAGCGGTTCTCGGAGTCGGCGTCCGGCGAGCGGCCGATGGGCGCTCTGGTCAGCATCAGTCCGAACAGCAGGAGGACGACGACGGAGCCGACGTAGATCAGCACCTGCACCCAGGCGATGAACTCGGCCGTGAGCAGCAGGTATTCGACGGCGAGGCCGCCGAGGGCGACGACCAGCCACAGGGCCGCGTGCACGAGCTGCCGGGTGGTGACGGTCAGGACGGCCGCGCCGAGGGTGACGAGGCCGACGAGGAGGAAGGCGATCTCGACGCCGGTGGGCGAGAGGAAGCCGCCCTGGCTGTGGAGGGTTTCGTGGACGATCACGAGTCGCCCTCCCCCGGGTCCTGGGTGGCCTCGGCCTGCGCCTGAGCCTGCGTCTGTGCCTGCGCTTCTGCCTGGGCCTGTGCGGCGAGGGCCTTGTCGGCGGCCTTGCGGGCGGCGGCGATCTCCTTGGGTTCCTCGGCGGCCGGGTCGAGCGCGGGAGGCGCGGGCACCGTCCACATCCAGTCGCGCAGCTTGTCGCGCTCGTGGGTGAGTTCGAGGATGTCGGTCTCGGCGTACTCGAACTCCGGCGACCAGAACAGCGCGTCGAAGGGGCACACCTCGATGCAGATGCCGCAGTACATGCACAGCGAGAAGTCGATGGCGAAGCGGTCCAGCACATTGCGGCTGCGCTCGCGCCCGCCGGGGACGACGGCCGGTGTCGTCTCCTTGTGGGAGTCGATGTAGATGCACCAGTCGGGGCACTCGCGGGCGCACAGCATGCAGACCGTGCAGTTCTCCTCGAACAGCGCGATCACACCGCGCGAGCGCGGCGGGAGTGCGGGCAGCGCGTCCGGGTACTGGTCGGTGACGGAACGCTTCGTCATCGTCCGCAGGGTGACGGCCAGGCCCTTGGCGAGGCCGGTTCCGGGGATGGCCATGCTTAGGAGATCACCACCTTGACGACGCCGGTCAGGGCGATCTGGGCGAGGGCGAGCGGGATGAGTACGGTCCAGGCGAGTTTCTGGAGCTGGTCCTCGCGAAGGCGCGGGTAGCTGACCCGCAGCCAGATCACGACGAAGGCCAGCAGGCCGGTCTTGACCAGCGTCCACAGCCAGCCGACGCTGCCGGACCAGGGGCCGTGCCAGCCGCCGAGGAACAGCACCGTGGTCAGGGCGCACAGCACGACGATGCCCGCGTACTCGGCGAGCAGGAACAGGGCGAAGCGCAGGCCGGTGTATTCGGTGTACGCGCCGAAGATGATCTCGGAGTCGGCCACCGGCATGTCGAACGGGGGCCGTTGCAGCTCGGCGAGGCCCGCCGTGAAGAAGACGAGGCCGCCGATGAGCTGCCAGGGGGTCCACCACCAGTGGTACTCCCCCACGATGCCCGGCAGTGACAGCGTGCCCGCAGCCATCGCGACCGACGCGGCGGTGAGCAGCATCGGCAGCTCGTACGCCATCAGTTGCGCCGCCGTGCGCAGGCCGCCGAGCAGGGAGAACTTGTTCGCCGACGCCCAGCCCGCCATCAGCGAGCCGAGCACGCCGATGCCCATCATGGCCAGTACGAAGATCAGGCCCGCGTCCAGCGCCTGGCCCACGAAGCCGTGGGGTCCCACCGGGATCGCGATCAGCACCACGAGGTAGGGCAGCAGCGCGACGGCGGGGGCGAGTTGGAAGATCCGCCGGTCCGCGTCGGCCGGAACCACGTCTTCCTTCTGCGCGAACTTCACTCCGTCCGCCACCAGTTGGGCCCACCCGTGGAACCCGCCCGCGTACATCGGCCCCAACCGGCCCTGCATATGAGCCATCACCTTGTGCTCCGCCTGCCCCACCACCAGTGGAAACACCAGGAACACGACGAGCACGGCCGCTAGCCGCAGCGCCACATCCACCACGTCGCTCACCCCCCCTCGCCTGCGGCGGGCTTGTCCGTAGGCGTGTCTCCGCCACCCCCAGCCGAGCCGCCACCCCCGACGGACGGCTCGCCTGCGGCGGACGGTTCGCCTGCGGCGGACGGTTCGCCTGCGGCGGGCAGTTCGCCTGCGGCGGGTTCGTCGGACGACTCGGGCTCGCCGCCCCGGGCGGGGGTGCCGCCTGCGGCGGGCCCCTCCTCTACGGCGGGCGGTTCGCTCGCAGCGCGCTCGTCGGACGACGCGGCATCGCCGCCCCGGGCGGAGCCACCACCTGCGGCGGACGGTTCGCTTGCAGCGGGCTCGCCCGACGACGCGGCATCGCCGCCCCCGGCGGGGGTGCCGCCAGCGGCGGACGGCTCGTCGGCATCGGACGGTTCGGCCTCGCTACCCCGGACAGGGCCACCGCCTGCGGTGAGCTCCTCGCCTGCGGCGGACGGTTCACTCGCATCGGACGCCTCGGACGGCACGGGCACGCTGCTGGCAACGGAACTGCCGCCAGCGGCGGGCTTGTCCGACGGCGCGGGCTTGCTACTCCGGGCGGGGGTGCCACCTGTCGCAGGCGCCTCGCCAGCGGCAGACTCGTCGGACGACGCCAGTCCGCCAATCCGGGCGGAGCCACCGCCGGCGGCAGACTCGTCGGACGACGCCAGTCCGCCAACCCCGGCGGAGCCACCACCTGCGGCGGGCTCGCCGGACGACGCGGGCTCGCTGCCCACAGCGGAACTGCCGCCTGCGGCGGGGGCGGCGGGGGGTGACGGGGGTTGTTCCCATGGGGCGTCGGGGACGCGCTTGCGTGGGGGCGCGGGGGGGTCGGCGGCGGAGCCCCCGGCAGGGGCTTGGCTGGCGGAGCCTTCGGTCACGCTGCGGGTGCGGCGCGCGGGCCGGTCGCCGGGGGGCGCCGTACGGGCCGGGCGGGCGGGGCGCGTGGGGGCGGGGGGGAGCTGGCCTTTTTGGGGGCCCCAGTCGTTGGGGTCGGGGACGCCGGGGGGCTGCATCTGACGGCGCTTGGGGCCGCCGTCGTGGGACTCGCCGGGCTCCTTGGCGCCGGGCCATGCCTTGGCGACGCGGGCCGCGAGGACGAAGTCCTTGCGGAGGGGGTGCCCCTCGAACTCGTCGGGGAGGAGGAGCGGCGCGAGGCCCGGGTGCCCGGTGAAGTCGACGCCGAACATCTCGTGGGTCTCGCGTTCGTGCCAGGCGGCCCCCGCGTAGACGCCGGTGGCGGTGGCGAGGACGGGCGCGTCGTGCGGCACGGTCGTACGCAGCAGCAGCCGCCGGACGCCGCCGTCCAGCGCGACGACGTGCGCGCAGACGCGGAAGCCGGTGCCGGGCTCGTCGACGGCGCTCAGCCAGTCGAAGTACGTGCAGCCGAGGGTGTCCCGCGCGGCCGTGAGCGAGGCGACCCACTCACCGGCCGGCACATCGACGGTCAGGAGGTCGTACGCCTCCTGTGCGACGGCGCCCTCGCCGAAGATCTCCGCGGCCTCCCGCGGCAGCCAACCGGTCACCGCGGCCCCTCCGGCGGAGTGACGAGGCCGCTCGTCAAGGCGGCGACGGACGGGCGCGGGCCCGCGGCGGAGCCGTACCGCTCCGCCAGCGACTCGCGCGCGATCTTCTCCTGGAGCTTGAGGATGCCCTGGAGGAGCGCTTCGGGGCGCGGCGGGCAGCCGGGCACGTAGACGTCGACGGGGATGATCTGGTCGACGCCCTTGGTGACGGAGTACGAGTCCCAGTAGGGGCCGCCGCAGTTGGAGCAGGCGCCGAAGGAGATGACGTACTTCGGCTCGGGCATCTGCTCGTACAGGCGCTTGACGGCGGGCGCCATCTTGTCGGTGACGGTGCCGGAGACGACCATGAGGTCGGCCTGGCGCGGTCCCGGCGCGAAGGGGATGACGCCCAGCCGGATGAAGTCGTGCCGGGACATCGACGCGGCGATGAACTCGATGGCGCAGCAGGCGAGGCCGAAGTTGAAGACCCACAGGCTGTAGCGGCGGCCCCAGTTGAGCACCACCTTCATCGGCTCCGGCGCCAGCCGGGACAGCACGCCGAGCCGGCGCGGCTCGGGAAGCGCCTGCGGCGCAGCCGCCTGCGCGGCCGGGTTCACGTCCATTCGAGGACGCCCTTCTTCCATGCGTAGAGCAGCCCGATCGCGAGGAAGCCGATGAAGACGAACATCTCCACCAGCGTCGTGGCGCCGAAGCCGGGCGCGGCGAAGACCGTGGCCCACGGGAACAGGAAGATCGCGTCGACCGCGAAGATGACGTAGAGGAAGGAGTACACGTAGTACTTGACCTGGGTGTGCGCCCAGCCCTCGCCGACCGGGTCGACCCCGCACTCGTACGTGAGCATCTTCTCGCGCGTCGGCACGACGGGCCGCAGCAGGCGGCCGGACGCGAAGGCGACGGTCACGAAGAGCACACCGACGACCGCGACCAGGCCGACGACCGAGTAGCCGTGGAAGTAGTCCACGTCCGTCCGCCCCTCGTTCACTCGTTGACCGGTGGTGTCCAGCGATCCTTGTGGATCTCTTTAGACGATCTATACGGAGGGAGTCTAGGCCCTGGCTTCACGCGCGCACGCCCCCCGTGCGGGCACCGAAAGCGGCATCGCCCGCGGCGCGACCGGCGCCCGCGCCCGTACCGGGGGATAACCCCACCGCCGCCTGACCTACGCACCCCATGGCGCGCCCCACCGCTTCACCGGCAGGCTGGACTCATGAACACCTCGCCCGCGTCCCGTCAACCCGCCGCCCCCGCCCCGCTGCCGCCCGTGCGCTTCGCGTACGACCGCGTGACGTGGCGGGAGATCGGGTATCTGCTGCTGAATCTGCCGGTGTCGATCATCGGCTTCGTCTACGTCGTGACGGTCGTGACGGTGGGCCTCAGCCTGTCGGTGACGGTGATCGGGTTGCCCCTGCTGGCGTACGGACTCGCCGGGTGCCGGCTGCTGGGGCGGGTGGAGCGGAGCCGGGCGCGCGACCTGCTGGGCGTGCGCATCGACGAGCCGCGCCCGCTGAAGCGGGGCACCTTCGGCTTCCTGCCGTGGCTGTGGGCGTCGCTGAAGGACCCGGTGGCGTGGCGGCACGCCCTTTATTACGGGATCCGGCTGCCGTGGGGCATCCTCACCTTCACCTTGACGCTGGTCTCGCTGTTCGTGCTGTGGCCGGTGCTGCCGTTCCTGGCGCGCGGGCTGACGACGGTCGACCGGGCGATGGTCCGCGGTCTGCTCCAGCCGTCGGACGAGCTGGAGCGGCGGATCGAGGAGCTGGAGTCGGACCGCGGGGTCGTGGTCGACACGGCGGCGGCCGACCTGCGGCGGATCGAGCGCGACCTGCACGACGGCGCGCAGGCGCGGCTGGTGGCACTGGCGATGGACCTCGGCCTGGCCAAGGAGAAGCTGCTGGAGGACCCGGAGGCGGCGGCCAAGATGGTGGGCGAGGCGCACGGCGAGGTGAAGGTGGCCCTCCAGGAACTGCGGGATCTGGCGCGCGGCATCCACCCGGCGATCCTCACCGACCGCGGCCTGGACGCGGCCCTGTCGTCGGTCGCGTCACGCTGTACGGTGCCGGTCGCCGTGACCGTCGATCTGCCCGCGCGGCCCGCGGAGGCGATCGAGGGGATCGCGTACTTCACGGTCTCGGAGCTGCTGCAGAACGTCAGCAAGCACAGCCGGGCGCGGCACGCCTCGGTGGACGTGTGGCGCGCCGACGACCGGCTGATGGTACAGGTACGGGACGACGGCCGCGGCGGCGCGGACGTGTCGGGCGGTACGGGTCTGGCCGGGCTCGGCGAACGGCTGCGGTCGGTGGACGGGCTCTTCGTGGTCAGCTCACCGGTGGCGGGGCCGACCGTGGTCACGGCAGAACTGCCCTGGCGCGACCGGGAGTTCCGCAAGGCCGGGGCCACGCGCTGACCCGGGCCACGCGCTGACCGGGGCCAGGCGCGGAGCGCGGCGGCCGTGGGGGGTCGGGGCGGTAGGGCTAGCCCCACCCCCAAGACGCCGATCCGCACCATGGGGATGGGTGCATACAGCAGCCACCATGGAGTCACAGAGAAAAGCAGAGAGGACGGACCGACCATGGCTTACGGCTTCCCGCCCGCCGAACGTGCGCGTGAGCGCGAACGCGGGCACCGCCTGCCGACGGCGCTGCGCGCGCCGGTCGAGGCACGCGCCTGGCGCGAGCTCGCCTACCTGCTGATCAATCTGCCGATGGGCGTCGCCGGCTTCGTCTGGACCGTGACGATGTTCTCGCTCGGCGCCGGGCTGCTGGTCACCTTCATCGGTCTGCCGGTGCTCGTGCTCGCGCTCGGCGGCTGCCGCGCGATCGGCGCCGTGGAGCGGGCCCGCGCGCGGTCGCTGCTCTGGCTGGACGTGGAGGACCCGCGGCCGGTACGCGGCAGGAACGGCGGTTTCCTGTCCCGGCTCGGTGCCCAGCTCGGCAGCGGCGTCAACTGGCGGCACGCCGCCTACACCCTGATCCACTTCCCGTGGGGGATCTTCACCTTCTCCGTCGCCGTCAGCTTCTTCACGTACGGCTGGGGCCTGTTGACGTATCCGCTGTGGCGCTGGGTCTTCCCGGTCTACTTCGGGCAGGACGGCCTCCAGATGTACGGCGACGGGCACGGGCACGGCTGGTGGCTGCACACCCCGGCCGACATGCTGCTGTGTGTCGTGGTCGGCGGCGCGCTCGTGCTGAGCAGCCCGTGGGTCTACCGGGGCATGGCGCACGTCGACCGGATTCTGGTGAGCGGTCTGCTCGGTCCTTCCCGGCTGGCGGAGCGGGTCACCGAGCTGGAGTCGGACCGCGGGGTCGTGGTCGACACGGCGGCGGCCGACCTGCGGCGGATCGAGCGGGATCTGCACGACGGCGCGCAGGCGCGGCTGGTGGCGCTGGCCATGGACCTCGGCCTGGCCAAGGAGAAGCTGCTCGAAGATCCGTCGGCCGGGGCCGTGATGGTCGAGGAGGCGCACGGCGAGGTGAAGATCGCGCTTCAGGAGCTGCGGGATCTGGCCCGGGGCATCCACCCGGCGATCCTCACCGACCGCGGCCTGGACGCGGCCCTGTCGTCGGTCGCGTCACGCTGCACGGTGCCGGTCGCCGTGACCGTCGATCTGCCGGCGCGGCCGGTGCCCGCCATTGAGGGCATCGCCTACTTCACGGTGTCCGAGCTGCTTCAGAACATCAGCAAGCACAGTGGCGCTTCGCGCGCGACCGTTGATGTGTGGCGGGTCGGTGACCGGCTCATGATGCAGGTCACCGACAACGGGCGCGGGGGCGCCGCCGTGTCCGGTGGGTCCGGGCTCGCCGGGCTCGCCGAGCGGCTCGACTCCGTCGACGGTGTCCTCGCCGTGGCCTCACCCCCCGGCGGCCCCACCCACATCACCACCGAACTCCCCTGGCGCGTCTAGCCCCTCCCCCAGGGGCACGCCCCCTGGTACGTCGCCTCTGCGCAAGGCGGTGCGCCGATCTTTTAAGGGGCGCGGGGAACTGCGCGGCCAGCCACGGCGGTGGCGCGCCTTTGAAAACCGGCCCCAGTGGGGCAGATGCGGATGTGTTCGGGCTGAAAGCCCGGTGGGGGCGGGTGGCGCAGTTCCCCGCGCCCCTTAAAAGATCGGCCAGCCGCCCTGGGAGAAGAGCCGCACCAGGTTCGCGGCCCTGGAAAACAGGCCCTGCGTAAGGCGGGCGCACAGGGACCGCGGCCCTGGAAGATGCGGCCTCCCCCGCAGGGGGCCGGCTAGGTCAGGGCGAGGAGGACCTTGCCGCGGTTGGTGCCGGCCTGGAGGGCCTGGTGGGCTTGGAAGGCCGCTGCAAGCGAAAGCTCGGCGGTGATGTCGAGCCGGATGGCTCCGGAGGCGAGAAGGGAGAGGGCGGCGAGGGCGTGGCCGCGCAGAACGGCGGGGGCGCGCAAGGCGAGGTCGTGGACGGAGTAGCCGGTGAGAGAGCGGTTGTGCCGGGAGAAGGGGAGGACGGGCAGGGTGAGGTCGGGCTGGCGGGCGGCCTCGCCGTAGGCGACCAGGCGGCCGAAGGGGGCCAGGAGGGAGAGCCCGGCCTGCCGGGTGGCCCCGCCGATGGGGTCGAGCAGCACGTCGATCTCGGTGCGAGCAGCGGAAAGCTCCTCGGCGAAGGTCTCGCGCAGCAGCACCGCGTCGTAGCCGAAACGTTTCGCGTACTCGGCCTTCTCGGCCGTACGGACCGTCCCGTACACGGCGGCGGCCCCCAGCGCGCGGGCGATCTGCGCGGCGGCCGAGCCGACCCCGCCCGCGGCGGCGTGGATGAGGACGGTGTCCCCCGCGGTGAGCCGCGCGGCCCCGGCGAGCACCCCGTACGCGGTGGTGAGGACGAGCGCCGCGCCGCCCCCGTCCCGCAGCGAGATCCCGTCGAGCGGGAAGGCGAAGTCGGCGGGCGCGACGGCGTATTCGGCGTATCCGCCGCCGTCGGGCAGGTAGGCGGCGACGGGGTCGCCGACGGCGAGCCCGGTGACGCCCGCGCCGAGCGCGGCGATCTCGCCGGAGACCTCGAGGCCGGGGACGGCGATCCCGTCCGGCGGACCGTAGTCGCCGAGCCGGTGCAGCACCTCGCCGTGGTTGACGCCCGCGTACGCGACCTGGATCAGCACCTGCCCGGGGCCCGGTTCCGGGACGGGGATTTCCACCGGCCGGAGCACTTCCGGGCCACCGTTGACGTCGAATCCGACCGCGCGCACACGCTCTCCTCTTGCCTGTGAGCCGCTGACGCGCGACCCCCGCCGACCTTCCGGGCGCAACCTTGCCCACCGGAACCGTATTCCCCATCAGCGCGTCGTTGCTGGGATGCTGGGGAAGACAGGGTCGGATGCGGGGGGCTGGAACGGGTGGAGGACAAGGTGCGGGTGGTCATCGCCGAGGATTCGGTACTGCTTCGGGAGGGACTGACCCGATTGCTGACCGACCGCGGTCATGATGTGGTGGCCGGCGTCGGTGACGCCGAGGCGCTGATCAAGGTCGTACGGGAGCTGGCGGACGAGGGCGCGGCCCCCGACGTCGTGGTGGCGGACGTACGGATGCCGCCGACGCACACCGACGAGGGGGTGCGGGCGGCGGTGCAGTTGCGCCGGGACCACCCCGGCGTGGGCGTGCTGGTGCTGTCGCAGTACGTGGAGGAGCGGTACGCGACCGAGCTGCTGGCGGGCAGCAGCCGCGGGGTGGGGTATCTGCTCAAGGACCGGGTGGCCGAGGTCCGCGAGTTCGTGGACGCGGTGGTGCGGGTCGCCGAGGGCGGCACGGCGCTGGACCCCGAGGTGGTCGCGCAGCTCCTGGGCCGCAGCCGCAAGCAGGACGTGCTGGCCGGGCTGACGCCGCGCGAGCGCGAGGTGCTGGGGCTGATGGCGGAGGGCCGGACGAATTCGGCGGTGGCCAAGCAGCTCGTGGTGAGCGACGGCGCGGTGGAGAAGCACGTCAGCAACATCTTCCTGAAGCTCGGTCTGGCGCCGAGTGACGGGGATCACCGTCGCGTCCTGGCGGTGCTCACCTACCTGAACTCCTGATCTGTTGACACTCTGTCTCACAGCAGACGCCTGACGGCGCGGGCCTCACGGACTCGCGCCGTTACATGCACATGCCACACACATGTCCGGCAGTCCGCAGGTCGGGGCCGCGCTCCCGCATCCACATTCCGGGACGTACGGGGAAGGCGACCCTTACCGACGTACGATGACCGGTGAGCCGCCGCCTCTAGGGAGGTCCGTTTCAGTGACCAGCCAGGTCAGCAGCAGCAGCCCCGTGCCCACGGAGCAGCCCGCGCATCCGCCGGTGATCGGCGATGTCCTGGGCGAACAGCGCAAACCGGCGAAAGAGACGAAACGCCTCGACCGGGTGATCATCCGGTTCGCCGGTGACTCCGGGGACGGCATGCAGCTCACCGGGGACCGTTTCACCTCGGAGACCGCGTCCTTCGGGAACGATCTCTCGACGCTGCCGAACTTCCCGGCCGAGATCCGGGCCCCCGCAGGCACCCTGCCCGGCGTGTCGTCGTTCCAGCTCCACTTCGCGGACCACGACATCCTCACGCCGGGCGACGCGCCCGACGTGCTGGTCGCGATGAACCCGGCCGCGCTGAAGGCGAACGTCGCCGACCTGCCGCGCGGCGCCGAGATCATCGTCAACACCGACGAGTTCACCAAGCGCGCGATGGCGAAGGTCGGATACGCCGCCAACCCGTTGGACGACGGGTCCCTGGAGGCGTACGCGATCCACCCGGTGCCGCTGACGACGCTCACCGTCGAGGCGCTCAAGGACAGCGGCCTGGCGCGCAAGGACGCCGAACGGGCGAAGAACATGTTCGCGCTCGGCCTGCTGTCGTGGATGTACCACCGGCCGACCGAGGGCACCGAGTCGTTCCTCCGCAGGAAGTTCGCCAAGAAGCCGGACATCGCGGAGGCCAACGTCACGGCCTTCCGCGCGGGCTGGAACTTCGGCGAGACCACCGAGGACTTCGCGGTCAACTACGAGGTGCAGCCCGCCTCCAGCGCTTTCCCCGCGGGCACCTACCGCAACATCTCCGGGAATCTGGCGCTGTCGTACGGCCTGATCGCGGCGAGCCAGCAGAGTGAACTCCCGCTGTTCCTCGGCTCGTAT
The DNA here is from genome assembly GCF_014596445.1 of Streptomyces sp. CBMA29. Classification (GTDB taxonomy): domain Bacteria; phylum Actinomycetota; class Actinomycetes; order Streptomycetales; family Streptomycetaceae; genus Actinacidiphila. Next base: position 41,977 of record NZ_MECL01000192.1, on the reverse strand, counting down.
CCGATCACCCCGGCCTCCGACATCCTGCACGAGCTGTCGAAGCACAAGAATTTCGGTGTCCGCACCTTCCAGGCGGAGGACGAGATCGCCGCGATCGGCGCGGCGCTCGGCGCGTCCTTCGGCGGTTCGCTGGCGCTCACCACCACCTCGGGCCCCGGTGTGGCGCTGAAGTCGGAGACCATCGGGCTGGCCGTCAGTCTCGAACTGCCGCTGCTGATCATCGACATCCAGCGCGGCGGCCCCTCGACCGGACTGCCCACCAAGACCGAGCAGTCCGACCTGCTCCAGGCGATGTACGGGCGCAACGGCGAGGCGCCGGTGCCGATCGTGGCGCCCAGCACCCCGGCGGACTGCTTCGACGCGGCCCTGGAGGCGGCCAGGATCGCGGTCACGTACCGCACCCCGGTCTTCCTGCTCTCCGACGGCTATCTCGCCAACGGCTCGGAGCCGTGGCGGGTCCCCGACGTGCAGGACCTGCCGGATCTGCGGGTGCGGTTCGCGACCGGGCCCAACCACACCGCCGAGGACGGCACCGAGGACTTCTGGCCGTATCTGCGCGACCCGGAGACGCTGGCCCGCCCCTGGGCGGTGCCCGGCACGCCAGGACTCGAACACCGCATCGGCGGCATCGAGAAGCAGGACGGCACCGGCAACATCTCGTACGACCCGGCCAACCACGACTTCATGACCCGCACCCGGCAGGCCAAGATCGACGGCATCAAGGTGCCCGACCTGATCGTGGACGACCCGGAAGGCGCCGCGCGGACCCTGGTCATCGGCTGGGGTTCGACGTACGGGCCGATCACCGCGGCCGTGCGCCGCATCCGGCGCGAGGGCGGCGCGATCGCGCAGGCCCATCTGCGCAATCTCAACCCCTTCCCGGCCAACCTCGGGGAGATCCTGCGGGCGTACGACAAGGTCGTGGTGCCCGAGATGAACCTCGGCCAGCTCGCCCACCTGCTGCGCGCCAAATACTTGGTCGACGCCCGTTCGTACACGCAGGTCACCGGGCTGCCGTTCAAGTCGGAACAGCTCGCGAAGGCCCTCGTGGAGGAGAGTGCGAATGATTGAGGCGCTGTCGCTGGTGCCCAAGGCCGAGGCGAAGCAGTCCATGAAGGACTTCAAGTCGGACCAGGAGGTGCGCTGGTGCCCCGGTTGCGGGGACTACGCGATCCTGGCCGCCGTCCAGTCCTTCATGCCGGAGCTGGGCCTGGCCCGCGAGAACGTGGTGTTCGTGTCCGGGATCGGGTGCTCGTCCCGCTTCCCGTACTACATGAACACCTACGGCATGCACTCCATCCACGGCCGCGCCCCGGCCATCGCGACGGGGCTCGCCGCCTCGCGCCGCGACCTGAGCGTGTGGGTCGTCACCGGTGACGGCGACGCGCTCTCCATCGGCGGCAACCACCTGATCCACGCGCTGCGGCGCAATGTGAACCTGAAGATCCTGCTGTTCAACAACCGGATCTACGGGCTCACCAAGGGTCAGTACAGCCCCACCTCCGAGGTCGGCAAGATCACCAAGTCGACGCCGATGGGGTCGCTGGACGCGCCCTTCAACCCGGTGTCGCTGGCGATCGGCGCCGAGGCGTCCTTCGTGGCCCGCACGATCGACTCCGACCGCAAGCACCTCCAGTCGGTGCTGCGCGCGGCGGCCGAGCACGAGGGCACGGCGCTGGTGGAGATCTACCAGAACTGCAACATCTTCAACGACGGCGCCTTCGACGTCCTCAAGGAGCGCGAGAGCGCGCAGGACGCCGTGATCCGGCTGGAGCAGGGGCAGCCGATCCGCTTCGGCGCCCCCGCCGAGGACGGTCTCGGTGCGAAGGGCGTCGTACGGGACCCGGCGACCGGTGACCTGAAGGTGATCGACGTGACCGTGGACGGTACTGCGGGGGTACTGGTCCACGACGCGCACACCGCGTCCCCGACGACGGCTTTCGCGCTGTCGCGGCTGGCGGACGCCGACACGCTCCACCACACGCCGATCGGTGTGCTGCGGGACGTGACGCGCCCGGTGTACGACACGGAGATGTCGGACCAGCTCGAAAAGGCCGTGGTGCAGCAGGGCAAGGGCGACCTCGCCGGGCTGCTGACCGGGCGGGACACCTGGACCGTCGTCGGCTGACACGTACGGATACGGAAGGGGGGCGGGCCGCGCGACGCGCACCCGCCCCCTTTCGTGTGTCGGGCTTTCGTGTGTCGGGTCGTGTGTCGGGTTGCTCAACGCCTGGTCCCGCCGGAGAAGAGCGCGGCGCGCTGCTTGGCGGCGTCGGCGATGTCGAAGCGGGCCAGCAACTCCTCGGCCCGCGCCCGCCCTTCGGCCTTGCCGAGGTGCAGCAGGTCGGCCATGAGGAGCAGGTTCTCCTCGGCGGTGAGCAGGTCGTCGAGCGCCGCGAACTGCCCGGTGACGCCGATCGCGGCGCGGACCCCGTCCGGTGAGCCGGCCACGTCGTGGCCCGCGACCTGGGCGTGGCCGCCGTCGGCGGAGATGAGGGTGGACAGGATCTGCACGGTGGTGGTCTTGCCCGCGCCGTTCGGGCCGAGCAGGGCGAAGACGGTGCCCGCCGGGATGCGCAGGTCGATGCCGTCGAGGACGGTCTTGTCGCCGTAGGACTTGCGCAGGTAGGCGGTGGAGACGGCGGGCGGGCGCGGGTCGGTGCCCTGAGTATTTCTGGGCACGGGCATCGGCATGGGCATGGGCATGACAGGAGAAGGCATGGGCTTCGCCCTTTCGGGGGTGCGGTGACGTGGCCCGGTGCGTCGGGCCGTACGGGGAGGGGCGGGGGGGCGTACGGGGAGGGGCGGGCGGGTCAGCCGCGCGCGCGGAGGATCTCGATGTTGCCCCAGTTGGTCCTGGCGCGGACCGAGACGGCGTCCTCGGTCTGCCCGGGGGCCTCGGAGGCGGGGAGCCTGTTGCGCACCTGGCCGTGGCTGGAGCTGACGTCGAGCCAGGCGGCGGTGCCCTCGCGGACGCCGACCTCGATGGGGCCGTTGGAGGTCTCCAACCGGACCTCGCCGCTGATGACTTCGGCGACCCGCAGGTGGCCGTTGGACGTGGTGCCGGTGACCGACGCCTCGGCGCGCGCGATGTCGATGCCGCCGTTGGTGCCGCTGACCCGCAGGTCGCCGGTGACGGCGGCGAGGGTCGTGGTGCCGTTGGAGTTCTTCAGCACGGCGGTCCCCACGACCGTGCCGATCCGCAGGCTCCCGGAGCTGGTGGCGATCTCGGCCGGGCCCTCGACCCGGTCCACGGTGACGCTGCCGTGCGACACGACCAGGTCGAGCGGCCCGGTCGTGTCGAACCGCACGTCGCCCACCGAGACCTTCACCCGCACCTCGCCGAGCCTGCCCTCGCCGTGCACCTGCGCCCACGCGCCGGTCACTTCGACCGCCGAGCCCGTGGGCAGTTCGACCGTCACGTCCACGGCGCCGGAAGGCCCGATGAGGCGGCGGCCCTTGGGGGTCCTGATGGTCAACAGGCCACTCGCGTAACGGACTTCGGTCTGCTCGGCCGCCCGTACGTCCTGGTCCCGCTTCGGGTCGCGGGGCCGTACCTCCACGAGGGTGTCGAGGCGGTCGACGGCCGTGAACTGGATCGATCCGGCTTCCACGGTGCTCGTCACGGAGATGGGTTCGGGGGTGTCGAAAGGGGTGTGGAAAGGGGTGTCGAAAGAAGGCATGGCTGTCCCGTCGTCTTGGGTCGTTGGGTGAGCCGGGGCGCGCGGCTAGCGGACCCAGCCCTTGAAGCTCTGTCCTACGGTTCTGGTGGTACGGGTCTTCTCCGCCATACGCGGCTGGCCGCCGCCGCCGCCGTCGCCGCCGACCGCCGCCGAGACGGCTCGCACCAGCCAGGCGTTGACCGACAGGCCCTCCCTGGTCGCGGCCTCCTCGGCCCGCGTCTTGAGGTGGCCCGGCAGTCGCAGGTTCACCCTGGCGGTGCCGCCGTCGTCCCCCTCTGCTGGGGCGGGCCCCGGGGCCTGCGGCTGGGCCTGCGTCTGTGCCTGCGGCTCGTCCTCGTCCCGCGCGTACGGGCGCGTCACCACGAAGTCCGGGTCCAGGCCCCGGAGCCGCACGTCCACCGAGCCCGGCGCCAGCTCCCGCGTGACCTCGTCCATCGCCGCCGACAGCACATTCAGCATCGTCAAGCGCGTCGCCGACTCCAGCGGAGCCGTCAGTCGCTCCGCGAGGGCGCGTGATGCGTCCCCGCCGGCTTCGGCGGCCACCGCCAGCTCGCGGCGCAGATTCTCGACATACGGCGTCAGGTCCATAACGCCATAGTGGCACCACCATGGCGCCACCCGCAAGGGGTTCCTTGAGCCAACCTGGCACCACGTGGTGCCATCACAGTGAGGGGCGCGGGGACCTGCGCGCTCGGCCACCACGGCGGCATCGCCAAAAAACCGGCCCCAACAGGACAGACGCTGTCTGTTTCCGGACCGAAAGCCCGGCGCGGCCTGGCCGCGAAAGACCCGGGGTGCGGCGCCCTAGGAAGGGCTGGGGTGGGCGGCGTCGTAGGCGGTGCGGGCGGAGAGGACGGCGGGGGCGGCGTCGGCGGTCCAGACGGAGAGGGCGTGGACGCGGGCGGCAGCCTCAAGGCCGAGAGGGGTGAGGGAGTAGGTGACGTGCGGCGGGATGACGGGCAGAGCCCGGCGAAGGACGAAGCCGTCCCGCTCCAGCGTGCGCAGCGTCTGCGTGAGCATCTTCTCCGAGACGATGCCGATCGCCCGCCGCAGCGCGCTGAAGCGCAACTCCGCCCCGTCGAGCAGCTCGCACAGGACAAGAACCCCCCACCGGGAGGTGACGTGTTCGAGAATGACCCGCTCGGGGCAACTTACGTCCATGTCGGTACCTTACTTCAAGGTGGGTACTTTCCAAGAGTTAGTGACCGTCGTACGGTGGAGCCGAAGACACCGGACCACCGCGAACAGGGAGCAAAAAGACATGAGCATCGTCGTCACAGGAGCCACCGGGCACCTCGGCCGCCTCGTCATCGACGAGCTGCTCACGCGGGTACCGGCCACCGACGTGGCCGCCGTCGTGCGGGACGAGACCAAGGCCGCCGACCTGGCGGAGCGCGGCGTGGAACTCCGGGTCGCGGACTACAGCGACCCGGCGACGCTGAAGGACGCCTTCCACGCGGGCGACAAGGTGCTGCTGATCTCGGGCAGCGAGGTCGGCCGCCGCATCGCGCAGCACAGCGCGGTGATCGACGCGGCGGCGGCCGCGGGCGTGGCCCTGTTCGCGTACACAGGAGTCCTCGGCGGTCCCGCCGCCGACTTCGACCTCGCGATCGAGCACAAGGCGACCGAGGAGCACGTCCTGGCCTCCGGCCTGCCCTACGTCTTCCTGCGCAACGGCTGGTACAGCGAGGTCTACACCGAGAACCTGGCCCCGGTCCTGGAGCACCACGCCGTCGTCGCCAACGCCGGCGACGGCCGCCTCGCGAGCGCCGCCCGCGCGGACTACGCGGCAGCGGCGGCGGTCGTCCTGGCCACCGACGGCCACGAGAACACGGCGTACGAGCTGAGCGGCGACACCGCGTGGAGCTTCGCCGAATACGCGGCGCTCGTCGCCGAGCTGACCGGCGAGGACATCACGTACCAGAACGTCCCCGCCGAAACGCGCCAGCAGATCCTCGAAGCCGCGGGCCTCCCGCCCGCCTTCGCCGCCATCCTGGTCGACGTCGACCACGCCATCGAGCGCGGCCTGCTCGCGGGCACCAGCGGCGACATGTCCCGCCTGATCGGCCGCCCCACCACCCCGATCCGCGACACCCTGAAGGCCGCCCTCAAGGCGTGAGCGACGCCCGGTCACCCGGGCCTATCCGTACGGGTTGAGGGCCCAGAAGCGGACGGTGTCGCTGCGGCGGTCGAACCACAGGTCGGTGGAGCGACCGCCGCCGTCTTCGGTGTCGAGCTCGTCCGACCTGATCCACTCCGGGTTCTTCGGCCCCTCCCCCTTGAGCGGCTTCTCGAACCACGAGGAGAAGTCATGGGGCGGCCCGTCCGGGACAAAGGCATGGGCCGCCGTCAGTTCGGCGAGTTTCCCCGGTGCCAGCCGGGCGAGGCCCGAGAGCACCAGCTCCGGCGACGGCGTGCCTCGGTCGTCATCCCGACTGCTCACCCACTTGGCGTGGGTGAGCGGGCCGAGCAGCGGGAACGTCCGCTCCAGCCGGGCGGTGTCGGTACGCCAGCCGTCCCCGGACCCGTTCGCCATACGCCGCAGGCCCCACCAGGCGGGTACGACCGCGAGCCCCGCACCGACCCCGATCAGCTTCCGTCGCTTCAACGCGCCCCCCTCACGCCCGGCTCCGGGTGCACCTTACGCGCCGGAAGCCTCCGGCACGGGCGGCCTGTCATGACCGTGGGGTGGGACGGGCATGACAGGCCGGTGGGGGTGGGGCTAACGTCGTCACGTCGCGGCCCGGCGGCGGGTCATACGGCCAGGGCGGGGCGGTACGGGAAGGGGTCGGGATGAACGAGCGGCGCGCGGGACTGGTGTACGGCTTCGCGGCCTACGGCATGTGGGGCCTGTTCCCGCTGTTCTGGCCGCTGCTCGAACCGGCGGGGGCGCTGGAGATCCTGGCCCACCGGATGGTGTGGGCGCTGGTGGTGGTCGCCGTGATCCTGCTGGCGATGCGCCGCTGGGCGTGGATATCCGAAGTGGTCAGGCAGCCCAGGCGGCTCGGCCTGATCGCCGTCGCGGCGCTGTTCGTCTCCGTCAACTGGGGCCTGTACATCTGGGCGGTCAACGCGGGCCATGTGGTGGAGGCTTCGCTCGGCTACTTCATCAACCCGCTGGTCACCATCGCGCTCGGCGTCCTCGTCCTGCACGAGCGGCTGCGCCCGGTGCAGTGGGCGGCGGTCGGCGTCGGCGTGCTGGCCGTCGTCGTCCTCGCCGTCGGATACGGGCGGCTGCCGTGGATCGCGCTCACGCTCGCCTTCTCCTTCGGCGTCTACGGCCTGGCGAAGAAGCAGATCAACATGGGCGGCCTGGAGTCGCTGGCCGCCGAGACCTCGGTGCAGTTCCTGCCCGCGCTGGTCTTCCTCGTCGTGCTCGGCGCGCGCGGCGACTCGACCTTCACCCACCACGGCCCCGGCCACGCCGCCCTGCTGGCCGCCTGCGGTCTGGTCACCGCCGTGCCGCTGGTCTGCTTCGGCATGGCGGCGACCCGGCTCCCGCTGTCCACCATCGGCCTCATGCAGTATCTGACGCCGGTCTTCCAGTTCCTGATCGGCGTGCTCCACTTCCACGAGGAGATGCCCCCCGAGCGCTGGGCCGGTTTCCTGATGGTGTGGGCGGCGCTCGTCCTGCTCACCTGGGACGCGATACGGGGCGCACGGCGCGGACGTACGCAAGCGCGGGCCGCGCGCCAGGCCCCGGCGGTACGGGAGACCCCGCCGGTACGGGAGACCCCGGCGGTACGGGAAACCCCGGAGGCGACCGACTCCCCGCTGCCCGGCTGAGCCGTACGGGCGAGCGCCGACGTCCACTCGGGTGACACGCACACCGCCGCCGGTTGGGTTATCTGACGACCGGTCATGCGAAGGACGTACGCGTCCGGCGGTCAGGCGTCGGACCGCCCGAAGTGCAGGAGAACGCGTCGTGCGCATGCCGGCCAACAGACTCACCGCGAGAACGGCCCGGGTGCTGGCCGCAGCAGCCACGGCCGCCGTCATGATCCCGCTGGCCGCGACGCCAGCGGCGGCGGCCGGTTCCGCGTACGGGGAGTGGAGCGAGACGGCCCTGCACGTGCCGGTGACGGGCTTCCCGGACGCGGCCTTCACCACCGACAGCAGCTCGGTCACGACCCCTTCCGGCGTCTCGACCTTCCTCAACGACTCGACGCCCTTCGGCGCCGCATACGGCAGCTCGCGCGGGCAGAACTACCTCTCCCTGCGCCCCTCGACCGGCGGCGCCAACGGCCAGCCGTCCCTCACCACCCTCACCTTCGCCGCCGCCACCCCGGTCGGCTGGGGCTTCACCCTCGGCGACATCGACGCCGACCAGGTGCGGATCACCGCGACGGGCGTGGGCGGCGTACGCCTGACGGCGGCGCAGCTCGGCTTCCAGTCGACCTTCAACTACTGCGTGGGCACGCCGAAGCCGTCCGTGTGCGGCAGCGGCCCGAACACCGACGTGCCCACCTGGGACCCCGCGACCTCGACGCTGCGCGGAAACGTCAACGACACCAACGGCGCCTCCGGCTGGTTCAGGCCGACAGCCCCGGTCACGTCGGTCTCCTTCACCTACAGCGTGCTCAGCGGCGCCCCGGTCTACCAGATCTGGATGGCCGCCCCGGACGCCGACATCAGCGGCCGTATCACCTCCGGCTGCGGCATCCCGCCCGGCACTGCGGTACGGCTGCGCACCGCGACCGGCGCCGCCGTGCTCGACAGCGCGGGCCAGCCGGTGGCGGCGGCCGTCGACGCCGACGGGACGTACTCCTTCTCCGGCGTGGCCACCGGCCGCTTCCGGGTCGTGCTGCCGGTGCCCGCCGGGTACGCGGCGACCGGCCCGACCAGCCGTACCGCCGACACCTCCGGCGGTGACGTGCGCGGCGCGGACTTCCGGATCGGCTGTACGCCCGAGCCCGCGCCGCCGGTGACCGTGCCCGAGAACGGCGGCCCGGTCCGCGTCCCGGTCACCCCCGACCGCGACCCCGAGACCCCGGTCACCGTCCCCGAGCCGCCGGACCACGGAAAGGTCCAGGTCGAGGGAGATCACCTCGTCTACACGCCCGACAAGGGCTACGCGGGCAAGGACTCCTTCATCTACAAGGTGACGGCGAAGGACGGGCAGGCGAAGTTCGTCAAGGTGAGCGTGGACGTCACCAAGCCGAAGCCGAAGCCGAGGCCCACGCCCACGCCGCCCCAGCCGCACCCCGCTCCCCCGGCCGACCACCCGCAGCCGCAGCAGACCGGCCCCGAACTGGCCGCCTCGGGCGCCGACGGTTCGCTGACGCCGGTCGCGGTCGGCCTGCTCGGCGCGGGAGCCCTGACGGTAGCCGCCACCCGAGTACGCGGACGCCGCCGCTGACCCGTCGGCTCCAGGAGTGCGTCACTCGCGGGCGGCGCACTCCGCCCACACCATTTTTCCGACGCCGTCCCGTTCCCCTACGCCCCAACGGCCGTCGCCCACCAGCGCGTTGACCAGCGCGAGCCCGCGCCCGCCCTCGTCGCCGTCGGCCGCCACCCGCAACTCGGGCCGCGTCTCGGCCGCGTCATGCACCTCGATGCGTACGCCGTCCGCCGTCCGCACGTACCGCGTCTGCACATCACGCCCGGCGACCCGCGCGTGCACGACGGCGTTCGTGAATAACTCCGACAGAACCAGCGCCGCCGATTCCGTCACGTCCTCAAGTCCCCAGCCTTTCAGCACCGATTCCAGCTCGTGCCGTGCCCGCCCGACCGACCGCGCCGTACGCGGCCAGAGCCGTGCGACCGCCAATTCGCCGGACTGTCCTGGTGGTTCTCGGTGCATGGCCGTGCCTTCCCTCGTCGCCGAATTCCATTGACGTCGGAGCCCCCTTGTCGCCACGTCGGGGGCCCCGACGGAGGACTCACCCGGGCGCCCACGGGGAGTGGCGCCGCACGGGGGTCCTCACCACCCGCCACACGAGCGCGGCACCCGCGCGACGGGAATCGGTACGTGCTTGACGACGCGTCAAGCACCGCGCCGGATCGCTTTGCGAAGTAGCGCGTAGTACGAGAGTAGGCGCCGATTCGGCTGCGCCGCAACCAGAACAAGTGAATGCATACGCTCGGGTGCATCTCCGGGCCGAACTGGCCCTAGAGTGGACCTTGTTAGGGACCAGGCTGCCGGAGCAGAGGGAGGGGACCATGCCCGCAGGAGGACGGCCGACCGTGCGCAGCAGGCGACTCGGAGCAGCACTCAGAAAGCACCGACAGGCCGCTGGCCTGGATCAACCTCAGGTCGCCGAGGTGATCGTCGCCTCCCAGGCCCGCGTCAGCCGCATCGAGACCGGCCACGTGACGGCCCGTCCGATCGAGATTCGCGCAATGCTCGCCGCGTACGGGGTCGAGGACCCCGAAGTCTGCGAGCGGCTGGAGGAGCTGGCCAAGAGCGCCCACCGACGCGGCTGGTGGCTTGAACACGCTGCGCACCTACGTGCGGACTACGTGGACCACATTTCCGTCGAGGATGACGCCACGTACATCCGCGAGTGGCAGCCCGTCCTGGTGCCAGGACTGTTGCAGACCCCCACCTACGCGAGAGCTGCCATCACGGCCGGACCCGGCTATGTAGCGGACGAGCGCGTCGAGCAGTTGATCAAGGTCCGGAAGGCGCGACAAGCCAAGATCGAGGCTGGTGACGCGAGTTACACGGCCATCATCTGGGAGCCGGTAGTCATCCACCCGCTGTTGGCAATAGAGCCCCACCGCGAACAGTTGGAGCGCATTCTCGAAGCGGGGAAAAAGCAAAACGTGACCGTTCAAGTCCTGCCGTTTTCGGCCGGAGTTCCCGTGGGCGCAACATCCGCCTTCTCCAGCTTCAGCTTCGACACCGAACCGGTCGTCGAGGCGGTGACCATGGAAAACCTTCGCGGCACGTCCGTCCTGGAGGACCCGGACGATCTCACCGCTTACACCAACGCCTTTGACCAACTACGATCGGCAGCACTAACACCGGACGCGAGCGCGCGACTGATCCGAAACGCGCTGCGCAGTAGCAAGGAAGACGCATCGTGACCGAAATCGTGAGCCCTTACCGGAAATCTTCCTACTCCGCGCAAGAGGGCAACTGCGTAGAGGTCGCCGCCACGGCGAACGGCGGTCGTGCCGTACGCGACAGCAAGGACCAGAGCGGCCCCGCACTCTCCTTCAGCCCCACGGAGTGGACCGCCTTCCTCGCGGGAATGCGGAACGGCGAGTTCACCGACTAGCGCACCACGCGCAAGTGAAGGCCCCCGGAGTCGCCACCGGGGGCCTTCACCATGTGTGCTCACCCAACTACCGTTGAGGCAACGCCTACTCGGCCAGCGAGGGAGACACACCGTGACCTCTGCACCTGACGTCGTCAGCCCGTTCAAGAAGTCGTCCTACTCCGGCGCGGAGAACAACTGCCTGGAGGTCGCCGCCACATCAGACGGCGGTCGGACCGTACGCGACAGCAAGGACCCCGGCGGCCCCACCCTCACCTTCACGCCCACCGAGTGGTCGGCCTTCCTCACCGGAACACGGAACGGCGAGTTCGCCGAGTAGCAGCCGCCCGGAGCGGTCAGTTCTTGGGGCCCTTGAAGGTGAAATCGCGTTCGGTGATCGATGACGGCGGAGGAACGGGCCCGCCGGGCCGCTGCCCGGGATGGTTGACGACGGCGGAGCCCAGTCGCGCCGCCGATCGGGACCAGTTGGCACCCTGCTTCGGAGCCCCGTGATCGCTCTGGTGACCATCCTCACGGTCACCACGGTAGGCGTAGGTCTTCGGGTCGAGGATCAGGTACGAGCGGGAGGTGTATTTGCCCTGCACGAAGGTCGCCTCCACTGCGATGCCGGGGCGTCCTGCCGCGTCCTTCATGGGCTTGGTGAGCAGGTGGACGCCGGGGATGTGGGCGAGCGACCGGTAGAGCGCCGCCGTGAGGTCGGGTGGGGCGGTCTCACTCAGCGACAGCAAGGCGACGACCCGGTCGAACGCGGCTATGGGCGACGACGCCGGAATGGTCCCGAGCTTGGTGTAAAAGGAAGCGAAGTAGGGATCGTCGCGGAGCGCCTTCAGCAACGCGTGCGGTTCCCTGGGGAGCTTGGCGAGTCGTGCGCGGGTCTCCTGGGGCCGCCCGTTGGGGCCTCGGACGAACCGGCCCCCCGGTCCGTAGTCGTTGACCAGCACTTGCGCGTCCTTGGCCTTCCCGGTCAGGAAGGCGAGTTGGTTGCCGTCGTAACGGAGCCAGTCCTCGTTCGTGGTGCAGGTCGTCGCGCAGAGGTATTCGCGGGTGTACAGCCACTGGTGCGCGCTCGGCTCCGTACCGGACTTCGCGGCGGCGTGCGTCGCCGCGGCGTCGAGGACCTGGGCGAAGGAGACGGTGCTGGTCGGCTCGGACTGTCCGCCCGGGTCCACCATGGGCAGGGCCACGAGGACGCCCGCGGTGACTGCACCGGCCGTCAGCCCGGCCACGCAGGCCCTGCGTACACCGGTGGCGACCGCCATCCGCAGGACGCCGACGCCGACGCCCGAGTTACGTCGACCGGCCGGGGGTGCGGTGTCGCGGATCTGCGAGATCAGGTGACGGGCGCCGACGGCGACCCACTCGGCGTCCGGTGCGGCGGTGTCGGCGCGGAAGTCGCGCAGCTTCGTCAGCTCATCCATGGTGGGGCGCCTCCGGGGCGAGGATCGGGTCGAGTTCGGGGATCGCGGCGCGCATCTTCCTGCGGGCGCGGTTGAGGCGGGAACGTACGGTTCCCAGCGGGATGCCGAGGGCCTCGGCCACTTCCTGGTAGGAGAGGTCCGCCCAGGCGATGAGCAGCAGCACATGCCGGTCGCCGTCGGACAGCGCGCGCAGCGCCGTCGCGATGGCCTGGCCCGACGCCTGCGCGGTGACCTTCTCGTCGACGGCTTCCGCCTCGGAGGCGTCGGTCTTCGCGACCGGGTCGACTCCCGTTCTGACCAGCGCCTGATAGCCGCGCAGCTCGCTTCGGCGGTGGCCGCTGACGAGGTTGACGGCTATGCCGTAGAGCCACGGCAGGGCCAGGGACCGCGTGCGGTCGTAGCTCTCGCGCCGCCGGAAGGCGATGAGGAACGTCTCACCGACCACGTCGTCGGCCAGGTCCGTTCCGAGCCGTCGCGCGACGAAGCGGTGGAGTTCGGCCGCGTGCCGGTGGTAGAGCTGGGCGAAGATCTCGGGGTCGTGCGACGAACGGGCGATCAGTTGGGCGTCGTCAAGATGCTCGGGCACCGCTGGTGGAGCGGACCGGTCTGTTGGCGAGGAGCGGATGGAGGCGATCACGGAGCTCCGATCGTGCGCTCGGGCGGTGCGCCGGGACAGCGCACCCACCTCTGCTTGACCGCAGGGGCGGATCGGGTTCACGCACCCGCCGGCGAGGACCCGTCCAGCCGGTCTTCGAGGCGGCAGACGGCTGTCCGGTTCTGAGGTCAGGCCAGGTCAAGCCAGGTCCGGCTCGGACGCGCTCATCGCCGCCGTCAGGAACGTGATCGCCCATCGCCGGGCCGACTCGCCCGTCATCGGCGGCGCGCAGCCGGGGGTGGGCTGCTGGTGGACCTCAAGGCGGTCGACGGCCGTCACGGCGAGGATTCCGCGCATCCGGAACGACAGCTCCTCCGGGGAGACGCCGGGCAGCGCGCGCGCGAACGCCGCGAAGTAGCGGTCGCGGACCGCCTCCTCGGCCGGGCCGGTCCAGCTGCGTGCCTCCTCGGCCGGGTCGCTGAGGATCGTCATGATCAGCCGGGACGTCCGGGCGCCGTCCCCGTCACCGGCGGACATCTCGTCGAACAGCGGCCCCGCGAACGCCTCGACCAGGTCGCCGACCAGCGGGTCGGGGGTCCGGGCGAGCAGCGCGTCGAGCCCGGCGCACTGGGCGGCGTTGATCGGCTCGACCACGCGGCGGACGACCGCGGCCATCAGCTCCGCCTTCGACCCGAAGTGGTAGCCGACGGCGGCCAGGTTCGCTCCCGCGAGTCTGGTGATCGCGCGGACCGAGGTGCCGCGGTATCCGTGCTCGGCGAAGAGCCGCTCGGCCGCGTCGAGGATCTGGATGCGGGTGTCTGGGGTCGCCACACGAGGGACTCTACATATGTTTGAATGAAACGAACGTATGAATGAAACGAACGTCTGAAAGAGGCTGTCATGAAGCTGCTCGTCTACGGCGCCGGGGTGTGCGGCAGCCTGTTCGCCGTCCGCATGCACGAGGCCGGCCACGACGTCTCGCTCCTCGCCCGGGGCGAGCGCCTGGCCGCCCTGCGCCAGCACGGAGTGCGGCTCATGGAGGAAGGCGACCCGGCTGTCAGGCGGGTGCCGGTACCGGTGGTCGAGCGCCCGGACGGCGCGTACGACCTGATCGCCGTCTTCGTGCGCACCCATCAGGTGGACGCGGTGCTGGAATCCCTCGGCGGTGTCCAGGGCGACGTGCTGTTCCTGCTCAACTGGGCGGCCGGCCCGGAGCCGCTGGGCGCGGTGATCGGCCACGAACGGGTGCTGCTCGGCTTCCCCACGACCGGCGGCACGATGGACGGCGGGGTGGTCCGCTACCGCGGGAGCACGGTCCTCACCCGCCGGGTCGCGATACCGGTCGGCGAGCCCGACGGCCGTAGCACCCCGCGACTGGAACGGATCGTGGAGACGTTCCGTACCGCCGGGTTCAACGCCAAGGCCGAGCCGCGGATGGGCGCCTGGCTCAGGACGCACGCCGCCTTCGAGGTCCCGCTCGGGCAGGCGGTGCTCGCGGCGGGCGGTCCGGTGGCGCTGGCCGACGACCCGGACGCGGTCCGCGGCATGCTTCAGCTCATGCGGCGGAATCTCGCCGCGCTGGGGACGCCTCCGGTGCCTCGCGTGTTCGCCGCGTTGCGGGTTCTGCCGCGGGGGCTCCTCGTGGCTGTGCTCCGGCGCTTCCTGAAGAGCCCGACCGCCGTGCACAGCGGACTCAGCGACGCCTCGCCCGCCGCGGCGGCCGAACTGGAGCGGCTGGCCGAACAGCTCCGTGCCCCGGCGGGGGGCCGCTGAGCGGGCCGGGTCCGCGCGTCGCTCGGGTCACTCAGGCGCCTCGGGTCACTCAGACGCCTTGGGCGCCTTGGGCGCCTCGGGCATGAGTGTGTGCTGGAGGCGGGTGATGGTGGCCTGCCAGGGTCCGTCGCCCGGGGGTTCGTCCCAGACATCGACCAGTTCGGAGGGGGCGGCGAGGACCCGGGCCAGGGCCTGGAGGGCGAGGGCGCGCAGCGGTGTGAGGTCCGTGAGCGGCTGCTTCGGCCCGTAGTCGGGGTCGATGGGTTCACCGCCGGGGCACTGGGCGGCGACCAGCGCCGCGGCGGCGACGGCCTCTTCGGAGATGTCCGCGTTGAGGTCGCCGGTGGTGTCGATCACGCGGGTGAGGGTGTCGCGGACGACGCCGGGACGCGCGTCGGGGGCCGCCTCGTCAAGGGCGTCGCTGAGGTCCCACGCGGAGTCGTTGTCGAAGGGGCCGACGTCCCAAGTGCCCATCAGGCGTTCGCTCCCAGAGCGTCGGACAGGGCGGTGAGCGTCGGGCCGAGGGGCAGGTCGAGGGTGAGCGCGGCCAGGTCGTCGCCCCTGGTGGGGCCCTGGTTGACGATCGCCACCGGGGTGCCCCCGCGGGCGGCGCGGCGGACGAAGCGCAGCCCCGACATCACGGTGAGGGACGAGCCCAGGACGAGCAGGGCCGGGGCGGCGTCGACCAGGGCGAAGCCGCGGTGGACACGTTCCGGCGGCACGTTCTCGCCGAAGAAGACCACGTCCGGCTTGAGTGTGCCGGTGCCGCAGACCTCGCAGGGCACGAGCCGGAACCGCTCGGTGCTCCCGGCAGGGAGTTCGGCGTCGCCGTCCGCGTTGGTGCGGGCGACGGCGGTGGCGCGGAAGCCGGGGTTCGCCTCGTCCAGGCGGTCGTCGAGCCGCGTACGGTCGCTGAGGTCGCCGCAGTCCAGGCACACCACCCGGTCCAGCCTGCCGTGCAGGTCGATCGCCTCCGCCGTACCGGCCGCCGCGTGCAGCCCGTCCACGTTCTGCGTGATCACCCCGGTCACCGCGCCCGCCCGCACCAGCCGCGCCACCGCCCGGTGCCCGTCGTTCGGCCGCGCTTGCGCGATCGTCCGCCACCCGAGGTGACTGCGCGCCCAGTACCGGCGCCGGGCCGCCTCTTCCCCGACGAACTCCTGATACGTCATCGGCTCCGACGTCCGCCGCCGCCCCGTCACCCCGCGGTAGTCCGGAATCCCCGACTCCGTCGACAGCCCCGCCCCGCTGAGGACCACGGCCGCCCGCCCGGCCAGGAACCCGGCCAGCACGTCCACGCCTTCCCCCGGCCCCCCGCCGACCCCGATCTCCATACCGGCAGCGTACGCCCGCCGCTCGCGGGCTACGCCGTGACGTCGCGGGAGGTGAAGCGGGCCCAGGCGGCCGAGCCGAAGACGGCGGCGTAGAGGGCTTGGAGGCCGAGGTTCTTGGCGATGCCGGTCCAGGTGACGGGGTCGCGGAGGATGTCGGCGAAGCTGAGCCAGTAGTGGGGGAAGAGGTAGGGCTGGAAGGCGTGGAGCTGGGGGATGTTGTCGATGATCTGGACGGTGATGAGCAGGCCGACGGTGGCGGCCATGGCGCCGATGCCGCTGTCGGTGAGGGTCGAGATGAACAGGCCCAGCGCGCCGATGCCGATCAGGGAGGCCGCGACCAGGACCGCGATCAGCAGGCAGCGCAGCATGCCGTCCGAGAGCGAGATCGTCGTGCCCGACAGCAGGGTGACGTCTCCGACCGGGAAGAGCGCGAAGCCGACGATCAGCGCCGAGACGGCGACCACCAGGGTCGCCGCCAGGCAGAAGGCCAGCACGGACGCGTACTTGGCGAGCAGCAGGCGGGTGCGGCCCGCCGGGGCCACCAGCAGATAGCGCAGCGTGCCGGCGCTGGCCTCGCCCGCGATCGAGTCGCCCGCGATGACGCCGATCGCCATCGGGAGGAAGAAGGGCAGGGTCGCGGCGAGGGCGGCGAAGGTCAGGAAGAGGCCGTTGTTGCTCACCTGCTCGATGAAGGCGGGGCCGTTGTTCTGGCCGTTGGGCCCGCCGCCCCCGAGGGAGCCGCCGTTACGCGTCTCGATCCGCACCGCCACGCCCACCAGCAGCGGCACCCCCGCCAGCACCGCGAACAGCGCCAGCGTCCGCCCCCGCCGGAAGACGGTGACCAGCTCGGACCGGAAGAGCCCGAAGGTCCAGAGCAGCCTGGGCGTACGGAGCGGCACCGTCGGTCCCGCCTCAGCCCGCGACATCGAAGCCCTCCCCCGTCAGCGCGACGAACGCGTCCTCCAGCGAGGCCCGTTCCAGACCGAAGCCCCGGACCCGTACGCCCGCGGCGACCAGCGCCGCGTTGAGGTCGGCGAGGTCCGGCGGATCGGCGGGCAGCTCGCCGCTGACCCGCTGCCCGTCGGTGAGCAGCGCCCCGACGCCCTGCTCCTTGAGTACGCGCGCCGCGTCCGCCGGGTCCGGTGTGGTGACGACGAGCCGCCCGCGCGTACCGGCCGCCAGTTCGGCCACCGGCCCCTGCGTGAGGAGCCGGCCCCGCGCCATGACGGCCGCGTGCGTACAGACCTGCTCGATCTCGTCCAGCAGGTGCGAGGAGAGGAAGACGGTGGTGCCGTCTGCGGCCAACTCCCTTACCAGGGAGCGGATTTCGCGCATGCCCTGCGGATCGAGCCCGTTCGTGGGCTCGTCGAGGACCAGCAGCTCGCGCGGCTGGAGCAGGGCGGCGGCCAGGCCGAGCCGCTGCTTCATGCCCAGCGAGTACGCTTTCGCCTTCTTCGCGCCCGCCGCCGTCAGCCCGACCCGGTCGAGCGCCGAGCCCACTCTGGCCCGGCGCGTACGCGGGTCGGCCGTCGGGTCGGCCGCGTCGTACCGCAGCAGATTGTCGTGGCCCGACAGGAAGCCGTAGAGGGCCGGGCCCTCGATCAGCGCGCCCACCTTGGGCAGCACCGTGCGCTGTGCGCTCGGCATCGGGCGGCCCAGCACCCGCGCCGTGCCCGCCGTCGGCGCGATCAGGCCCATCAGCATCCGGATCGTCGTGGTCTTCCCCGAGCCGTTGGGGCCGAGGAAACCGAAGACGCTGCCGCGCGGCACCCGCAGGTCCAGGCCGTCCACGGCGAGCGTGCCGCGGTACCGCTTCGCGAGACCGCGCGTCTCGATCACAACGTCGGCGTCCGCCGCAGGCACGGTCACCACGTCGGCGGCATCCGCCGCAGGCACGGTCACCACGTCGGCGGCATCCGCCGCAGGCACGGTCACCGCGTCGGCGTCCGCCGCAGGCACGGTCACCGCGTCGGCGTCCGCCGCAGGCACGGTCACCGCGTCGGCGTCCGCCGCAGGCACGGTCACCGCGTCGTACGTGCTCGGCCGGTTCGGCCCGTTCGGCCCGGCGGCCTGCGGCTGCTGCATCGCGCTCCTCTGCGACGGGGACTAGGAACTGTACGGCTCACGCCGTACGCCTGCGGCTCGGGCTTCTCCCCGGACCCGGGGCCCGAACTCCGGCTCCGGCTCCGGCATCCGCCCGGACGCGGCCCCCGGACCCGGCCCGGCTTCCGCCACGCGTCGCCTCCGGGCCCCGGGCCCGAACCCCCGCTCCGGCATCGGCCCGGACGCAGCGCCGGACCCGGCCCGGCTTCCGCCACGCGTCGCCTCCGGGCCCCGGGCCCGAAAGCCCGCTCCCGGGTTCCGCTCGGGCCTGACCCGAATCCCGGCTCCGGACCCCCGTTCGGGCGCAAGCCCGGTTCCGCCCGGACTTCGGGTTCCGGGCGGGCCCGGTGGGGGGTCCCCCCGGACGGGGAGAGGCACCCGCCGATCGGGATGCGAGCGGAGCTACTTGGCCGCGTTCGCCGCGTCCGTCAGGGCGGACTGCGTTACCGCGCCCACGTACAGGGTGCCCTTGTCGGTCAGGAGGGCGTTCACCAGCCGGGTGTGGAAGACGGTGCCGGAGCCGAAGTCGCCGGTGACGTGCTGGCCGAAGCTGTTGAGGAGGGACTGGGCGTCGCCGCCGCCCTTGCCGTGGGCGTTCTTGTCGGCGCCGGAGGGCAGGCCGCCGCCGGGCGACTTGATGACGGCGATGGAGTCCCAGCCCTTGCCGATGACGGTGGGCTCGGCGCCGTTGACACCGGGTACGCCCGTGACGCCGTCGAAGCCCTTCTGGCCCTTGGTGACGACGTCGGACTCCTGGCCGGCCTCGGTGACCTTCGTGCCCTTGGGCGGGGTGAAGGTGAAGGTCGACGCGGACGGCTTGGCGAAGCTCACCTTCGTGAAGCCGATGTCCACGATGGCCTTGCCGCCGCCCTTGGGCGAGAGCGTGAACTTCAGCGGGACGCCGGTCTTGGAGTCGACGGCGATACGGATCGCGCCGACCGTGGTCCTGTCCGCGTGCTGCGGGGTGACCAGGAGCTGGTACGCGCTGTGGCCCGCGACGCGCGCGGTGCCGTCCACGGTGATCGAGGCCGTACCGTCGGCGGCCTTGAGCACCTGCTGGGCGGCGGCCTGCGGGGTGGCCGGGAAGTCCTGCGGCCGGGCCTTGCCGTCGGCGCCGCGCCCCTCGGGGGCCGTGGCGTGATACGCCTCGTTGGACCCGCTGTCGTAGCCCCAAATCTCGGTGCCGTTGTGGATCAGGCTGTACTCGGCGGCGGGCTCGATGACCGAGACCTTCTGCCGGTCGGGGCCGTCCGCCGCCACGTGCAGGGTGTGCGAACCGGCCAGGAGTTGGGTGAGCTGGGCCTGCGGGGCCGCGGCCGAGCCCCTGCCGTCCTTGCCGGACGGGCCCGCGGCGCTCGCGGCGCCGCCGAACAGGCTGCTCGCCGCGCCGCCGGACAGGACGTCGGGCAGCCCGAGGTCCGTACTGACCTTCACCGAGCCCGACACCGTCTGGGTGTCGGACGCCGCGATCTTCGTGAGCAACTGCTCCGCCGTCAGCGTGGGCAGCGACGGGCTGCCGGTGTCCGCGAGCGCGGGTACGAGGCTGATGGTCGCCGCCGCCACCCCCGCCACCGCGACGGGCACCGCGTACCGCATGGCCTTGCGTCCCCGCCCCCTGCCGGGCTCGTCCGATTCCGGGTGCTCCGGAAACTGTGCCGGTTGGATCCGTGCCATCGCGTCTCTACCTCCGTCGTCGCGGCGGTTCACTGCCTCGCACTCGCCCGCTCCCCAGGCCATTGTCGCCCGGTCCGCCGTGAAGTGGACGTCTCCATCACACCAAAACGGCCCACCCGCCACATCAGCCGACGGATGCAACCCTGTGTACGCCCCCGGGATGACAGACCCCGACGCCGTACTCGGGTCGGCGCAGGGCATCACCTAGGGGACGTCGGCCATCCGACCTCACAGGCCGGTACAAGTCGCCGATACAGCCCGACGAGACCGCACCGGGCACGCCCTCACAGGGCAATACACCTAGCCCGCCCGGTGCACCACGATGTCGCACAGCGCCGCCAGCGCCAGCTTCGCCGTGCACTCCGGCAGCGGCGCGAGGGCGGCGCGCGCCTCGTCGGCGTACCGGAGGGTGTCGCGGCGGGCCTGTTCGAGGGCGGGGTGGTCGCGCAGGAGGCTCAGGGCCTCGCTGTGCAGGGCGTCGTCGGTGAGGTCGCCGTCGAGGAGCTGGTGGAGGCGGCGGTCGGTGGCCGAGACGCTGCCCGCGGCCTGCTGGTACAGACGGCGTACGTGCAGGATCGGCAGCGTGGCGATGCCCTCGCGCAGGTCGGTGCCCGGGGTCTTGCCGGACTCGTGGCTGTCGCTGGTGATGTCGAGGAGGTCGTCGGCGAGCTGGAAGGCCAGGCCGATCCGCTCGCCGTACTGGGTGAGGGTGTCCACGACCGTCTCGTCCGCGCCGGACATCATCGCGCCGAACCGCCCGGACACGGCCATCAGCGAACTGGTCTTGCCCGCGAGGACGTCCAGGTAGTGGTCGATCGGGTCGCGGCCGTCGCGCGGTCCGACCGTCTCCAGGATCTGGCCGGTGACCAGCCGTTCGAAGGACTCCGCCTGGACGCGTACGGCCTCGGGGCCGAGGTCGGCCAGTATGTGCGAGGCGCGGGAGAAGAGGAAGTCGCCGGTCAGGATGGCGACGGAGTTGCCCCAGCGGGCGTTGGCGCTGGGCACGCCCCGGCGCACCTCGGCCTCGTCCATGATGTCGTCGTGGTAGAGCGTGGCCAGGTGGGTCAGCTCGACCACGACGGCCGCGGGGACCACCCGGGGCGCGTGCGGGTCGCCGAACTGGGCCCCGAGCATCACCAGCAGTGGCCGGAAGCGCTTGCCTCCCGCCTTGAGGAGGTGGCGCGCGGCGTCGGTGATGAACGGGACATCACTCTTGGTGGCCTCCAGCAGGCCCTCTTCGACGGCCGAGAGACCGGCCTGGACGTCGGCCTCAAGGGCCTCGTCCCACACGCTCAGCCCGAAGGGCCCGACGACGGTCACGAGGGGTACTCCTGTCGCTGATCTGGCTTCTGGCGGGGTCTGAGGGGCGGCACTGTCTACACGGGCAGCGTAGCCGGTCGGCTGTGGATCACCGCCGGGGCATCGCCCTGGAAGCGGGGTCGCGGCGTACCGGAAGCGGGGTTCCGGAACTCCCCCCGGATTCGCCCCGTATTCCCCCCTGATTCGCCGCGGCTTCCGGACGGATTCGCTGCGGCTTCCGCACGGATTCGCCGCGGCTTCCCCACGGCTACCCCCGCTCCGGCACTACACCAGGCCGTCTCCGACCGGGCCGGTTATGATCCGTAATGCCGGTTTTAGCGGCTTAAAGACCGCCCGGAAGGGATGATGGCCGATTCGGGCGGTTGACCGAAGAACGTTCACCATTACGTAAGACGGTCCCGCAACATGGTCAACTACACTCGCGGCAGCAACAGGTGACATGTCCTCGCTTCGGGGTAGACCCCACGGGTAATCCCCGGGGTAACCCCCCAAGGAAAGAGAGGAGGTGGATCGATGGCAGCCGACCTGCGGGAAGACGAGGCGGAGGCCCACGTGCGCGGGGTCTGCTTCAAAACGGGTCCGCCCGCACGTACCGGTGTGGAATTGGAGTGGCTGGTCCACGACCGCTCCGATCCGCTGTCCCTGATATCCGTCGACCGGCTGGACGCGGCCCTCGCGCCCGTCGAACAGCCGGGCGGGCTGCCCAGCGGCAGCAGGCTCACCCGTGAGCCGGGCGGCCAGGTGGAGCTCAGCTCCCGGCCCGCCGACACCCTCGCCGCCTGCGTCGACTCCATGGCCGCCGATGTCGCGGCACTGCGACAGGCGACCGACGAGGCGGGACTCGTCCTCGTGGGACGCGGGCTCGACCCGTTCCGCGACCCTCCCCGCGTGCTCGACCATCCCCGCTACCGGGCCATGGAGAGCTTCTTCGACCGCGACGGCCCGTGGGGCCGCACGATGATGCGGCGCACCGCCGCCCTCCAGGTGAACCTCGACTCGGGCGACGACTCCGCGGGCGCCTCCGGCTACCGCTTCCGCTGGGAGCTGGCGCACCGGATCGGCCCGGTCCTGGTCGCGGCCTTCGCGAATTCGCCGCTCCAGGGCGGTACGCCGACCGGCTGGGTCTCCACCCGGCAGGCGGTCTGGAGCCGGATGGACCCCAGCCGCACCCGGCAGCCGGGGCACGACGAGGACCCCCGTACCGCGTGGACGCGGTACGCCCTCGACGCGCGCCTGCTGTGCGTACGCGAGGGGCCCACCGACAGCAGCGGCGTCTGGGACGCCGCCCAGCCCGACTGGTCGGTGCCGGGCGACCTGACCTTCCGCGCATGGCTGCGGGGCTCCCCGGGCGTGCGGGCGCCGACCGTGGACGACCTCGACTACCACCTCAGCACGCTCTTCCCGCCGGTCCGCCCGCGCGGCTGGCTGGAGCTGCGGATGACCGACGCGCAGGACGGCGACGACTGGATCGTCCCGACCGTGCTGACGGCGACACTGCTGGACGACCCCGTCGCCGCCGAGGCCGCCCACGCGGCCACCGCGCCGCTCTGCGAGGACGGCGAGCCGATGCCGTCCGAGCAGATGTGGCGGCGCGCCGCCCGGGTCGGACCCGCCGACCCCGTCATCGGCGCGGCCGTACGGGCCTGTTTCGCCGCCGCGGCCGACGCGCTGGCGCGTACCGAAGCGCCCGCGGCCCTGCGGCTGGCCGTCGCCGGCTTCACCGAGCGCTATCCAGAACGCGGACGATGTCCCGCCCACGACCAGTTGGACGCGCTGCGCCGCGTCTGACCCTCCGGAAGGCATGTCGTGACACACCCTCGTACCGACGGCCGGAACACGGCCGAAAGCAGTGCCTCACCCGGCACTTCCCTCACTTCTGGCGCATCCACCACTTCCGCCACTTCCGCCATGTCCGCCACGTCCGCCATGCCTGGCTCCGCCGTCAAGGCGCGGGCGCTCGCCGCGCTGGAGACCGCCCGGCGCAGGACGATGGCCCTCACCGACTGCGTGGACGACGCGGATCTGGCCGCGCAGCACTCGCCGCTGATGTCCCCGCTGGTCTGGGACCTGGCGCACATCGGCAACCAGGAAGAGCTGTGGCTGGTCCGCGAGGCCGGCGGCAGGCCGGGCCTGCGGCCCGACCTCGACCAGCTCTACGACGCCTTCCAGCACCCGCGCGCCGACCGTCCCGCGCTGCCGCTGCTCGGCGCCGACGAGGCCAGGGCGTACGTGGCGGAGGTACGCGCCGAGACCGTGGACGTACTCGACGCCGTCGACACCTCGCCGAACGACTCGCCGTCCTTGAAGCGGGAGCGGGCGGAGCGGCTGCTCGCGGACGGCTTCGTCTTCGGGATGCTCGCCCAGCACGAGCAGCAGCACGACGAGACGATGCTCGCCACCCACCAGCTCCGGCAGGGCCCGGCCGTCCTGGAGGCGCCCGAGCCCCCGGCCGCGCCGGACGACGCGGCACTGCTGCCCGCCGAAGTCCTCGTCCCCGGCGGCCCGTTCACCATGGGCACCAGCACCGAGCCGTGGGCGCTGGACAACGAGCGCCCGCAACACACCGTGGACGTCGCCCCCTTCTGGCTGGACACCGTGCCGGTCACCAATGGCGACTACCTCGCCTTCATCGCGGCGGGCGGCTACCAGGACGCCCGCTGGTGGACGGAGCAGGGCTGGCGGCACGTCCAGGACGCGGGCCTCGAAGCGCCGCTCTTCTGGTCGTACGACGACGGCGCCGCCGTCTGGACCCGGCGCGTCTTCGGCCGGACCGAGCCCGTACGGGTCAACGAGCCGGTCGTGCACGTGTGTTGGTACGAGGCCGACGCGTACGCCCGCTGGGCCGGGCGGCGGCTGCCGACCGAGGAGGAGTGGGAGAAGGCGGCGCGGCACGACCCGGCGACCGGGCGCTCGCTGCGCTACCCGTGGGGCGACGCCGATCCGGGTCCCGAGCACGCCAATCTCGGCCAGACGCACCTGCGGCCCGCGCCCGCGGGCAGTTACCCGGCCAGTGCGGCGCCCTGCGGAGCGCGCCAACTCCTGGGCGACGTATGGGAGTGGACGTCCTCGGACTTCGCGCCCTACCCGGGCTTCGAGGCGTTCCCGTACAAGGAGTACTCCGACGTCTTCTTCGGTCCCGACTACAAGGTGCTGCGCGGCGGGTCGTTCGGCGCGGACCAGGTCGCGGCGCGCGGGACCTTCCGCAACTGGGACTATCCGATCCGGCGGCAGATCTTCTCCGGCTTCAGGACGGCCAGGGACGCGTCCGGCTCCGACTCCCGGGACGGCGGGCGCGGCTGATGTGCCGTCATCTCGCGTACGTCGGGGCGCCGTTGACACTGGCCCGGCTGCTCACCGAGCCGTCGCGCGGGCTGTACGAGCAGTCGTGGCAGCCGCGGCTCCAGCGGCACGGCACGGTGAACGCGGATGGTTTTGGAGTGGGTTGGTATCCGCTGGAGCCCTCGCCCGAGGAGGGTGACGAGGGGTTTCCGCTGCCCGCCCGCTACCGGCGGGCCGTACCCGTCTGGTCGGACGCCAACTTCACCGAGCTGGCCCGGACGATCCGGGCCGGCGCCGTACTGGCGGCGGTACGGTCCGCGACGGCGGGCACCACGCAGGACGAGTCGGCCGCCGCGCCCTTCCGGGACGGCCGCTGGCTGTTCAGCCACAACGGCGCCGTCGCGGACTGGGAGCGGCTGCCCACCGACCTGACCCCGGCCGAACTGCTGGGCCTCGAATGCCACAGCGACTCGGCCCTGTTGTGGGCGCTGCTGATCCGGCGGCTGCGGCAGGGCCAGCCGCCGGGCGGGGCGCTGGCCTCCGTCGTACGGCAGGTCGCCGCCGCCCGGCCGACCGCGCGGCTCAATCTGCTGCTCACGGACGGCCGGACGATCGCGGCCACGGCGTACGGGGACACGCTGTGGTTCAGGACCGGCGCCGGTGGGGCGGGGTCGGTGCTGGTCGCTTCAGAGCCGGACGAAACTCCGGGCGATGCTGAGGGCGACTGGCACGAAGTCCCCGACAGGTCGCTGCTGTTGGCGACCGCCCAGGGCGTACGGATTGTCCCGCTGCGCCCGCCACCCCCGTACCGAACCGAACGCAAGGACCCCCTACGCAAGGACCCCCTACGCAAGGACCCGCACCTCATGGACGAGAGCCGCTTCACCCTCGACGACCGGCTGCCCGCCGACTACTTCACGACGTCACTGCGCGCCGATGTGCTCGGCGGGCTCACCACCGCGCCGCGCACCCTGCCGCCCAAGTGGTTCTACGACAAGCGCGGCAGCGACCTCTTCGAACAGATCACGCGGCTGCCGGAGTACTACCCGACCCGCGCCGAGCAGGAGATCCTGACCCGCCGGGCCCCCGAGATCGCGCAGCTCACCCGGGCCGCGACCCTGATCGAGCTGGGCTCTGGCTCCTCCCGCAAGACGCGGCTGCTGCTCGACGCGCTGACCTCGGGCGGCACGCTGTCGCGCTACGCGCCGCTGGACGTCAGCGCGTCCGCCCTCGAAGAGGCCGGTGAGGCGATCGTCCGCGACTACCCGGGGCTGCGCGTCGCCGCGACCGTCGCCGACTTCGAGAGCGGCCTCGCGCTGTCCGACGAGCCGGGACCGCGCCTGCTGGCCTTCCTCGGCAGCACCATCGGCAACTTCGACGCGGCCCAGCGCCGCGCCTTCTACCGCACGCTGTCCCTCTCCCTCACCAGCGACGACGTGCTGCTCCTCGGTGCCGACCTGGTCAAGGACCCGGACGTCCTGATCCGCGCCTACGACGACGCGCAGGGCATCACCGCCGAGTTCAACAAGAACGTCCTGCACGTGCTCAACCGCGAACTCGGCGCCGACTTCGAGCCCGACGCCTTCGACCACGTCGCCCTGTGGAACACCGACCACGAGCGGATCGAGATGCACCTGCGCTCCCGTACCGCCCAGACCGTCAAGATCCCCGACCTCGACCTCACCGCCGAGTTCGCCCCCAACGAGCTGCTCCGCACGGAGATCTCCTGCAAATTCCGCCGCGATTCCCTCACGGCCGAACTCCACGAAGGCGGCTTCACCGTCCGCCACTGGTGGACCGACCCCCAGTCCCGCTTCGCCCTCCTCCTGGCCGTCCCCAACTGACCGCTCCCCCCTGTTCCACCGCCCCCCGGCACCCCGCAGGCGCCGGGGGACGGCCCACCTCCAGCACCTCGCGCACTCGGGCTCCACCCCCGAGAGGTCTGGCATAACTTTTGCTAGAGTGGTCGCGTGACTACTTTCCCGCCGGGCGACGGCCCCACCCAGTCCGTCTCGGTCTCCTTCCACGCGGGGACCATCGACGCGGTACGCGACCGGGTCGGCAAACGAGGTGTCTCCGCGTATGTGGAGAACGCGGTACAACGGCAGATCGAGCGGGACGCTCTCGACGCGGTGATCCGCGACCACGAGACGCGGCACGGGAAGATCACCGATGAGGAGATCGCGGCCGCCGAGGCTGAGCTCTACGGGGACGGCGGCAGTGCGAGGCACGCCGCGTGAGCGGTAGCTGGGTGCTGGACAGCGAGGCCCTGTCACAGGTGATCCGGGACGACCGGACCATGGCGGTACGACTCGCCGTCGCCCGCAAGCGCGACGTCCGGGTGGCACTGTGCGCCGCCACCGTCATTGAGGCCGACCACGACGGGGTGCACCCCGCACGGCTGGGCTGGGTGCTCTCACAGTTCACCGTGCTGCCGGTCGACAAAGCGAGCGCGCGCACCGCTTCCGGGCTGCTCAAGGCGGCCAAGCTGCACGGTCACAAGTACGCCATCGACGCCATGGTCGTCGCAACCGCCCTGGATATGCCGAACCGGCCCGTCGACATCCTCACCTCGGATCCGCACGACCTCTCAACGATCCTCGGCGTGCACTTGGACACCGCCAAGCACCAAGGCGAGCGGGACGCCAGCAAAGTGCGCGTCATCGCCCTCTGATGTCCGCGTTCGACGCGTTCGAGCGGCGGGCACGGGGTGGGAAGGCCGGTGCCTACGCGCGAAGTTGGGGGTGTGCCGAGGGCACCCTGGCCCTCCCCCACACCGCCCTCCTCGCGGCAGCCACCACTCCTGCGGAGGGCCCGGCTTCATAGGCGGCGCGGGCTCTGCGCCTGCGCTGACGGTGGTCAGAGCGCCAGCCCCGACCGAGTCTCGGCACGGCACCCGCCCAACCTCCGACAAACGTTCGAGCAGGACTTGCGCACGACGACACGACCCTGTGAGCGCCCGGAGCAGATCGCGCTCCGGGGCCCACGCGAGTCCACGGTTTCGGCTGAACTGCCGCCCCGCCCGGGGATAGGCTGACGCCCCTCGAAGCGGGGCGGAGAGCCGTATGGGGTTGTTCGGAGAGCGGAAGGCTTTCCTGCACAAACTGAACCACGCCGATCGGCAGGCTCTGTTCTCCCAGGGCACCCGGCGCTCGTACGCGCCGCGAGAGCAGATGATCGGCGAGGGCGAGCGGTCCACCTTCGTACTGCTGATCCTGGACGGTTGGTGCGCGATACGCCGGTCCACCGACCGCGGCCAGATCATCCTCGCGCTGCGCCAGACCGGTGAGCTGGTCGGCGAGATGGCCGCGCTCGACGGACGTCCGCGCAGTGCCACGGTGAGTGCGCTCGGGACGGTGGAGACCCTGACGCTGGCCGGGGATCGCTTCCGGCACTTCATAGCCACCCGTCCGTACGCCAACGGCCTGGTCATGAACCAGCTCACCGAGCGGTTGCGCAGCTCCGACGACGAGCGCAGAGCTCTGGCTTCCGCCACCGTGCTGGAACGGCTGGCCGCCTGCCTGGTCCAGCTCGCCGATCGCGCCGGCCGCGCCGAGGGCGGGACGGTGGCGATCCGGCTGCCGCTTTCTCAGCACGAGATCGCCGCGGCCGTCGGCGCCACCCGGGAGGCGGTCGCCAAAGCATTGCGGCTGCTGCGCGACGAGGGCCTGGTGAGCACGGGACCGCGGACGATCACGGTCGCCGATCTGGAGCCGCTGCGGCTGCTCGGCGGCCGGCCCGGTGCAGACGGTACCGGCTGAGAAAAATCCGCCCGCGGTGTGTAAACGGCTACAGCGCGCCGGGCGCCACCGGAGGAGAGTCTCGATCACCGGACGACGGGACGGTACCGGCAACAGGGAGAAGGACAGGGGACAATGCACGGCGAGCACAGCGGACATGGTGAGCACGGCGCAACGGACTACGGCCTCGTCATCAGTCTGGACACACAAGGGTCGAGCGCAGTGCCCGACCCGGACCGCCCGGCGCTGCGGGAGCGGCTCTACCGGGTCGCCGAGCACGCCTTCGCCGCCGCCCGGATCGCCGAGACCCGGCACTTCCAGGAAGACCGCGGGGACGGAATCCTGATCGTGGCCGAGCCGCGTGCCGCGGGTCGGGTGGTCGGCGAGTGGGTCGAGTACCTGCATCAGAACCTGCGCGCCGTCAACCGCGAACTGAGGACTCCGCTGCGCCTACGGGCCGGGCTCACCCTCGGCCCCTTCACCCCGGACCGGCACGGCTTCTCCGGCAGCGCGGTGGACCTCGCCTGCCGGATCGGCAACTGCGCCGAGGCCAAGGCCGTCCTCGCCGCGGCGCCCGGCGCGCCACTGCTGGTCGCCGTCTCCGACCCGCTCTACCAGGACGTGGTCAGTCACGGTGGCCGGTGGATCGATCCCGACCACTACCGGCAGTACGACGTCTCGCTCCAGGAGGGCCCACGACGGCCCTGGTTCCTGGTGCCGGGACTCACAGTCCCGCCGCTCTCCGGAGGGGAGAGCGCATCCGCGTCCATGGGGGGCGATGCGGACGCGCCACCGCAGGGGGCCGGAGAGCGGCGGCCCACGTCGGACCGGTTCCGGTTCGGCGAGGTCACCAACAACGGGTCGGGACAGGTCCTACAGGGCGAGTTCGGCGACATCACCTTCGACAACCGCGGTGGGGAGCGGCCGTGAGCGGGCGGGGAGAGGAGCCGGCGGGCGCCGACCAGGGCCCCCGGCCCCGGCCCGACGACCGGCCGGCGAAGGGCCCGGAAGAGGGTGACAAGTCGGCCGATGAGGGCCTGTTCGGCGCCGAAACCGACCCGGCCGCGAAGGAGGGCCGCGCCGCGGCCGGCGTCGCCGCCGCCCGGATCGCCCGTGAGTCCCGTGAGGCGTTCTCGCTGCACGACTCCAGTACGTATATCGGCGGCACGATCGGCGCGGTCAACTTCCAGTTCGGCGAGCAACAGCAGCGGCTGCTCGCCGGCCCGCTGCCGGAGGAGGAACTGCGGCGGCTGCGTGACCGGTTCACCGAGCCGCCCGGGTACGAGAACCTCAAGCGGCAGTTGCGCGGGACTCCCCTGCTTGTGCTGTCAGGGCAGCCAGGCACCGGCCGGATGTTCACCGCGCTGTCGCTGCTGGACGACTTGGCCCGGGGGAAGGTGGCCCGGCTCGACCCGGAGACGGACCTGACAGCGCTGGGCGTCGACGACATCGCCGAGGGCCACGGGTACGCGCTGGAACCGGCCGACGGCCACATGCCGACCGAGCTCCACCTCGACCGGCTGTGCCGGCTGCTCGGCGACCGGGGCGCATACGCGGTTCTGCTCGCGGTTCCCGACCCGGGAATCACCGACGGGCACGGGGTGCGCTATCACCGGATGCACGAGGCGGCTGATCCCGACGCGGTGCTGGACGGTCATCTGGAGGCCGAACTCGACCGGCGGCTGCCCGCGCTGAAGTCGGCGGCCCTGAACACCGCGGCCCGCCTCGACATCCGACAGGCGCTGGGCCTGGAGGCCCTGCGGCCGGCGGAGGCCGCCCGGTTCGCCGCTTCGGTGGGTGCCTACGTCAGCGGGCGGTTCACCGAGGAGGAACTCGTCGCGGACTGCCGGGGCTTCGCCGTCGAGCAGGTCCGGCAGTGGTTCGCAGGCGGCACTCGGGCCGAGACGCTGCCCGCCCTGCGGGACGCCGCGTACAGGATCGCGATGGCGGTCTTCGGCCGCGGCTCCTTCAACACCGTCGCGGAGGCGGCCGAACTGCTCGCCTGGGAGCTGGCCGTCACCGTCGATCCGGAGCGGGTCATCGGCCGCCCGCTGCTCAGCGACGGTCTTGAGGCCAGGCTCGCCTCGACTCGGGCGGTGACCGAAGTACGGACGCAACCGGTGGTCGCCGACCGGGACATCCCGGTGCGGACCGTGCGCTTCGCTGGGGAGAACTTGGCACCGGCGCTGCTGGCGTACCTGTGGGAGCACCACCACAACATGCGTGGACCGGTGCTGCGCTGGCTGGACTCGCTGTGCCAGGACCCGCGCGACGACGTGTGGACCAGAGCCGCCGTCGCGGCCGGCGAACTGTGCCGACTGGACTGCGCCCACACACTGAGCGACTTGCTGATGCCGATGGCCGAGGCCGAGCAGGCCCGCCGGGGTGTCTTCGTCGCCACCGCACTCGAATCGGTGCTGCGCGACGGCCAGGTGGGGGCCGCGCTACGGTCGATGGTCAAGGCGTGGAGTACGAGCGGGAACGCCAACCTTCGGTGGACCGCCGCCGCCGTCCTGAGCCGGGGGACCGCCACCGCGGCGGTCTCCGACGCGCTGGGCCGGCTGGGTGCCATAGGCACCTGGGAGGAGGGACGGCTGCGGGTGGTCGCCGCGGAGAGCGTGGTACATCTGCTGGGCTCCGACCCGGGCCTGGAACCACTGGACGCGATCCGCCGCTGGCTCAACGACAACCGCCGCCACCATCAGGACCTGGGGCTTGTCGCCACGGTTCTGCTGGCCGAGTTCCAGACCGAGGACGTGTGGAATCCGGCCCCGGAGCTGTCCGGCCGGGAGAAGTGGCCGCTGGCACTGGCGGTGGCCGCCGCCTGTCCGGACCGGGCCCAGGAAGTGGCCGGGCTGCTGTGGACGGCGCTCAACACCAGTCGCTCCTACGAGGCAGCGCTCGATGCCGTCACCCGCTGGCTGCGTTCGTCCCAGGGCGAGCCGTGGGAGAAGGAACTGCTGCGTTTCCTGCCACTGCTGATGTTGACCGCGGACGACCGGCAGCGGCTGGCCTCGCTGATCAAGGAATTGTCCGAGGATCCCGACGATCCCCTGGGACCGGACCAGAGCCGCCGGTTGCGGCGGTTGGTAGAGGAGTAGGGAAAGCGAATGACGCACAACACATGGTCCGGCCGCCCAGGCCCCTGGCAGCAGCCCCCGCGCGCGGGGGGCAACAGCTTTGTCCAGGACGTCGAGCTGCCGATGAACCTGCGGGGACCGTTCCTGCGCGAGTTCGTACCGCAGAGCGGGCACAAGCACCGCGGCGCACAGATCGCCTCGGTGGTCTTCTACCGCAACGGCGGCCACAGTGTGATCACCGTGCGGGGCGCCCACCACGAGAACAAGCCGATGATGGCCAGGCCCACGTCGGTCTGCCTGATCGCACGCGGCCGGCACCAGGTCTCCTTCGAGATGCAGTTGCCCACCCAGGGCGACCAGTCGGACTTCACCTGCCAGGTGGACATCAACTGGGAGGTGACCGACTTCCACCTGGTGGCGGAGAAACGGGTGGTGGACGTCGAGCGGATGCTGCGCCCGCCGCTGCTTGGCCGGCTGAGGGGGATCACTCGGCGGCACGGCCTGTCCGGCGCGCAGGCAGCGGACGAGGCCATCCAGGCCGAGCTGGCCGGCGGCCACTGGTCACCGTTCGGCGGCGACATCGGTCTGGCCACGCAGGTGTTCGTCCGGATCGACCTCGGCCGGGCAGCGTCCGACCACTACCAGGCGCTGACGCAGGTTCAGCACGACGCCACTGTCCAGGCAGCGGTGGACCGCGCCGAGGCGGCCCGTGTCGAGGCCAACCTCGCAGACGCGCGCAAGCTGATCGACGCGGGTGAGGCCGAGCAGTACGCGGTACTGCTCGCCCGGGACCCGAGCCGGGCCACCGAGATCCTGGGCGCGTTGCAGACGCAGGCCAAGCAGCAGCGACAGGGCGCTCTGGAGTACCTGACCCGGCTCATCGACCAGGGAGTCGTGCAGCGGCACCAGGTTGAGGGGCAGGTGCAGCAGCTCATCGAGTACGCGAAGGCGGTCGGAGGCAGCCTGATCGACCACGGCCTGCCACAGCCGGCGACATCGCTGCTGCCGCCGCCGGTGGTGGTGGACCGGACGCCAGTGACACCGATTGCGCCCGCGGCGGACGCGCCGCCGTCCCCGCCACTGCCGCCGATGCCGCCGCACCAGCCTCGGCCGGCTTGGGCGCAGACGGATGAGGCAGCCCAGGCGGCAGCGGCGGGCGGCGCGCCGGACCCGGCGGACCCGGACCGGATCATGGACGGGGCGGAGGAGTCCGCGCGGGCGAGGACCGCGGATGGCGGCTGACTCCGAGGACGGCCTGTACGTCGCCGAACGGCTGCTGGGCACGGTAAGGGACGAGTTGCAGCGCGCGGACACCAAGGCGTCGGTTCTCCTGTCAGGGGCGCTGGCGTTACCCGCGTTACTGTTCAGCGGCAGGTGGTCGGCGGACCGGCTGGCCGGGGGGTGGCTCGGCCTCTTCGTCGCGGGCGGCCTGTTGTGGGCAGCGGGCACAGCGTTCCTGGTACTGACGATCCTCCCCCGCACCTGGACCACCCGGATCGGTCCCGGCGTCACCTTCTTCGGCGATGCCCGGTCGGTGCCCGCGCCGGAAGTGCTGCGTCTGGCGATTTCGGCGGCCGGGCGCGACCGGGTGGGATGGCTCATCACGCAACTGTTGGACGTGTGCGCAATCCTCGCGGCGAAATACCGGTGCCTGCGGTGGGCGATCTTCTGCCTTCTCCCGGCGCTGGTGCTGTGCGGGGCCGCGCTCACGGCGGTGCCTTGAGCCGGGCACGGGGACATCGGCGGCGAGTGTGCGGGGGGGACGAAAAGGCCCGGGTCGCCTCCTGTGAGGAGGCGACCCGGGCCGATGGTGAAAGGGGCTAGCGGACGAAGACGCTCGCCTTGTCCGCGAGGTCGAGGAAATACTGGGGGGCCAGGCCCAGGACGATCGTGACGGCCACCCCTATGGCGATGGCGGTGGACGTCAGCGGGCTGGGCACCGCGACGGACGGACCGTCCGGCTTCGGCTCGCTGAAGAACATCAGCACGATCACGCGGATGTAGAAGAAGGCCGCGATGGCGGAGGAGATGACACCGACGATGACCAGCGGCATCGCACCGCCCTGCGCCGCGGCCTTGAAGACCGCGAACTTCCCCGCGAAACCGGACGTCAGCGGGATGCCCGCGAAGGCCAGCAGGAAGACCGCGAAGACGGCCGCGACCAGCGGCGAGCGCCGTCCGAGACCGGCCCACCGCGACAGGTGCGTGGCCTCGCCGCCCGCGTCGCGGACCAGCGTGACGACGGCGAAGGCGCCGAGGGTCACGAAGGAGTACGCGGCGAGGTAGAACAGGACGGAGGAGACGCCCTCCTTGTCGGTGGCGATCACGCCCGCCAGGATGAACCCGGCGTGGGCGACCGAGGAGTAGGCCAGCAGCCGCTTCACATCGGTCTGGGTGACGGCGATGATCGCGCCCGCCAGCATCGTGAGGATGGCGACGCCCCACATGACCGGCCGCCAGTCCCAGCGCAGGCCCGGCAGGACGACGTACAGCAGCCGCAGCAGCGCGCCGAAGGCGGCGACCTTGGTGGCGGCGGCCATGAAGCCGGTGACCGGGGTCGGCGCGCCCTGGTACACGTCCGGGGTCCACATGTGGAACGGGACGGCGCCGACTTTGAAGAGCAGGCCGACCGCGACCATCGCGAAGCCGATCAGCAGCAGCGCGTCGTTGCCGGTGGAGCTGGCGAGCGCCGGGGTCATCGGGGCGGTGCCGTCGATGACCGAGGCGATGCCGCCGTAGGTGACCGTGCCCGAGTAGCCGTAGAGCAGGGCGATCCCGAAGAGCAGGAAGGCCGAGGAGAAGGCGCCGAGCAGGAAGTACTTGACGGCGGCTTCCTGCGACATCAGGCGGTTGCGGCGGGCCAGCGCGCACAGGATGTACAGCGGCAGCGAGAAGACCTCAAGGGCGATGAAGAGCGTCAGCAGGTCGTTCGCCGCCGGGAAGATCAGCATGCCGCCGACCGCGAAGAGCAGCAGCGGGAAGACCTCGGTGGTGGTGAAACCGGCCTTGACCGCGGCCTTCTCCTGATCGCCGCCGGGGACGGCGGAGCCCTGGGCCGCGAAGGAGTCGACGTTGTTGCCGTGCGCCTTCGGGTCCAGGCGCCGCTCGGCGAAGGTGAAGACGGCCACGATCGCCACCAGCAGGATCGTGCCCTGGAGGAAGAGCGCGGGACCGTCCACGGCGACCGCGCCCATCGCGGCGACATGCGCCTTCGTGGTGCCGTACCCCTTCTCGGCGAGCGCGACCACGGCGGCGAAGGCCGCCGCGAGACCGACCACGGCCAGCACGAGCTGCGCGGTGTAACGGGAGCGGCGCGGCAGGAACGCCTCAAGGAGGATGCCCACCATCGCCACGCCGAAGACGATCAGCACCGGTGAGAGCTGGGCGTACTCGATGTCCGGCTTCGGGATCTTGTCGGCGACCGGAGCGGCCGTCGTCCACAAGCTGTGGACAGCGCCCACACCCACGGCTCCCTTGTCTGCTGCGCTCACTTCTTCGCCTCCAGCGCGGGCTTGGGATCGGTCTTGTGCAGGTCGGAGAGCGTGTGCTTGACCGACGGGTTGAGGATGTCGGTCACCGGCTTCGGGTACACGCCCAGGAAGAGCAGCAGCGCGATCAGCGGTGCCACGACGACCAGTTCACGTACCTTCAGGTCGGACATGCCCTCGATCCCGGCCTTGACCGGGCCGGTCATCGTGCGCTGGTAGAGCACCAGCACGTACAGCGCGGCGAGCACGATGCCCAAGGTGGCGATGATGCCGAGCACCGGGTAGCGGCTGAAGGTGCCGACCAGGACGAGGAATTCGCTGACGAAGGGCGCCAGGCCCGGCAGCGACAAGGTGGCGAGGCCGCCGATCAGGAAGGTGCCCGCCAGCACCGGCGCCACCTTCTGCACACCGCCGAAGTCGGCGATGAGCCGCGAGCCGCGCCGGGTGATCAGGAAGCCCGCGACCAGCATCAGCGCGGCCGTCGAGATGCCGTGGTTGACCATGTACAGCGCGGCGCCGCTCTGCCCCTGGGTGGTCATCGCGAAGATGCCCAGGATGATGAAGCCGAAGTGCGAGATCGAGGCGTACGCGATCAGCCGCTTGATGTCCCGCTGGCCGACGGCGAGCAGCGCGCCGTAGATGATGCCGATCACGGCCAGGACCAGGATCACCGGGGTCGCCCACTTGGACGCCTCGGGGAAGAGCTGGAGGCAGTAGCGCAGCATCGCGAAGGTGCCGACCTTGTCGACGACCGCGGTGATCAGTACGGCGACCGGCGCGGTGGACTCGCCCATCGCGTTCGGCAGCCAGGTGTGCAGCGGCCACAGCGGGGCCTTCACCGCGAAGGCGAAGAAGAAGCCGAGGAACAGCCAGCGCTCGGTGGACGTCTCGATGTGCAGCTTGCCCGAGCCGCGCGCGGCCAGGATCTCCTGGAGCGAGAAGGTGCCGGTGCCGAGCTGCTTGGCGGTGACCGCGTACAGGCCGATCACCGCGGCGAGCATGATCAGGCCGCCCGCCAGGTTGTACAGCAGGAATTTGACCGCCGCGTACGACCGTTGCCGCGCCGCCTCTTCCTCACCGGCCGCGTGCGCCCGGTCGCCGAAGCCGCCGATGAGGAAGTACATCGGGATGAGCATGGCTTCGAAGAAGATGTAGAAGAGGAAGACGTCGGTGGCCTCGAAGGAGAGCACCACCATGGCCTCGACCAGCAGGATCAGCGCGAAGAAGCCCTGTGTGGGGCGCCAGCGCCGGTTGGGGTTCGCGCCTTCGAGAGGGTCGGCGTCGTGCCAGCCGGCCAGCATCACGAAGGGGATCAGCAGCGCGGTCAGCGCGATCAGGGCGACGGCGATGCCGTCCACGCCGAGGTCGTAGCGGAGCCCGAAGTCCTTGATCCAGGCGTGCGACTCGGTGAGCTGATAGCGGTCGCCGCCGGGGTCGAAGCGGACCAGCGCGGCAATCGCCAGGCCGAGCGTGCCGAGCGAGAAGACCAGCGCCGTGTACTTGGCGGCGGTCCTCTTCGCGGCGGGCACGGCGGCGGTGACGACGGCTCCGACTGCTGGCAGGGCGGCGGTGACCGTAAGGAGGGGAAAGGACATGAGCTATCAGACCGCCCTCATGAGAAGAGTCGCGGCGACCAGCACCGCGGAGCCGCCGAGCATCGAGACGGCGTACGACCGTACGTAGCCGTTCTGGAGCTTGCGGAGGCGCCCGGAGAGGCCGCCGACCGAGGCGGCCGTGCCGTTGACGACGCCGTCGACCAGGGAGTGGTCGAGGTAGACCAGCGAGCGGGTGAGGTGCTCGCCGCCGCGGACGAGGACGACGTGGTTGAAGTCGTCCTGGAGCAGGTCGCGGCGGGCCGCCCGGGTCAGCAGCGAGCCTCGCGGCGCTACGGCGGGTACGGACTTGCGCCCGTACATCAGCCAGGCGATGCCGACGCCGATGACCAGCGCCACCATCGTGCCGCCGGTGACGGTGCCCGCGCTGATCGGCGAGTCGCCCTCGGCGTGCCCGGTGACCGGCTCAAGCCACTTCACGAACGAGGAGTTGATGCTGAACAGGCCACCGGCGAGGACCGAACCGAACGCCAGGATGATCATCGGGATGGTCATCGACTTCGGCGACTCGTGCGGGTGCGGCTCGTGGCCCTCGGCGTCCGGCACCCAGCGCTTCTCGCCGAAGAAGGTCATCAGCATCACGCGCGTCATGTAGAAGGCGGTGATGGCGGCGCCCAGCAGCGCGCAGCAGCCGAGAATCCAGCCCTCGGCGCCGCCCTTGGCGAAGGCCGCCTCGATGATCTTGTCCTTGGAGAAGAAGCCGGACAGGCCGGGGAAGCCGATGATCGCCAGGTAGCCGAGGCCGAAGGTGACGAAGGTGACCGGCATGTACTTACGCAGGCCCCCGTAACGCCGCATGTCGACCTCGTCGTTCATGCCGTGCATGACCGAACCGGCGCCCAGGAACAGCCCGGCCTTGAAGAAGCCGTGCGTCACCAGGTGCATGATCGCGAAGACGTAGCCGATCGGGCCGAGCCCGGCCGCCATGATCATGTAGCCGATCTGCGACATCGTCGATCCGGCGAGCGCCTTCTTGATGTCGTCCTTCGCGCAACCGACGATCGCACCGAACAGCAGCGTGACCGCGCCGACGGTGACGACGGCGGTCTGCGCGTCGGGCGCCGCGTTGAAGATCGCGCCGGAGCGGGTGATCAGGTAGACGCCCGCGGTCACCATGGTCGCGGCGTGGATCAGGGCCGAGACCGGGGTCGGGCCCTCCATCGCGTCGCCGAGCCAGGACTGGAGCGGCACCTGGGCCGACTTGCCGCACGCGGCCAGCAGCAGCATGAAGCCGATGCCGGTGACCGTGGCGTGCTGCGTCGTGGACGCGGACGCGGCCCGCGGCAGGATGTCGGTGAAGGCGAACGAGCCGAAGGTGGTGAACATCAGCATGATGGCCACCGACAGGCCGATGTCGCCGACCCGGTTGACCAGGAACGCCTTCTTCGCCGCGGTCGCCGCGCTCGGCTTGTGCTGCCAGAAACCGATCAGCAGGTACGAGGCGAGGCCGACGCCCTCCCAACCGGCGTACAGCAGGAAGTAGTTGTCGGCCAGCACCAGCAGCAGCATCGCCGCGAGGAACAGGTTGAGGTAGCCGAAGAAGCGGCGGCGGCGCTCGTCGTGCTCCATGTAGCCGATCGAGTAGATGTGGATCAGCGTGCCCACACCGGTGATCAGCAGCACGAACGTCATCGACAACTGGTCGAGCTGGAAGCCGACATCGGCGCGGAAACCGCCGACCGGCACCCAGGTGAACAGGTGCGAGTGCAGGCCCCGCGCGTCGGCGTCCTTGCCCAGCATGTTGGCGAACAGCACCACGCCGAGCGCGAACGACGCCAGGGCGAGCAGCGTGCCGAGCAGGTGGCCGAAGCGGTCGAGCCGCTTGCCTCCGGTCAGCAGGATGCCCGCGCCCAGCAGC
Organism: Streptomyces sp. CBMA29; assembly: GCF_014596445.1. Taxonomy (GTDB): domain Bacteria; phylum Actinomycetota; class Actinomycetes; order Streptomycetales; family Streptomycetaceae; genus Actinacidiphila. Next base: position 3,793 of record NZ_MECL01000192.1, on the reverse strand, counting down.
GGCGCCGCGACGAGCAGTCCGATCAGGTTCTCCACTGTCGCAGCCCCTCTACAGCTTCATGAGATTGGCGTCGTCGACCGAAGCCGAGTGGCGGGAGCGGAAGATCGACACGATGATCGCCAGGCCGACCACGACTTCCGCGGCGGCGACCACCATCGTGAAGAACGCGATCACCTGGCCGTCGAGGTTGCCGTGCAGCCGCGAGAAGGTGACGAACGCCAGGTTGCAGGCGTTCAGCATCAGCTCGACGCACATGAAGACCACGATCGCGTTGCGCCGGATCAGTACGCCCGCCGCGCCGATGGTGAACAGCAGCGCCGACAGGTACAGGTAGTTGGCCGGATTCACTTGGCACCCTCCTCGGCCCGGTCGGAAGCCTTCGCGGCCTCTCGTGCGGCATCCCGGTCGGCCTCGCGTACGGACTCGCGCTCGGCCCGTTCGGCCTTGCGCTCCACCGCCGTACGCTCCGGCTCGCGCTCCAGGTACTCCTCGGTGCGCTGGTCCAGCTCGGCGAGCCGGTGCAGGGCGTCGGCGGACACGTCACGGATCTGGCCGCGGGCCCGCAGCGTGCCGCTGACCGACAGCTCCGAGATCGAACCGTCGGGCAGCAGCGCCGGGATGTCCACCGCGTTGTGCCGGGCGTAGGTGCCGGGGGCGGGCAGCGGGGTGACCTGTACGCCGTCGCGCACGCGCGCCTCGGACAGCTCGCGCTGGGTGCGCCGGTCCTCGGTGCGCTCGCGGTGCGTGAGCACCATCGCGCCGATGGCCGCGGTGATCAGCAGTGCGCCGGTGACCTCGAAGGACCACACGTACTTGGTGAAGATCAGCCGGGCCAGGCCCGGCACGTTGCCCGCGGAGTTGGCCTGGCCGACACCGGCGAAGGTGTCGAGCGAGGCGTTGCCGATCCCGGCCATCAGCAGGATGCCGAAGCCGAGACCGCAGGCCGCCGCCATCCAGCGCTGGCCCTTGAGCGTCTCCTTGAGCGAGTCGGCGGCGGTGATGCCGACCAGCATGACGACGAAGAGGAAGAGCATCATGATCGCGCCGGTGTAGACGACGATCTGCACGACGCCGAGGAAATACGCGCCCTGGGCGAGGTAGAAGATCGCGAGCACGATCATCGTCCCGGCCAGCGACAGCGCGCTGTGCACGGACTTCTTCATCAGGACGGTGCCGAGCGCGCCGAGCACGGCGACCGTGCCCAGAATCCAGAACTGGACGGCCTCGCCGGTGGAGGTCTGCGACGCGGCGGCAGCGAGCTGCATCATGCCTCGTCCCCCGTTCCCGCGGGCGTGCCGCCGCCGGGCGCGGGCGCCACGTTCGCGTCCCGCTCGGCGTCCGGGTCAGGGCCGATCTCGGTGCCGTCGGCCGCGACCACGTTCTCGTCGGGCTTCTCGCCCTTGGAGACCGCGACCTGCCGTACGGTGCCGGGCGCGGCCTCGGTGACCGCGCCGCGGTAGTAGTCGCCCTCGTCCATGCCGGGGAAGATCGAGTGCGGCGACTCGACCATGCCCTCCTCAAGACCGGCGAGGAGCTGTTCCTTGGTGAAGATCAGCGACTCGCGGGTCCGGTCGGCCAGTTCGTACTCGTTGGTCATCGTCAGCGCGCGCGTCGGGCACGCCTCGATGCACAGCCCGCACAGGATGCAGCGGGCGTAGTTGATCTGGTAGACGCGGCCGTAGCGCTCACCGGGTGAGTAGCGCTCCTCCTCGGTGTTGTCCGCGCCCTCCACGTAGATGGCGTCCGCCGGGCAGGCCCACGCGCACAGCTCGCAGCCGACGCACTTCTCCAGGCCGTCCGGGTGCCGGTTGAGCTGGTGGCGGCCGTGGAAACGCGGGGCGGTGGGCTTCTTGTACTCGGGGTACTGCTCGGTCAGCCGCTTCTTGAACATGGCCTTGAAGGTCACGCCGAAGCCTGCGACCGGGCCGAGGAACTCAGGCATCGCCGTCCTCCTTCTTCTCCTGCTCGGGGGCATCCTGGACGTCCGGTTCCGCCGCGCCGGACACGCCGGACGCGCTGGCGGCACCCACGAGTTGGGGCTGTGCCGCCCGGCTGGGGCGCCGCGGCACCCGCTCCGCCTGCTGACCCGGCAGCGGCGGTACGGGATAGCCGCCCGCCATCGGGTCGAAGCGGTCAGGTGGCGCGAGCGCGCCGCCGTCCCGGACCGCGGTCTTCTTCTCCTCGCGGTCCCTGAAGACATCCGCGATGAGCGAGATCAGCAGCAGCGCGATCACCACACCGCCGATGTACAGGACGATCTTCGTGAAGTCGTAGTCCTCGTTGCGCATCGCGCGGACCGCGGCGACCAGCATCAGCCAGACCATGGAGACCGGGATGAGGACCTTCCAGCCCAGCTTCATGAACTGGTCGTAGCGGACCCGGGGCAGGGTGCCGCGCAGCCAGATGAAGAAGAACAGCAGCAACTGGACCTTGACGATGAACCAGAGCATCGGCCACCAGCCGTGGTTCGCGCCGATCCAGACCGTGCTGATCGGCCAGGGGGCGCGCCAGCCGCCGAGGAAGAGGGTCGTCGCGACCGCGGAGACCGTCACCATGTTCACGTACTCGGCGAGCATGAACAGCGCGAACTTGATCGAGCTGTACTCGGTGTTGAAGCCGCCGACCAGGTCGCCCTCGGACTCCGGCATGTCGAACGGCGCGCGGTTGGTCTCGCCGACCATCGCGATGATGTAGATGATCAGCGAGACGGGCAGCAGGATCGCGTACCAGCGGTCGTGCTGCGCCTCGACGATCGTCGACGTCGACATGGAGCCGGAGTAGAGGAAGACCGCCGCGAAGGACAGGCCCATCGCGATCTCGTACGAGATCATCTGCGCGGACGCGCGCAGGCCGCCGAGCAGCGGGTACGTCGATCCGGACGACCAGCCCGCGAGCACGATGCCGTAGATGCCGACCGACGCGGTGGCCAGGATGAACAGCAGGCCGATCGGGAGGTCGGTGAGCTGGAGCGCGGTGCGCTGGCCGAAGATCGACACCTCGTTGTCGGCCGGGCCGAAGGGGATCACCGCGAACGCCATGAAGGCCGGGATGGCCGCCACGACCGGCGCGAGGATGAACACCACCTTGTCGGCCCGCTTGACGACCAGGTCCTCCTTCAGCATCAGCTTGATGCCGTCGGCGAGGGACTGGAGCATGCCCCAGGGGCCGTGCCGGTTGGGGCCGATGCGCAACTGCATCCACGCGACGACCTTGCGCTCCCACACGATGGCGACCAGCACGGTCAGCATCGCGAAGGCGAAGCAGAAGACCGCCTTGAGGATGATCAGCCACCAGATGTCGTTGCCGAACCAGGAGAGGTTCTCCGTGGTGGCGGCGAGTTGGGTGGCGGCGAGCTGGGTCAGTGGCGCGCTCATCGGGTGCCCTCCTCTTGCGTGGCCTCGGCGGCGCTGCCGACGGAGACGACCTGGCCCGTACGGGCACCGGTGTCGGAGGCGACGCCGTTCCCCGCGGAGTTCAGCGGCAGCCACACCACCCGGTCGGGCATCGCGGTGACGACCAGCGGCAGCGTGACCGCGCCCGCGGGCCCGGTGACCGTCAGCGGGTCGCCGTCCGTGACACCGGCCTCGGCGGCGGTGGCGGCCGACAGCCGGGCGACGGCCGCGTGCCGGGTGCCGGCCAGCGCGTCGTCACCGTCCTGGAGGCGGCCCTCGCGGGTCGCGTTGGCGAAGAACTTGGCGATGCCGGAGGCGAAGGCGTTCGGCGGCTCGTGGCCGTAGAACCAGGTGGGCAGCCCGTACGAGGGCCCGCCGTCCGGCCAGCGGTCGCGGACCTC
>NZ_MECL01000191.1 GCF_014596445.1 Streptomyces sp. CBMA29 | reverse complement strand
GCGGCGGCCGGTGGCGGACCAGTCCGGTCTCGGCGCGGCCGGGCGGCCGGCGAATCTGGCGGGCGCTGTGGCGGTGGCCGGCGGGTCGGCGGCGCTGCTGACGGTGGCGCCGGTCGTGCTGGTGGACGACCTGATGACCACCGGAGCCTCACTGACCGTGGCGGCGCGGGCGGTGACGGCGGCCGGGGGCCGGGTCGCCGGGGCGGCGGTGGTGGCCGGTCCGCACGATCCGGAACTCCACTCGGATGCGCGTCCTTGCAGGTAGTAGCGGCGCATATTCACTCGGAAGGGGGTATGGCGTCGCTGAGGATGCCGACCTCCGCACTCCGGGACTATGTTCGGGGGATAGGGAAGTGAACGCCGTGGGGTGTTGATCTTCCCAGTGGGGCAGGAGGAGGTGAAAGCCGCGGCTTCGTGGTCCCCGGTCAGCCCCGGGAGGCGGAGCGGCAGCCAACGCAGCGCCGGACGGGACTGGTACCCGAACTGGCCTCAGCGAAAGGGATCGCCTCCGGTAGCCCGGGGCGATCCGGGAACGGAGTTCTGCGTGGACATCGTCGTCAAGGGCCGCAAGACCGAGGTGCCCGAGCGGTTCCGGAAGCACGTGGCCGAGAAGCTGGACAAGATCCAGAAGCTCGACGGCAAGGTGATCAGCCTCGACGTCGAGGTGTCCAAGGAGCTCAACCCCCGGCAGGCGGACCACGCCGACCGGGTGGAGATCACCCTCAACACCCGGGGCCCGGTCGTCCGGGCCGAGGCCGCGGCGGCCGACCCGTACGCGGCGCTGGACATCGCGGTGTCGAAGCTGGAGGCGCGGCTGCGCAAGGCCGCGAGCAAGCGCCACACCCGTCGTGGGAACGGCCGGATCCCGGCGGCCGAGGTGGCCGCGACGGTGCCGGACGCGGCGACCATCAACGGGGACGGGGAGTTGGCCGTCGACCGGCCGGGCACGGACAGTGTGCCCACCACGAGGTTCGGTCCGCTGGAGGTGCACGGCGAGGGCCCGCTGGTGGTGCGCGAGAAGACCCACGCGGCCACGCCGATGGCACTCGACCAGGCGCTCTACGAGATGGAGTTGGTCGGGCACGACTTCTATCTGTTCGTGGACAGCGAGACCAAGCAGCCGAGTGTCGTCTATCGCAGGCACGGTTACGACTACGGCGTGATTCATCTGAACTCGGACGAGAGCACCGTGGAAGAACCGGCGGGCGCGGGCGGCGTACTGCGCCGCTAGCGGCCACGCCCCAGGGCTGCAACCGGTGCCCCCGGGCCGTCCCGGGGGCACCACCGTGCCTGGACGTGAAATGCTGGACCGGTGGTCAACTCTGGTCTGAGGGGGAGGATCTGATGCCGGAGAGCTTTGAGCGCGGAACCACCGGCGAGCGTGGTCAGATCCCGTACGAGGAATCTGCCGGTCCGGCGCGTGCGGAGCCCATTCGGGTGCTGGTGGTCGATGACCACGCGCTCTTCCGGCGGGGCCTGGAGATCGTGCTCGCGCAGGAGGAGGACATCCAGGTCATCGGTGAGGCGGGGGACGGCGCGGAGGCGGTCGACAAGGCCGCCGACCTGTTGCCGGACATCGTGCTGATGGATGTGCGGATGCCGCGGCGCGGCGGGATCGAGGCGTGCACCTCGATCAAGGAGGTCGCGCCCAGCGCCAAGATCATCATGCTGACGATAAGCGACGAGGAAGCCGACCTCTACGAGGCGATCAAGGCCGGTGCCACCGGCTATCTCCTCAAGGAGATCTCCACCGACGAGGTGGCGACGGCGATCCGCGCGGTGGCGGACGGACAGTCGCAGATCAGTCCGTCGATGGCGTCGAAGCTGCTGACCGAGTTCAAGTCGATGATCCAGCGGACCGACGAGCGGCGGCTGCTGCCCGCGCCCAAGCTCACCGACCGGGAGCTGGAGGTGCTGAAGCTGGTGGCCACCGGACTGAACAACCGGGACATCGCCAAGGAACTCTTCATCAGCGAGAACACGGTGAAGAACCACGTCCGCAACATCCTGGAGAAGCTTCAGCTCCACTCCCGGATGGAGGCCGTGGTCTACGCGATGCGCGAGAAGATCCTGGAGATCCGCTAGGGCGTGTCCGGCGGATCGCAGGCGGACCAGGCAGTGCCTCGCGCTCGCACGCTCCAGGTGCCGAAGCGGCCGTTCGTGATCCGCCGGACGGGCCCTGGCCGCGTGTGGCCCGGCGGGGACTTCGCGTCCATGATGTGCGGGGCGTTGCCGGGTCCGGGCGCGCCCCCGGGCCGCCCGGACCCGGCAACGCCCGGACCCACTGTCTCGGCCCCCCTGGGGCCGTACCGCTCAGCGGCGGTCGTGGGTCAGTTTCAGCGCCGCCTCCAGCGGCTCGCGCAGCGGCTCCGGCAGCACCCGCTCCACCCGCGCGTCTTCGCAGCCCACCCAGCCCGCCGCGTGCGCGATGGCGTCGGCCGCGGGCTGCACGGCCTTCGGGCCGTCGAGCGTGACCTGCCGGGCCACCAGCGTCTTCCCCTCGCGCGCCGGGTCGACCCGGCCGACCAGCCGCCCGCCCGCGAGCAACGGCATCGCGAAGTAGCCGTGAATCCGCTTGGGCTTGGGGGTGTACGCCTCCAGCCGGTGCGTGAAGCCGAAGATCCGCTCGGTGCGCGGCCGGTCCCAGATCAGGGAGTCGAACGGCGACAGCAGCGTCGTACGGTGCCTGCCGCGCGGCTCGCTCGCCAGCGCCGCGGGATCGGCCCAGGCGGGCTTGGACCAGCCCTCGACCTCGACCGGCACCAGGCCGGTCGAGTCGATCACCGACATCACCTGCTCGCCCTTGAGCCGGTGGTAGTCCGCGAGGTCCGCGCGGGTGGCCACCCCCATCGCCGCGCCCGCCTGGACGACCAGCCGCCGTACGCACTCGGTGTCGTCCAGGTCGTCGTGGAGCAGCGCGTCGGGCACCGCCCGCTCGGCCAGGTCATAGATCCGCTTCCAGCCGCGCCGCCGGGTGCAGACCACCTCGCCGGTGTCGAGCAGCCACTCCACCGCGATCTTCGTCTCCGACCAGTCCCACCACGGGCCGCCGTTCTTCGCGCCGCCGAGCTGCGTCGAATTCAGCGGGCCCTCGGCCCTGAGCTGGTCCAGGACGGCGGCGCACGAGCGCTCGGCGTCCTCCAGGACGTGCCAGCGGTGGCCGCGGGCCCGCCGCGCCCTGCGCCGGAAGGCGAAGTGCGGCCACTCCTCGATGGGCAGGACGCAGGCCGCGTGCGACCAGTACTCGAAGGCGTGGTCGCCCGACCAGTACGCCTCCTCGACCTCCTCGCGGCCGACCGCGCCCAGCCGCGCGTACGGGATCAGCTCGTGCGAGCGGGCCAGCACCGAGATGGTGTCGAGCTGCACCGCGCCCAGCGTGCGCAGCACCCCGCGCGTCCCGGCCCGCCGGTCGGGAGCACCGAGGAACCCCTGCGCCCGCAAGGCGAGCCTGCGGGCTTCGTCGGCGGACAGGGTGAGCGCAGGAGGCGGCAGCGGTGTCATGCCGGACAGCGTAGAACCGACCACTGACAAGCACCGTCCAAGCACCGCCAAGCCCCGCTGACCTGCGTCAACCTCCCGCAGCCCGCAGCCCCCCGCTCCGTACGGAAAGCCCGCGGGCCCCGTGCCCGCTCCCGCGACGAAGGAGCCTCAGGCCGCGGCGCCGGGCGGATACGGCTCGTACGGCGTCTTGCCCTCGCGGTCCCAGTCCGTCGGCAGCAGGGAACCGCTCCAGGCGTCGCGGCGGGTGCCCGCGTAAAGGATCTTGGAACGGACGGTGCCCTCCATGACGAAGCCGACGGAGCGGGCGACGGCGCGCGAGCCGTCGTTGCCCGCCTCCGCGTACCACTCGATCCGCTCGACGCCGAGGGCATCGAAGGCCCAGGCGCAGACCGCGCGCCCGGCCTCGGCGGTGTAGCCCTTGCGGCGCTTGTCCTTCGCCGTCCAGTAGCCCAGCTCGGCCTGCCGCTCGGGCCCGGCCAGGCCGGAGGCACCGAACCGCAGCAGGCCCATCGAGCTGACGAGCGCGCCGCCGTCGGCGGTGAAGACGCCGAAGTTGTACATGGTGTCGTCGCGCCAGCCCTCGGGGCAGATGCGGCCGACGAAGTCCGCCGCGTTCTCGTGGGTGTACGGCGAGGGCACCGCAGTCCAGCGCGGAATATCGGGATCCTGGCAGGCCACATACAGCGCCTCGGCGTCGTCCGGGGCCAGCGGACGCAGCAGCAGGCGCTCGGTGGTGAGGGTGATCGGCTCCATGGACGCAGTATTGAGGAGAGCCGTCGGCTGTGGAAAACCGTTTTGGCACCTCGGGGCCTCCCGGCCCGCTGGTCTCCTCGCTTACGATGGCCGTTGCAGCGGGGCCATCGGCGGACAGCCACTGGCAGAAAGCCATCGGCAGACATCGGCAGATCAAACCCCGCTGTGCCGGGTGCGGGCCCACCGCGCCAGGCCCGACCGGCAAGGAGCCAGCCTACGTGTCCGTCTTCAACAAGCTCATGCGTGCAGGCGAAGGCAAGATCCTGCGCAAACTGCACCGCATCGCGGACCAGGTCAATTCCATCGAAGAGGACTTCGTCAACCTCACCGATGCCGAGCTGCGGGCCCTCACCGACGAGTACAAGGAGCGGTACGCCGAGGGCGAGTCCCTCGACGACCTGCTGCCCGAGGCGTTCGCCACCGTCCGTGAGGCCGCCAAGCGCGTGCTCGGACAGCGTCACTACGACGTCCAGCTCATGGGCGGTGCCGCCCTGCACCTCGGCTATGTCGCCGAGATGCGCACCGGCGAGGGCAAGACCCTGGTCGGCACCCTGCCCGCGTATCTGAACGGGATCTCCGGCAAGGGCGTCCACCTCATCACGGTCAACGACTACCTCGCCGAGCGCGACTCGGAGTGGATGGGCCGCGTCCACAAATTCCTCGGCCTCGAGGTCGGCTGCATCCTGGCGAACATGTCGCCCGCCGAGCGCCGCGCCATGTACGCCTGCGACATCACCTACGGCACCAACAACGAATTCGGCTTCGACTACCTGCGCGACAACATGGCGTGGTCGAAGGACGAGCTGGTGCAGCGCGGCCACAACTTCGCGATCGTCGACGAGGTCGACTCGATCCTGGTGGACGAGGCCCGTACGCCGCTGATCATCTCCGGCCCGGCCGACCAGGCCACCAAGTGGTACAGCGACTTCGCCCGCCTGGTGAAGCGGCTCAACCGCGGCGAGGCGAGCAGCCTCGGCAAGGAGGAGACCGGCGACTACGACGTGGACGAGAAGAAGCGCACCGTCGCCATCCACGAGACCGGCGTCACCAAGGTCGAGGACTGGCTGGGCATCGACAACCTCTACGAGTCGGTGAACACCCCGCTGGTCGGCTACCTGAACAACGCGATCAAGGCCAAGGAGCTCTACAAGAACGACAAGGACTACGTCGTCATGGACGGCGAAGTCATGATCGTCGACGAGCACACCGGCCGTATCCTCGCGGGCCGCCGCTACAACGAGGGCATGCACCAGGCGATCGAGGCGAAGGAAGGGGTGGACATCAAGGACGAGAACCAGACGCTCGCCACGATCACCCTCCAGAACTTCTTCCGCCTGTACGACAAGCTCTGCGGCATGACCGGTACGGCGATGACCGAGGCCGCCGAATTCCACCAGATCTACAAGCTCGGCGTCGTCCCGATCCCGACCAACCGGGACCTGGCCCGGATGGACAAGCCGGACCTGATCTACCGCACGGAAGAGGCGAAGTTCGCCGCCGTGGTCGAGGACATCGTCGAGAAGCACGAGAAGGGCCAGCCGGTCCTGGTCGGCACCGTCTCCGTCGAGAAGTCCGAGTACCTGTCGGCGCAGCTCTCCAAGCGCGGCGTGCCGCACGAGGTGCTCAACGCCAAGCAGCACGACCGTGAGGCGTCGATCGTCGCGCAGGCGGGCCGCAAGGGCGCCGTGACCGTGGCCACCAACATGGCCGGCCGCGGCACCGACATCAAGCTCGGCGGCAACCCCGACGACCTCGCGGAGGCGGAGCTGCGGCAGCGCGGCCTCGACCCGGTCGAGCACGTCGAGGAGTGGGCGGCGGCGCTGCCCGACGCCCTGGAGCGTGCCGAGCAGGCCGTCAAGGCCGAGCACGAGGAGGTCGTGGAACTCGGCGGGCTGTACGTGCTGGGCACCGAGCGGCACGAGTCGCGCCGCATCGACAACCAGCTCCGCGGCCGGTCCGGCCGTCAGGGCGACCCCGGCGAGTCCCGCTTCTACCTCTCCCTCGGCGACGACCTCATGCGGCTGTTCAAGGCGCAGATGGTCGAGCGCGTCATGGCGATGGCCAACGTGCCGGACGACGTGCCGATCGAGAACAAGATGGTCACCCGCGCCATCGCGTCGGCCCAGTCGCAGGTCGAGCAGCAGAACTTCGAGATCCGCAAGAACGTCCTGAAGTACGACGAGGTGCTCAACCGGCAGCGCGAGGTCATCTACGGTGAGCGCCGCCGCGTCCTGGAGGGCGAGGACCTGCACGAGCAGGTGCAGCACTTCATGGACGACACCATCGACGCGTACATCGACGCGGAGACCAAGGAAGGCTTCGCCGAGGACTGGGACCTGGACCGGCTGTGGGGCGCCTTCAAGCAGCTCTACCCGGTGAAGGTCACCGTCGAGGAGCTGGAGGACGCGGCGGGCGACCGGGCCGGTATCACCGCCGAGTTCATCGGGGAGTCCGTCAAGGACGACATCCACGAGCAGTACGCGGAGCGCGAGAAGACCCTCTCCGAGGACATCATGCGCGAGCTGGAGCGCCGCGTGGTGCTGTCGGTGCTCGACCGCAAGTGGCGTGAGCACCTGTACGAGATGGACTACCTCCAGGAGGGCATCGGGCTGCGCGCGATGGCGCAGCGCGACCCGCTGGTGGAGTACCAGCGCGAGGGCTTCGACATGTTCGGCGCCATGATGGACGGCATCAAGGAGGAGTCCGTCGGCTACCTGTTCAACCTGGAGGTCCAGGTCGAGCAGCAGGTCGAGGAGGTCCCGGTGGACGCGGCCCTCAGCGACGCCCCGCAGGACGCGGCGCCTTCGCTGACCAAGGACGCCAGGCCGGAGATCCGCGCCAAGGGCCTCGACGCTCCCAAGCGCGCCGACCGGCTGCACTTCTCCGCGCCGTCCGTGGACGGCGAGGGCGGTGTGGTCGAGGGCGACTTCGCGGGTGTCGACGCCGGCGACGGCGGTTCCGCCGAGGAGGGCCAGACGCGCGCCGAGCGCCGCAAGGCCGCCAAGGGCGGGCGCCGCCGCAAGAAGTGACGCCGTGCGGCGCGCTTGACCGGACACGGCCGCGGGGCCGGACCCACGAGGAGTGGGTCCGGCCCCGCGGCCGTGCCGCGTCGACGACGCCCACCCGCGGAAGGTCAGCCCGCCTGGACCGCCGTGCACCGCCAGCGGGCCGGCCCGTAGCCCGCGGAGGGCGGCGCGGCGGGCCCCGAGGGTTCGAGCCGGAAGGCCAGGGCGCGGAAGACGTCCCTGTCCAGGGCGACGACGGCCGCCACCTCCAGAGCGCCGTCCGCGGTGCGGAAACAGCGGCACCGGTACACGTAGGGGGTACGGCCGCGGGCCCGCAGCCGCCAGTCGGCGCGGGCGCCGTGCAGCTCCCACAGCCGCTGATACGCCTCGTCCCTGACGCGCCCGGCCAGCGACGTCACGGGGCTGCGCCCGGTCAGCACGTCGAGCAGGCGCCTGGCGAACCACAGGTGCGGCGCGGGCGGGCGCGGCGCCGGTCTCTGTCCCGGTCCCGGTCCCAGTCCCGGCGCGGCCGG
>NZ_MECL01000190.1 GCF_014596445.1 Streptomyces sp. CBMA29 | reverse complement strand
AGCGCCCGCACCCGGGGGAGCGGGCGGTGCACACCAGCGCGCCCAGCTCCATGGTGGCCGCCGCCCACTGGGCCGCGACCGGCTCCCGCGCCGGGAGGAGCGTCTGCGCGGTCCGCCGCTCGGCGGCCGTCGTCGCGTTCGGCGGATACGCGGTGCCGGTCACCGCGCGGGCGAAGACCCGCCGCACATTGGTGTCGAGCACGATGTGCCGCCGCCCGTACGCGAAGGACGCGACGGCCGCCGCCGTGTACTCCCCGACGCCGGGCAGGGCCAGCAACTGGCCGTGGTCCTCGGGGACTTCGCCGTCGTGCTGGGCCGCTATGGCGGTGGCCGCCGCGTGCAGCCGCAGCGCGCGGCGCGGATAGCCGAGCCGCCCCCAGGCGCGTACTGCCTCGCCGGGCGACTCCGCCGCGAGGTCGGCCGGGCGGGGCCAGCGGGCCAGCCACTCCTGGTGCACCGGCAGCACCCGGACGACCGGCGTCTGCTGGAGCATGAACTCACTGACCATCACCGACCACGCGCCCGCGTCCGGCCGCCGCCAGGGCAGATCACGGGCGTGCTCGCCGAACCAGTCGATCACCAGGTCGTGCAGCTCGGTGACGGCGGCCGGGGGAGCCGGGGGGACCGCGGAACCCGCGGAACCCGCGGAACCCGCGGGGGCGGCCGGGTCGGCCGGGGACGTGCGGGCTGAGGTACTGGCTGAGGTGCTGACGGAAGCGTCGCGGGTGTCGGTGCTCATGTCCTCCCGATCCTCGCACAGGCCACTGACAGCGACCGGCCGTCCCCTTAAACGTGATGATCGGCAAAGACCGGGCGCCGAGCGGCGGGTGTTGCGGCGAGGCGCGGGTGATCTCCCCTAGAGTTCGGGTGTGGGCTCAATGCGCAATCCCGTCGGACCTCTGCCGTCGACCATCTACTGGCGGCGGCGGGCCGTTGCGCTGTGTGTGCTCGCGCTCGTCGCCCTGCTGATCTTCTGGCTGGTCAACTCGACCGGCGGGGGCGGCGGCAGCGGCAACAACGGCTCCTCTGGCACCCACACCCCGGTCGGCACCATCACGCCGGGACCCGAGCCGACCGGTACGCACATCACCGGGCGCCCCGGTGGCCGCGACACCTCGGGCGGCGGCAGCGGCGGCTCCGCTGGTTCCTCCGCGGGCTCAGCGGGCTCCTCCGGCTCCGACGGCGGTTCCAACGGCGGTGCCACGGACGGCAGTTCGGCCGGTGCCGGTTCCTCGGCCGGCAACGGCGGCGACAACGGCGGTACGGCGGGCACCTCGTCGTCCGGCGGCGCGGCCTCCGGCGGTGTCGCCACCAGCGGCGGCTCGGGCAACGGCGGCTCCGGCGGTCAACTGCCCGTCGGCTCCACGCTCCCCGACTGCTCGCCCGGCAGCGTCCAGCTCTCGCTGCGCAGCGTCCAGAACTCCTACTCGCCGGACGAGACCCCCGTCTTCGAACTGCGCGCCGCGAATTCCGGATCCGTCTCCTGCAAGGTCGACTTCGGCCCCGCCAAGGCCGTCTTCACGATCACCGCGACCGCGGGCAACGCCCACACCTGGGCCTCCGACGACTGCCCCACCCCCGGCAGCGGCTCCTACCTCCTCCAGGTGCCCGCCCACGGCTCCACGACGTACACGCTGCGCTGGAACGCCAAGACCAGCTCCCCGAAGTGCGCGACCCCCAAGGGGAGCGCTGCCGCGCCCGGCACCTACCTCATCCAGGCCCAGCTCGCCGGCTACGGCGCCAAGCAGGTCTCCTTCGTCCTCTCCCAGGACTAGCCCCCCGGAGCCAGCCCCTGGCGGGGCGCTTCTGGTCTCCGGGGCAGCCGCCTCAGACGTACCGCTCCAGGATGGACGACTCGGCGAGGCGGGAGAGGCCCTCGCGGACGGAGCGGGCGCGGGCCTCGCCGACGCCGTCGACGGTCTGGAGGTCGTCGACGCTCGCGGCGAGCAGTTTCTGGAGGCCGCCGAAGTGCTCGACCAGGCGCTCGATGACGGTGTTGGGCAGTCGGGGCACCTTGGCGAGGAGCCGGTAACCGCGGGGCGAGACGGCGGAGTCGAGCGATTCGGGGGAGCCGGTGTAGCCCAGCGCCCGCGCCACGGTGGTGAGTTCGATGAGTTCGCTCTGCGGCAGCGAGTCGAGCTCGGCCATCGCCTCGTTGACCGTACGGCTGCGCTTGGCGGTCGGCTCCGGCACGTAGTCGCGGGCGACCAGTTCGCGCTCGGGCTCGACGCCCGCGATCAACTCGTCCAGTTGCAGGGCGAGAAGCCGTCCGTCGGTGCCCAACTCAATGACGTACTCGGCGATTTCGGTGGCGATCCGGCGGACCATCTCCAGGCGCTGGGCGACGGCGGTGACATCGCGCACCGTCACTAGGTCCTCGATCTCCAGCGCGGACAGTGTCCCGGCGACCTCGTCCAGGCGGAGCTTGTACCGTTCGAGGGTGGCCAGCGCCTGGTTGGCGCGGGAGAGGATCGCGGCGGAGTCCTCCAGGACGCGGCGCTGCCCGTCCACGTAGAGCGCGATCAGCCGCATCGACTGGCTGACCGAGACGACCGGGAAGCCGACCTGCTTGCTGACCCGGTCGGCGGTGCGGTGCCGGGTGCCGGTCTCCTCGGTGGGGATGGTCGGATCGGGGACGAGCTGTACGCCCGCGCGCAGGATCTTCGTCATGTCCTTGTCGAGGACCAGCGCGCCGTCCAGCTTGCACAGCTCGCGCAGCCGGGTCGCGGTGAACTCCACGTCCATCACGAAGCCGCCGGAGCACAGCGACTCCACGGTCTTGTCCATGCCCAGCACGATGAGGCCACCGGTGTTGCCGCGCAGGATGCGCTCCAGGCCGTCACGGAGCGAGGTGCCGGGTGCGACGGCGCTCAAAGAGGCGCGCATCAGCACGGCGTCGGCGCCGAAAATCCCGCCGGACCTGCCGGGGGAGTCGCCCGATGCCCTTCGGGCCGGGGGAGGGCCCCCTGCCCGGTCATTGGCTGCCACTCTGCAATCCTCCGGTCGCTACGGATGCCCAATGGGCGAGACCAGGGCAAAGTTTACGGCTTCCGGGGGGCGCGGCGCGGGCCGGACGGCTCCTACGGGGGTCCCACGAGGGTCTTACGGGGGTCCTACGGGGGTCCCGCGACGGCGCGCGAGCTCTCCCGGGAGCGCGCGCGAGGCCCCGCGCGACCGTGCGCCGGGCCTTTCGTGACTGTACGCCGAGCGCAACTCGAACGGGTGCCGGGCGCTCCCCGGAACCGCGAACCGGACGCTCTCCGGGAGAGGTGCGGACATTCCCGAGCCCGCGAGCCGTACGGCCGTACCGGTGGACGCCGTGGCGCTACGACCGTGCGGTCCGCTTCGGCAGGGCCCGCAGCGCGTCCCCTATGTCCGCGACCTCCACCACCTTCATGCCCGCCGGGACCTTGCCGGGGTCCGGCGGTACGAGGGCGTGGGTGAAGCCGAGCCGGGCCGCCTCCGACAGGCGGCGCTGCACGCCGGTGACCCGTCTGACCTCACCGGCCAGGCCCACCTCGCCGATCGCCACCAGGTTCTTCGGCAGCGGGGTGTCGATGGCCGCGCTGGCCAGCGCCAGCGCCACCGCGAGGTCGGCCGCGGGCTCGGTGAGCTTCACGCCGCCCACGGTCGCGGTGTAGATGTCCTGCTTGCCGATGGCCTTGATCCGGCCGCGCTGTTCGAGCACCGCGAGCATCATCGACACCCGCGAGTTCTCAAGACCCGAGGTGGTGCGGCGCGGCGAGGGGATCTGGGTGTCGACGGTCAGCGCCTGCACCTCGGCGACCAGCGGGCGGCGGCCCTCCAGCGTCACGGTCAGGCAGGTGCCGGGCACCGGCTCGTCGCGCCGGGTGAGGAAGAGGCCGGACGGATCGGCCAGGCCGGTGATGCCCTCGTCGTGCAGTTCGAAGCAGCCGACCTCGTCCGTGGCGCCGTAACGGTTCTTGATGCCGCGGATCAGCCGCAGCCGCGCGTGCCGGTCGCCCTCGAAGCTGAGCACCACGTCGACCAGGTGCTCCAGCAGCCGCGGGCCCGCGATCGAGCCGTCCTTGGTGACGTGGCCGACCAGGATGGTGGACATCCCGCGGTCCTTCGACGCGCGGATCAGCGCGCCCGCGACCTCGCGGATCTGCGCGGTGCCGCCGGGCGCGCCGTCCAGTTCGGCGGACGCGACGGTCTGCACGGAGTCCAGCACCAGCAGCGACGGCTTCACGTCGTCCAGGTGGCCGAGAACGGCCGAAAGATCGGTCTCCGCGGCCAGATACAGATGGTCGGCGAGCGCGCCGATCCGGTCCGCGCGCAGCCGTACCTGCGAGGCGGACTCCTCACCGGTCACGTACAGCGTCGCGCCCTGCTCGCTGGACGCCTTCGCGGCCACGTCCAGCAGCAGCGTGGACTTGCCGACGCCGGGCTCGCCCGCGAGCAGGACGACGGCGCCGGGCACCAGGCCGCCGCCGAGCACGCGGTCCAGCTCCGGCACGCCCGTGGAGCGCGCGGTCGCCTGCCGCCCGTCGACCTGGCGGATCGGCCGCGCCGCCGTCGTCACCCGGCCGGGCGCGGTGGTCCGTACGGCGGGCGCGGCCCCGAACTCCTCCACCGTCCCCCACGCCTGGCACTCGCCGCAGCG
The DNA here is from genome assembly GCF_014596445.1 of Streptomyces sp. CBMA29. Taxonomy (GTDB): domain Bacteria; phylum Actinomycetota; class Actinomycetes; order Streptomycetales; family Streptomycetaceae; genus Actinacidiphila. The sequence continues at coordinate 19,614 of NZ_MECL01000190.1, read as the reverse complement.
GCCCAGCCACTTCAGCGCCGTCCACCCGCACTCGGTGCAGCGGTAGGAGGGACGGTCCTTCGAGACGGTCTTACGGGCAGCCATGCCGCCCACGGTAGCGGGAGGGTCCGACAAGGCGGCCGGAAAGGCGGCGGGACCGGCTCCTGTTGCTGTCGGGGGCGCTCAAGGGGGCGTGCGGCGCGGACATCGAGCGCGTGCACGTGCGTTCACTCGTAAGAATGACGGAGCTGTCCCCTTTTGGGCAGCATCACTACCCATAAGGATTAACGCACGCCAGGAGAGCTGAACCGGGGGCCGCGCCGGGCCTACCGTCGCCCGGTGATGAGCAGGCAGGAGACCCCCACCCAGAACCAGACGACCGGCGCACACCGTAAGCACCGCGCGCCGGCCGGCCGGGCCGCCCGCAAGGACACGCCGGGCGCCGAGGCACCGCGCACCGAGGCACCGCGTGCGGAGGGATCGCGCGTGGAGGGATCGCGCGTGTCCCGTAAGGAGCAGCCGCGCAAGGACGCCCGTAAAGACGCCGGTAAAGGCGCCCGCAAGGCCGCCCGCAAGGAGCCGTCGCGCAAGGACGCCCGTCGGGAAGCGGCGCACAAGGCGCACGACCGCCAACGCCCGCACGGCACGCTCCCCATGCAGCCGCCCGCGCACTACGAACCGTATCTGGACGGCCTGTTCACGTACTGCCTGTCGATCCTGTGCGAGCACGACGCGGCGGCCGGGGCGCTCGGCGAGGTGCTGGCGCTCGCCGAACGGCAGCGCGGCCACCTGCGCGACCCGAAGCTGCTCCGCCCCTGGCTGTACGCGCTCGCCCGCTGGACCTGCCTGCGCCGGCTCGCCGCCGGGCCGCCGGAGCCGCCGAGCACGTCGGCCGCCGTCGCCGAGCAGCGGCACGCCCAACTCGCCGCGCTCGCCTGGCCCGAGGCCGCGGGCACCACGCCCGAGCAGCGCGAGGCACTGGAGTTGGCGGTCCGCCACCAACTCCCGCCGCACGAGGTCGCCGCCGTCCTCGGCATCGACGCCGACACCGCGCGCGGCCTGCTCGCCCGCGCCGCCTGCGAAGTGGAGCGGACCCGCACCGCGCTGTCCGTCGTGGACACCGGCAACTGCGCCGCACTCGCCCAAATCGCGGGTGAGACAAAGGTGTTGCTCGGTACGGCGCTGCGCACCGAACTCGTCAGGCACGTCGACGACTGCCCGGTGTGCAGGCGTACGGCCGAACGCGTCGTCGCCGCGGGGCCCTGGCCGGGGGCTTCGGGCGTGCCGGGCGCTCCGGGGGCCGGGTCCACCGCCGTCCTCGCCCTCATCGAGGCGCCGCGCTCGGCCGCGTACGCCGCCCTGCTGCACGCCATGGACGCCGGAGCCGGGCGGTCCCGCGACGCCACCCCGCGTTTCGACCGGCGCGGCTTCCCCATGGACCTCAAGGACCGCGCCGCCCGCCGCGCCCAGCTCAGACACCGGGCCGTCACCAGTACGGTCGTCGCGGCCGTCGTCGCCGCGCCCGTACTCGCCCTGTGGGCCGCCTACCACGCGGCGCCGCTCGGCGCCGACGCGCCCGGCACGGACCGCACCGCCAGCGAGCCCGACGGACTCAACGGCGACCCGTACCAGGAGGCGGGCAGCTCCCGGCAGGCCCCCGACCCCCAGCGCTCCGGCGGTACGGACACCCCCGCGCCGGTCCTCACCACGACCGTCTCGACCGACCCCACGGCCGCCGACTCGGCGTCCCCCGGCGGCAGTACGCTCACCGTCACCGCCAGCGGCACCACCGTCACGCTCACCGCGCGCGGCGCGGCCCCCGTGCACTGGACGGCCGACACCGCCGCGTTCTGGATCCGGCTCTCCGCGACCTCGGGCGACCTGCGGCCCGGAGAATCGGTCACTCTCACCCTGAGCGTCGACCACGCCCTGGAGCCCTCCGGCTCCTGGACCGCCCGCATCGCCTTCTCCCCGGCGCACGCGACCGTGATCCTGCGCGGCTCCTCCACCCGCAATGTGCCGCCGCCCGCCTCCGACTCCCCGACCACCCCGCCGCCGTCCTCGTCCTCCCCGACGACACCCCCGCCGACCACGCCTCCGCCGACGACCCCGCCGCCCACCACCCAGCCCCCGACGACCCCGCCGACGACTCAGCCGACGACCCCGCCCCCCACGACCGACGCCCCCACCACCGCGCCGGAGTCGCCGCGCCCGGCCCGATAGCCTTACGGCGACGGGCCGTTGAGGCCGGACCTCACGCGCGGCCTCAGGCGGCCGTCTCCAGCTCAAGCAGCAGGTGCTTGGCGTCGGCGCCGCCCGCGTACTGCCCGGCCGAACCGTCCGAGCGCACCACCCGGTGGCACGGCACCACCAGCGGCAGCGGGTTGAGCGCGCACGCCGTACCCACCGCGCGGACCGCCCTCGGACTGCCCGAGGCCGCCGCCACCTGCGCGTAACTCGCCGTCCTGCCGTACGCGATGTCCGGCAGACGCGTCAGCACCTCGCGCCTGAAACCCTTCGACAGCCGCCAGTCCAGGGGGACTTCGAAGCCGCGGCGCTCCCCGGTGAAGTACTCGTCGAGCTGGCGGCTCACCGCGTCCAGTCGCTTCGGGGCGCGCAGCACCCGCGGGCTGATCGTGTCCGCGAGCTGCTGGAGCACCGCCGCGTGGTCCTGCACGGCGAACGCCACGCGCACCAGGCCCTTCTCGGTCGCCGCCAGCAGCAGCGGGCCCACCGGGCTGTCCAGCGTCCGGTATGCGACGTCCAGCAGCCCGGCCTCCCCGGCCTCCGCCGCCAGGCGGTCGTGGAGCCGGTCCATCGTCGCGTCGTCCTTCGCGGCGAGGGCTTCTTCCAGGAGCTGGGCGGTCGAGTCCTTCGTGTCGTTCATGTGGGGTCTCCTCCTCTTGCGGTGTCTCGCGGATAGCTGCGGCGCAGGGCCTTCACCCCGTCGGAGGCGGCCCTGCGCGCCGCCTCCGGGCTGCCGCCCGTCACGGCGGCGATGTCCTTGTACGGCAGGCCCGCCAGGTAGTGGTACGCGACCGTCTGCCGCTGCCGCTCCGGCAGCGCCTTCAGCGCCGTCCACAGGTCCGGGTCCCAGTCCTCGGGCCGCCCGGTACGGCTTGCCCGTTCGGGCAGCTCCGCCAGCGGCGTCGCGCGGCGCGCGTTGCTCCGTGTGATGTCGACGGCCTTGCGGTGCGCGATGGTCACCAGCCACGCCTCGACGTTCGCGTCCGCGGGCAGCTCCGGGTACGCCCGCAGCGCGGCCAGGAAGGTCTCCGACCAGGCGTCCTGGGCGTCGTGCGGGCCCACGACGGCGCGGACGACGCGGAGCACCATTGGGCCGTGGGCGGTCACGATCTGTTCGAACAGTGGCTTGCTCACATGGGGTAAACGCGTGGGGGTGCCGAAACGTGAGGTGGCTTTCGCGGGGGTGTCTTTTCCCGCCCGCCCACCCGTGCGGGTGTGTTGTTCGTCTGCGGGTGCCGCTTGTGCCTGGTCGGTGCCGGTCCGGGGTACCTCCTCGAAATCCGTAACACCTGGCCCCTCGTATCCGGTGCCGTTCCTGTCAACGTATTTCTGCGGGGGCACCCCGCCCCGTCCCCTCCTCGCCCGTCGGCGTCCGCCTGTCCGGTGGGGGTGGCCGGGAGGGGGGTGGGTGGGGGCCGGGTACGTCGGCGTCCGGCTGTCCGGTGGGGGTGGGCGGACGCGGGGGTGGGCGGGCTCTCTGGTACGGCGGCGGTCGCCTGTCCGCTGGGGCTGAGGGGGGCGGGGCGGGTTGGGTACGTCGGCGGGTGCCGGACGTTGGTGAGGGGCGGGGATGGGGTGGGTGAGTTTGGTGGTCGGACACGGCCTAGCATCCTTGGGCATGGGGACGCGTGGGTGGCGGCTTGGGGCCGTGGTCGGGGTGGCGGTGCTGGCGGGGGTAGGTGCCTCGGGGCCGGAGCGGGCGGAGGCCGTTCGTGCGGCGGTGGGGCTTGGGCCGCTTCCGGCGGATCGTTACAACTACACGCCTGAGGACTATCAACGGGAGAAGCGGGCAACGGCGTTGCTGGTCCGGCAGTGTATGGCGAAACGCGGGCACGCGGCCTTTCCGCTCGATCCGCGTTACCCCACCGACCCCGCCATGCTCACCGCGGTCAGTACTGTGTACGGCGCACTCGACCTGGCCAACGCGGGCCGCTGGGGCTACGGATGGGACCCGGCGAAGTCCACCCCCACGCGGCCGCGGGGCCGTCGTATGACCCAGGCCGAGTACGCGGACTTTCCGGCCTGCAACGTGGAGGCGAACCGGCGGCTGATGCGTGGGATCGACGTCAAGCGGGACTGGCTCTACGCGAGCACGCGCTCGGTCGAGATCGACAAGGCCGTCAAACGCGACCCGCGCCTGCTCGCGGCCTGGGACGCGTGGTCCCGCTGCGTGGCCGACCAGGGGTTCGCCCGCTACTCCGACCCGCTCGCGGCCTTCGGGGACAAGGCGTGGCATCGCGGCAGCGACGGCAACACCACGCACACCCCGACCGAGCGCGGCACCGCCGTCGCCGACGTCACCTGCCAGCGCCGCCATCACACCGCCCAACTCCTGCACGCCGTACGCGCCCAGCAGCAGACCGCCGACATCGCCGCCCACCAGGACCGCTACACCGCCAGCCTCCGCGCCCTCCAGACCTTCCGGTCCACCATCTCCGACACCCTCCGCCACCTCACCTAGCTAGCGCCCGCACCCGCCCCGCCCCGCCCGGACGGCCGCGTGACCCTCCCCGGGCGGACGGCCGCGCGTGCCGGACCCGTACCCCGCCCACCCCTGCCGCGGACCGCCCACCCACCTCCCCCACGCCCCGCCCCCACCCCCGCAGACCGTTGGGCGCCGACGGGCGAGGAGGGGACGGGCCGGGGTGCCCCCGCAGAAATACGTTGACAGGAACGTCACCGGATACCCGAGACCAGGTGTTACGGATTTCGAGGAGGTACCCCGGCCCGGGACCGACCCCACGCACAAGAGCGCGCCCGGACGGTGCCGGGACCGCCCCCCACCCCCCAACGCCCCCCACGCCCCCACGCCCCCCACCCCCCCCACGCACAAGAGGCGCTAGGAGACGGGAGAAGCGGGGTCGGCGGGGTGCGGGGCCAGGAGAGGGAGGTGGGGGGCGGACAGGCGGGACTCGCACAGCGCGACGAGCGTGGCGTAGGCGTCGGCGCCCATGAGTTCGGTCAGCTCCGGGCGGTACGACACGTAGACCGGGTCACCGGCCCCGTGCGCGGACGTCGCCGACGTGCACCACCAGTGCAGGTCGTGGCCCCCCGGCCCCCACCCCCGCCGGTCGTACTCCCCGATCGACACGACCAGCACCCGCGAATCGTCCGGCCGGTCCACCCAGTCGAAAGTCCGCCGGATCGGCAACTGCCAGCACACGTCCGGCTTCGTCTCCAGCGGCTCGCGCCCCTCCCGCAGTGCCAGCGCGTGCAGCGCGCACCCCTGCCCGCCCGCGAACCCGGCCCGGTTGGAGAAGACGCACGCCCCGTCCACGACACGCGTCTGCCGCTCGCCCTCCTCGTTCTCCATCGCCCACGCGCCGTCGGCGCCCTCGGCGTGGAACTGCCACGTCTCCGGCGTGAGCCTGGCCACATGCCCGGCCACCCGCTTCTCGTCGTCGTCGTCCGAGAAGTGCGCGCCCAGCGAACAGCACCCGTCGTCCGCGCGCCCCGCCACGATCCCCTGGCAGCCGCTGCCGAAAACGCACGTCCAGCGCGAGGTGAGCCACGTGAGGTCGCAGCGGAAGACCTGCTCCTCGTCGGCCGGATCGGCGAATTCGACCCAGGCGCGGGCGAAGTCCAGCCCCACCTCGTCGCGGACCGTGCCTGCACTCTTCTTCTTGGCCTTGAGGGCCTTCACCTTCGCCACGCGCCCAAGAGTAAGACCGGAATGCGGCGAATGGTCGCCAACGGGTCGCGGATCACCTCCGCGCCACCGCGTGGCGGCCCGGCGTGGCGGCCCGGCGTGGCGGCCCGGCGCGGCGGTCCCGCGCGGCCCGCGGAACGGACACCCGCGTCGGCGCGCTAGCGTCGTGCCCATGCGACTCGGAGTGCTTGACGTGGGTTCCAACACCGTCCACCTGTTGGTGGTCGACGCGCACCCGGGCGCGCGCCCGCTCCCCGCGTACTCCCACAAGGCGGAGCTGCGCCTGGCGGAACTCCTCGACGAGCACGGCGCGATCAGTGCCGCCGGCGTCGACCGCCTCGTCGCCACGATCGCGGACGCGCTGCGCGTGGCGGAGGACAAGGGCGCCGAGGACGTGCTGCCCTTCGCGACCTCCGCGGTGCGGGAGGCGGCGAACGGCGAGGCCGTCTTGGCCCGGGTGGACGCGGAGACGGGCGTACGCCTCACCGTCCTGTCCGGCGAGGACGAGTCGCGGCTGACGTTCCTCGCCGTACGCCGCTGGTTCGGCTGGTCGGCCGGGCGCCTGCTGGTGCTCGACATCGGCGGCGGATCGCTCGAGGTCGGCTACGGCATGGACGAGTACCCGGACGCGGCCGTGTCCCTGCCGCTCGGCGCGGGACGGCTGACCGCTACGCGGCTGCCGGGCGACCCGCCGACCGCCGACGACGTACGGTCGCTGCGCAGGCACGTCCGCGCCGAGATCGCCCGTACGGTCCCGGACTTCGCCCGCTTCGGCCGGCCCGACCACGCGGTGGGCACGTCCAAGACGTTCAAGCAGCTCGCCAGGATCGCGGGCGCGGCCCGCTCCGCCGACGGCCTGTACGCCCAGCGCGGGCTGCGGCGCGGCGCGCTGGAGGAGTGGGTGCCGCGGCTCGCGGAGATGACGGCGGCGCAGCGCAGCACCCTGCCGGGCGTCTCGGTCGGCCGGGCCGGACAGCTCCTGGCGGGCGCCCTGGTGGCGGACGCCGCGATGGACCTCTTCGGCGTCGAGGAGCTGGAGATCTGCCCCTGGGCCCTGCGCGAGGGCGTCATCCTGCGCAAGCTCGACCTGATGGTGAACGACGGCGGGCCGGGGGCGGCCCTGGCCCGCTGGGGCGACTGAGCCCGTCCGCCGCGTCCGCCGAGCCCCCCGTGAGATCGGCGACAGTCCCCCCGCACCCCCCGACACCTGCCCCTTCCGCCCCGGCCGCCGCCGTACGCTGTTTCCCGTGGCTGAACCAGCGGGTCGGAAGACGGACGGCCGGACGACGGACGCCGCCCTGAGACGCGAATGGCGTACGGGGCAGCGCGCGCAGCACGCGCGGGAACGTCTCGCCCCCGCCGCGGGGTCCGTCGCGGGGTCCCGCGGCGGCGCGTCGAAGATCGTCCTGTCCACCGCCTCCGTCTACCCGGCCTCCACCGCCACCGCCTTCGAGATCGCCGCCCGCCTCGGTTACGACGGCGTCGAGGTGATGGTGTGGACCGACCCGATCAGCCAGGACGTGGACGCGCTGCGCCGCCTGTCCGACTTCCACCGGATGCCGATCCTGGCCGTCCACGCGCCGTGCCTGCTGATCGCGCAGCGCGTCTGGTCCGCCGATCCGTGGGTCAAGCTCCAGCGGGCCCGCGCGGTCGCCGAGAAGCTGGGCGCCTCGACCGTCGTGGTGCACCCGCCGTTCCGCTGGCAGCGCGGCTACGCCAGGGACTTCGTCGCCGGGATCTGGCGGATGGCGGACGAGACGGACGTACGGTTCGCGGTCGAGAACATGTACCCGTGGCGCTACCGGGACCGCGAGATGCAGGCGTACGCGCCCGACTGGGACGTCACCAACGACGACTACCGGCACCTGACCGTGGACTTCTCGCACGCGGCGACCTCCCGTACCGAGCCGTTCGCGCTGATGGCGAGGATGGCCGAGCGGATGGTGCACGTCCACCTCGGCGACAGCACGGGCTCCGCCAAGGACGAGCACCTGGTGCCGGGGCGCGGGAATCTGCCGTGCGCGGAGCTGCTGGCGTCGCTGGCGGCGAGCGACTACGACGGCCATGTGGTGGTCGAGGTGACCACCCGGCGGGCGATGTCGAGGGCCGAGCGCGAGGCGGACCTGGCCGAGGCGCTGGCCTTCACGCGGCTGCACTACGCGACCGCGGCACCGGTCGGCGGTGGTCCGGCATGAGTACGGCGAAGGCGTCCCCGGAACCTGACGGCCCCCCGGAACCTGAGGGCTCAGCGGAGCCCGACGGCCCCCACGAGCCCGGCGGCCCCCGGGAATCCGGTAAGCCGGCCGGCCGTCGCCGCGGCCGTCCCGCGGGGACGAAGGCCGGGACCGCCGAGACCCGTGACCGTATCCTCGCCGCCGCCCGCGAGGAGTTCTCCGCCCGCGGCTACGACAAGACCTCCGTCCGCTCGATCGGCAAGGCGGCGGGCGTCGACTCCGCCCTCGTCCACCACTACTTCGGCACCAAGGAACAGATCTTCGGCGCCGCCATCGAGCTGTCCTTCGCGCCCGCCATGAACATTCCCGACCTCGTCGTGGCGGGCGGTGTCGACGGCATGGGCGAGCGGGTGGCCCGGTTGATGCTGATGATCTGGGAGAACCCGGCCTCGCGCGAGCCGCTGCTGGCCATCGTCCGGTCCGCGGTCACCAACGAGACGGCCGCCGCGGTCTTCCGCGGCCTGGTCAGCCGCCGCGTCCTGGCCCGCCTCGCGGGCGGCCTCGACGTGCCCGACGCCGAATTCCGCGTGCAGCTCGCCGCCGCCCAGCTCGTCGGGATCGTCATGCTGCGGTACATCGTGCGGGTGGAGCCGATGGCCTCCGCCGACCCCGAGGACATCGTCGCCATGGTCGGCCCGGTCCTCCAGCGCTACCTCACCGCCGCCGACGTCCACCCGTAGGAACCCGCCCCCGTCAAGCCCCATGGGACCGCACGTCCCGCATACCGGACCGAACGTCCGGATCCTGGGCGACGGGCGTACCCTCGATGCTCTAGTACGGAGCAGTACGAGCCAAGTGAACCCAAGGGAGTGGACACCGTGCCCGAGCTGAGGTCACGTACGGTCACCCACGGCCGCAACATGGCGGGCGCCCGCGCGCTGATGCGCGCCTCCGGCGTCGCCAACAGCGACATCGGGAAGCCGATCATCGCGGTCGCCAACAGTTTCACCGAGTTCGTACCGGGTCACACGCACCTTCAGCCGGTCGGCCGGATCGTCTCCGAGGCGATCCTCGCGGCGGGCGCGGTGCCGCGCGAGTTCAACACGATCGCCGTGGACGACGGCATCGCGATGGGCCACGGCGGCATGCTCTACAGCCTGCCGTCCCGCGACCTGATCGCCGACTCCGTCGAGTACATGGTCGAGGCGCACTGCGCGGACGCGCTGATCTGCATCTCCAACTGCGACAAGATCACCCCGGGCATGCTGATGGCCGCGCTGCGCCTCAACATCCCGACCGTCTTCGTCTCCGGCGGTCCCATGGAGGCCGGCAAGGCGACGCTGGTCGACGGCACCGTCCGCAAGCTGGACCTGATCAACGCCATCGCGGACGCCGTCGACGAGAACATCTCGGACGAGGACATCCTCCGTATCGAGGAGAACGCCTGCCCGACCTGCGGCTCCTGCTCCGGCATGTTCACCGCCAACTCGATGAACTGCCTCACCGAGGCCATGGGCCTGGCCCTGCCCGGCAACGGCTCGGTCCTGGCCACGCACACCGCCCGCAAGGCGCTGTACGAGAACGCGGGCCGCACGGTCGTGGAGCTGACCAAGCGGCACTACGAGCAGGACGACGCGTCCGTGCTGCCGCGTGCCGTCGCCACCCGCGCCGCCTTCGACAACGCCATGGCGCTCGACATCGCCATGGGCGGCTCCACCAACACGATCCTGCACCTGCTGGCCGCCGCCCAGGAAGCCGATCTCGACTACGGCCTGGACGACATCAACGCCGTCTCGCGCCGCGTCCCCTGCCTGGCCAAGGTCGCGCCGAACGTGGCGCCCGGCGGCACGTACTACATGGAGGACATCCACCGGGCCGGCGGCATCCCCGCCATCCTCGGCGAGCTGTACCGCGGCGGGCTGCTCAACGAGGACGTGCACACCGTCCACTCGCCCTCCGTCAAGCAGTGGCTCGACACCTGGGACGTGCGCGGCGGCTCCGCTTCCGGCGAGGCCGTCGAGCTGTGGCACGCGGCGCCCGGCTGCAAGCGCTCCGCCGAGGCGTTCTCGCAGTCCGAGCGGTGGGACACCCTGGACACCGACGCCGCGGGCGGCTGCATCCGCGACGTCGCGCACGCCTACTCCGCCGACGGCGGCCTGGCCGTGCTGCGCGGCAATCTCGCTCTGGACGGCGCGGTCGTGAAGACCGCGGGCGTGGACGAGTCGATCTGGACCTTCGAGGGCCCGGCCGTCGTCTGCGAGTCGCAGGAAGAGGCCGTCGACAAGATCCTCGCCAAGCAGGTCAGCCCCGGCGACGTCGTCGTGATCCGCTACGAGGGCCCGCGCGGCGGCCCCGGCATGCAGGAGATGCTCTACCCCACGTCGTTCCTCAAGGGCCGCGGCCTCGGCAAGGTCTGCGCCCTGGTCACCGACGGCCGGTTCTCCGGCGGCACGTCGGGCCTGTCCATCGGCCACGCCTCACCCGAGGCGGCCTCGGGCGGCACCATCGCCCTGGTCGAGGACGGCGACCGCATCCGGATCGACATCCCCCACCGCTCCATGGAACTCCTGGTGTCCGAGGAGGAGTTGGCCGCCCGCCGCGAAGCCCTCGGCGGCGTCTACGCCCCCCGCGACCGCACCCGCAAGGTCTCCACCGCCCTGCGCGCCTACGCGGCCATGGCCACCAGCGCCGACCGCGGCGCCGTCCGCGACATCACCAAGCTGGAGCGCTGACACCGGCAGCGCACGCACGACGCCCCCGTACCGTGATCCGGTGCGGGGGCGTCGTCGTCGTACGGCCGCGCTGTACCTGGACGTACGCGTATCCGTTATCCGTGCGGGGGCGTGTACGTGCACGTATACGCGTACGTGTCGACGGTCAGAGGTGGTCGATGCCCGTGAGGTCGACGCTGATGCGGTACGGGACCTGGACGGTCAGCTCCTCGCGGTGCACGCCGGTGAGGGCGTACGAGTGCGAGGCCGGATCCCATTCGTGCACGTAGACCATCGGGCGCTCGGTCTCGGTGTCCTCCTCCACGCGCCACAGGTGCGTGACCCCCGCTTCCTCGTACGGGTGAGGCTCACTCTCGTCGGCGTCGGAGGGCAGGACTTCCACGGCGAGGACGACGACGTTCTCCGCCTCCGCGCCGACCACGACGATGTCCGGTTCGGCCACCGTGCGCTCGTCGACGACCACCGCCACGTCCCGGCGCACCCGCAGGTGCGCCGGGAGCGTACGGCGGAGGCTGTGCGTCATCAAATACCGCGCCAGCGTGCGGAATCGCTCCTGCCGCGCGGGGCTCTCAGCGGCGTGCGCCGTTAATTTTCCTTCCATGGACAGTAAGTATGACCCCTGGGCAGAGAATGACGCTGGCATATGCCAATTCAGAGGTGGCGACCGCGCCTCGCCCGAGCGGTCCTGAACACGAGGAAGCCGCCGAGGAGCAGTGATCCGGAGGCGAGTCCCGTCGCCCATCCGACCTCGGCGCCGGTGTCCGGGAGAGTGCCGCCGCCGGGGGTGGTCCAGGTCCCGGTGGGCGTCGGCGGGGGAGTGGTGCCGCCCGTCCCGGACGGGTTCGGGGAGGTGGTGGGCGAGGTGGTCGGTGACGTCGTGGGCGAGGTGGTGGGTGAGGTGGTGGGCGAGGTGGTGGGCGGTGGGGTCGTGCCGCCGGTCTCCGGGCCGGTCGGGGTGGGCGTCCCGGTGGTCGGCGGTGTCGTCGGCGGTGTCGTCGCCGGGGTCGTCTCGGTCGGCGGCGTCACCGGGGCCGTCGTGTTGACCGAGTTCGTCGGGGTCGGGGTCGGGGTCGCCGTGTCGCACGTGACGGCGACGTGGCCGAGGCGGAGGTCGACCAGCGGTCCCGAGTACGCCGGGGCGCCGCCCGTGTCGGTGAACGTGCCGCTGACGGTGATGTCGACGCCCGCGTCCGCGCTGGTGGCGGCCGTCGGGGCGCCGCCGGGCGGGTGCTGGTACGGCTCGTACGTCACGGTGAGGGTGCCGCCGCCGATGCCGGAGGCGCCGATCTCCGCGCCGGTCACGTCGAAGGTGGTCGTCCCGACCGGGACGGTGTGGCCCAGTACGTCGATCACACCGCCGTCCGTCCGCGCGTACGCGAGCGCGTACGGGCCCACCGGCGGCGGAACGCACTCCGCGTAAGCGTCCAGCGACCCGACGCTGATGAAGTCCTTGGAGTTCAGGCCGAGCGTGAAGCCGCCCGCCTGCGCCTGCGCGAAGGTCTTGTCCGGTCCGGCGTCCGTACGGGCCGTGACCGCGCCGATCACCGTCAGATGCGACAGCACGCCGGACGGGTCGGAGAAGTCACCGCCGTCCGGGCCGCCGTTTGGGGCGGAGGCGGCGTGGCCGTACTGGCCCTGGAAGGCGCTCAAGCCGAGCGGCGGGGCGGGTGCGAGGGTGAGGTCGACCAGGGAGCTGGTCGCCGCCGCCGCGCCTGCGGCGGGGGCGGCGGCCGTTCCCGGGCCCGCGGCCGTCGCCGCGCCCGACCCGGCGGCCAGGGTGCAGGCGGCGGCGGTGAGGGCGGCGGCGCCCAGGCCGAGGAGGAGGTGGGAGGTGGGGGGACGGCGCCGGGGCCGGGGCCGGTTCTCGGGCTCGGGAGAGGCCGGGAGGACGTCTGACCGGTTATCTGACATATCGTCAGGAAAACGTATTTTGTCGTCCAGCTCGCTGACCCTCGGCCGAACGGGTGTGTCAGGGAACGTCCCGTTCTGGGTCATAATCGATGACGTGGACGAGGTGAGTGAAGTGAAGCGGCGGGTTGGCGGTGGCGGTGGCGGGAGCAGGGGCGGGAGCGGGAGCGGCGGGGCGGCTGAGGGGGTGGCGCGGCCCGAGCCGATCCGTTTCTTCGGGACGACGTGGGTCGCGCACGACGGCGGATACGCCTGGCGGCGGGCCGGGCTCGCGGCCGGGTCCCTTGTCGCCGTCGCGGCGGGGGCGGCGGTGCTGCGGTTCGGCTTTCAGGGGCTGGCCGACGCCGATGTCGGGCCCTTTGTGACGTTTCTGGCGGTGGCCGGGTTCGCCGTGTGCAGCGGTCTCGCTTTTCAGCGGACGTGGCGGGGGTTTTCGCGGCGGCGGGAGTCGGGTTCCGAGCCGGGGCTTTTGGTGATCGGCTTTCTGGGCGTGCTCCTCGCCTATTTCTTTCGGGCCTTTACGGAGGCGCCGGGTGAGGCGTTGCACCGGGCCGAGCATGTCGCCGCCTTGGGGCGGCGCCGCTCCTAGTCTTTTCCTTCTTTCCCGCCCGCCCGCCCACCCGTGCGGGTGTTTTCTTCGTCTGCGGGTGCCGCTTGTGCCTGGTCGGTGCCGGCCCGGGGTACCTCCTCGAAATCCGTAACACCTGGCCCTGCGTATCCGGTGCCGTTCCTGTCAACGTATTTCTGCGGGGGCACCCCGGCCCGTCCCCTCCTCGCCCGTCGGCGTCCGCCTGTCCGCTGTGGGTGATGGGTGATGGGGGAGGGGGCGGGGTTACCCTCGGCGGGTCCACAGGCCGAACCACTGCTCGGCGCCGTACTCCTCGAAGCGTTCGACCTCGGTGAACCCGAGCTTCTCCGCGACGCGCAGCGACGCCGTATTGGCGGTCTGAGTGCAGAGCACCACCGGCTCGTCGGGGAGCGCGTCGGCGACCCAGGTGAGCGCTGCCGCGCAGGCTTCTGTGGCGTATCCGTGTCCCCACGCCTCGGGCAGGAACATGTAGCCGAGTTCGGCTTCCTCGCCCTCCGGACGGACGTGCCCTTTGCTCTCGGCGCTGTGCCGGTCGATCGTGACGATGCCGATCATCGCTCCGTCGAGGTCAACCACAAACAGCCCATGCCGTCGCCTTGGTATCGCGGGCACTGCCCGCTCCATCTCGTCCCGCTCTCGGGGTCCTCCCACATACGTCCCCACTTCCGCCGAACAGAACAACTCAATCACCGCCCCCCGATCCCCCGCCCCCGGCTCCCTCAACCAGAGCCGCCCCGTCCGAATCCCCCCACCCGGCCACCCCTCCACCCACCCCAATCCACCCATCCCCCAAACCTATCCCCGCCCCTCCTCGCCAATCCGAATAAGCCCCCGCCCGCGTCCCGACACCCCCTCCCAAGCCAGTCCTCGCCCCACCCGACAGTCACCGATCCACCCGTCCCCGCCGCGCCCACTCGCACCCCCTCCCCAAGACCACCGCCCCTCCCCCAGCCCCTCCACCGGCTCAAACCCGGGCACCCGGCACCGAGCACCCGGTACCCGGTTCCCCTCCACCCGCCCACGGCGAACGGTTCGGTCGGCGCCGTACGGGTGGGTGGGTCCGGTGCCCACCCACCCCGCCGCCCATGGCGAACCGCCTTCCGCAGCCGTACCGGCGGGGGCGGCTTCCCGCCCACCCCCCACCCCCACCCCATGGCGGGCCGCCACTCGCAGACGGAGCGGAGGGGACGGGGCGGGGTGCCCCCGCAGATTTGCGTGCTGACAGGGCGTGGACGGATGCGCAGGGAGCAGGCAGCACGCAGCTCGAGGAGGTGCCCCGGCCCGGGACCGACACCAGGAACAGCGCAGGGCGGTGGGCAAAGGAAAAGGTGCCCGGGGGAAAGAGACCCCCCAGGCACCGAAGTGCGCCGACCATGCGACACGGGTGACGTCAAGCGCTCAAGACGGTAAAGACGTCAGGCGCGGCGCGCTGCCGAAACGGTACCGACGGCTCCCACGACGGCCGCCACGACAGCCCCGTGCCAGACCCCGGTCCAGAGCGACCCGAAGAACCCCTGACTGGTCAGGACCTCCCGAATTACGAAGTCGCTGACAAGCATGAGGGCACCGGGCACAGTCGCCACCCGCCACGGATGCTCCCGCGCCCACCTCCGTATCCGGTGATCCCGCCCCCGCGCGCCCCCGGAGTACCCGAGCACCGCCCCGGCCCCGCCCACGCAGTAGAAAAGCAGGGCGCCCACAGACAGCGCCCCGGCCAGAATGCCGAGCCCGAAGTGCCCGTGCACGAGGTGCAGGGCAACCGACACCCCACCCCCGATCGCACCGACGGCAGCAGCCGGCCGCCAAGGTCCAAGCGTCGCCGAGGCCACGGCCAACTGCCGCTTCTCAACGCGCGATGCAGCAACTTCTCGGGATGAACGCCTCATACCGCAACGATCCTGCGCCCCCACCGCGAACGCCATAGGGGATGACCCTGACCGCCCCCGGACCCCGCCCCCGGTCCAGGCACCCCGGCCCCCGTCCCGGCCCCCAGTCCAGGCACTGCGGCACCCGCCCCGGCCCCCGGCCTGCGCCGGCCTCGCACAAGACCCGCACCCGCCCCGGCCCGGGGCGCCGCGCCCCCGGACCCGGCCCGCCCCCGGACCCGGCCCCCCCGAAAACCCACCCCCACTCCGGAGGAGCACGGCTTGACGCGCACCCCGCCCCGGGTGTTTATTCATCGCATGATGAATAAAGCCCCCGGACCCGCCATCGAGGCCGCCGGCCTCCGCGTCGTACGCGGTGGCCGCACCGTGCTCGACAACCTCTCCTTTACCCTCCCGCCCGGCCGAATCACCGGCCTCCTCGGACCGAGCGGCTGCGGAAAATCCACGCTGATGCGAGCGATCGTCGGCTCGCAGGCCCACGTCACCGGCACCCTCAACGTGCTGGACCATCCGGCGGGCCACCGCAGCCTGCGCCCGCGCCTCGGATACGTGACGCAGGCGCCGTCGGTCTACTCCGACCTCACCGCCCGGCAGAATCTCGACTACTACGCCGCCGTGCTCGGCATCGCGCACCGCGACCGCGCCGCCCAGGTCGAACGCGCCCTGACGGACGTCAACCTGATGTCGCACGCCGAAAGCCTCGCCGCCAACCTCTCCGGCGGCCAGCGCGGCCGGGTCTCCCTCGCGGTGGCCCTCCTCGGCGAGCCGGAACTGCTGGTACTGGACGAGCCGACGGTCGGCCTCGACCCGGTGCTCCGCAGGGACCTGTGGGAACTGTTCCACCGGCTGGCCGACGAGCGCGGCGCGACCGTACTCATCTCGTCGCACGTCATGGACGAGGCGGAACGCTGCCACCGCCTGCTGCTGATGCGCGAGGGCCGCATCCTCGCCGACGACACCCCCGACGCACTGCGCGAGCGCACCGGCTCCGACACGGTCGAAGAGGCGTTCCTGCGCCTGGTCGACGCGGCCAACGACGGTGACAAGGACAAGGAGGCGGGCGGCGAGCCGAAACCCCCGGCCCAGCACACCCCGCCCTCCGCACAAGCCAGTGCCAGCGCCAGTGCCAGTGCCAACGAATCCGCCGAGTCCGCCCCCACAGAATCGACCGCGCGATGAACCTCGACCGCACCCTCGCCACGGCCCGCCGCGTCCTGCGCCAGCTCAGCCACGACCCGCGCACGATCGCCCTGATGCTCGTCGTCCCGTGCGTGCTGCTGACACTGCTGAAGTACGTCTTCGACACCAGCCCGCAGACGTACAACTCGGCCGGCGCCTCGCTCCTCGGCATCTTCCCGCTGATCACGATGTTCCTGGTCACGTCGATCGCCACGCTGCGCGAACGCACCTCGGGCACCCTGGAGCGGCTGCTGTCCATGCCGCTCGGCAAGGCCGACCTGCTCGCCGGGTACGCGCTCGCGTTCGGCGCCGTCGCCGTCGTCCAGGCCGCGCTCGCCACCGGCCTGTCCGTCCTGGCGCTCGGCCTCGACGTCACCGGCTCGGCGTGGCTGCTGCTGGTCGCCGCGCTCGCCGACGCGTTCCTCGGCACCGCGCTCGGCCTGTTCGTCAGCGCCTTCGCGTCCAGCGAGTTCCAGGCCGTGCAGTTCCTGCCCGCCGTGCTGCTCCCGCAGATCCTGCTGTGCGGCCTGTTCGTCCCGCGCGGCGACATGCAGCCGGTCCTCAGCGGCCTGTCGAACGTGCTCCCCATGTCGTACGCCGCCGACGCCACCACCCAGATCGTCCACCACACGGGTGTCACCGGCGACTTCGTACGCGACCTGATCATCGTCGCCTGCTGCGCCCTCCTGGCCCTCGGCCTGGGCTCGGCCACCCTGCGCCGCCGCACCACCTGAACAACAGAGGGACGACCGAAGGGCGGACGCGGCCCGCTTGCCCCGTCCGCCCCTGCGAAGATGGCCGGTATGACCGCCCAGAAGCAGAAAGTCGCCGTTCTCGGCACCGGCAAAATCGGCGAAGCCCTCCTGTCCGGCATGATCCGCGCCGGATGGGCCCCGGACGACCTGCTGGTCACCGCCCGCCGCCCCGAACGCGCCGAGGAACTGCGCGCCCGTTACGGCGTCGAGGCCGTCACGAACGCCGAGGCCGCCAAGGCAGCCGACACCCTCATCCTGGCGGCCAAGCCCCAGGACATGGGCGCCCTGCTGGACGAGCTGGCCGCGCACGTACCGGCCGACCGCCTCGTGATCAGCGCCGCCGCCGGCATCCCGACCGCCTTTTTCGAGGAGCGGCTGGCGGACGGCATCGCGGTCGTACGGGTCATGCCGAACACCCCCGTGCTGGTGGACGAGGGCATGTCCGTGATCTCGGCGGGCCGCCACGCCACCGAGGCCCACCTCGCCCGTACCGAGGCCATCTTCAAGCCGGTCGGCAAGACCCTGCGCGTCCCGGAGAAGCAGCAGGACGCCGCGACCGCCCTGTCCGGTTCCGGACCCGCGTACTTCTACTACCTGGTCGAGGCCATGACCGACGCGGGCATCCTGCTCGGCCTCCCGCGCGCCCAGGCCCACGACCTCATCGTGCAGTCCGCCATCGGCGCCGCCGTGATGCTCCGCGACAGCGGCGAGCACCCGGTCAAGCTCCGCGAAGCCGTCACCTCCCCGGCGGGCACCACCATCAACGCCATCCGCGAACTGGAGAACCACGGCGTACGCGCCGCCCTCCTCGCCGCCCTCGAAGCCGCCCGCGACCGAAGCCGCGAGCTGGCCTCCGGCAACGGATGACCCGGCTCGACGGATACGGCCGCACCGGCTACGTGGGCGGCAGCAGTCCCACCGCCCGGTAGGCCGCGTCAACGGTCGGCCGGGCCAGCGCCCGCGCCGCCGCCGCGCCGTCCCGCAGCACCCCGTCCACGTACGACGGATCGGCGCTGAACTCGGCGTGCCGCGCCCGCAACGGCCGCAGCAGCTCCACCACCGCCTCCGCCGTGTCCCGCTTCAGGGCCCCGTACGCCGTGTACTCCCCGGCCAGCGTCTCCGGCTCCTTGCCCGTACAGGCGGCCAGGATGTCCAGCAGGTTCGCGACGCCCGGCCGCGCCTCGCGGTCGTACTCCACCTCGCCGGCCCCGCTGTCCGTCACCGCACGCATCACCTTCTTGGTGATCGCCTCG
Organism: Streptomyces sp. CBMA29; assembly: GCF_014596445.1. Lineage (GTDB taxonomy): Bacteria > Actinomycetota > Actinomycetes > Streptomycetales > Streptomycetaceae > Actinacidiphila. The sequence continues at coordinate 1,263 of NZ_MECL01000190.1, read as the reverse complement.
GGTTCGTCGAGCAGGTAGATGATCCCGGCGGTGGCGTCGTGCGACTTGCCCATCTTGCCGGTGGGGTCCTGGAGGTCCATGACCCGCGCGGCCACGGCGGGCCGTACGGCGCGGGGTACGACGAACGTCCGCCCGTACCGCTGGTTGAACCGTTCCGCCAGCACCCGCGTGAGCTCCACATGCTGCGTCTGGTCCTCGCCGACCGGCACCTCGTCGGCGCGGTACGCCAGGATGTCCGCCGCCATCAGCGCCGGGTACGTGAGCAGCGACAGCCGTACGCTCTGCCCGGCCGCCTGCGCCCGCGCGGACTTCTCCTTGTACTGGACCATGCGCCGCATCTCACCGTCGGTGGCCACGCACTCCATGACGTACGACAGCCGCGCGTGCTCGTCGACGTGGCTCTGCACGAACACCGTGCACACCTGCGGATCGAGCCCGGCCGCGAGCAGCAGGCTCGCCGCCTGCCGGGTGAGCCGTCGCACCCGCGCCGGATCGTGGTCGACGGTGAGCGCGTGCAGGTCCACCACGCAGAACAGCGACTCCGCCCGGTGCTGGTCCTCGTCCGCCCACCGCCGGATCGCGCCGAGGTAATTCCCCAAGGTGAGGTGCCCGGTCGGCTTGACCCCACTGAAAATCCGCGTCATGACTGCTGTCTCCTGGTCCTGGTCGGGTTCGCGGGACCACCGCCCACCGCGGCCGGGACAACAGAAAACGGCCGCCGAGGCGGCGGCCGTTGGATGCATACGTGACTCCTGGCCGCCCTAGGCGGCCCACCACTGAGAGGTGCACGCATGCGATGTCATACGACCCACAGTAGCCCTCCGGCCACCGTCTGGGCACCGAGTTGACACTCCTAGGACCCGTGCGTAACGTTCTCCGAGCTGTCCGAGCGTGAGCGCCGACTCCGGTCGGTCCCCGGGCAGCCATTCCGCAGCAAACAAACGAGCGACTACGGCATGCCGTGGCGTTCACTTGTGCGCATTCGGAATGGGGCAGGAACGGAAAGCGGCCGATTTGGTTCGACCGCCGAAGTTCAGCTAATGTCTCACTCGTCGGAACGGCCGAACAGCCGGAAAGACAAGCCCCGCTGACTGGGGGTCAGGCACTGGAAAGCGTCTGATAGAGTCGGAGACACGACGAAGGGAAAGCCCGGAGGGCCGGTGAAACGGTCTGAAGGAAGCTTCCGTTCTTTGAGAACTCAACAGCGTGCCAAAAGTCAACGCCAGATATGTTGATACCCCGTCTCGTTACGAGACGAGGTTC
>NZ_MECL01000189.1 GCF_014596445.1 Streptomyces sp. CBMA29 | reverse complement strand
CCGAACGGCGCCAAGAACGGCGCCGAGAACGCCGCCCCGAAGGGCGCCGCGACCGGCCGTCCGACCGGCGCCCCGAGCGGCAGCCCCTCCGCGTCGCACGCCCCGGCCGCCGCCCAGACCGCCAAGCCCGTCAACCCGGTCGCCTCGGTCCCCGGCTCCCTGCCGTCCGCACCCCACCAGACACGCCGTCCGGCAGCGCCGTTCAGCGGCTTCGTCCGTACCTTCACCGGCCTCGCCTTCGACACCTGCACCGCGCCCAGCGCGAGCAAGATGGCGTCCTGGAAGAGCGGTTCGCCCTACGGCGCCGCCGCGGTCTACATCGGCGGTGCCAACCGCGGCTGCGCACAACCCCAGTTGACGTCCTCGTGGGTGACGACCGTCAGCGGGTCGGGCTGGAAGCTCATCCCGATCTACGTCGGCGCGCAGCCGCCCTGCCAGACCGGCGGCAGCCCCGAACGGCTCACCGCGGCCACCGCGGCCACGCTCGGCGCGCGCGACGGCGCCGACGCGGTGACGAAGGCCGCGGCCCTCGGCATGCGTCCGGCCAGCGCGCTCTACCTCGACATGGAGCCGTACGCCGTCTCCGACACGTCGTGCAACAACGCCGTCCTCACCTACGTCCAGGCGTGGAACCGGGCGCTGCACACCGGCGGTTACCTGGCGGGCTTCTACGGCTTCAGCTCGTCCAGCGCCGCCGCCGTGGCGGCGGCCAAGGCGACCATGGACGACATGCCGGACGCCTTCTGGTACGCCAAGTACGACGGCGTCAACAGCACCACCATCGGCTTCCCGTTCGCCGCGAACCTGTGGACCGGGCACCGCCGCGGCCACCAGTTCCTGGTCAACTCCAAGGAGACCTACGGCGGCGTCACGCTGACCGTGGACCGCGACGCCTGGGACGGCCCGGTCGCCGTCGTCTGACGGCGGGGGCGGTACGGGAGCGGGAGCGCGGGGGCGGGCCCACCGGGTGCGCGGCGGTCCAGCCGCGAGGCGTACGCTCCCGCGAGGGGCGCCGTTTGCGCCGAGTGCTGGAAATCGGCGGGCCCCGGTCCATATCCTCGTAATCCTCGTACGCGATCATCGCTTCAGTACCGCTAGGTCGTTCCCATGCCGGGAGGCACCATGGTCCGCCGCCGCACCGCCGTCTCGATCGCCGCAGCCGCGCTGCTGGCGGCATCGCCCGCCCTCACCGCGTGCGGTTCGGGACCCGCGCACCCGGGGGCCGCGGCGGTGGTCGGGGACCAGAAGATCTCGATCGCCACGCTCCAGCACGAGGTCGACCAGGTCCGCGACGCGCAGAGCAGGTCGCCGCAGGCGGCGCAGCTCATCGGGCAGAGCGGCAAGCTGCCGCAGCAGACGCTGAGCATGCTGGTGCAGAACAAGGTGATCGACAAGGCCGTGTCCGACGCCGGGCTCTCGGTCAGCACCGCTGAGGTGCAGCAGTCGCACGCGCAGGCGTTGCAGCAGTTCGGCGGCGACGAGAGCCAGTTCGAGGCGGCGCTGCTCCAGCAGTACGACATCGTGCCGTCCGGCATCGACACCTTCCTGCGGACCAACATCGCCGTCGGCAAGCTGATCCAGAGCCTCGGCTTCCAGCCCGGCAGCGACAACGGGAACGCGGCGGCCATCGCCGTCATCTCCAAGACCGCGAAGTCGCTCGGCGTGGACGTCAACCCGCGCTACGGCACATGGGACGCCAAGAAGGCGATCGTCGGCGCCACCAACGAGCCGTGGGTCGTGACCAAGACGGCGACCCCGGCGGACCCGAGCGCGTAAGCCGCGAAGCAGCCGCGTAAGCCGCGAAGCAGCCGCGTAAGCCGTGAAGAAGCCGTGAAGCAGCCGCCCGCGGGGCGTGTCGGTGGTCCGGGGTACGTTCGAGGGGTGAACGACGTAGACGACTCGAACGCGTCCGGGCGGCTGGTGCTGCTGACGACCAGCCACCGGGTCGCGCCGGGACAGCTCTCCTGGCCCGCCTGGCGGACGCTGCGCGAGGCCGACCTCGTGGTGTGCGCCGACCCCGGGCATCCGCAGCTCCCGTATCTGCGCGAGGCGGGCGTACGGGTCGAGCTGGCGACGCCCGGCGGGCGCGAGCTGGTGGACGCGACGGCGGGCGGCCGTACGGTCGTCTATCTGCCGCCCGGCGGCGCGGGCGACCCGGCCGTCACCGACGAACTGGCCAGGCTCGGCGGCTCGGGACGGGTCGCCATGCCCGACCTGGAACTGCTGCCCGGCTCGTACGACCTGCCCGGCGCCCGGCTGCTCGACCTCGTCCAGGTGATGGACCGGATCAGGGCCGAGTGCCCGTGGAGCAGCCTGCGGACGCACGAGGACCTGGCGAAGTACGGCATCGAGGAGATGTACGAGCTGGTCGAGGCGATCGAGGAGGGGGACCGCGCGGCGGTGCGCGAGGAACTGGGCGACGTCCTGCTCCAGGTCGTCTTCCACGCGGCCATCGCGGAGGGCGACCCCGAGGAGCCGTTCGGCATCGACGACGTGGCCGGGGGACTGGTGGACAAGCTCGTCCACCGGCACCCGCACATCTTCGGCGACGAGGTCGCCGAGACCCCCGAGCAGGTGCAGGCGAACTGGATCCGCCTCAAGGGCGTCGAGAAGTCCCGCGACTCGGTCACCGACGGCGTGCCCCTCGCCTCCCCGGCCCTCGCCCTGGCCGCCAAGCTCGCGGGCCGCGCCCGCGACGCGGACCTCCCGCTCCCGGACTCCGCCGGCGCCTTCGCCGACGAGGCCGCCCTCGGCGACCACCTCCTCGCCGAGGCCGCCGCCGCCCAGGCCGCGGGACTCGACCCGGAAGCCGCCCTGCGCCACGCGGCCCGCCGCTACCGCGACGCGATCCGCACGGCGGAGCGGACCCGTACGGCCG
>NZ_MECL01000188.1 GCF_014596445.1 Streptomyces sp. CBMA29 | reverse complement strand
TCGCGAGCATGGTCGCCGCGTAGTGCGGGTCGTTGCCGCCGGGGTGACCGGGGCCGGGCGGCGGCGGTCCCTGCGGGTTCTGCGGGTTCTGGCCACCCGGCGGATTCTGCGGTACGAGCTGCGTCGGCAGGTAACCGCCCGCCGGAGCGACGGCTCCCGGCGGGGGCGGCGGCGCGTCCGGGCTGCGGACCGGACCGCCCGAGGGCGGCGGCACATTGCCGCGGGCGGCCTTCGCCGTCTCCAGGTCGGCGATGTCGGCGGCGCCACGACCGGCGCCACGACCGGGGCCACCGGGCGGGGGTACGGATCCGGCGCCGAGGCCGCCGGGCGGCGGCAGCGACACCGCCGGGCCGCCGGGCGGCGGGAATTGCGAACCCCCCACGGTGTGCGGCACGCCGGGCCTGGCGGGCGGCACGGGGGCCTGCGGCTCCACGGGCGGGGCGATCCGGGTCTTGGGCAATCCGCTGCCGCTCGGCAGCAGCTCGGTGCGCGCCTGCTCGGCCTCGGGGTCCTGCGCGAGGTCCACCTGGTCGGAGCCGCTGATCGGCGGCGCGAAGACGGTCGCGGGCACCGGGACCGACTGGCCCTCGCCGCTGTCGCTGGTCGTCTTGCCCGCCCAACTGCCGCCGGGCACGGCCGGTTCCACG
>NZ_MECL01000187.1 GCF_014596445.1 Streptomyces sp. CBMA29 | reverse complement strand
GTGCTCGTCGTCGCCGACGCCGTCAAGCCGACGAGCGCGGAGGCCGTCCGGCGGCTGCGGGCGCTCGGCCTGCGGCCGATGCTGCTCACCGGGGACAACGCGGCCGTCGCGGCGGCCGTCGCCGCCGAGGTCGGCATCGACGCGGCCGACGTCTTCGCGGACGTCCTCCCCGAGGACAAGGTCGCCGTCGTCCGGCGGCTCCAGGCCGAGGGGCGCAGCGTCGCCATGGTCGGCGACGGGGTGAACGACGCCGCCGCGCTCGCCCAGGCCGACCTCGGGCTCGCCATGGGCACCGGCACCGACGCCGCCATCGAGGCCGGGGACCTCACCCTGGTCCGCGGCGACCTGCGCGTGGCCGCCGACGCCATCCGCCTCGCGCGGCGCACGCTCGGCACCATCAAGTCCAATCTCTTCTGGGCCTTCGGCTACAACGTCGCCGCGCTGCCGCTGGCCGCGGCGGGCCTGCTCAACCCGATGATCGCGGGCGCGGCCATGGCCTTCTCCTCCGTCTTCGTCGTGGCCAACAGCCTGCGCCTGCGCGGCTTCCGGCCGCTGAGCCGGTAGCGACGGCGGGGCGTGTGAGCATGAGGGCATGAGCGGAACGCGGCGGCGACAGATCGGGAACGAGGAGCGGCGCGGGCGGCTCGCGCGGCGGCAGCTCCGGGCCGTGGGCAGGTGCGAGGAGGTCGCCGACGCGCTCGTGGCGCTGCACGCGACGGATCCGGCGACGGTGTTCCTGACCGTGGCGGCGCGGCTGCGGGAGCCGGGCGACGGCGTCGGGGCGCTGGAGGAGGCGCTCTACGGGGAGACCGGGTCGCTGGTGCGGATGCTGGCGATGCGGCGCACGATGTTCGTGGTGGGCCGGGCGGCGGCGCCGGGGGTGTACGCGGCGGCCGGGCGGCAGATCGCGGCGAAGGAGCGCAAGGGGCTGCTGGCGTTTCTGGCGGAGGGCGGCGGCTGGGACGAGGCGTGGCTGGAAGACGTCGAGGCGCGGGTGCGCGCGGCGCTCGACGCGCATGGTGAGACCAGCGGCGCGGGGCTGTCGAAGCTGGTGCCTGAGCTGCGCGAGCAGGTGCTGGTGGCGGCGGGGAAGCCGTACGAGGCGCGGCAGAACGTGGCGAGCCGGATCATCAGGACGATGGCCGCCGAGGGCCGGATCGAGCGGCGCAGGCCGGCCGGGTCGTGGACGAGCAGCCAGTTCCGGTGGGCGAACGCCGAGCCGCTGCCCGAGGTGCCGGTGGCCGAGGCGCGCGCCGGGGTGGTGAAGGCGTGGCTGGGGGCGTACGGACCGGGGACGGCGGCCGATCTGAAGTGGTGGACGGGGTGGTCGCTGACAGAGGTGCGCAAGGCGCTCGCGGCGGTCGGCGCCGAGGAAGTGCCGCTGGACGGGAACGCCGTCGGCCACGTACTGCCCGGTGACGCCGGGCCGTCGGCGGACGCGCCGCCGCCCGCCGCGACGCTGCTGCCCGCGCTGGACCCGACGCCCATGGGGTGGCGGGAGCGCGACTGGTTCCTGCCGCGCGAGCACCGGGCGTCCCTCTTCGACCGTTCGGGCAACGTCGGGCCCACCGTGTGGTGGGGCGGCGAGGTGATCGGCGGCTGGGCGCACCGCGCGGACGGCGCCGTCGCCTGGCGGCTGCTGGCCGACCGGGGCGCGCGGGCGGCGGACGCGGTCGGGGCGGCGGCGGAACGTCTCAGCGCTTTTCTCGCGGACGGCGGTGTGACGGTCACACCGCGATTCCGCACCCCTTTGGAGCGCGAACTGTCGGCGTGACCCGCTCGGGGCCCGCGCACCCGCCGGACTCGGTAGGCCGCGCTTACGCGCGGCGCGGCCGTATAAACCTCGCTTTCCGGACAGAATCCGGAGCGTGCATCTCCCCTCACGCCCAGCGCGTGTCACCCGCGCCGTGGCCCGCGCCGTGTGGGCGTACGTCCGCAGCGCCCCCGGCACGTACATCTGGCTGGTGATCCTGTTCTTCACCACGGTCGCGATCCACCGAATGGCGCCCGCCACGGTGGACGACTTCCTGCGGCTGCGGTCGACGAACATCCACAATCTGTCGAGCCAGCCGGTCCGCGCCCTGGTGCGCAGCGCGCTGTGGATCGACGGCGGCGGATGGCTGCTGTACGTGCTGCTCTACACGGTCTTCCACGCCACCGCCGAGCGCTGGCTGGGCACCTGGCGGTGGCTCGCGGTCGTGCTGATCGGGCACGTCGCGGCGACGTACATCAGTGAGGGCGTGCTGCTGTGGGCGATCCGGCACGGGCACGCGCCGCAGTCGGCCGCAGACACCCTCGACGTGGGCGTCAGTTACGGACTGGCGGCGGTCGAGGCGGTGCTGACCTGGGCGGTCGCGATGCCCTGGCGGTATCTGTACGGCGCCTGTGTGCTGCTCTTCTACGGGCTCGCGCTGGTCGAGGGCCGCACCTTCACCGACGTCGGGCACTTCACGTCGGTGCTGCTCGGCCTGGCCTGCTACCCGCTGACACGCGGACGGCCGGGTCGGATCGACCCGGCCGCCGCGTATCGGAGCCTGCGCGGTGCCGCCCGCAGGCGGCCCGGAGTCAGCCGACCCGGGTGAGCTTCGTGCCGAACGACGGCTCGCTCAGGTCGGACCCGAGGACGACCGGCACCGTGGTGCGGGCCGAGCCGGTGCCGAAGCCGATCGTGCCCACCTCGGCGCCGGACTTGGCGGTGTGCGGCAGCCCGTCCTTGAGGGGGGTCAGCGACAGCGTCGTCCTCAGGCCCGGCCAGCCGACGGCCTTCAGGTCCTTGCTCGCCACGACCGGCGTGTGACCGCCGAGCCCGTCGTCCACGTACCCGACGACCTCGCCCTTCTTCACTATCGTCGACGAGGTCAGGCCGCCCTGCACGGAGCTGATCAGCTTCTGCGAGTTGACCAGCGCCGCCTGGAGGCTGTCGTAGACGGTCGTGCCGCCGCGCTGCTGGAGGACGACGCCGAGGATCAACTGCTCCTTGCCGTCGACCTTCTTGTTCGCCGCCCACATCAGGGCGCCGCCCGCAGGGGTGCTCGAACCGGTCTTGATGCCGATCACACCCACGTTGACCAGGTCGTTGTTGTTGTTGTAGATCGTGCCGACGCCGGGAATGTCGATGTTCGGCTGCGCGACGACCGACCGGAACACGTCGTTCTTCATGACCTCGCGGGCGAGCTTCAACTGGTCGACGGCGGTGCTCCGCGTGGTCTCCTCGAAACCGCTCGCGCCGGTGTACGTGGTGTTGGTCATGCCGAGGTCGGCGGCGGCCTTCGTCATCTTGGTGACGAACGCCTCCTGGGTGCCGGAGTCCCAGCGCGCCAGCAGGCGGGCGATGTTGTTGCCCGAGGGGATCAGCAGCAGTTGCAGCATCTGCCGCTCGGTGAACCGCTGGCCCTTCTTGACCTGCGCGGTCGACTCGTCGCTCGAACTCGCCTCGTCGGCCGCCTGCGCGTCCACGGGGATCGTCGGACCGGTCTGCTGACCCGTCAGCGGGTGGTCGCGCAGGATCAGATACGCGGTCATCACCTTGGTGACGCTCGCGATCGGCACCGGAGTCTGCGCGCCGTGCACGCCGAGCGAGCCCAGACCCTCGACCTCGGCCACCGACTGGCCCTGCGACGGCCACGGCATGGACTGCGGCAGCGGCGTGCCGTCGAAGGTGTACGACGGGGCCGCGGTCAGCGCCATCGACGGCGCGGGCAGCGGGCGCAGCGCCTGCACCACGACGAACACGATCGCCAGCAGCACCACCAGCGGGGTCCAGATCTTGAACCGGCGCGCGACCGTCCGCAGCAGCGTCTGGCGCGGCGGCGGGGTGTTCGTCAGCTCCGCGAGCAGCTTCAGCGGCGCCTCGGGCTCCGGCGGCACGGGCATCGACCGCGTCCCGTCCGGCCCGGCCGCCGCGCCGTCCGGCGAGGCCGCCGTGGGGGTGCCGATCGCGGACGGGCTCCCGGCGTACGGGGGCAGCGGCGCGCCCGCGGCGGGCCTCGGCGGGGCGGACGGCTGCCCGATCGGGCCCGCGGCCGGACTCTCCGAGGGCTTCACGGGGCCCGTACGCGGCGTGGCGGACGCCGGAGGCGCCTGGGGCGCCTCATAGGGCGCGGAGGCGCCAGAGGGCGCGCTACGGGCTCCTGAGGCGCCTTCCGCGCCCTGCGCCGCCGTGCGCTCGGCGGGGAGATCGGACACAAGCGGGCGCAGGACGGAGGTGCTCCGGGCGCCGGGGCTCTTGGGGGCGTCGCCCTCGGGGGTGCCCCGGGGGGCGTCCTCCGGGGCCTCCTCGGGGGCGGAGCTGTCGGAGTCCTCGGGAGCGGCGTCCTCGGCGTCAGCGGCGGAAGGCGCGGCGTCCTCGGCGTCGGCGGCGTCAGCGGCGGTCGAGGCCGCCGGGGCCGCGTCCTCGGGGGCCGTGTCCTCGGGGGCCTCGGCGTCACCGGCGTCCTCGGCGTCCTCACCGTCGCCGGAGGCCGGGGTGGAGTCCGATACGTCGCCCGGTACGCCGTCGGCGCCGTTCACGTCCTCGGCGTCGTTCACGCCGTCCGCGTCCTCGGCCGTACCGTCACCGGTCTCAGAGCCGCCGGCGGTGGCGCCGGCGGCCGGCAGGCCCCCGCGCCCCCCGACGCGCAGCACGGCGGTGTGCTCGTCGCGTTCCGGCGCGGGCGGCGCGGGCGGGGCGGCGTCTTCCGCTTCCGGGCCGTCTTCGGAGCCCGCTTCGGGGCCCGACCCGTCCTCGGGGGCCTCCTCGGCGGCGGAATCCGGGTCCTGGAGGTCACGATTCGGTTCCGCTTCCGGAGGCAGGACCTCCGGGGTGCGGGGCGCGGGCGGCGTCGTGGACGTAGCCGCGTCGGAGGATTCGTCTACGACCGCTACGCCATCCGGCGTATTCGCCGTGGAGGCGGCGGCGGAGGACGCGGCCGGGTGGGGGCGTGCGCCGGAGCCCGCGGAGTCCGCCGCTTCGGGGGGCGCGGAGGGGACGGCTCCGACCGCGGCGCCCGCGTGCTCCTCCCGTACGCCCTCCGCCACGCGTGTCCCGTGCCCCTCGGTGGGCGGCCGGAACACCACCAGCCTCGGATCAGCGGTCGACCGCTCGACCGCCTCCCCCGACGTGCCCTGCCGCTGTTCCCTGCCGGGGGACTCGCCCGCCACGCAGACCTCCTCCACACATCACGAAATGGCCGCACACATCGTGCGGGGGCGGATGCCGAATGGCGCCCATACCCCTTCAAAGCTCACACTGGCAGTGTCCCGCCGACAGGCCCGCGACCCGTCCGCGACACCACCGCCCACCCCGTAGACGAGAACGACATACCACCCGGTTCCCGTCGATAAGGCAAAGGCGCTCTCGACAGGCTGGTGTGAGAGGCGTCACCCTGTCATTCATCCACGCGGGGAGGCATGGATGGGCAAGAGCCGCAGAACAATTCCGGAAGAGCTGTTGCTGCTCGCACTGGACCCGACGACCGGGACCACGGCGCAGCCTCAATCGCTCGACCTCGGCCTCGCCGGGGCACAGCTCGTCGAGCTGGCCCTGGCCGGACGGATAGCCCCTGACGGGGATCGTATAGCCGTGGTGCACCCACGGCCGACTGGAGATCCGACCCTGGACTCCGCTCTCGAACTGTTGCGGCGACGCGGCAGTCCGGTGCGGGCCGTCCACTGGATCGGCGGACCCCGCCTCGGGCTCCGCCAGACGTATCTCGCGCACCTGGAGCGGTGCGGCATGGTGCATGCCGTGCCAGGCCAGATGTGCGGGGTGCTGCCGACGACGCGGTACCAGGCGTCCGACAGCGCGGTCAGCCGGGAGATCCGTACCCGGCTGGACAGTGCGATCCGTACCGGCGTGCCGCCGGACCCGCGGACCGCCGCGCTCGCCGCGCTCGCCCACGCCGTGGGACTCGGCAAGCACCTCTACCCGGGCAACGAGGGCCGGTCGTCGCGATCGCGCCTGCGTGACCTGATCAGGTACGACCCGATGGGCGGCCTCGTCGCGCATGCCGTGATGGATGTGCAGAACGGCGTGGCGGCGCAGCCAAAGCGGCCAGCCGCTCCGGCACCGCGAGCGGCGGGGCACAGCACCATGGCCCGCGTCGGCGCCCGTTGAGTCACCGCGTGACAGCGAGTGTGCACAGGCAGCACGGTCAGTACGTTCAGCACGCTCAGTACGTGGGAGCGCGTGCGCAGGTGAGCACGTAGCGCTCGGCAACCCCCTCATCAGGGACGGCTGCGGCGCCCGTCGGCAGGGACGGGGCACCGCAATCCGCGACCATCGCGCCGTCCTCAGCGACCCGTTCCGGGAGCCGCTGTGACGCGCGGGGCGGCGGGGCCCGGGACACGTTCCGGGATCCGTCGCACCGCGCGTCGCCGTATACACCCCCGTGTACCACCGCGTACACGCCCCTGTCGGGTTACCCCCATTCGCCAGCGCGCCGATGACCGCAAGTGGCAGGCTGCTGACCATCAGTAGGTTCAGCGTGGAGGTGCACTACCAGTGGTCGCCAACGTCAATCCCACCGTCAGGCGCCGCCGGCTGGGTTCGGAACTGCGCAAGTTGCGGGAGCAGAAAGGCATGACGGCCGAGGAGGTCGCCGCCCGGCTCCTGGTGTCGCAGTCCAAGATCAGCCGGTTGGAGAACGGACGCCGGAGCATCAGCCAGCGCGATGTGCGCGACCTGTGCGGTGTGTACGGCGTCGAGGACGTGCGGATCGTCGACTCGCTGATGCAGATGGCCAAGGAGTCGCGCCAGCAGGGCTGGTGGCATGCCTTCGGTGACATCCCGTACAGCGTGTACATCGGCCTGGAGACCGAGGCGGCCAGTCTGCGGGTCTTCGAACCCCAGGTGGTGCCGGGCCTGTTGCAGACCCCGGGGTACGCCGCCGCGATGATCGCGGGCAATCTGCCGGAGGCCACTCCCGAACAGGTCGACAAGCGCGTCAGCGTGAGAATGCGCCGGCAGCAGCGGATCACCGACAAGGACATGCCGCTGCGGATGTGGGCCGTCATGGACGAGGCCGCGCTGTGCCGCAAGGTCGGCGACGAGCAGGTGATGCGCGAACAGCTCCTGCATTTGGTGGAGTTGAGCCATATGCCGCATGTGACCGTGCAGGTGCTGCCGTTCGAGGCGGGCGCGCATCCCGGTTTGAGCGGGCAGTTCGCGGTACTGGAGTTCACCGACGTGACCGATGCCACGGTGGTCTATCTCGAAGGCGTCAACAGCGACCTGTACTTGGAGAAGGACACCGATGTGCAGGCGTACAGCGTGATGTACGAGCACCTTCGGGCCCAGGCGCTCAGCGCCGAACTGACCCGGCAGTTCATCATCGAGGCGGCGGAACGATACACCCGCTGAAGTGCGGGCGATACGGTACACCCCCGCTCGCTCCCATTGGAAGAGTTACTGGGAATATGCCATCCACTTGGGTGAAGTGGCCCACCGGTCCGCGATGTTGGCTAGTAGCGTCGAGCGCGTAGTCAGGCATTGGCGTACCTCGCCGCCGCCATCAGCACAGACCGGAGCAGAGATGGCAATCAAGCTGGGCAGTACTCCCGCGTGGATGAAGTCCTCGCGGTCCACCGGAAATGGCGCCTGTGTGGAAGTGAAGTCCCCGGCCGTCGAGTCGGTCGTGGTCCGCGACTCCAAGGACCCGCAGGGTCCGGTCCTCAGCTTTTCTCCTGAGGCGTGGACCTCGTTCGTCACGGACGTCGACCGCGGCGCCTTCACGATCAACTAGTACAGCGCGCGCACCTTCAGAAGTACCGCGGAAGACCGCGGAAGTATCGCGGGAGACCGCAGAAGAGCCCTCTCGTCTGGCCGCCGTCCTAGCCGAGGGGGCTCACTGCTGTCCGTGGGCCCATGGGGCCCGTGGATCACCGGAGTTGATCGACATACGTGTCCGTGCCGGGAATGGTCGGAATGAAGGGAGCGATGAATTCCACTTTCGCCGACCGTCCCGCCGAGTCGGTCCGGCCGGCGATCTCGGCGGCGTGAGCGGCGAAATGCTCTTCCCAGCCCTCGCGTGGATCGTGTTGCAGGAACCACAGGAGGGTGAGCCGGGTTTCGACGCCTTCGACCTGTTTCACATACGACATGCGGTCGAGCGGCAGCGGAGTGGGCGTGAAGATCACCACCATCGCCGCCGGTGATCCGGCGAGCTTCTTCGGCAGGTGGCGGGCCCGCAGCCATTCCAGCAATTCGTCCCGGCCTTCGGCGGATTCCGCCTCCAGCACTTCGAGGACGAGTCCGCGGTACGGGTGGTCGAGCGCGTGGATGTCGCGCGGACCGGCGGCGCCGTCCCGGTAGACGCTCGCCGCGCGGTCCTGGAACGCGGTGAAGACGTGGGTGCGGTCGTGGTAGACGCGGGCGTCGCGGTTGAGCCGCTTGTTGATGCCGACCGTCCACCGCATGTGCGCGTCGTAGCGGCCCTCGGTGATCCAGTACAGCGACAGGTAGCAGCCCGCGGTGACCGGCTGCGCGACCGCGGAGTCCGCCGGGTACCGCAGGTCCAGCAGCGGCCGCGTGGCCACCCAGCGGCGCCCGGCGTACAGCCAGGGCATCGCCATCGCACCGGCGATGAAGTGGTCGTCCTCGTACCACCGGTTGTACGCGTATTCGTGCCCGGCGTGCGGCTCGACCATGGTGATCAGCGCGTGCCCGACATCGACGCCGTACGGTCCGACGGCCGCGAGCCGTCCGTACGCCTCGACGTCCGTTCCGCTGTCCGGGCCCGTTCTCACGTCCTCAGCCATGAATCTGACGCTACGTCAGCTCTGGGGAGAAGTGAAGGTGCCCGGATGCTGGAAAGTACCTGGACATGGCAACGATTCTTCGTAGGCTGCCGGACATGACCACCACCCGTGCCGCCGTGCCCGCCCTCGCCGCCCGCGCCGTCTCGGTGGGCGCCTCGCCGGTACGGGAGATCCTGGCGCTGACCGCGCGGCCGGAGGTGATCTCCTTCGCCGGCGGGCTGCCCGCGCCCGAGCTGTTCGACGCGGCGGCCATCGCGGAGGCGTACGCCCGCGTCCTGGCCGAGCGGCCGCACAAGGTGCTCCAGTACTCGACGACCGAGGGCGATCCCGCGCTGCGCGCGGCCGTGGCGGCCCGGCTGAGCGGGCGCGACCTGGCGACGGGCATGGACGACATCCTGGTGACCGGCGGCTCGCAGCAGGGGCTCGCGCTGATCGCGACCGCGCTGATCGAGCCCGGCGATGTGGTGCTGGTGGAGAATCCGACGTATCTGGCGGCGCTCCAGTGCTTCGGCTTCGCGGGCGCCCGGGTGGTGCCGGTGCCGACCGACGCGTACGGGGTGGTCCCGCAGGCGCTGGAGGAGGTGGCGCGCCGGGAACGGCCGAAACTGCTCTACCTGGTGCCCAACTTCCAGAATCCGACCGGGCGTACGCTCCCGCTCGAACGCCGCCGCGCGGTGGCCGAGGCGGCGGAGCGGCACGGGCTGTGGATCGCGGAGGACGACCCGTACGGGGATCTGCGGTTCGAGGGCGAGAGCGTGCCGTGGATCGCGGCGCTGCCCGAGGCCGCCGACCGGACGGTCCTGCTCGGCAGCTTCTCCAAGATCATGTCGCCGGGGATGCGGCTCGGCTGGCTGCGGGCGCCCGCCGCGCTGCTGCGCGCCTGCGTGATCGCCAAGCAGGCCGCCGACCTGCACACCTCGACCGTCGACCAGGCCGCCGCCGCGCGCTACCTCGCCGACCACGACCTGGACGTCCATCTGGACCGGGTGCGTACCGCCTACCGCGCCCGGCGCGACGCGCTGCTCGCCGGGCTCCCGGCCGCGCTGCCCTCCGGCAGCACCTGGAACCGGCCCGAGGGCGGCATGTTCGTCTGGGTGCGGCTGCCCGCGGGGTACGACGCGACGGCGCTGCTGCCGGCCGCGGTCGGCCACGACGTGGCGTACGTACCGGGGTTGCCGTTCTTCGCGGAGGCGCCGGAGGCGGGGGCGCTGCGGATGTCCTTCACGACGCACACGCCGGAGGAGATCGCGGAAGGGCTGCGGCGGCTGGCGAAGGTCTTCGCCTGAAGTCGTCGGCGGGGGGCCGTACATCGGCCTGGAGACGTACGTACGCGGGGCGCCGTGCGTCCGTAACCGCGGGCGCTACCGCATCAGTTCGCCCGCGTTGACGAGCAGTGACTGTCCGGTGATCGCGCGGGCGCGGTCGGAGGCGAGGAACACGGCGGCCTCCGCCACGTCGCCGTCGGTGGCCAGTTCGGGCAGTGCCATGCGGCGGGCGAGGCGGGCCAGCACCTCGTCCTCGCCGACGCCCTCGGCGCGGGCGGTGAGCGCGACGAAGGACTGCACGGGCGGCCCCCACATCCAGCCGGGCAGCACGGTGTTGACCCGGATGCGGTACGGGCCCAGCTCGCGCGCGAGTGAGTACATCGCGGAGGTGAGGGCGCCCTTGGAGGCCGCGTACGCCGCCTGGCGGACCTGGCTGGGCGCCGCGACCGCGGACTGGGTGCCGATGAACACGACGGAGCCGCCGCGCTCCTGGCGCTTGAGGGCGGGCAGACACGCCTGGGCGAGCCTCAGCGACCCGAGCAGATTGACGTCGAGGACCCGCTGCCAGGCGGCGAAGTCCGCGTCCTCCAGGCCGCCGAAGTAGTCGTCGAGCGCGGCGACCTGGACGACGGCGTCGATCCCGCCGAACCGCTCCTGCGCCAGCGCCGCCAGCGCCTCGCACTGCGCGCCGTCGGCGATGTCGGTGGGCAGCCAGGCCGTCGAGGCGCCCGCCGGATCGATCTCGGCCGCCGTCTTGGCCAGCCGTTCGGCGGTCCGCGCGCCCAGCACCGCCCGTCCGCCGTCGCGTACGACGGCCGCCGCCACGCGCTGCCCGAGGCCGGCGCCGACGCCGGTCACGACCACGGTCTTCCCGTTCAGGAGCATGTCGGCCTCCGCAAGCATTTTCTGACGGAGCGTCAGAATAGGGCGGGCGCCCGCAGGAGGGAAGGCCGCGGCGGTCACGCGTGCGTCGGCGATCGGCCGCTCCCCTCTGCTTCCGCACGGGATCCCGTATCCCGGACGGCTGCCTCCTGTGTCCCGCGCGTCCCGCGGGCCTCGTGCGACGTCCAGCGAAGTGTCCGCTCATCGTGGGTTGGTGATCAGGGTCACGACAATGCCAAGGTAAGCAAAGAGCGAGTAAAATCGTTCGGCTTTCTGATCTGAGTTCAGACTCTTGAACGCAGGGACCCTTGACCGGCCCCCCGCACGAGGGGTTCAATCCCGGAAGTCCCCACTCCCGCACGGGGGCGACCCGCCCGGACCGGCGCCACAGCGAAGTGCGCTCCTGTTCACAAGGCGGACCCCTCTGGAGGGGACATGAACAGTCTCGACTGGACCGTGCTGATCGCGTACTTCGGCGTGATGCTCGCGATCGGACTCTGGTCCCACAAGCGCGTCGACGACGTCGGCGACTACTTCACCGCGGGCGGCAAGATGCCGTGGTGGCTGTCCGGCATCTCGCACCACATGTCGGGCTACAGCGCGGTGATGTTCACCGGTTACGCGGGCATCGCCTACACCTACGGCATCACCTCCTACGTCACCTGGTCGTTCCCGATCGCGCTCGGCATCGCCATCGGTGCCAAGCTCTTCGCGCCCCGGCTCAACCGGCTGCGCTCGCGGCTCCATGTGGCCTCGCCGCTCGAATACCTCAAGAACCGTTACAACCTGACGACCCAGCAGGCGCTCGCCTGGTCCGGCGTGCTGCTCAAGATCGTGGACGTCGGCGCCAAGTGGGCCGCCATCGCCACGCTGTTGTCCGTCTTCACCGGGGTCACCATCACCCAGGGCATCGTCATCACCGGCGCGATCACCGCCATCTACTGCACGGTCGGCGGTCTGTGGGCGGACGCGCTCACCGAACTGGGCCAGTTCGTCATCCAGTTGATCGCCGGGCTCGCGATGCTCGTCGCCGCGCTCAACAAGGTCGGCGGGATCAGCGGCATCTGGAACGTGTGGGACGAGCCCGCGCTCAAGCACCACGCCGACCCGGTCGCGGGCCCGTACACCACCGTCTTCCTGCTGGCGTACCTGTTCATCAAGACCTTCGAGTACAACGGCGGCATGTGGAACCAGGCCCAGCGCTACATGGCCACCGGCTCCGCCCGCGAGGCCACCCGCAGCGCCTGGCTGTCGTCGGCGCTGTGGTTCGTCTGGCCCGTGATCCTCTTCTTCCCGATGTGGATCTCGCCGCTGCTGGTGCACGCCAAGAAGCCGGACGGCTCGGACTCGTACGGCCTGATGGTCGAACAGCTCCTGCCGCACGGCCTGTTGGGCCTGGTCGTGGTCGGCTTCTTCTCGCACACCATGGCCATGTGCTCCTCGGACGCCAACGCCATCGCCGCCGTCGTCACCCGTGACATCGCCCCGGCCTTCTCGAAGACCGCCCGCGAATGGTCGGCCCAGGTCGGGCTGATCGCCGCCCGGTTGACCACGCTGGCCTTCCTCGGCCTGTCCATGGCCGTGGCCACCCAGGTCAACTCCCCCACCTTCAAGGACATCATCACCATCGTCATCAAGTGGGTGGCCGGTCTGATGGGGCCGATCGCGATCCCGTTCATGCTCGGGCTGCTCCCGCGCTTCCGCAAGTCCGGCCCGACCGCGGCCCTCACGAGCTGGGCGCTCGGCCTGCTCGCCTTCTACCTGCTCAACTACCCCATCAACGACGCCGTCTCGGGCGGCGTCAACCTCGAATACCAGATCTCGCTCCCGCTGGCCGTCTCGCTCGTCCTCTACATCGTCATCGGCTGGATCAAGCCGGAGGACACGCCGGAGCGGGACGCTCTTCTCGCACTGATCAACTCCGACGACGGCGGCGGCCCCGGCCCGGCCTCCGTCTCCCTCCCCGAACCGTCGTCGGAGCCGACACCGACGACGGTGTCGGAGTAACGCTCCTTGGCCGCGGCCCGCTGACGAAAGCGGGTCGCGGCCCGCCCGGACGCGCCCCCAAGGGGCACCCCCGGGCTACGCCGCCGGGTAGCGGTCGAGCCAGGCCGGGCTGGCGCCCGAAGGGCCGTGGAGGGCGGGGGCCTGGGTCATCTCCATGGCGAAGTCGTCGGCGAGCTGGAGCAGCGTGGCACGGCCTTCGAGCTCGGCGATCCACGCGGGCGGCAGCGCCGTCTCCCCGTGCTGGACGCCGAGCAGATTGCCGCAGATGGAGCCGGTGGAGTCGCTGTCGCCCGAGTGGTTGACGGCGAGCAGCAGCCCGTGGCGCACGTCCTCGGCGACCAGGGCGCAGTAGACGCCGATCGCCAGCGCCTCCTCGGCCGTCCAGCCCTCCCCCAGCGCCTCCACGCGCTGCGGCGACGGCATCCCCTGCCGTACGGCGCCCAGGGCGCCCTGGAGCGCGTCCGTCGTCTCCTGGTGGCCGGGGCGGGCGCCGAGCAGGGCGAGGGCGTGCTGGACGGAGCCGTCGAGGGCCTCGCCGCGCGCCAGTCCGTGCACGATGACGGCGAAGGCTCCGGCGGCGAGCTGCCCGGTGGGGTGGCCGTGGGTCTGGGCGGCGCACTCCACGGCGAGCTGGAAGACGAGCTGCGGTTCCCAGCCGACCAGCAGCCCGAAGGGCGCGGAGCGCATCACGGTGCCGCACCCCTTGGAACCGGGGTTCTTCGGCTCCTCCAGGGTGCCCATCCGGTCGTCGGACAGGCCGCTCAGGCACGCCTCGCCCGGCGCTCGCCGCGCGTAGAGCCACTCCTCGCGGGCCAGCCAGCCGGTGTCCTTGCGGCGCTCGTCGGGCCCCCACTCGGTCTGGGTGGCCGACCAGCGGCGGTAGGCGCGGTGGATGTCGGTGGGCGGGTGCCAGGCGCCGGTGTCCCGGCGCACCTGGGCTCTGATCAGGCCCTCGACCGTGAACATCGTCATCTGCGTGTCGTCGGTGACCGCGCCGCGTCTGCCGTACGCCGGAACGTAGTCGGTGACGCCGTCCGTGCCGTGATCGCGCTGGATCGCCTCGAACGACTCGAATTCGACGCCCGCGCCCAGCGCGTCCCCGATCGCCCCGCCCAGCAGGCAGCCCCGCACGCGGCTGCGGAAGTCCTGCTGCTGCGCGCGACCCCAGACAGCGGTCAAAGCGGTCCCCTTCGATCAACCCCGATCCGAACCCGTTCTGCGCCAGCACGATAGCCGACGTCACCAGGAGCGGAAGGGGGCCCTGGGGTCGGTGACGCTCGTCCGCGAACGGTGGTGATCCGGTCGGATACGGCCGGACGCCGGAAATCCTCGGACGCGCGACCCAGGTGTCGGACTCGGGCGCGGGAGCCGGGTCCGCGACGCGGGCCGCGCAACTCGGGCGTAAGGCGCACATACACGGCTCACGTACGCGGCTCACGTACGCGAGAAGACGCCGATGGCGTTGGCGACCGGACGCTCGGCGCCGCCCGACGGGTGGTTGCGTACGGTCACCGCCACCGCGCCGGGGTCGCGGGCGACCAGCGTCGTGGAACCGCCGCCGTCGAGGTTCACCGCCGAATCTGCACCCAATTCCCTCATGACGGACGCAAGTTCTGCGATGGTCAGGCCCGCGCCCGACTCGGCGGAGCCGTCCAGCGCCAGCAGGTACAGCGTGCTGCCCGACGCGTCGAAACCGGCGGCCGTACGCGTGGCCGCCGTCGTGTCGTCCAGGCCCGCGAGCGGCTGTCCGCCGCGCAGGACGGGGAAGCCGCCGACCGCGAAGACGTACGGCTCGCGCGAGAGCGTCGGCGTGAGGCGGCTGTCGACCTCCACGCGTTCGCCCACGCGCAGGGCGCGCAGCGTGTCGGCGCCCGCGTCCCGGCCGAGCAGTACGGTGCTGCCCGCGGGAATCGCTCCCGCGCCGGGCGCCTGCGCGACCGCCGCGACCCGTCCCTGACGTACCGTCACTTCATAGGTGTCCGTGCTGCATCCGGCGCCGCGCGAGGTGTCCGTGCCGCAGACCGCCCGCTGCCGGGAGACCGTCCCCCAGTCCGCCGTGTACGCGCCGACGCCGCCGACGGGCAGCGCGTACTGGTTGTAGCCGCCCAGCGGGATGCTCCCCTGCGGGGTGCGCACCGACCCCCGCAGGTCCAGCCGGTCGAGCCGCAGCCTGCGGTCCTTGCCCATGCCGAGCACGTCGCGCGTGGTGTCCCCCGGGGGCATCGCGGGTCCGAAGCGCTGGCCGTCGGGCACCGCGGCCTTCAGGTCCCGTCCGGAACCGATCTCCGGGCCCACCGAGGAGCCGGTCGGCGCCACGCCGGGGTGCTGGTCCTCGGTGATGTTGAAGAAGTCGCCGTTCACCGCGCCCACCGCCTGCCGGTCGTCGGCGAGCCCCGACACCGCCTGCCGCGCCGCCACCGCCCCCGGCGTCAACAGGTCGAGCCGCGTACGGGATTCACGCAGGTCCACCGCGAGCACATGCCCGTGCACGGTCCCGCGCGAGGCCGCCACCGAGAACTCCCGGTACTCCACGCCCGGCCCGAGCCGCTCCACCCGCTCGTACGGCAGCCCGCCGCCGGTACCGCTGTCCGCCGCGACGGCCGTCGCCCCCGCCAGTCCCCCGGCGAGCACCCCCGCCGCGACCGCCAGGGCCACGCCCACCCGCCCGCTCCACGCCACTTCTCCCCCAAGGGTGTCTCGGTTCCCGTGAGTCCTGTGAGTCCCGTGTCTCCCGTGACTCCCACAGGACTCCACCACCCCCGCAATCCCCGCACCGGAACACGGCGAAACGCGGCCATGACGGTGGTGCGAATTCACCCCTCCGGTGGGCGGCGGGTGTCAGGCGCCGAGTGCCTGCGGACGTCAGCCGCCGCGTACCTGCGGTCGTCAGTCGCCCAGGACCGGGAGGAGGTCGGGGAGGTGGCCGTCGGAGGCGAGGCCGGTGGTGATGCGCTCTTCGGGGACCTGACCGTAGAGGGTGGTGCGCTGGCGGGAGGGGCGGCCTGCGGCTTCGGCGATGGCGACCAGGTCGCGGATGGAGCGGTAGGAGCCGTAACTGGAGCCCGCCATACGGGAGATGGTCTCCTCCATCAGGGTGCCGCCGAGGTCGTTGGCGCCGGAGCGGAGCATTTCGGCGGCGCCGTCCGCACCGAGCTTGACCCAACTGGTCTGGATGTTGGTGATGTGCGGGTGGAGCAGGAGGCGGGCCATGGCGGTGACGGCCCGGTTGTCGCGGGCGGTCGGGCCGGGGCGGGCGATGCCCGCGAGGTAGACCGGGGCGTTGGTGTGGATGAAGGGGAGGGTGACGAATTCGGTGAAGCCGCCGGTCTCCTTCTGGATCTCCGCGAGCAGCCGGAGGTGGCCGAGCCAGTGGTGGGGCTGGTCGACGTGGCCGTACATCATGGTGGACGAGGACCGTATGCCCAGCGCGTGGGCGGCCTTGACGACCTCGATCCAGGTGGCGGTCGGCAGCTTGCCCTTGGTGAGGACCCAGCGGACCTCGTCGTCCAGGATCTCGGCGGCGGTGCCGGGGATGGAGTCCAGGCCCGCTTCCTTGGCGGCGGCCAGCCAGTCGCTGATCGACAGGCCGGTGCGCGTCGCGCCGTTGACGACCTCCATCGGGGAGAAGGCGTGCATGTGCATGCCGGGGACGCGGGCCTTGACCGCGCGCGCGATGTCGAAATAGGCGGTGCCGGGCAGGTCGGGGTGGATGCCGCCCTGCATGCACACCTCGGTGGCGCCGACCTGCCACGCCTGCTCGACGCGGTCGGCGACCTGGTCGAGGGAGAGGGTGTACGCGTCGGCGTCGGTGCGGCGCTGCGCGAAGGCGCAGAAGCGGCAGCCGGTGTAGCAGACGTTGGTGAAGTTGATGTTGCGGGTGACGATGTACGTCACCTCGTCGCCGACGACCGCGCGCCGCAGGTCGTCCGCGATCCGGCACAGCGCGTCCAGGGCGGGGCCGTCCGCGTGCAGCAGGGCCAGCGCCTCGGCGTCGGTGAGCCTGGTCGGGTCGTCGGCGGCCACCGACAGGGCTTGCTTGACGTCGGCGTCCACCCGGTCGGGGACCATGCCGGGCGCGGCCTGCTCACGCAGTTCGGCCCAGTCGCCGTAGACCTCGTCGAAGTCGTCGCGGCGGTCGGCCGTACGTCCTTCGGTGTCGATCGTGCGGTGCAGGTCGGTGCGGCCGGTGCCGGCGCTGGTGAAGCCCTCGTCCGGCTCCTGCCACGGGCGGCCCACGACCGGCGCGGCCTCGTCCGCCAGCCCGGTGGCGGGGTCGGCGAGCGCCGTGACGTGCGGGATCAGGCGCGGGTCGAGCCAGGGCTCGCCGCGCCGGACGAACTCCGGGTAGATGGTGAGGCGTTCGCGCAGCGCGAAGCCCGACTCGGCCGTACGGGCGGCCAGTTCGTCGATCTGCGGCCACGGGCGCTCGGGGTTGACGTGGTCTGGAGTGAGCGGTGAGACGCCGCCCCAGTCGTCGATGCCGGCCTCGATGAAGCGGGCGTATTCGCCGTCCACCAGATTCGGCGGCGCCTGGATGCGGGCGGACGGCCCGAGCACGATCCTGGCCACCGCGATGGCCGCCGCCAGCTCCTCCAGCTCCGCGTCCGGCATGCCGCGCATGGCGGTGTCCGGCTTGGCGCGGAAGTTCTGGATGATCACTTCCTGGATGCCGTGGTAGCGGCGGGCGGTCCTGCGGATCGCGAAGAGCGACTCGGCGCGCTCCTCGTACGTCTCGCCGATGCCGATGAGAATGCCGGTGGTGAACGGCACGTTGGAGCGGCCCGCGTCCTCCAGGACCCGCAGCCGTACGGCCGGCTCCTTGTCCGGCGAGCCGTAGTGCGGGGCGCCCGGCTCCGACCACAGGCGGGTGGCGGTCGTCTCCAGCATCATGCCCATGGACGGCGCGACCGGCTTGAGCCGCTGGAGGTCGGTCCAGCTCAGCACACCCGGATTGAGGTGCGGCAGCAGGCCGGTCTCCTCCAGCACCCGCACCGACATGGCCCGTACGTACGCGAGCGTGTCGTCGTAGCCGTGCGCGTCCAGCCACTCGCGCGCCTCGGGCCAGCGCTCCTCGGGGCGGTCGCCGAGGGTGAACAGCGCTTCTTTGCAGCCCATTTCGGCGCCGCGCCTGGCGATGTCCAGCACCTCGTCCGGCGACAAGTAGATGCCGTGACCTTCGCGGCGCAGCTTCCCGGGCACCGTCACGAAAGTGCAGTAATGACATTTGTCCCGGCACAGCCGCGTCAGCGGAATGAAGACCTTCCGCGAATACGTGATGACGCCCGGCCGTCCCACCGCTTCGAGGCCCGCGTCCCGCAGCCGGGCGGCCGTGCCCGCGAGTCCGGCCAGGTCCTGGCCACGGGCTTGCAGCAGGACGGCGGCCTCGCCCGTGTCCAGGGCGACGCCTTGGTCCGCGCGGTGCAGGGCGCGGCGCATGGCATTGGCGGTGGGCGTCGGCGAAGTCATTCTTCGAGGATAGGCGGCCCCGCCGACAATTCGCTGTGCGCTCAGGCCCTCTTCGGCCCGATCCCCCTGTCGGCAATATCACCCGGAGATCGGACTGTCCGAGGAATACTCCGGCTACAAATACTGCGCGTAGTCGTCGAGCGCCCGCAGCACCTCGTCGGTCCCGGCGGGCGGGAGTTGCACGATGATCTCCTCGATGCCGAGGTCGCGGTAGTGGGCGAGCTTGCCCGCGTCGGGGCGTACGGCGGTCGGCACCACGACCGGGCCTTCCTCGCCGCGGCCCGATTCCTGCCAGGCGGCGCGAAGTTTGGGGATGGACTCGCCCAGACCGCCGCCTCCGATCGGCATCCAGCCGTCCGCGTAATCCGTCACATGGCTGAAGAGCTTCGGGCCCGCCGCGCCGCCCACCAGGGTGCGCACCCGGCCGCCCGCCGGTTTCGGATACGCCTGGCTGGCCTGCACGGACGCGAATTCGCCCGCATAGGCGACGGGTTCGGCCGCCCACAGCGCGCGCATCGCCGCCATCCGGTCCCGTACCAGCTCGCGGCGGCGCCGCCAGTCCACCCCGTGGTCGGCGGCCTCCTCCACATTCCACCCGAAGCCCACCCCCAGGGTGAAGCGCCCGCCCGACAGGTGGTCGAGCGTCGCGATCTCCTTCGCCAGCACCACCGGGTCGCGCTGCGCCACCAGCGTGATCGCCGTCCCCACCTCCAGCCGCTCGGTGACCGCCGCGACCGCGCTGAGCGCCACGAACGGGTCCAGCGTCCGCCCGTACTCCTCCGGCAGGGGCTCCCCCGCCGGATACGGCGTCGCCCGCGACACCGGAATGTGCGTGTGTTCCGGCAGATAGAGCCCGGCGAACCCGCGCCGCTCCAACTCCCGGGCGAGCCGCACCGGCCCGATGGTCTGATCGGTCAGGAAGATCGTGACGGCGATCCGCACGGGCACCTCCGGTGGGGTCGGGTGAATCGGGCTCGGCTCCTGTCTTAGATCCTTTCGCCTCGAAGAGCCAGAGGCACCGCCGTGCGGATCTCGGGGTACGTCCGGCCGACGTCACGGGAGGAGCGGTATCGACCTCATGTGTCGGCCTGTTGCTCAGGAGACTGCCACGCTCCCGTCACCCGGAAAGGTGAGCGTGGACGTATGGACCGACGCGACGTACTGAAGTTCTCCGCACTGGCTGGCGCCACCGGCGTCCTTACGCTGGCTCCCGTGAACTTCGCGGAAGCAGACGACAGCACCGGCACGAGCGCGGGAGGCGGGCCGGGGGCCGCCGACCAGACGCGTACGGTCACCGGCCATCTGCCCACCGGGGCGGCCGATTTCGTGTACCTGCCGGTGAAGGTGCCGCGCGGCGTGCGGCAGATCGCGGTCTCGTACACGTACGACCGGCCGGCCGTGCCCGCGGGGACGGTCGGCAACGCGTGCGACATCGGCGTCTTCGACCAGCACGGTACGGACATCGGCGGGCGCGGCTTCCGCGGCTGGTCGGGCGGCGCGCGCACGGAGTTCGCGATCAGCGCGGGCGAGGCGACGCCGGGGTATCTGGCCGGGCCCGTCGAGGCCGGGACCTGGCACGTGATCCTCGGTCCCTACACGGTGGCGCCGCAGGGCCTGAACTACTCCGTCACCGTCACCCTGAGCTTCGGCGACCGCGGCGACACGCTCGTCCCGTCGTACCCGCGTGACCGCGCGCCCGGTCGCGGCCGTGACTGGTACCGCGGCGACTGCCACCTGCACACCGTGCACTCCGACGGTAAGCGGACGCTGGAGCAACTGGTGGCGCTCGCCCGCGCCGCGAAGCTGGACTTCATCAACTCCAGCGACCACAACACCAGTTCCGCGCACGCCTATCTCGGCCCGCTGGCCGGTGACGACCTGCTCGTCATGACCGGCGAGGAGGTCACCACCCGCAACGGCCACTACCTGGCCATCGGCACCGACCCCGGCACCTGGGTGGACTGGCGCTACCGCGCCCGCGACGACGCCTTCGACCGCTTCGTCCGGCAGATCCACCGCGCCGACGGCATCGTCGTCCCCGCCCACCCGTACGGCACGAGCCTGGCCAGCCAGTGGAAGTTCGGCTACGACCAGGTCGACGCCATCGAGGTCTGGAACGGCCCCTGGACCCCCGACGACGAGGTGTCCCTCCTCACCTGGGACAACCTCCTCACCGGCGCCGCGCGCGGTGACGGCCACTGGATTCCCGCCATGGGCAACTCCGACGCCCACCGCGACCCCGATGTCGTCGGCCTCCCCCAGACGGTCGTCCTCGCGGACGGCCTCGACCGGCGCTCCCTCCAGGCCGGTATCCGCGCGGGGCGCTCCTGGATCGCCGAATCCGCCGCCGTCCAGCTCGCCTTCGCCGCCGCGGGCCCCCGCGGTGAGCACGCCGGTATCGGCGACCGCGTCTCCGTCGCCCCCGACGCCGACGTCACCCTCACGCTCTCCGTCAGCGGCGTCCCCGCCGACTCCCTCATCCGTCTCATCACCGACGAGGGCCAGCTCCACGCCGAACCCCTCCCCGCCTCCGGCACCCTCTCCTGGACCACCACCCCCTCCTACTCCGCCTACGTCCGCGCCGAAGTCCGCCACCCCGCCCCCGCAGGCGACACCTCCGGTCTGCCCGGCCCGGCCATCGCGATCACCAACCCCATCTGGCTGGGCCGTAAATAAGCCGGGCGGTTGAATGACCACGCACGGAAGGGGCGTACGAGCAACCGTCCGTACGCCCCTTCCGCGCGTGCCGCCCGCGCCGCGCATGCCGCGCGTGGCGTCCTACCGCTCCGACTGCTCCGACTGCTCCGACTGCTGGAGCGCGTAGTACCCGACGAAGTCGAACATGCCGCGGCCCTCCGCGAGCGGCTGTGGTTCGCCGTGGAAGCGGTGGACGCCGAGGCCGTAGCCGACGTCCGGTTCCGACAGCCAGCGCCGCTCGAAGCCGCGCTTCTCGAACCACTCGCAGACCATCGGCACCCGGTCGGCCACCGGCGTACGTCCCCGGGTCCAGATCACGGTGCCGCCGGTCGCGCACAACTGCGGTGCCGTATCAATGGTGCGCTCGATGTGGGCGTCGGTGATGTTCCCGAACAGGCCACAGATCAGTACGAGATCGGCCGGTGCCATCCCGCGGTAGTGGTCGGTGAGCGACGCGTCGCCCGTCACGACCTCCACCCCGTCGAGACCCGCGGCCCGCGCCGCCGCCCGCGCCTGCTCGGTGTTCCGCGGGTCCAACTCCACCAGCCGCGCCCGCACATCAGCCCGCCGCGGATGCTCCGCCAGCACCTCCAGCAGATCCCGCCCCTGCCCGGCGCACAGACTGATCACCCGCACCGGCCCCGGCGGACTCCCGTCCAGCACCTCCCGTATCCGCGCCTGCACCGCCCGCAGCCGCTGCGCCAGCCACGAATCCGGATCGTCGTACTGCCCGTGCCACGTATCCCAGTCCATCCCGGAACCCTACGGCCGCGCCGCGCGCGAACGACCCGGCTCACTCCCCCAACACCGCTGTTTCGATGGGCAGTTGAGCCCACACCGTCTTCCCCGGCGACCTCGGCCGCACCCCCCACTTCTCCGCCAGCGCCTCCACGATCACCAGCCCCCGGCCGCCCGTCGCCTCACCCCCCGGCTCCTCCACCCGCTCCGGCATCCCCCACTGATACGAGTCCGTCACCTCGATCAGCAGAACTCCGTCCCTGCGCCGTAACCCCAGCTCGAAGAACTCGGCGATGCCCTTCGTATGCACGACCACATTCGTGGCCAGCTCACTGGCGATGAGCGTGGCGGGCTCCACGAGCAGCCCCAACTTCCACGCGATGAGCGTCTTCTCGACGTGATGTCGCGCTTCGGGCACCGAGCTTCGACGAATCCGGAAGCGCTCGACGCGCGTGCGTCCTGACATGCGGGCCCCCACGGGGTGCGGCAGACGGAGTGATGGTCACTCCGCGCTCCCGAACGAGAACACCAAGTGATGCGACTCACGCTAGGGCGTACCCTGCACTTCACGCAACACATTCTGAGTGAGAAGTTGCAAGCAGCAGAGCGCAGCAACTTGCTGGCAGACTCGCGTTGTTGTCGTGCAAACTGGCCGCACAAGGTCGAGGAGAACGCATGCCCCCAGGTGGACGCCCTACCGTTCGCAGCCGACGCCTCGGTTCGGCGCTGCGCCGCTACCGCGAGGACGCCCGCCTCGACCAGATCCAGGCGGGCGAGTACATCGCGGGCTCGAAGGCCAAGATCAGCCGGATCGAATCCGGCGAGTCATCGGCACGACCTGGCGACGTACGCCTGCTGCTCGAGCTGTACGGCGTCGAGGACGAGGCGACTCGTCGCGGGTTGGAACAGCTCGCGCGGGACTCGAACAAGCGAGGTTGGTGGCTCGAGCAACCCCGCACCCTCAGCCCGGACTTCGCCGATCTCCTGGCGATGGAAACCGACGCGACCTATATCCGTAGCTGGCAGCCGGTGTTGGTCCCCGGCCTGCTCCAGACACCCGAGTACTCCAGGCTGCTGCTGGAAGCGGGAGCCGCCCCCTACTCCCCTTCCGAGTTGGACGACATCGTGGCAACCCGGCAGGCGCGCAAGCGTGCGATCGCAGAAGACGGTGCGGAGTTCGCCGCGATCATCTGGGAACCGGCACTCACCGCGCCCATGCCCGACGCCGAAGTGCACCGCGCCCAGCTCAGCCACATCCAGGACATGGCCCGCCAGCGGAACATCAGCGTCCAAGTGGTGCCGATAAGGGCCTGGCAGGCGGCGCGGATGTGCGCCCACTTCGTCATGTTCAGCTTCGGACCCGAGCCCGCCGCCGAGGCCGTGTCCCTGGACACCCTCGGCAGCACCGTGATCCTCGAAGGTCCGGACGACCTGGCCCGCCATGCCCGCGTCTTCGAAACCCTGCGATCGGCCGCGCTCACTCCGAGTGAGACCATGGCCTTCCTCGGGCAGGTGGCCGAAGACATCCACGACAGGTAGAGAGAGCACCTGATGAAGAACCACGACATCGTCAGCGCGTTCAAAAAATCCAGCGCCTCAGGCGCCACCGAAAACGACTGCGTAGAGGTCGCCCTCACCGCCGACGGCGGCCGAGCGATACGCGACAGCAAAAACCCCGACGCCGGAACGCAGTTCTACACCCCCACCGAATGGGCCGCCTTCCTCACCGGGGTCAAAGCTGGCGAATTCGACAACTAGCCGCCACCGCGGTCGCGCGAGACGATCCGACCATGAAGAACCAGGACATCGTCAGCGCGTTCAAGAAGTCCAGCGCCTCAGGCGCCGCCCAGAACGACTGCGTAGAGGTCGCCCTCACCGCCGACGGCGGCCGAGCGATACGCGACAGCAAAAACCCCGACGCCGGAACGCAGTTCTACACCCCCACCGAATGGGCCGCCTTCCTCACCGGCGTCAAGGCGGGCGAATTCGACAACTAGCCGCCAGCGCGGTCGCGCGAGACGATCCGACGAGGTCCTTCGCGGCCTGGAGCGTCTCCTCCACCGTCCAGCGGCGGTCGGCCACCTTGGCCAGTGCGGTCAGGGGGACGGGGTGGGGCGAGTAGCAGCGGTAGTAGGCGAGTTCGCCGGTTCGCCGGTTGCGCCGCACGAGCAGCCGCCGATGCGCCGGGGTGTCGGGTGGGCTGTATGTCGTCGCGCACTTGGTCGGCATCCCAGCGGGCCCGGCTGAGCAGGTGCCGCATACCGGCCGGATTGGCGTCACCGGCGTGCCCGGCGACGCGGTTCCACCCGGGCGAACCGGCCCGCCGCCCGCGGCATCGGGCCCTCGAATACCGACTGCCACCGGGCAGGGTCCACGCTGTGGCCCACGGCCACCGGCTGATCTTCGTTTGTCGACACAACTCACGATGATCAATGGTGGCCGTCTTCGTCCGCGGACCGCCGCCACCTACGAATGCCCGGCCGGGCTCGCGAAGGTGTGCATCCCCTGGTGAGAGGCGCGGTCCGCCGGCCCGCGACCAGTAGGCTGTTCGTCATCGGACCGGGGAGGTCAGCGTGGACTATGGCGACAAGCTCTTCTGGCTCTCGGTTGTGATTCAACGCAAGTACGCGCAGATCTGCGCCGAATTCGACCTGACCCCCTCGCAGGCCACGCTGCTCTGCGCGATCAGGGACGCGCCGCGGCAGATGGCTGACCTCGCCGCGTCGTTGGGCATGACGAAGAACGCGTTGACCCAGCTGGTCGATCGCACCGCGCGGCGCGAGCTGGTCGGCCGGGCAAGCTCGGCGCAGGACCGACGGGTCGTGATGCTCAGTGTGACGCCCACGGGGAAGGTGCTCGCCGAGGCCATTTACGCCGAGGTCGCCAAGCGCCTGCCCGAGATCGCGAGAAACCTTGACGCCGACGGCCAGCGCGACTTCGAGCGCCTGGCCACCGCCATCGTGGACACCTCGGACCTCTCTTCCCCGGCCTCGAACCAATCCAGCACACCGTGAGGTCACGACGCACCCGCACCTTGACGAAGTTCATGCCGTGAACTAGTTTCGTTCACGGCATGAACTACTGAAGGGTGGCAGCTATGAGCACACGGACGACCGGCACGATTGCGGTCTTCGGCGCGACGGGGCAACAGGGCGGGGCGGTGGTCGACGCGCTGCTGGACCACAAGGCGCGGGTGCGGGCTTTGGTCCGCGACCCGCGGTCCGACCGGGCCCAGGCGCTGGCCGCCCGCGGCGTCGAGCTGGCGGCCATCCGGACCGACGACCCGGCGTCGCTGGCCGCCGCGCTGGCGACGGTCGAGGGGTTCTACTTCATGACCCCGGAGGCGAACAGCCTCGAAGAGGTCGAGGTGGAGATCCGCATCGGTACCGCGCTCGTCGACGCGGCGGTCGAGGCGGGCGTCCCGCACGTCGTGTTCAACTCGGTCTTCGGAGCGGACCGGGAGCGGGGTGTGCCGCATCACGACTCGAAGCACTCGATCGAGGAGTACCTGAGGAAGTCCGGCCTCAGGGCCACGATGGTTCGCGCGACCGCTTTCATGGAGAACTTCGCGACCGTGATGGCACCGAGCCTGGAGCATGGAGAGATCGTGCTGAGGATGCCGCTGCCGGAGAACGTCGCCCTGAAGATGATCTCGGTCAGGGACATCGGCCGGGTCGCCGCCGCGCTCCTGCTCGACACCGCGCAGGCGCGCGGCGGAGCCGCCGAACTCGTCGGCGACGAGCTGACGGGCCCCGAGATCGCCGCGGCGTTCGGCGCGCGGGCCGGGCTCCCGGCACGCTACGAGGCCCTCCCGTTGAGCGTGCTTCCCAACGACTTCGACAAGGCGATGTTCCGCGAATTCGCGCAGTCGGCGGAACACCCCTCGGACCTCGCGGTGGTGCGCGCGATCGAGCCGGCCACCCTGGACCTGGTCGAGTGGATACGAGCTACCGGCTGGACCGCGCCCACAAACGTGGCTGGTTCCTGAGCCTCCGGCCAAGGCGGGGAGAGCTTCGCGGGCTTGTGCTGCTCGGCCACGGCTCGTAGCCGACGTGGGCTACGAGTCGTGGCCGGAACGGGACCGGTTGGTCTGGCTGGACGGCGGTCGGGTCCCGCCACCGCTGCTGAGCCTGAGTGCGGCCGGCCGGGGCGCGAGGTGGCCCAGTCCTCAGGCGGAGGGTCACACGGCGAGGGCGCCGCCGACGAAGGTACGTTCTGGCGGCGACGCCACGAGTTCGACCATGGTGCCCTCGCGGAGGTCATCGCCGACGACGCGGGTGATCGCGTCGGTGAGCGCGGTGCCGAGGTGCGCGGTCATCCGGGCGGCGTCGGGGCGGTCGAAGAGGCCGGCGCGGACGCCCAAGGTCACCGAGGCCATTGTGTCCACGGCCTTGCCGCCCTGCGCGAACCGGCCTGCGGGGACTCCGGTCAGGTGGACGCTGACGAGGTCGCGGGCCCAGTCGCCGTAGACCTCGACGACAGCGTCGGTCAGTGCGGCGACCAGCATGGATTCCTTCCCGGTCAGCCTGTTCTCTGGAAGGTGGACGGTCAGATGCGGCATAGTGTGACCCCGTTCCCTTTGAATGCAAAGCCTTTGTTTTCAAAGGTATCTGGAAGAGGTCGCCCATGTCCACGGAATCGGACGGTCCAGCCGTCAATGAGGCCGTCCGCACCCTGCTGTTGCTCATGCCACGGCTCGTGGGCCGCGCCAAGCGCCTGCCCATACCTCCGGCGCTCCAGGGCCTGGACCTGGCACCGCGACACCTCGCACTGCTGGCCCACCTGGAGTACGACGGCCCCACCAGCATCAACGAACTGGCCGCTCGACTGGAGGTGGCCCCGACGACCGTCAGCCTCATGGTCAGCGAGCTGTCACGGCCGGGCGTCCTCCAGCGCGATGCCGATCCCGCCGACCGCCGCCGCCGCATCATCGCCATCGCCCCCGCCTACGCCGCACCGATCGCCGAATGGCTCTCTGCCAGCGCCTCCGCCTGGGAACGCGTCATGCGCGGCCTCGACCCCGCCGAACGCGCCACAGTCATCACCGCCCTGCACGCCTACGAGGCCGCCCTGGAGCAGGCGGGCGACCAGCGCCGGAACGCGCAGCCGCGTTAGTCGGGGCCGGGCGGGCCCTAGACGGCTCCGTGGTGGGCCACGCCCAGGATGAGGACGGCCACCGCCGTGGCGAGGAAGACGATGCCGCCCACGATGTTGCGGGAGCCGACGCGCAGGTGGGCGATGATGGCGCCGATGAAGTAGAGGATCAGGCCGCAGGCGGCGAGGGTGCCGAGGAGGGGGACGGCGAGCCCGGCCAGGAGTCCCACGGTTCCGGCGGCGAGCAACGCACCAAGGAAGGGCACCCACTTGCGGGGCAGGCCCTTCATGTCGGCCTGGGTCTTGGGGTATTCGTGGCCGATGAGGTACGTGACAGCGGCGGCGCCGTTGAAGAGCGCGCCGAGGATGGTGACCGTAAGGTACGCGGCGAACAACGGCTGGCTCCGCTTCTGTGGGTAACGACGCTGGCGTACCGGCAGGTTAAGGACTTCCCTGCGAAATGACCTTGACCGTGCGTCGCACGAATTCGGCTCCGCGTGACCCATCGCACGTATCGCGGGCGCGCCGCCGTACGCGGTGGGCCGAGTGATCCAATGGAGCGATGAGCGAACGTGAGCAGGCAGTGCGGCCCGACGTCCTGGCGCGGCTGCAGCGGAGCGGAACGTATGGCTGTGCACCGTACGGCCGGACGGCTCCGCGCACGTGACGCCGGTGTGGTTCGTCTACGCGGACGAGCGGTGGTGGATCGGTACGGACGAGGGCTCGGCCAAGGTGCGGAACGCGGCGGCCGAGCCGCGCGTCTCGCTGGCCTTGGAGGACGGCCGGAAGCCGGTCGTCGCCGAAGGCGACGCGACGCTGACCCACGGCGGCTTCCCGCCGGAGATCGTCGCGGCCTTCGCGGCGAAGTACGACTGGGACGTGACCGCCCCGACCCGCCCGGACCGCGGCCGGGTCCTGATGGAGGTACGCGTACGGCGGTGGCTGCTGGCCGGCACCGCGCAGTGAGCGCGGTGCGGGGGCCGCGGCCCCCGCCGACCGCTGCCCCGCTGCCCCGCTGCCCCGCTGCTCAGCGGCGGAAGCGCCAGCGGGTGGCGCCGCCCGAGCCCTTGATGCTGAGGGCCACGCCCTGGGTGATGCTGAAGCGGTAGAGGTACCAGGGAGCGGGGCCCGCGCTCGGCGCGCTGTAGGGCGCGGTGAAGGCGGCGCCGTCGACCTCGGCGGGCCAGCCCTGATCGCGGTAGCGGTCGGCGAGGCGGTCGAGCGTGGGGGCGTCGGTGACGCGGTCGGCGTGGCCGTCGAGAACGAGGTCGAGGTCGTCGAGGCGGACCGACAGCGTACAGAGCGCATTCGCGGCGAGGTCGCGGGACTTCCGGGTGCCGGGGCCGCTGGTGAAGTACATGTCACCGTCGTCCCACAGCGCGCCGATGCCCGCCGAATGAGGCCGCCCGCCGGGGCTGACGGTGCCGAGGAAGTACGACAGGGCCGGGCCCTTGTCGTCGTCCACGCCCAGCCCGGCGATGAGCTGCTCGCGGGCGCGGCTCCACGGGAACGTATCCGTGCCGTAGCCGCCACTGTCCAGATTCGCGGTCTCGGTCGGCTCCAGGTCGGTCATGTCCGTCCACCTCCGGTGCGGTTAGGGGTACGGGTACGGTGCGCCCGCCCTCACCGATACAGACCGGTCCGGAGCCCCGAACTCATCGGCCCAGCGGCACCGCTATCCCCGCCCCCCGGTGAGCGGAGCCCGCCAGCCCCGTACGGTCCAGGGCGCCGTCGGTGCCCAGCAGGTAGTGATCGGTCTGGCGGACAGGCCGTCGGTGTACAGGCCCGCGAAGGCGGCGGCGCGCCGGTCGGTGTCCTCCTGCGCGGCGCGCTCCCCCTCGGTCAGCGGTACGGCGTCGGGGCGGTCCGCGAAGTACGGCGCGAGCGTGGTCGTGGTGAGCGCGAGCCCGCCGGGCGACCGCCCGCCGGTCTGTGGCCGCCACGGGTTTGCCCCGGCGGCGAGCAGCGTCCGGACGCTGGCCTTGTGACCCCAGCACACCGCCTCCCACAGCGCGGTGTTCCCCGCCCTCGGCTGGACGGCGTCCACATCCCTGACCTGGCGGACGAATTCGGCCACGATCTCCGGTTCGCCGCCGGAGCGCCGCGCCGCGTCCCACCGACGCCCCTGACAGCCGGCCTCCATGTCACGATCCTGGCAGCGACCACTGACAACGGGCGGCGCTCAGAGGTCCCAGGCGCGCGGCCTGCTCAGCGCCTCCCATTCGGGGCGGAGCAGCGAGAGGACGGCGGCGTCGTGGCGGCGGCCCCGGTGCTGGCACCAGGAGCGGCGTACGCCCTCGTGGACGAAGCCGGAGGCGGCGAGTACGGCGAGCGCGGGGGTGTTGGTGGTGTGGGTGACGGCCTGGAGGCGGTGCAGCGGGAGGTCGCCGAAGGTGAGGTCGATGAGGGCGTCGAGGGCCGCGGTGGCGTGGCCGCGCTCGCGGTGGGCGGCGTCGAGCAGCAGATACAACTCGGCGGTGCCGTCGACGATGTCCTGGTCGGTCAGGGCGACATGCCCGATCGGGGTGCCGTCGGGAAGCAGGACGAGGAAGTCGTCGCGGTCGTTGTCGTCGATGTCCCGCTCCACGCGGTCGCGCAGCCAGGACAGCGGGCGCGGCCAGATGCCGATCTCGTGGGTGGCCACCGGGTCCGCCCGCCACTCGTACAGCAACTCGGCGTCGTCCGCCTCCAGCGGGGTGAGCGTGACGCCCCGGCCGCGCACGGCCGTCACCCGCTGCTTGACCTCTTCCGCCTGTTCCGCGTCCACGTCCGCGTCCGCGTCCTCGTTCACGTCCTCGTTCACGCTCGAAGGCTAGGGATCAACGCGCGGGTCCGCGACGGGATTTCGGCGCCCAGGCGAGAAGTGGGACGCGGCTCAGGCGGTGCGGACGGTTGCCGTGTCGCGGCCGGACCGCAGGACGGTGCCGGGGATCGCGCCGGTGACGGTGTCGTCGCGGATCGTCTCGACGCCGTTGACGCGGACGCTGAGGATGCCGGTGGCGCGGGAGTCGAGGCGGGGGCTGTCGCCGGGGAGGTCGTGGAGGAGGGTGGCGGGGCCGGCGTCGATGCGGTCGGGGTCGAAGAGGACGAGGTCGGCGGCGTTGCCCGGGGTGATCACGCCTCGGCCGCGCAGGCCGAAGAGGCGGGCGGGGTCGGCGGTGAGCATGCGGACGGCGCGCTCCAGCGGCAGAAGTCGGCGTCCGCGCAGGCAGTCGCCGAGGAAGCGGGTGGTGTACGGGGCGCCGCACATCCGGTCGAGGTGGGCGCCCGCGTCGGAGCCGCCGAGCATGACGTCCTCGTGGTCCCAGGTGCGCCGGCGCAGCGCCCAGGAGTCGGGGTCGTTGTCGGTGGGCATCGGCCAAAGCACCGTGCGCATCGAGTCGTTGGCGCAGATCTCGACCATCGTCTCGAAGGGTTCCTGCCCGCGTTCGGCCGCGATGTCGCGGACGACCCGCCCCGACACCCCCTGATTCGCGTCGCTGTACGTGTCGCCGATCACGTAGCGGCCGAAGTCGGCGAGGCGCCGGAAGACTCCGGCCTCGGGGCTGGTGGCGCGGCGCAGCATCTCGGCGCGTACGGCGGGCTGCCGCAGCCGGGCGATGCGTTCGGGGATGGGCAGGCCGAGGACCTCGCCCCAGCCGGGGATGAGGTTGAGGGCGCAGAAGGTGCCGAGCGACATGTTCATGGGGGTGAGGATCGGCATGGTGAGGGCGACGATCCGGCCGCCCGCCTTGCGGGCCCGCTCCGAGGCGAGGAGTTGGCGCGGGACGCGTTCGGGAACGGCGGCGTCGATGGTGAGGACGTTCCAGTTGAGCGGGCGCCCGGCGACGGCGCTCATCTCCACGAGGAGGTCGATCTCCTCGTCCGCGAACTGGTCGAGGCAGCCCGCCACGATGGCCTCGATCTGGGTGCCCTCGTGTTCGCCCACCGCCCGTGACAGGGCGAGGAGTTCGTCGGGCCGCGCGTGCCGGGACGCGACCGGCCGCCCGTCGCCGTCGGAGTGCGTACTGGACTGGGTGGTGGAAAGACCCCAGCCGCCCGCCTCCATGGATTCGTGGAAGAGCCGCAGCATGGCGTCGAGTTGGTCCTGGGTGGGCTGTCCGCCGACCGCGTCGGCGCCCATCACATGGCGGCGCAGCGCGCAGTGGCCCACCATGAAACCGGCGTTGACGGCGATCCGCCCCTCCAGGGCGTCGAGGTAGTCGCCGAAGGACGACCACGTCCAGTCGACGCCCTCTTCGAGCGCCGCCAGTGACATGCCCTCGACCTTGGACATCATCCGCCGGGTGTAGTCGGCGTCTTCGGGCCGGTCGGGGTGGAGCGGCGCGAGCGTGAAGCCGCAGTTGCCGCCCGCGACGGTGGTCACGCCGTGGCTCATCGAGGGCGTGGCGAAGGGGTCCCAGAAGAGCTGGGCGTCGTAGTGGGTGTGCGGATCGACGAAGCCGGGGGTCAGGACGAGGCCGGTGGCGTCCTCCTGGGAGCGCCCGCTCTCGCCGAGGCCGCCGGGCTCCGCGACGGCCGCGATCCGGCCGCCGCGCAGCGCCACGTCGGCGGTACGGGAGGGCGCGCCCGTGCCGTCCACCACGGTGGCGCCCTTGATCACATGGTCGAACACGGGTGTGCTCCTCTCGCCTCTGTCGAGGAATCAGGCCGCCGCCTGCCGGAACCGGGTCGTGCGGTGCACCGGGTCCGTGTCGATCACCGGTATGACGTGCTCGCCGATCAGCTTGATCGTGTTCATCGTGTCCTCGTAGCCGATGCCGATCGGCAGCCCGAACGTCAACTGGTCGGCGCCCGCCTGCTCCCAGCGCTTGCACTGCGCCAGCACCTCGTCGGGGTTGCCGCAGATCATCAGCTCCTCGGAGATGAGCAGATCGATCAACTCCTCGGTGTAGTCCGGCAGAAGCTCGGGCCAGACCGGGATGCCGTCGGGGCGCGGGAAGGTGTCGTGGTAGCGGAAGAGCAGCGACTGGAGGTAGTTGAGGCCGCCGCCCACGGCGATCTGCCGCGCCTTCTCCGTCGTCTCGGCGCAGATCGCGGTGGAGGTCACCATCACGTTGTCGTTGACGAAGTCGCCGACCGGCTCCGCCTCCCCGATCGCCGACTTGTACGACTCGACGACCCACTCCATGTCGGAGACCTTCTGCACGCTGAAGCCGAGCACGCCCAGGCCCTTGCGAGCGGCCATCGCGTACGAGGGCGGCGAGCCGGCCGCGTACCACATCGCCGGGTGGGAGCGGCCGTACGGCTTGGGCAGGATCTTGCGCGGCGGCAGCGACCAGTGCTTGCCGCTGAAGCCGGGGTACTCGTCCTGGAGCCACATCTTGGGGAATTCCGCGATGGTCTCCTCCCAGATCTCCTTCGTGTGGTTCATGTCGGTGATGCCCGGCATGAACCCGAGGATCTCGTGGCTGCCCGCGCCGCGCCCCGAGCCGAACTCGAAGCGTCCGCCGGAGAGATGGTCGAGCATGGCGACCTTCTCGGCGACCTTCACCGGGTGGTTGACCGGCGCGAGCGGGTTGAAGATGCCGGAGCCGAGGTGGATGCGCTCGGTGGCGTGGGCGAGGTAGCCGAGGAAGACGTCGTTGGCCGACAGGTGCGAGTACTCCTCCAGGAAGTGGTGCTCGGAGGCCCAGGCGTACTTGAAGCCGGAGCGGTCCGCCTGGATGACGTACTCGGTCTCCTCGATCAGCGCGTGGTGCTCGGCCTCGGGGTCGGCCTTGGCCCGCGCGGCGGGCACATATCCCTGTACAAAGAGCCCGAATTCCAAGGGGTCACCATCCTCCGGTTTCTGACGCTCCGTCAGATCTGATCCGACTCTTCCACCGGGACGGTGGGGCGTCAATAGCTGATGGACCGTCAGATACGCTCGGCCAGACGGTTCCGATACGGTTCGGCCGCGCTCAGAGCGCGGCGACTCCCGCCAGCCAGCCGCCGTCGATGACGAACGGCTGCCCGGTGACGTACGAGGAGTCCTCACCGGTCAGGAAGAGCGCGAGCCTGGCGATCTCGTCGGCCCGGCCCATCCGGCCCAGCGGCAGCAGCTTGCGGTAGAAGCGGGCGGTGGCCGCCGCCATCGCCTCCTGGTCGGCGGCCGGGTCGAGCACCGCGGGATTGGCCATCGGGGTGTCCACGGCACCGGGGCACATCGCGTTCACCCTGATCCCGTGCGGCGCCAGCTCCAGCGCCGCCACCCGCGTCATGGCGACGATCGCCGCCTTCGTCGCCGCGTACGAGGTGAGCAGCGCCATGCCGCTCAGTGCCGTGTACGACGCGGTGTTGACGATCGTGCCGCCGCCCGCGGCGGTCAGCGCGGGCGCGCAGGCCCGCATGCCGAGGAAGGCGCCGACCTGGTTGACCCGGACGACCTGGAGGTACTCCTCCAGCGGGGTGTTCGCCAACTCGTTGAAGCGAAGTATCCCGGCGTTGTTGACCAGTCCGTCGAGGCCGCCGAACTGCTCGTCGGCGTACGCCAGCGCGGCCGTCCAGTCGTCCTCGCTGCCGACGTCGAGCCGGGTGTAGCGGGCCGCGTCGCCGATCTCCTTGGCCAGCGCCGCGCCCTGGTCGTCCAGCACGTCGGCGAGCAGCACGCGCGCGCCCTCCGCGGCGAAGAGCCGGGCCTCCTGCTCGCCTTGGCCGCGCGCGGCGCCGGTGATCAGGACGGTACGGCCGTCGAGCTTGCCCATCCGGGCCTCCGGGGGTGTGAAGACGGGGGGAACAACGGGGGGTCACATGTCGAGGTGCGGTGCCACATCGGCGGCGAACGCCGCCATCTGGTCGAGGAGTTCGGCCACACCCCGGCTGCGGAAGCGCACCTGGATCTGGTCGACGCCCATCGCCCGGTAGGCGCGCAGGCTCTCCGCGAGCGCGTCCGGCTTGCCGTGCAGGGTGTGGCGGCCGACGTGCCAGCCGGGCTCGCCGACGTAGAGGGGTTCCGCGATGGCGCCGATCTCGATCGGGCCGGTGATCCCGGCCTCGGCGCGCAGCCGCCGGACGCGGTCGATCTGGCCGGGCAGCCGGTCGCGCGGGTCGCCCTGCGGCAGCCAGCCGTCGCCCCTGAGCGCGGCCCTGCGGAGGGCGGCCGGTGACGAGCCGCCGACCCAGACCGGCGGCCGGGGCGTCTGCACCGGGCGTGGCCGCTGCCCGAGCCCGGCGAAGTCGTAGAGCTCGCCGTGGTGTTCGGGGAACTCGTCCTCGCCGAGCGCCGCCTTGAGCGCGTCGATGGTCTCGTCGAGTACGCCGCCGCGCCCGGCGAAGTCCGCGCCGACCGCGTCGAATTCCTCGACCACGTGCCCGGCGCCGACGCCGAGGATCAGCCGTCCGCCGGACAGCCGGTCGAGCGTCGCGTACTGCTTGGCGGTGGCCAGCGGGTGCCGCAGTCCGACGACCGCGACATGGCTGAGCAGCCGTACGCGTTCGGTGACGGCGGCGAGATAGCCGAGGGTGGCCACCGGGTCGTACCAGGTGGTGGACATCGCAGCGGCCAGCCTGCGCGGCACGGCGATGTGGTCGCAGACGGCCACGTACGCGAAGCCGTGCCGGTCGGCGGCGCGGGCGACGGCGGCCAGTTCGGCCGGGCCCGCGTCGGCCTCCCAGCCCTCGGCGTACATCGTGCTCTGCGACTGGACGGGGAGCTGCATGCCGTAGGAGAGCCGCCCCTTGGGCAGCACGCGCGGGACGCCCACGGTCTACGCCCCCGCGCCCGGTCCGGCGACCGGCCCGGCGCTCGAACCGGCGCTTGAACCGGCGCTCGAACCGGGCCCCGGCCACAGGCCGTCGGGGGTCAGGCCGAGCAGGTCGATGGCGTTGCCGCGCACGATCCGCTCCACCACGTCCTGCGAGAGGTGGCCCATCTGGGCCTCGCCGACCTCGCGGGACTTGGGCCAGGTGGAGTCCGAGTGCGGGTAGTCGGTCTCGTACAGGACGTTGCCGACGCCGACCGCGTCGAGATTGCGCAGGCCGACCGCGTCGTCGAAGAAGCAGCCGTAGATGTGCGCTGCGAAGGTCTCGGACGGCGGGCGCCGCACCTTGTCGGCGACTCCGCCCCAGCCGCGGTTCTCCTCCCAGACGATGTCGGCGCGTTCCAGGATGTACGGGATCCAGCCGATCTGCCCCTCGGCGTACATGATCTTGAGGTTCGGGAAGCGTTCGAGGGCGCCGGACATCAGCCAGTCGACCATCGAGAAGCAGCAGTTGGCGAAGGTGATGGTGGAGCCGACGGCGGGCGGCGCGTCGGCGGAGGTGGACGGCATCCGGCTGGAGGAGCCGATGTGCATGGCGATGACGGTGCCGGTCTCGTCGCAGGCACGGAAGAACGGGTCCCAGTAGTCGGTGTGCACCGACGGCAGTCCCAGGTGCGGCGGGATCTCGGAGAAGCAGACCGCCCGTACCCCGCGCGCCGCGTTGCGCCGTACCTCGGCGGCGGCCAACTCGGCGTCCCACAGCGGTATCAGGGTCAGCGGTATCAGCCGGCCGGCCGCCTGCGGGCCGCACCACTCCTCGACCATCCAGTCGTTGTAGGCGCGCACGCACAGCAGCCCGAGGTCGTGGTCCTCGGCCTCGGTGAAGGTCTGGCCGCAAAAGCGCGGGAAGGTGGGGAAACAGAGCGCGGACTGCACATGGTTGACGTCCATGTCGGCCAGCCGGTCGGGCACCGAGTACGAGCCGGGCCGCATCTGCTCGTACGTGATCGCTTCGAGCCGGATCTCGTCGCGCGAGTAGCCGACGGCGGTGTCGAGCCGAGTCAGCGGGCGGCGCAGGCCCTCGTACAGCCACCAGTCGGCGAGCGGTCCCTCGTCCCCCGGCTCGCCCATCGTGGGCGCGAACCGGCCGCCGAGGAAGGTCATGTCCTTCAGGGGCGCGCGCACGATGCGCGGCGCGGTGTCGTGGTGTTTCGACGGGAGCCGGTCCCGCCAGACGTTGCCGGGCTCCACGGTGTGGTCGTCCACCGAGATGATCTTCGGGAAGGTCTCCATGGGCACAACGGTAGCGCCGATCTGACGATCCGTCAGCTAACGTGTCGTCACATCATCGGCGCTACTGGGCTCCGGGGCTCCCCCGCGGCGGCGGACGTCAGTCGGTCACCCGCACCGGCAGCAGAATCCGCCACACCGCGTCCTCCACCCCGTGCACGGCCGCGATCCAGCCGACGTTCTCCTCGTCGGTGCCGAGCCGTACCGCCTGCGCCAACTCCCCCATCACCTCGGTGAGATCGGCGTGCGCCATCGCGGGCTCCAGCCGTCCGCCGACCACGCCGTCGTCGTAGTAGCGGTGGTACGCGGGCGCGCTGCGCAGGACGCCGACCGGCCGCCAGTTCTGCGCCAGCCGCCACACGGGCTCGCCGGCGACGCGTACGCCGTCCGCCTCCATCACCTGGGTACGGGTGCGGTCGACGGCCAGCGCGGACCAGCCGTCGGAACCGGTCAGCACCAGGTCGGGGTCGCAGCGGCGGACCGCGCGGGAGACCGCCTCGTTGGCGCCGGGTCCCGGCAGCACCAGCGGCACCGCGGCCATCCCCGCGTACAGGCAGCCGAAGAAGGCGCCCGCGAGGTCCGGGCCCTGCGGATAGGCGAGCAGCACGCGGGCGCCGGGAGCCAGCAGGCCGCCGAGCCGGGCGGCCACCGCGCGGGCCCGCCGGTCGAGTTCGCCGAAGCTGCACCCCGCGGTGCCGCTGACGGTCGTACTCGGATACGGCAGCGCGGGCACGGCCTGCGGGGCGCGCTCCGC
>NZ_MECL01000186.1 GCF_014596445.1 Streptomyces sp. CBMA29 | reverse complement strand
GTCGCTGGCGGGGGCCGGGCCGCCGTCGAGGGGTACGGGCGGCGGCCCGTCGCGTACGGCGTCCAGGACGGCGCGGCGGTCCCGGCCGCGCCAGGTGGTGAGCAGGAACGGTTCGTCGTCGAAGGCGGCGCCGAGCGCGGCGAGTACGGCGGTGAGGTGGGCGCAGGGCAGTGCCCAGTCCGGGCAGTCGCACTCCAGGACCGGCTCGCCGTCCCCGGCCGGGAGCAGCGGCAGCCCGGCCCTGGCGAAGAGGGCGTCGGCGTCCGGCGGCAGTTCGCCGTCCAGGACTTGTTCGCGCGCGTCGGAGTCGGCGACGAGGGCCCGCTCGGCCCGCCGCCACTCGGCGTCGGTCAGCACGGGCAGTTCGATCCGTACCGTCCACGGCGTCGGCGCGCCGTCCCGTACCCGGGCGGTGACCAGACCCGGCTCCACCGCGAGGCCGGTGACGCGCCCCGACGCCTGGCCGCGCGCGCGTCCGAGCCCCGCGAGCCGGGCGTCCAGCCGAGCGGCCCACGTACGGCCGCCGCTTCCTGTCCCGGTCATCCGCTCACCGCCGCTACGGGCACCGCCGCGGTCGTCCGCCCGCCGGGGCGGACGGCGTCCGCCGGTCCGCCGCGCTCGCGCTGTCCGCCGAGGCGCGTCACTCGCTCACCGCCTCCTCCTCCGACAGCCGCAGCGCGTCGCGCAGTTCGGCCGTGGTCAGCTCCGCGAGCCAGTTCGCCGCCGCGGTGTCGCCCGCGCCGACCGCGCCGACGGCGGCGTCCGCGAGGGTGCGCTTGGCCTCGATCATCGCGTCGACGCGCTCCTCGACGGTGCCCGCGCAGACGAAGGTGCGCACCTGGACGTCGCGGGGCTGGCCGATCCGGAAGGCGCGGTCGGTGGCCTGGTCCTCGACGGCCGGATTCCACCAGCGGTCGATGTGCACGACCTGGCTGGCCGCGGTGAGGTTGAGGCCGGTGCCGCCCGCCTTGAGGGAGAGCAGGAAGACGGCGGGGCCGTCCGTCTCCTGGAAGCGGGCCACCATCTCCTCGCGGGCCCGCGCCGGGTCGCCGCCGTGCAGGAACAGCACCTCGGCGCCGAGCCGTCGGGCCAGGTGCGGGCGCAACAGGGCGCCGAAGGCCGCGTATTGGGTGAAGCACAGCGTCTTGTCGCCGGCGGCGAGCGCGGTCTCCAGCGTTTCCTCCAGACGGGCGAGTTTGCCGGAACGGCCGTCCAGAGACGAGCCGTCGCCGAGGAAATGAGCGGGGTGGTTGCAGACCTGCTTCAGCTTGCCTAGGGCGGCCAGGACGTGGGCGCGGCGGCGCAGTCCGCGGGTCTCGTCCATGCGCGCGAGCATGTCGGCGACGACCGCGCGGTAGAGCGCGGCCTGCTCCGCGGTCAGATTGCACACCACCTTGATGTGCTGCTTCGCGGGCAGTTCGCGGGCGATGGCCGGATCGGACTTCAGCCGCCGCAGCACGAACGGTCCGGTGCGGCGGCGCAGTTCGGCCGCCACGGCCGCGTCGCCGTCGCGCTCGACGGGGATCGCGTACCGCTCCTTGAAAGCGCCCGCCGTGCCGAACAGGCCGGGGTTCACCAGGTCGAGCAGCGCGTGCAGTTCGGCGAGGCGGTTCTCGACGGGGGTGCCGGTGAGGGCGATCCGGTGCCGGGCGGGCAGGGCGCGCAGCGCCCGGTACTGGTGCGTGGCGCTGTTCTTGACGCTCTGCGCCTCGTCCACGACCAGCCGCCGCCAGGTGACGGCGGCCAGCGCCTCGTGGTCGCGCTGCACCAGCCCGTAAGTGGTGATCACCAGGTCGGCGCCCCTTACCGCTCCGGCCAGTTCCGTACCGGACAGCCGCCCCGCGCCGTGGTGCACGTACACCCGCAGCTCGGGTGCGAAGGCGGCGGTCTCACGCCGCCAGTTGCCGACCAGCGACATCGGGCAGACGACGAGCGTCGGGCCGTACGCCGCCGCGTCCGCGTCCTGCTCGCGCCGGGCCCGCTCGCGTTCGGTGGCGAGCAGCGCGAGCGTCTGCGCGGTCTTGCCCAGGCCCATGTCGTCGGCGAGCACGGCGCCGAGGCCGAGCCGGGACAGGAACGCGAGCCAGTCCAGGCCGCGTTGCTGGTACGGGCGCAGGGTCGCGGTGAAGCCGGCAGGTACGGCGACCGGCTCCGGGCGGTGCTCCGCGCTGCCGCGCAGCAGTGCGCCGAGGCCGCTGAGCCGGTCCGCGGGGTCGTCGGCGGTGACCGCGGTGACGGGCAGGCCCGCCTCGGCCGCGGTGGGGTCGAGGGCGATCCGCAGGGCCTGTCCCGTGGTCATGGTGCCGCTGCCCGCGCGTTCCAGGAAGGCCAGCACGGCGGCGATCCGCGCCGGGTCGACCTCGGTCCACTGGCCGCGCAGCCGGACCAGCGGCTGCCGGGCGGCGGCGAGCGCGGTGAGTTCCTTGTCGGTCAGCGCCTGGTCGCCGAGCGCCACCCGCCAGCGGAAGGCCACGATCGCGTCCCGGTCGGCGATGCTCGACGTCTCGACGGTGCCGGGCTGCGGCTCCCGTACGGTCAGCGCCATGCCAAGCGCGGGCTTGCGCTGCCACCACGACGGGACGAGCACCCCGAAGCCCGCCTCCGCCAGCGCGGGGGCCGCCTCCCGCAGGAAGGCCAGCGCCCCGGCCCGGTCGAGCCGCAGCCCGGAGGGGCGCTCACCGGCCAGTGCCGTACGCAGCGCCTGATACGTGCGGGCGGCGCGGGTCAGCGCGGCGAGCACCAGCTGCGGCGGGTCGTCGGCGTACCGCGTCAGCGCGGCCTGCGCGGGGCCCCGCGCCCAGATGTCGGTGGCCTCGAC
>NZ_MECL01000185.1 GCF_014596445.1 Streptomyces sp. CBMA29 | reverse complement strand
CGGGACCCGCGGGTCCCGCGGGGCCGGGACGTCGGACGGGCTGCGGCGGTACCCCGCCCGCGGCGGCGGCCCGGCGCGGCGACAGTTCAGGGGGCAGCGGCGGCTCGGCGCCGCGGCGCTGCTCGGTGTCATCGCTCC
The DNA here is from genome assembly GCF_014596445.1 of Streptomyces sp. CBMA29. Lineage (GTDB taxonomy): Bacteria > Actinomycetota > Actinomycetes > Streptomycetales > Streptomycetaceae > Actinacidiphila. Next base: position 32,767 of record NZ_MECL01000185.1, on the reverse strand, counting down.
AACCGTTCATGCTGGAAAGTGTGCCCGGCCTCGGGCGACGACCGGGAATCCACGGCGGTTCTGTAGCAGACCCGATGCATTCGGCCACCGGCCGCGACCGTTTCGCAACGGACATAAGGTTGCTGTCATGATCGATCGCCCCACCCCCGAGAGCCCGGCTGCCCCTGAGGCCCTGGCCACGCCTGAGGCTCTCGCGCCTGACGCCCTGGCGACGCCCGAGGCCCTGGCCACGCCCGACGTCCCCGCTCCCGACGGAGCGGCGCTTCCGGGCAAGCCGACCTCGGCGTCCCGCATCACGCTCTCGCACATCATGAGCGCGCACGACACCAATCTGCTGGGCACCGTCCACGGCGGCGTCGTCATGAAGCTGGTGGACGACGCGGCGGGCGCCGTCGCGGGACGGCACTCGGGCGGCCCCGCCGTCACCGGCGCGATGGACGAGATGATCTTCCTCGAACCGGTCAGGGTCGGTGACCTCCTCGCTGTGAAGGCCCAGGTCAACTGGACCGGCCGCACCTCCATGGAGGTCGGCGTCCGCGTCATGGCCGAGCGCTGGAACGAGTCGGGCGTCGCCAAGCAGGTCGCCAGCGCCTACCTCGTCTTCGTCGCGGTCGACGTCGAGGGCAAGCCCCGGCACGTACCGCCCGTCCTGCCCGAGACCGACCGCGACCGCCGCCGCTGGCAGGAGGCCCAGATCCGCCGCACCCACCGCCTGGCCCGCCGCCGCGCGATCGTGGAACTGCGCCGCCGCCGGGCGGCCGAGGGCCTGGACGACTAGGGCCTGTCCGGGGCGGTTCGGACGGACGGCCGGGGCCCCGGGGCGCACCCCGGGACCCCGGCCGTCCGGCCGTCAGGCCGTTAAGCGGTCGATCCGATCAGCACCCGATCCGATCAGCATCAGCACCCGACCTCGTCACCCGTCAGCGCGGAGTCCATCGTCCCCGACGCCCCGCCGTCGTCCGCCGTCACCGGCGTGACCGCCTTGTAGTCCGAGCCGAGGACCACCTTCATCGTCTTGCCCTGGCCGGGCGCGGCCACCAGTTCGGAGCCGGGCAGCGCGGTGGCGAGGGACTGCGCGGAGCGGTCCCACCGGGGGTCGTAGCGGATCACGGTCCGCGCGCTGGGATGCTCGGACGTCCCGGGGGTGCCGACGGTCGCGAAACCGGTGGCGGCCAGCGCCTTCTGCGCGGCGGCGGCCAGCCCGCTGGTGTCGGTGCCGTTCTGGACCGAGACCTTGATGGTCGCGGGGTCCACGTCGACCTTGACGCCCTTGTGTTTCCTGGCCGTCTTGCGGTGCACGGCCAGCGGCCGGTCCGCGCGGATCGCCGCCCACATCTTCCCGGCCTTGGCGGTGTCCCACTTCACGGTGGAGCCGACGCCCGGGACGGAGTAGTTCGTGTCGCTCAGCGGCACGGAGCCGAACTCCGACGAGCTGGCCGTGAGGCCCTTCATGCCCTCCGCGAGCGCGATCAGGTCGTCCGCCTTGAGATTCTGGTCGGCGCGCACCGAGCCGAGCACGGTCGAGGCGACCCGGCTCAGTTCCAGCGGGTTGGCCAGCGTCCCGCCGCTGGTGATCTTGTGGATGACCTGGGCCACGAACCGCTGCTGCCGCTGCATCCGCCCCAGATCCGCCGCCGCGTCCAGATGCCGGGCGCGTACGTACTGGAGCGCCTGTCCGCCGTCCAGCTTCGTGGTGCCGACGGGCAGGTCGAGGCCGGTGTAGGAGTCCTTCAGCGGGCGTGTCGTGCAGACCTGGACGCCGCCGATGACGTCGACCGTCTTCATGAAGCTCGTGAAGTCGACCTCCAGGTAGTGGTCGATGTGCACACCGGTGATCTGCTCGACGGTACGGACGGTCAGCTTCGGGCCGCCGTCCGCGTACGCCTCGTTGATCTTCGCCGGGTGGGTGTCCGCCTGCGCCTGGCTCTGCGCGTCGGCGGCGGGCGCGGCATTCGCGGAACCGGACGCCGTGGCGGTGGGGGAAGCGGCCGGCGTGGCCGTCGTGGCCGTCGGGGAGCCGGAGGGAGACGCGCCCGCGGCGGGCTGATTCGGCAGCCGTACGTACGTGTCGCGCGGGATGCTCACGATGCTCGCGTGCGAACGGTCCTCCGACAGGTGCACCAGCATGATCGTGTCGGTGCAGTGGCAGGGCGCGCCGCCCAGGTGGTACGCCTTCTTTTCCGCCGGGTCCAGGCCGTCGCGGCCGTCCGTGCCGACCAGCAGGAAGTTGGTGCCCTTGGACCCGTCGGGACGCCCCTCCATCCCGCCGAAGGCGTCCACCCGGTCGATCGCGCCGCTGACCCCGTTCAGTACGGCGTGGCCCACCCCGCTCGCGGTGATGATCAGCAGGGCCAGGCCGCCGATGATCCGGGTGCTCCAGCGGATCGGCGGGCGTCGGCGCGCGGAGGCTGTGCGGGTGGAGGACGTGCGGGTGGTGGACGTGCGGGCGGAGGATCCTCGGGAGGGCGGCACACGGGTGGGCGGCACAGGGAATCCCTCCGTGCGGTGACAGGGGCGTGCGGACCCGTTCAGGCTAGGGACAAATAGGACAGTAGGTCTTGACCCCACGCGCTGGGGTCCCCCATTAGCGGTAACGTTTGCCGCGATGAACGCCGCCGCTCCTGACCCCGCCACCCGTGCCGCCGCGCCGCAGAACCCCGCGCCCCCGGCAGTCTCCGTGATCATGCCGGTGCTCAACGAGGAGCGCCATCTGCGCGACTCGGTGCGGCACATCCTGGAGCAGGACTATCCGGGCGAGCTGGAGGTCGTCATCGCGCTGGGGCCGTCCACGGACGGTACGGACGCGATCGCCGCCGAGTTGACCGCCGCCGACCCGCGGGTCCACACGGTGCCCAACCCCACCGGCCGCACCCCCGCCGCGCTCAACGCGGCGATCAAGGCGTCCCGGCACCCGGTCGTCGTACGCGTCGACGGGCACGGCATGCTCTCGCCCGACTACATCGCCACCGCCGTCCGCCTCCTCGACGAGACGGGCGCGGCGAATGTCGGCGGCATCATGCACGCCGAGGGCGAGAACGACTGGGAGCGCGCGGTCGCCGCCGCCATGACGTCGAAGATCGGCGTCGGCAACGCGGCCTTCCACACCGGAGGCGCCGCCGCCCCCGCCGACACCGTCTACCTCGGCGTCTTCCGCCGCGAGGTGCTGGAGCGGCAGGACGGCTACAACGTGGAGTTCATCCGCGCCCAGGACTGGGAGCTGAACTACCGCATCCGCGAGGCCGGCCACCTCATCTGGTTCTCGCCGGAACTGCGCGTCTCCTACCGGCCGCGCCCCACCGTGCGCGCGCTCGCCAAGCAGTACAAGGACTACGGCCGCTGGCGCCGCGTCGTCACCCGCTACCACCGCGGCTCGGTCAACCTGCGCTATCTGGCCGCCCCCGTCGCCCTGTTCGCCAACGTGGCGGGCATCGTCGTCGGCGCGGCCGTCACCCCGTGGGCGCTGCTGGTGCCCGCCGCTTACGTGGCCGCCATCACCGTCGGCTCGCTCCCGGCCGGCCGCGGCCTGTCCTTCGGCGCCCGGCTCCGTATCCCGCTCGCCCTGGCCACCATGCACATGTGCTGGGGCTACGGCTTCCTCACCAGCCCGCGCTCGCTGGCCCGCCGGGTGATCGCCAGCCGCCGCCCCGCGGTGCGCGACGGAGAGCCGCAGCAGGACGGCCAGCACGGGCAGCAGGGACAGCACGGGCAGGACGGCCAGCAGGGACAGCACGGGCAGCAGGACGGCCAGCAGACGGAGACGGCCCGCGCGGAGGCGTAAGCCGCTCCCCGCGCGGGCCGGTCGTACCACCTGCCGGTCCCGCCCTCTCCCACCGACCCGCTACCAGCGGTAGATCGGCAGCACCTCCATGCAGCCGGTCGTGTCCGCGCCGTTCACGGCCTCCGCCGTCGTCGGCACGGAACCGCTCTTCGGCAGCGTCTTGCTGAAGTCCGTACCGGTCTTCCAGTCCGCGCCGATGGTCAAGGTGATGGTGTCGACGTCCGCGGACGCCTTCACATTGCCCGCCGGGATCTTCAGCGCCTTGCCCACCGCCGTGGCATCGGCCCTGCCCTGGTCACCGCTGCCCGTCGGATACGTGAGGGTGGTGCCGGGGCTCGGCTTGGTCTGCTGGCTCGCCTCCGCCTTGGTGAAGCCCGCGGTCTTGAGCGTGGTGGCGATACCGCCCGCGCGGTTCGGCGTGGCTACGCCGTCCGAGGTGCCCGCCGTGCCGTTGACCACGGAGACCGCGATGGTGCCGGAGGCCGCGGCGGCCGGGCCCTGCGGCGCGGTCGTGGCAGGAGTCGTGGCAGGCGCCCCGCTCGCCGGGGTCTTCGCCTTGCCGTTGCCGTCCATCGCCACGTCGTTGCGCAGCAGCGACCACACCTGGGGCGCGTCCGCCGACGGAACGTAGTGCGCCAGCGGGGCCTTCGGGTCCGCGTCGTGCGGCATCGTCAGCATCGTGATGCGGTCCGACGGCACGGTCTTGAGCTGCATGCCCAGGTCGTACAGCTTCTTCGGGGTGCCGATCTCCTTGGAGACCTCGAACGCCTCCATCGCGGTGGTCGCGATCTTGTTGAGCTTGCCCGGGTCGGTGAAGAGGTTCTGACTGCGCAACTGCCGGATCAGCGCGCTCATGTACATGTGCTGCGCCTTGGCCCGCTCGGCGTCACTGCCCCAGGCGTGCCGGGTCCGCAGCCACTGCAACGCGGTCTTGCCGTAGATCTTCTGCTTGCCCGCCTTCAGGTGCAGATGCGAGCCGCCGGGCTGGGCCGGGGTCGAGTGGTCGTCGACATTCTGCTTCACACAGACCTCGACGCCGCCCACGACGTCGGCCATCTTCACCACACCGGAGAAGTCGATGGTCAGCCAGTGGTCGATGTAGACGCCGGTCAGATTCTGCACGGTGGCCAGGGTGCAGCCCGCGCCGCCGCGGCCGAGCGACGCGTTGATGATGTCGTTGGTCGGCGCGAACTTCGCGTGCGTCTTGGGGTCGGTGCACGCCGGGATGTTGACGCGGGTGTCGCGCGGGATGCTGACCACGGACATGTTGCTGCGGTCCGCGGACAGGTGCGCGATCATGATCACGTCGGCGCGGGCGGAGTCGCCCACGGTGTTCTTGGCGCCGCCGAGTTTCAGGTCCTCGGGGTCGTTGCGGCTGTCGGAGCCCAGGATGAGGATGTTCATCGCCGTCTTGCCCGCGGCGTTGGCCTTCGTCTTCGCCACGGTCGAGCTGCCGCTGACGCGCTCGCCCTTGCGGATCTTGCCCGCCAGGTACTCGTAGTAGCCGTAGGCCGCGCCCGCGGAGCCGAGCACCGCGACCGCGGCGCCGATGGACACCCACTTCAGGACCCTGCGCTTACGGCTCTTCGTGCGCCGCCGTGCGCCGCCGCGCCGGTGACCGCCACCGCCCGCCGCGCCGCGCTGGCCCGGTATTCGCTCGGGCGGCTCCTGCCCGCCGTCGGAAGAGTCGGGGCCGGAGTCGGGACCGGCGTCCGAGCCCGTACCCGAGTCCGTACCGGAATCCGCGCCGGGCGCGTAGGAGCGGGCGTCGTCCCGGTACAGGCTCTCGTCCCATCCCAGGTGGTCCGGGTTGGGTGCCGTACCGAAGCCGTTCCCTCCCACTGTCCCGTCGCGCATCCCGAACCTCCCTGTGGCGCGCATCGTCATCACGGTGACCGGCCGCGCGCCTTCGCGCGGGGTGTACGGACGGTGCACGCCGACGCGCCGTCCTACCCGGGTCATACTGGGTCGCCCCACTGTCAGACGGCTGTGAGCGGCAAGGAGTTGCACCCGGGGATCTTCAATTAGCGGACGCCGGGGCTCCGGCGCCCGCCCGGATCACGTCACACAGTGACGGCGGTCACGAGGGTCACGGCGGTTACGAGGGTCACGGCGGTTACGAGGGTCACGGCGTTCACCGCATCCGTGGCATCCGTGGCATCCGCGAGGTCACTTCACGCACGCCGTGTCGGCGGCCTCGGTCTTCGCGAGGTCGGCGGGGGCCGCGGTGGGCGGGCCGATCGGGGTGCCGGGCGCGGTGAAGTCCTTGCCGAGGGTCAGCTTCATGTACGCGAGCGGCGCCGCGTCCGTCGTGCCCTGCTTCAGCGCGGAGGCGGGCAGCCCCATCATCGCGGCCAGCGAACGCGCCTGGTCGGCCTGGTTCGGCGCGTACTCCAGGACGGTCTTGGCGGTGGCGGGCGCGTTGCCGCCGTTCGCCGAGCGGTTGACGCCCTGGGTGTTCTGGAGCCAGTTGACGGTGCTCTGCGCCGCGCCGAAGGTCCCGCTGCCGTTGAGCACGTTGACGCGGGTGTCGTGCGGGGTCGCCTTCGGCCCGGTCAGCCGGGGGTCGGGCGTGGCGGACGGCTTCTTCACCGCGGTCAGCGACACGTCGTTCTTGATCAGCGCGAAGAGCTGCGGGGCCTTGACCGGGTCGACGACGACGGTGGCGTGCACCTTCTCGTTCGGGTTGTCGATCACCGGCAGGGTGGTGAAGCTGATGTGCTTCTCGTCCACCTTGCTGAGGTCCTTGGCCAGGCTGGTGAGCTTGCTCACGCTGCCGATCGCGCTGTCCACGGTGAGCGCCTTGGTGGCCGCGTCCGCCAGCGTGAACAGCTTCGTCGGGTTGGTCAGCGTGCCGCTCGACTTGATCTTCCGGATCATCGCGCTCAGGAAGTTCTGCTGGAGCTTGATCCGGTCCAGGTCGCTCTGGTTCTTGAGCGCGTGCCGGGTCCGTACGAACTCCAGCGCTGTCTCACCCTGGATGTTGTGGGGTCCCGCGCTCAGGTTCAGATGGGACTTCGGGTCCACCAGCGGCCGGGCGAGGCAGACGTCGACACCGCCGACGGCCGTCGACAGGGCTTTCACCGCCTCGAAGTTGACCATCATGAAGTGGTCGATCGGCAGCCCCGTCATCGCCGTCACCGCGCGCATGGTGCAGCCGGGGTCGCGGCCGTCCACGCCCAGACTCTCGTTGAACTTGGGCGTGGTGAGCCGCACGGGCGTGCCCGGGACCGTCTTGGTGCTGCCGTCCTTCTGCTTCGTCGGGCAGTCCGGGATGGAGGTGACGATGTCGCGGGGGATGCTCATCGCGGTCGCGTTGCTGCGGTCGGCCGACACATGGAAGAGGATCGTGGTGTCCGCGTGGCCCACGCTGCCCGCGTCGCCGTACTTCTTGCCCAGGCCGATCCGGCTGTCCGTGCCGATCACCAGGACGTTCATCGGACCGGTGTGTGTGACGTCCTTGCTGCCCGCGTTGCCGACGTCCACCGTCGTGATGTTGTTGTTGAAGTGCTGGTAGACGAGGTATCCGCCGACGCCGGCCGCCACCAGCACGAAGCTCACCGTGCCCGCGGTCCACAACAGGGCCTTCTTCTTACGGGATTTCTTCGTCTTCGCCTTGCGACGGCTGGTCGGCGTGGCCGCGTCGGCCGAGCCGCCGCCCAGCCGCGCCGAGCCGGTGGTGGAGGTCGTGGCGCCGGTCCTGGCCGCGAGGCGGGCCGCGCGCCGGCCGCCGCCGGGGGGCGGGGCGGGGCTGTCCGTCGGGCCGGTCCCGGTCCCGACACCGGTCCCGGTCCCGTCTCCGCCGTCGTCTCCGGCGGGGCCGGTGTCGCGCCCTTGGCCGCGCCCGGTGTCCTGGTCCTGCCGTGCGGGGGAGGGGTCGCGGTGACCGCTCTGCCCCGGCACGGTGGGCCTCGGCGCCGCGTCCGGCTCCAGTCGCAACTGGTACGTACCGGTCGCCGGGTCCAGGACCCACTGGTCCGCCGGGTCGATGTTCCTACGGCCTTGCGTGTCCACGGTCGCTCGGGTCCTCCATCCGGGATCGGCCGGATCGCTCACACTAGCCCCACAGTTCAGCGCCGATGCGCGCCCGTGACAAATCGAGCGCCCCTACAACCGGACAAAGCTGCCGATCCCGCCTGCCGACCAGGTGGACTCTTTAGCGGGATTTCACCCGCTCTTGCCACAGATGTCGCGGTCCGCGGTCGTCCCGCGGTAGGTGGGGCCCGTGGGGGTGGGCGTGGACGTGGACGGGGCCGACGTGCCCGCGGACGGGGTGCCGGGCGTACGCGTACTGCTTCCGCTGTCACCGCCGCTGTCACCGCCGCCGTCTGCGCTGTCCGGCGCCTTGTCCGACACATTCACCGGCTGGTCGTCGCGCAGCGTCTTGAAGAGGGTGTCGGCGGCGGGCTGGACGAGTTGGTCGCGGTTGATGTCGTTGACGTACTGCTCGCGCGGCACGGTCAGGAAGTGCACGTTCTCGGTCGGTATCTGCTGGAGGCTGTGGGCGAGGGTGTACAGCTCGCTCAGCGAGTCCAGGCCGGGGTCGGCGGTCAGCGACGAGGTGGCGGCCGACAGCAGCGGGTAGAGCTTGGTGGGGTTGAGCAGCACGCCGTTGCTGCTCACCTTCTTCAACAGCGAGCCGAGGAACCCCTGTTGCCGGTCCATCCGCATGGTGTCGCTGCCGTCGCCGATGCCGTGCCGGGCGCGTACGTATCCCAGCGCCTGCTCGCCGTTGAGCGTCTGCCGTCCGGCGGGCAGGTCGAGGTGCGCGTACGTGTCGTGCACCGGCTTGGCCAGGCACACATCGACGCCGTTCACCGCCTCGACCATCTTCTTGAAGCCGTTGAAGTCCACGATCAGGTGATGGTCGACGCGGATGCCGGTCATCTTCTCGACCGTACGGATGGTGCAGGCCGCGCCGCCCGACTCGAACGCCCAGTTGAACTGCTCGAAGCGCTCGTGGTCCTCCTTGCCGCTCGGCAGGGTGCAACTCGGCACGTGCGCCATCAGGTCGCGCGGGAGGCTGACGGCGGTGGCGCTCTTCCGGTCGGCGGATATGTGCAGCAGGATCGTGGTGTCCGAGCGCTGCGTGCCGCTGTCCTGGCCGTACTTGCTGTTGCCGTTCCCGCGGTTGTCCGATCCGATCAGCAGGATGTTCTGGGCCTCCGTCGGGCCCTGCGTGGGGCGCTCCGAGGCGTGCACCTTCAGGTCGTTCTCGGTCGCGGTGTCGGTCGTGATGTTGCCGTTGAGCCGCTGGTAGAGGTACCAGCCGGTGCCGGCACAGGCCAGGACGAGTACGGCGGTGCACAGGGCGACGACCTTCAGCCAGCGCCAGTTCTTGGGGTGGGCGGGTTCCTCCGCCGGGGCGGCGGCGGGGCCTTCGGCCGACGGCGTATCCGTCTCCGTATCGGCAGCCGTGTCCGTGTCCGTAGCGGCGTCCGGTGCCGTCCCCGCTTCTGCTTCTGCCCCTGCCCCTGCCTCTACCCCTGCTTCTGTCTCCGCTCCCGCTTCCGCTTCTGCTTCTGCCTCGGTCGTCGGCTCGGCGGGCTCGTCCGCCCGCGGCTTCTGTGCGCCGGACGCGTCGTCGGAGCCGTCGGAGGCGGGGGGAACGGAGTCACCCTGCGGAGGCTCTGCTGGCGTGGTCACGTCGGGGCCCGTCTCTCGGAAGTCACCGGTTACCGGGGACAGGCTTGCGATTACCCGCCCGGCATTCGTTCAGACAGCCGAATACGGTAGTTGGTTGCCTGGGCACCCGAAATCCACAGACAGCTGTTGACGACCTGTGACGGAAGTGACGGCAGAGGCATCTGCCAAGGCCGGGAACGTGACCGCTACGGAGATCAAGCGACCGCTACAGGGACACGGTGACGCGCTCGGCGTCCTTCCGCTTGGCCAACCGCTCCTCGGGCAACTGGTCGAGGTGGCGGCAGAGCACCACGGAGGCGTCGGCGGCGAGCGGCGCGAGCAGCCCGGCCGCGAGCCCGTCCCACGTGTCGAAGGAAAGCGGCGACAGCAGCCGTCCGCCGCGGTCGAGCCCGAGCGCGGCGGCCGACGCGCGCGCCTTGGCGACGACCTCGGACGCGGTCAGTACGCCCGCGCCGTCCGGCAGTACGAGCGCGGGCGCGTCCGGGCCGACCGGCGCGTACGGCGCGAAGCGGTCGCCCTGGCTCGGCACCTCCACCGCGTAGTCGACGAAGCCCGCGGGCGGCTGCGGGAACCGTCCGCCCAGCGGCCGGAGCGCGAGCGCGACCCGCTCGCCGCCGCAGGCCCGCGCCGCGTCCAGGGTGTCCGGGCCGCTGACCACCAGGTCGGCGCCGGCCGGATCGCCGCCGGGCGCCACGACCACGCCCGCCGAGAATCCGGCCAGCACCCACACAGCCGTCTGCCAGTGCCCGGGCAGCAGCAGCGCCAGCCGGTCGCCGGGCTGCGCGCCCAACTCGTCCTGGAGCAGATTCGCCGTCTTCGCGACCCAGTTCCCGAAGGTCGCCACCGACAACTCGACGCGCTCACCCGTCGCGTCGTCGTAGAAGGTGACCAGCGGGCGGCCCGGATCACCGCGCAGCGCGGCATCGAGCAGTCCGGCGGGAGTCGCGGGGCCCTGGGGAGTGCTGGGCGTGTCGGGCGTGTTGGCGGTCGGCGTCACGCGTGTCAGGCTACCCCCAGCGATCACGACGGCCCGTGCCCGTAGGGGTACGGGTGCGGGGGCCGGTTTCTCGTCCGGCGATCTCGCGTGGCGTCCTCGCGCGGCGCGGCTCGTCCGTACGGGTGTCAGCGCGGCGGCTCGGCCGACTGTCCGTCAGATCGTGAATACTCATCTTTACGGCTTATGTCACTATGCTTGCCATGCGAGCACACCCCGCCTCCGCCGTCAGCGCGGAGCGCCCCGTGGAGAGCCCTGCGGCAACCGAAGCGATCCTCCTGGTCGGGGGCAAGGGCACCCGGCTCAGGCCGCTGACCGTGCACACCCCGAAGCCGATGGTCCCGGCGGCCGGAGTCCCGTTCCTCACCCACCAGCTCGCGCGGGCCAGGGCCGCCGGGGTCGAGCACGTGGTGCTCGCCACCTCCTACCTCGCCGAGGTCTTCGAACCGCACTTCGGCGACGGCTCCGCGCTCGGCCTGCACCTCGAATACGTCACCGAGACCGAGCCGCTGGGCACCGGCGGCGCCATCCGCAACGTCGCGCACCGGCTGCACTCCGCGCCCGGCGACCCCGTCCTGGTCCTGAACGGCGACATCCTCACCGGCCTCGACATTCCCGCCCTCGTCGGCACCCACCGCGCCACCGGCGCCGACATCTCGCTGCACCTGACCAAGGTCGCCGACCCGCGCGCCTTCGGCCTCGTCCCCACCGACGCGGACGGCCGCGTCACGGCCTTCCTGGAGAAGCCGCAGACGCCGGAGGAGATCGTCACCGACCAGATCAACGCGGGGTGTTACGTCTTCACCCGCTCGGTCATCGACACCATTCCGGCCGGGCGGCCGGTCTCCGTCGAACGCGAGACCTTCCCCGACCTGCTCGCCGCCGGCGCCCACCTCCAGGGCATGGTCGACTCCACCTACTGGCTCGACCTCGGCACCCCGCAGGCGTTCGTCCGCGGCTCCGCCGACCTCGTACTCGGCCACGCGCCGTCCCCCGCCGTCGCCGGTCTCGGCGGCGACCACCTCGTCCTGACCGGCGCCCACGTCGCCGCCGACGCCAAGCTCTCCGGCGGCACCTGCGTCTCCACGGGCGCCGTCATCGGGGCCGGCGCCCGCGTCGACGGCAGCACCGTGCTGTCCGGCGCCACCGTCGAGCCCGGCGCCGTCATCCGCGACTCGCTCGTCGGCACCGGCGCCGTCATCGGCGCCCGCACCGTCCTCGACGGCGCCGTCGTGGGCGACGGCGCGCACGTCGGCCCCGACAACGAACTGCGCGACGGCGTACGGATCTGGTGCGGAGCCAGGATTCCGGCGGGCGCGGTGCGGTTCTCGTCGGACCAGTAGGGCGGGCGGGGCGGCGGGTGTGTCGGAGGGGGCGGATACGCTCGCCGGGTGCCCATCCCGCGACCTCGACCCGCTTCCGCCACCGCCACCGCCACTGCCGCCTGTGCGGTGTCGGTGTCATCGGCGGCTCCCGCGGCTCCGCGTACCCTGTCCTGGTCGCCCACCGGGCCGCTCGACATCCGCCTCACCCTCAACCCGCTCTGCCGCGGTTACGGCGACCCCGCCTTCCGGATCGCCCCGGACGGCACCGTCTGGCGGGCCAGCCGCACGCCCGACGGCGCGGGCACCCTGCGCCTGACCGGCAGTCCCGCCGCGATCGAGGCGCACGCGTGGGGGCCCGGCGGCCAGTGGCTGCTCGACGCGCTGCCCGCGCTGCTCGGCGCCGACGACGATCCGGCGGCGTTCACGCCCCGGCACCGGCTCGTGCACGCCGCGCACCGGCGCCACCCCGGTCTACGGCTGACCCGTACCGGGCTCGTCCTCGAATCGCTGATCCCCTCCATCCTGGAACAGAAGGTCACCACCACCGAGGCGTACCGGGCCTGGCGGCTTCTGCTCCACCGCCACGGGGAGGCCGCGCCGGGGCCCGCGGGCGCCGAGCGCATGCGCGTCATGCCCGACGCGCGGGGGTGGGCGCTGGTGCCGTCCTGGGACTGGCACCGGGCGGGGGTCGACAACAAGCGTGCCTCCACCGTCCTGCGGGCCGTCCGGGCCGCTTCCGGTCTCGAAGGGCTCATCGCCCTACCACCGGGCGAGGCGGCCACGCGGCTCCAGTCGGTGGCCGGGATCGGGCCATGGACGGCTGCCGAGACGCTTCAGCGCAGCCATGGGGCCGCCGATGCCGTGACGGTCGGGGACCTGCACCTTCCGCATCGGGTCGGGTACGCACTCACGGGTGAGCGCCGCTCTTCTGACGAGGTCATGCTCGGCCTTCTCGCCCCATACGCGGGCCAGCGGCACCGTGCGGCCCGCCTCATCCTCCTCAACTCCCCCTCCCCGCCCCGCCGCGCCCCCCGCCTGGCCCCCAACCCCCCTGGTCGCTAGCCCTCTTGTCCTTTGCTTTTCCCGCCCGCCCGCCCGCCCGTGCGGGTGTTTTTTCGTCTGTGGGTGCCGCTTGTGCCTGGTCGGTGCCGGTCCGGGGTACCTCCTCGAAATCCGTATCACCTGGCCCCTCGTATCCGGTGAGCTTCTTGTCAACGTATTTCTGCGGGGGCACCCCGGCCCGTCCCCTCCTCGCCCGTCGGCGTCTGCCTGTCCGGTGGGGGCTGAGGGGGTGGGGGGGGTCTTCCGGCGGGTCGGAGAGCTGGGCCCTTCCCCAAACGCCCCAGCGGTCACGCCCCCGGCCCACCCCCAGCCAGGACCCCCGTTCGTGCGGGACCCGCACCTCCCCCCCTCGCCCGCGTAGACGGTCGGGGACGCAGCCCTCGGGCTCCCGCCCACCCCAGACCCCAGAACAACCCCACCCGTTTCACACCCACGCGGCCGGACGACCATGTGGCGCAGGTCCCTGACCCACCCCCACCCCCACCGGCAGGCGGATGCCGACGTACCCGAGAGCCCGCCCATCCCCACCGGACCGTTGGGGGCCGACGTACCCGAGCCCACGCCCTCTCCCTCACCGGACCGTTGGACGCCGCCGTACCCGAGCCCACCCACCCCTCAGCCCCCACCGGACAGGCGGACGCCGACGTACCCGAACCCACCCGCCCTCCCGTACCGGACCGTTGGGCGCCGATGTACCCGAACCCACCCGCCCTCCTCCCGCCCACCCGCACCGGACCGTTGGACGCCGACGTACCCGAGCCCACCCACCCCCCTCCCGGCCACCCCCACCGGACAGGCGGACGCCGACGGGCGAGGAGGGGACGGGGCGGGGTGCCCCCGCAGAAATACGTTGACAGGAACGGCACTGGATGCGAGGGGCCAGGTGTTACGGATTTCGAGGAGGTACCCCGGGCCGGGACCGACCAGGCACAAGCGGCACCCGCAGACGAACAACACACCCGCACGGGTGGGCGGGCGGGAAAAGACAACCCCCCCCGGAGGGGGCTCAGCGAACGGCGATGAAGGCGGCGGGGTCGCGAGCCGCCCGAACGGCCGGCGCGGCGGCCGCCCTCCCGACGGCCACGGCCCCCATGGGATCCCAGTCGGAAGGCAGCCGAAGGACGTCGCGCACGACGTCACGGCAGAACATCGTGGACGAAACCCAGGCGGAGCCAAGCTGCTCCCCGGCAAGCGCGACAAGAAAGTTCTCGACGGCCGCCCCCACGGCCACCACGAACATCTCCCGCTCCGCGGCCCCCCTCCGCGCATCCGGATAGGCGTGAGCCCCGTCGGCGACAAGGCACGGCACGACGAGATAAGGAGCGCGCCGCAGCACGTCCCCCCGCCGAAGCCGCCGTGCCACGGACCCCTCGGAGAAACCGTCGCGCCGCAGGTCCGCCGCCCAGGCGTCCCGCATGGCGTCGAGCAACCGCTCCCGCGTCTCGGCCGACTCCAGGAGGACGAACCGCCACGGAGTGGTGTGGTGGGGGGCGGGCGCGGTGACGGCGAGCGCGACGGCACGTCGAACGGCGGCGGGGTCGACCGCGTCGTCCGTGAACTCCCGTACGGTCCGCCGCAGCGAGACGGCCTCGCGTACGGCCTCGGAGGTGCCGAGCCGGAACATGTCGTTGGCGGCGACCCGCACAAGAGGCCGCGCGCCGGAATCCGCGCCGTCGGCGAGAGCGCCTTCGGCGAGAGCGCCTTCGGCGGTGACGACCTCGCCGAGCCCCCGTACGACGGCCACCGGCAACCCCCCGACCTTCCCCTTGACCAGGTCCCCGGCGGCGGCCAACTCGTCCGCGGTGGCGGTCACCGTCACGGACATGAGGTTGCCGTGGCTGTCGAGGCCGCCGCGGAGGTCGTCCAGGACGCGGACCCCGGCGGCGCCGATGGCGACATCGGTGACACCTTCGCGCCAGGGCCGCCCGAAGGTGTCGGTGACGATGACGCCGACGCGTACGCCGAGGATTTCGCGGAGGCCGTCCCGGACGCGCCGGGCGGAGGCGTCGGGGTCCTCGGGGAGCAGAAGAACGGTTCCCGCCGCGGTGTTGGAGGCGTCGACGCCCGCCGCGGCCATGACGAAGCCGTGCCGGGTCTCGACGATGCGGGTCGGTCCGCGGCGCGCGACCAGGCGTACGGCCTCGGCGTCGATGGCGGCCTCGCGGTCGTCGGCGTTGACGATCCGGCCCTCGGCCTTGCTGACGATCTTGGAGGTGACCAGCAGGACGTCGCCGTCGGCGAGCTGGGTGCCGGTGGCGGCGATGAGCTTGGCGATGTCGGCGCCGGGCTGCACCTCGGCGATGCCGGGGACGGCGAACACCTCGTAGCGGGGCGCGCTCATGCCCGTACCTCCTCGGCGAGCGTCAGCGCCTCCCTGGCCATCTGGGCCGTGGCCTCGGGGCCGTCCATGAGCAGCGGGATGGCCCGGCAGCGGATTCCGGCGGCCTCGACCTCGGGGACGGCGGCGGCGTCGACGGTGTCGACCAGCCAGCCGTCGAGCAGCCCGGAGCCGTAGTGCGCGGCGACTGCCGCGGCCGTCGACTCGACCCCGACGGCGGCCAGCACCTTGTCGGCCATGCCGCGCACGGGGGCGTCGCCGATGAGCGGGGAGAGGCCGACGACCGGCACTCCGGCCTCGGCGATGGCCTCGCGGATGCCGGGTACGGCGAGGATGGTGCCGATGCTGACGACGGGGTTGGACGGCGGGAAGACGATGACGTCCGCCTCGCCGATCGCCTCCAGGACGCCGGGCGCGGGCTTGGCGCCCTCCGCGCCGACCGGTACGACGGCGTGCGCGGGGACGGAGGCGCGCAGCCGTACCCAGTACTCCTGGAAGTGAACGGCCTTGCGCTCGCCGTCGACCTCGACCAGGACGTGGGTCTCGATCCGGTCGTCGGACATCGGGATGAGCCGCACGCCGGGCTTCCAGCGGGCGCACAGCGCTTCGGTGACGGCGCTGAGCGGGTAGCCCGCGCCGATCATCTGCGTGCGCACGATGTGGGTGGCGAAGTCCCGGTCGCCGAGACCGAACCACTCGGGGCCCACGCCGTACGCGGCCAGTTCCTCCTTGACCGCGAAAGTCTCCTCGGCCCGCCCCCAGCCCTGCTCCTCGTGGATGCCGCCGCCGAGGGTGTACATCACGGTGTCGAGGTCGGGGCAGACCTTCAAACCGAACAGATGGATGTCGTCTCCGGTGTTGCCGATGACGGTGATCTCCGCCTCCGGCGCCGCTGCCTTCAGGCCGCGCAGAAAGCGCGCCCCTCCAATACCTCCGGCCAGAACCACGATTCGCATGGTTCCCAGTCTGTCAGCCCGCTGCGGCAGCCCGTGAGGTATCGGCCTGCGGGGCAGCGGACGTGCAGGCGTGCGGGGTCATCTTGGTGAGACCGGGGAAGTAGACGTGCAGGCTCACCGCGGGTTCCAGTGCGTCGTTGACGACCTCGTGGACGTAACCGGGCGCGAAGGCACGCTGCGCGCCCGCCGACAGCGCCCGGGTGACCTCGCGGCCGACGCCGTCCGAGCCGCCCGCGCTCGCACCCGGCACGCTCGCACCCGGCAGCGCCCGCTCGCGCAGCGCCCCTTGGAGCACGGTGAGCACACCGGACGACAGGCCGTGGTCGTGCAGCCCGCTGCTCTGACCGGGCAGCCAGCTCAGCAGCCACACCTCGTAACCGGGGCCGCGGCGCAGCCGCGCGTACCAGCGGGTGGTGGCGTCGTAGCGCACCTGGGAGGCCCATCGCTCGCGGTCGGCGGCGATGGAGCGGGCGAGCCCGGCGAATTCCGCGACGGTGCGTGGGTGTTGCGGCACCGGGGGGAGCAGGTGGGGAAGGGCGAGCGGGTCACCGGCGATCGAGACATCGCTGTACATGAAGGTGTGTTCCTCGTGATGCGCGAGTGGCTAGGCGGTGCCAGGTCCGTGACAGGTCCTGGGCAGGGGGCTCAGCGGCAACAACAGGAACGACAACAGCTCTGGGCGAGCGCGACGCAGCGGGACTCGCGACGGCGAGTCCGGGTAGGCGCGTGGTGCTCAGCAGGCATGCCGTCAAGGAGACCGGTCCTGCCCGTATCTTGTCAACCGGATGTCCGGAATGTCGCGAATCTTTCACCTGATCCGGCTGGAAGGGTTGGTGAAAGGTTTGTGCGCAGAAGTGTGCGGATATGTGGTGCCCAACCGCATGAAGAGCACGTTGTGCTGTTGTGCTTCTGTGATCGGAATGTGATCCACAACGCTTCACTCGAATGGCGGAACGTGGCGCGTCGCCAAGGCGTCTGACGAGGTGTGAACGGTGGATCGGCGGGACCATGGTTGACGGATACCGGATTTTAGGCCGATATCAACACTTTCTTTCACCTCTTGGTTCAGCGGAGTGAATAACGGGCCCAATAGCAGATCTCGGCTTGACTGGCCCGGATCGGCACACTTGTAATTTCACTCGTGTCGTTAGGCCGCTCATGGTGACGGCAACATCACGGGGAAGCACGACAGACGAGGGGCGCGCATGACCGAGCAGTTCCAGTTGCTGCTGGCCGAAGAGGCCGACGAGGAACTCGGCTGGCAGGAGCGCGCGCTGTGTGCGCAGACCGACCCCGAGTCGTTCTTCCCGGAAAAGGGCGGTTCCACGCGTGAGGCGAAGAAAGTCTGCCTCGCCTGTGAAGTCCGTTCCGACTGCCTGGAGTACGCCCTGGCCAACGACGAACGCTTCGGCATCTGGGGCGGCCTGTCCGAGCGGGAGCGCCGCCGCCTGAAGAAGGGCGTCGTCTGACCCACGACGACCGGGCCGAGGACCGAGCCCACGACCGGGCCCACGACCGGGCCCACGACCGGGCCAGGGACCGGGTCCGCGGCAGGGCACCGACCGAGCCCTGACCGGACCCCGGACCCCTTGCGCGGCACCGCGCACCGGCCCGATCACGGCTCCCGCACAGCCCGCTTCCGGCCCGCGTACAGCCCGCTTTCCGCGCCCACCGGCACGGGAGGCGGGCTGCCGTTGTTCTCACACCCGGACGGAGCCCCCGGTGTAAGCCGTTAGTGTGGGGGCCCGTCCGAGACGTTCCCCGCCGCCGGCGGCCGATGCGTCAACCGCAGTCCAGCGAACCGGGGCCCGAACCTCGATGTCCGTGAACAGCCCAGCACCGGCCTTCTTCCCGGCCGGCATCCCTGAGTTCCCGCGCCACGTCGTCACCGCCGTGCTCGTCGCGCACGACGGCGCGCGCTGGCTGCCCAAAGCCCTCGCCGGCCTGCTCTCCCAGGACCGCCCTGTCCAGGACGTGATCGCCGCCGACACCGGCAGCGCGGACGACTCCGCGCGGCTGCTCGCCGACTCCCTCGGCGACCAGCGCGTACTGCACCTGGCCCGCCGTACCGGCTTCGGCGCCGCCGTCGAGGAGGCCGCCAGGGTCGCCGCGCCGCTCAGCGCCGAGCAGTTGCCGTACCTGGGACGCCGCAGCGGCTGGGACCCGGTCAGCCGCAGTTGGAACGACGACGCGTACGACGAACCCGAGCAGCCGCACGGCGACCCCGTCCACTGGCTGTGGCTGCTGCACGACGACTGCGAGCCCGACCCCGGAGCGCTCGCCGCCCTGCTGCGCACCGCGGACGCCTCGCCGTCCGCCTCGGTCATCGGCCCCAAACTGCGGAGCTGGTTCGACCGCAGGCAGCTCCTCGAAGTCGGCGTCAGCATCGCCCGCAGCGGTCGCCGTTGGACCGCGCTCGAACGCCGCGAGCAGGACCAGGGCCAGCACGACCAGACCCGCCCGGTGCTCGCCGTGTCCTCCGCGGGCATGCTGGTGCGCCGCGACGTGTGGGAGGAGCTGGGCGGATTCGACCGCAGGCTGCCCCTGATGCGCGACGACGTCGACTTCTGCTGGCGCGCGCAAGCCGCGGGCCACACCGTGCTGGTCGCCCCCGACGCCGTCATGTGGCACGCCGAGGCCGCCTCCCGCGAGCGCCGCCCGGTCGACTGCGCGGGCCGCTCCTCGGTCAACCCGCACCGCGTCGACAAGGCCGGCGCCGTCTACACCCTGCTGGCCAACACCCGCGGCCCGCTGCTGCCCTACGTGATGCTGCGGATCGCCGTCGGCACCATATTGCGCACGCTCGCCTACCTCGTCGGCAAGGTGCCGGGACAGGCCGTCGACGAGATCGTCGGACTGCTCGGCGTCCTGCTGCGCCCCGGACGAGTGCTTGCCGCCAGACGCAGAAGAGGCCGCGGCGCCGTACCGCCCTCCGAACTGCGACCGCTCTTCCCGCCGCCCGGTGCGACCGTACGCGCCACCGTCGACCAGGTCGTCAGCAACATCGCGGGCCGCGCGGACTCCGCGTCCGCCGCCGCGGGACGGCACGGCGGCTCCGCCGAGTCGGGACCGGGCGACGAGGACGGCGAATTCCTGGAAATCGAGCAATTCGCGCGGCTCAAGCGCGTCGCCCGCAAGCCGGGCCCCGTGCTGTTCGCCGTCCTGCTCGTCGTCTCGCTCGCCGCCTGCCGCTCACTGCTCGGCGGCGGAGCCCTCTTCGGCGGCGCCCTGCTGCCCGCCAGCCCCGGCGCCTCCGACCTGTGGGGCACCTACACGGGTTCCTGGCACGCGCTGGGCACTGGCGGCACCCAGGCCGCGCCCCCGTACATCGCGGTCCTCGCGCTCTTCGCGACCGTGCTCTTCGGCTCCACAGGACTCACCCTCACCCTGCTGCTGGTGGCCTCCGTGCCGCTGGCCGGGATCACCGCCTACTTCGCCTCCCGGCCGCTCGTCGAGTCGCGCCTGCTGCGCGCCTGGGCGTCGGTCGCGTACGCCTTCCTGCCCGCCGCCACCGGGGCACTGGCCACCGGACGGCTCGGCACCGCCGTACTGGCCATCCTGCTGCCGCTGATGGCGCGTGCCGCCGTCGGCACCGCGGGCCTCCAGCTCGGCGACGGCGCGATCGAGCGCGGCGCACGGCCCGGCTGGCGCTCCACCTGGGCGCTGGCGCTGATGCTCACCTTCACCACCGCCTTCACCCCGGTCACCTGGCCGATCGCCCTGACACTCGCCGCCGCCACCCTCGGCTGGCGGCTGGCCCGCGGCCAGCAGCAGCTCCTGGTCCCGCAGCTCCTGCGCTTCGCGGCTCTGCTGATCACCCCGATCGTGCTGCTCGCCCCCTGGTCGCTGACGCTGCTCACACACCCCGGACGCCTGCTGCACGAGGCGGGACTGCCGTACGGCGACAAGGGCGTCTCCGGCATCGATCTGCTGATGCTCAGCCCCGGCGGCCCCAAGGCGGGCGCCGCCTTCCTGCTGATCGGCGTCGTCCTGGCCGCGCTCGCCGCCCTGATGCGCGACACCCGCCGCCCGGCGATCGTCGCCGCCTGGGCCGCCGCCGCGACCGGGCTGCTCTTCGCCGTCATCGAGAACACCAAGGCGTGGGCGGGCCCCGCCACCCTCGTCTACGGTCTCGCCCTGCTGGCCGCCGCCGCGATCGGCGCGGAAGGCGCCAAGGAGCGGATCGCCGCCAGCGGCTTCGGCTGGCGCCAGCCCGTCGCGGGCCTGATCGCGCTGGCCGCGGCCCTCGCGCCGCTGCTGGCCGCCTTCACCTGGGTCGCCGACGGCGCGAACGGCCCCATCAAGCGCCAGGACCCGCAGCAGGTGCCCGCCTTCGTCGCCGAGGAGAGCACCTCCCGCGACCAGGCCCGCACCCTGGTGCTCAACGGCACCGCGGGCCGCATCTCGTACTCCCTGGTGCGCGGCGCGGGCGCGCGGATCGGCGACGCCGAACTGGCCGCGGAGGCGTCCCGCGACAGCGAACTCGACACCGTCGTCGCCAACCTGGTGGCGGGTTCCGGCGCCGACCAGGGCAGCCGCCTCGCCGGATACGCCGTCCGCTACGTACTGGCGCAGAAGGGCGCGCCTCGCTCGGTGGGCCGCGTCCTGGACAGCACCCCGGGCCTGTCCCGGGTGAGCCAGGCGGACGGCAGCGAATTGTGGCGCGTCAACGACGCGGTCTCCCGGATCGCGATCACCAGCAAGGGCGCGCAGCCCGTCGCCGTCGCGGCCGGCAAGGTCGAGGCGCACACCACGGTGCCCGCGGGTCCCGAAGGCCGCGTATTGCGCCTGGCGGACTCCGCCGCACCGGGCTGGCACGCCACCCTGAACGGGTCCGCGCTGCCCGGGACGACCGTCGACGGCTGGGCGCAGGGCTTCCAGTTGCCCGCCACCGGCGGCCGTCTGGACGTCACCTATGAGGAGCCGTTCACGCACACCTTCTGGCTGGGCGCGCAGGGACTGCTGCTTCTCGTGGTCATCGTGCTGGCCCTGCCGGGCCGCCGCCGCGAGATCGACGACGACCTGCCGGAGGCCGACGCGCCCAGCGCCGTCCAGATTCCCGCACAAGGTGCAGGCGAGGGCCGTCGCGCCCGCCGCCTCCAGGCGGCGGCCGACGCCGAGGCCGCGGCGGCCGATCCCGACCTCGCGGAGACCGACGGCCAGGAGCAGACGGCCTACGCGGCCCAGCAGGCCCACCAGGGTCGTCAGGGCCAGGACGGCCCCGCGGGCCCCGACGCCCCGCCGCAGACCCCGTACGACCCCTCTGAGGGCGGTTACGACCCGTATGCGGTGCCGGCCCCCGACACCGGTGAGCAGTTCTACGGCTACCCGCAGCAGGACCCGGGCTACGGCGCCGACCCCGCCCAGCAGCAATGGGACGGGCAGCAGCAGTACGCGGCGGAGCCGGGCACGTACGAGCAGCGGCAGGTCGGCTACACCGACCAGTACGGCTACCCGCAGCAGCCCCCGCCCCCTTACGACCCGTACGCGACGACCGGCCACGAAGAGGCGGCCGGTTACGACGAGACGGCGGGTTACGACCCGCAGCAGCAGTACGACGGACAGGCGCCGTACGGCGGACAGCAGCCCTATGACCCGGCCGCGTACCCCGACCCGGCGGCCCCGTACTACGCCGAAGGCGACCAGCGCCGCGACGGGAGCGACCAGCAGTGAACCGCAGCACGATCTCCCTGGCGGGCGCCGTGGCCGCGCTGGCCGTACTGACCGGCGCCGCCGTGGTGTCCGGCGGCGGCGACCGGGACACCGCGCCGGTGGCCTCAGCGGCCCGGCTGCCCGTACAGCGCAGCAATCTGTTGTGCCCGGCGCCGTCCTCGTCGGAATTCGCCAACACCACCTACACCTCGTTCACCCCGCAGGGGACGGCGGGCGCGACCGGCTCCGGCAGCGCGCAACTGGTCCCCGCGACGCCCAAGGGCAAGGCGCTCACCCCGCTGAAGGCCGCGGGCAAGCCCGCCACCAGCTCCACCGACAAGCCCGACGCGCCCGCGCTGATCGGCACGGCCGACGGGCCGCTCGCGCCCGGCTGGACCGTCCAGCAGACCACCGTCGTGGACACCGGGGCGGGCCGCGGCCTGCTCGGCGCGTCCTGTGTGGCGCCGGACAGCGAATTCTGGTTCGCGGGCGCCAGCACGGGACCCGACCGGCAGGACTTCCTGCACCTGGTGAACCCCGACGACACCCCGGCGGTCGTCGACATCGAGCTGTACGGCAAGGACGGCCTGCTGAAGGCGTCCACCGGCGACGGCATCACCGTGCCGGGCAAGTCCGCCAAGCCGGTGCTGCTGTCCACCCTGGTCGCGGACAAGGCGCAGGACCTCACCGTGCACGTCGTGGCGCGCAGCGGCCGGGTCGGCGCGGCCGTCCAGGCCATCGACAAGAAGCTCGGCAGCGACTGGCTGACCCCGGCAGCCGAGCCCGCCACCAGCCTGGTGCTGCCCGGCATTCCTGCCGACGCCGCGACCGTGCGCCTGGTGGTGTACGCGGCCGGTTCCGACGACGCCGACCTGACGCTGAAGCTGGCGACGCCGACCGGCTCGATCACTCCCGCGGGACACGAGACGCTGCACGTCAAGAGCGGTATGACCAGCGCGGTCGACCTCGGGGACCTCACCAAGGGCGAGGCGGGTTCGCTGCTCATCACCTCCAGCCAGGTCCACGCGGCGGTCCCCGTCGTGGCGGGTCTGCGGGTGACGCGCGGCAAGGGCGACAAGCAGGAGATGGCGTTCCTGCCCGCCACCCCGGCGATCGAGACCCGCTCCACGGTCGCCGACAACCGCACCAAGGGCTCTACCTTGTCGCTGGTTGCCGTCGGCCAGGACGCCAGTGTGAAGATCACCGCGTCGGCCGGATCCTCCGGCGGCGAGCCGGTGTCGAAGACGGTCAGCGTCAAGGCGGGGACGACCGTCGCCGTCCCGCCGCCGCTGCCCGAGTCCGGCAAGGGTACGTTCGCCGTGACCGTCGAGCGCGTCTCCGGCGGAAGCGTCTACGCCTCACGGACGCTGGCGCTCCCGCTGGACGGGGTGCCGATGTTCACGATCCAGCCGATGTCCGACGACCACGGCATGGTGGATGTCCCCGCCGCCCGCGCCGACCTGGGGATTCTCAACCACTAGGGCGTGATCCGCTGGACCCGCCCCAGGGAGTTTTCCCGCACATGGTGCGGTCCGCGCGGTCTCGTGCTCCTGGTCTGGGCCGCGCGGGGCCAGTGTCAGTCCTCGCCGTACTTCGGGTCGACGTTCTCGGGGGACAGGCCGAGCAGTTCCGCGACCTGCTCCACGACGATCTCGTGCACCAGGAGCGCCCGCTCGTCGCGGGTCTTGGCGCGGATCTCCACCGGGCGCCGGTAGACCACGATGCGGCTCGGCCGGTCCTTGCCCGCGCCGATGAGACGGCCCAGCGGCACCGTGTCGTCGTCCGCCGGCGGGGTGTCCTTCGCCCAGGGCACCTCCTGGACGGCGAATTCGACGTCGGCGAGCTGCGGCCAGCGTCTTTCCAGCCGGTCGGCGGCGTCGCGCACCAGGTCGTCGAAGGCGTCGGCGCGGCTGAGCGCCAGCGGCACCTGCGGGGGCGCGATGGGCCCGCGCATCCCACGTCCGTGGCGGTCGCGGTGGCGCGGACGGGGTGCGGAAGGAGGAGGTGCCGAGCTTTCCATCAGCGATGAGCCTAGCCCTCCCGCTGGGTGCGCACAGGACGGACACCACGCGGTCAGCATCTGGCCATAGATCAGACGCATATGCGCCAGCCGCCTGCTGTCACGGCCGTCACCTTGTGTCGTACTTCTCCCGTACCGCGGCCCCGCGCCTGCCAGGTCTTTTCCGTCCGCCCAGGTCAGCGCGGCGGCCGTCACACGGCACGATCCCGGGGGCACATGACGACACGACCGGGTGAGCTGGCGGAGAGTCGTCGCGGCCCGCTCAAGAGTGCGGTACCGTCCAACCTCGTGAGCCTTGTACGTCGCTGTTCGCGCACCGCATGCGGCCGTCCCGCCGTCGCGACGCTGACGTACGTCTACGCGGACTCCACCGCCGTTCTCGGACCGCTCGCCACGTACGCGGAACCGCACTGCTACGACCTGTGCTCCGAGCACTCCGAACGGCTGACCGCGCCCCGTGGCTGGGAAGTCGTGCGCCTGGCGACGGACACCGGTCCCGTCGGACCCAGCGGCGACGACCTCGAAGCGCTTGCCAACGCGGTGCGCGAGGCGGCCCGCCCCCCGGAACGCCGCCAGCAGGGTCCGGGCCCGCGCGACATCGACCCGCTCGAAGTGGCCCGCCGCGGTCATCTGCGCGTACTCCGCTCGCCCGAGCAGTAGCAGCGGTCCCCACCAGCCGATCCGCCCGCGCAAGCCGCCCCTCGCGCCGCCTCGTTGACCCTTTCGGGGCTCCCGTGACGCCACCCCTCGCGTCGCGGCAGCGGCGAAAAACTCCGCTCACCCCATCGGGGTAGGTTGTGGTGGAAACTCCACCGCGCCGCCCACCGGCGCCGTTCCGACCCCTTCACCAGAGTTCACCAGAGGTGTGCAGTGGCCGATTTGTCGCAGCTCGTCAAGGCCTACGACGTACGCGGAGTCGTACCCGACCAGTGGGACGAGCCGCTCGCCGAGATCTTCGGCGCCGCCTTCGCCACGGTCACCGACGCCACGGCGATCGTCGTCGGACACGACATGCGGCCCTCGTCCCCCGGCCTGTCCGCCGCCTTCGCGCGCGGCGCCGCCTCCCGCGGCGCGGACGTCACCGAGATCGGCCTCTGCTCCACCGACGAGCTGTACTTCGCCAGCGGGCAACTCGACCTGCCCGGCGCCATGTTCACGGCCAGTCACAACCCGGCGCGGTACAACGGCATCAAGATGTGCCGCGCGGGCGCCGCCCCGATCGGCCAGGACACCGGGCTCGCCGACATCCGTGCGCTCGCCGAGAAGTGGCTGGAAAACGGCGTCCCCGCCGTCGGCGTGGAAACCGGCACCCTGGTGCGGCGCGACGTGCTCGGCGACTACGCCGCCTATCTGCGCTCGCTGGTCGACCTCTCCGGAATCCGGCCGCTCAAGGCGGTCGTGGACGCGGGCAACGGCATGGGCGGCCACACCGTGCCCACCGTCCTCGACGGGCTGCCCGTCGACCTGGTGCCGATGTACTTCGAACTGGACGGCACCTTCCCCAACCACGAGGCCAACCCGCTCGACCCGAAGAATCTGGTCGACCTCCAGGCGCGGGTCCGCGAGACCGGCGCCGACATCGGCCTGGCCTTCGACGGTGACGCCGACCGCTGCTTCGCGGTGGACGAGCGCGGCGAACCCGTCTCCCCGTCCGCGGTGACCGCGCTGGTCGCCGCCCGCGAACTGGCCAAGCACCCCGGCGCCACGATCATCCACAATCTGATCACGTCCTGGTCGGTGCCCGAAGTGGTCAGGGAACACGGCGGCGTTCCGGTGCGCACCCGTGTCGGCCACTCCTTCATCAAGCAGGAAATGGCCGACTCCGGCGCCGTCTTCGGCGGCGAGCACTCCGCGCACTACTACTTCCGCGAGTTCTGGAACGCCGACACCGGCATGCTCGCCGCCCTCCACCTGCTGGCCGCCCTCGGCGCCCAGGACGGCCCGCTGTCCGCCCTCGTCGCCGCCTACGACCGCTACGCGGGCTCCGGTGAGATCAACAGCACCGTCGCCGACCAGGACGCGAGCACCGCGGCGGTCCGCGCCGCCTTCGCCGGCCAGGACGGCGTCACCTTCGACGAACTGGACGGGCTCACCGTCACCTCCGCCGACTGGTGGTTCAACCTCCGCGCCTCCAACACCGAGCCGCTGCTGCGGCTGAACGTCGAGGCGCGCGACGCGGAGGGCGTGGCCCGCGTCAGGGACCAGGTGCTGGCGATCGTCAGGGCGTGAGCCCGCGTGGTCTCGGGGGCCCGACGCGCGGCACGGGCCCGATGCGGGGGTACGGGGTCCGGTCGCCGTACGCGCCTGGTCGCCATACGGGTCCGGTCGCCGCACGGGCGCGGCCGAGTTATCCACAGGCCGCACTCGGGGCCGGGCGCTACGGCTATAGGCTGAGAACGTACGCGGCGGGAGCCGTCGGCCCGGCCCGGGACCGTACCGCTCGGAGCACGCGCCCGCCGTATCCCGACCGCAGTCCCGCGCGCGGCGGCACCTCGCCGCTCGCCGCACCCAGCACGGAGGACCCCACCATGCCGCTCGTCGAACCCAGCCTCCTGGAAATCCTCGCCTGCCCGGCGTGCCACGCCCCGCTCCGCGAGGACGCCGACGCGAACGAGCTGGTCTGCACCTCCGACACGTGCGGCCTCGCCTACCCCGTACGCGACGACATCCCCGTACTCCTCGTCGACGAGGCCCGCCGCCCCCGCTGACGCCCCCGCACGCCCGCCGGACCGTCCCATCCACCCATCCATCCATCCATCCGCCGACCCTGACCAGACCGCTTCCGACCGGGAGGTCGCGTTGTTCGACGAGTCGCTGCTTGAGGACCCCGAAGCGCTGGCCCGCGCGGACAGCCGCGGACTGCTGCTGGGCGTCGCCGCCGCCGGCGCCCGCGTACGCACCGCGCTGCGCCTGGCCGAAGAGGCCGGAGTCACCGCGCTGCGGCCCGACGGCCGCCCCAGGACCGTCCTGCTCGCGGCCAGCGGACCCGACGCCGCCGCGGTCGCCGACCTGCTGGTCGCCCTCGGCTCCGCGACCTGCCCCGTCGAGGTGCTGCCGCCCACAGGACCCACCCCGCAACAGTCCCGCTGGACACTGCCCGGCTGGGCGGGACCGCTCGACCTGCTGCTGCTCATCACCCCGCAGGGCAGCGAGCAGGGCCTGACCGACCTCGTGGAGCAGGCCTACCGCCGCGGCTGCACCGCCGCCGCCGTCACCCCGGTCAAGGCACCGCTCGCCGAAGCCGTGGAACAGGTGCACGGCATGGCCCTGCCGTTCGCCGCGCCCTTCGGCAACGGCGCGGACCCCGCGGACGAGGACCCCGCCAACGACGCGGGCGCCTTCTGGGCGCTCCTCGCCCCGCTCCTCGCCCTCGCCGACCGGATCGGCCTGCTGAGCGCACCCACCCAGGCGCTGTACGGCGTCGCCGACCGGCTCGACGAGGTCGCCGCCCGCTGCGGCCCCGCCATCGCCACGTACACCAACCCCGCCAAGACCCTCGCGGCCGAACTGGCTGACGCCCTCCCGCTGTTGTGGAGCCAGGGCCGGCTCTCCGCGACCGCCGCCCGCCGCTTCGCGACCGTGCTCGGCACCCGCGCGGGCCAGCCCGCGCTCACCGCGGAACTGCCCGCCGCGCTCACCGTCCACGGCCCCCTCCAGGCCAGCGCCCTCGCCCTGGCCGCCGACCCCGAGGACTTCTTCCGCGACCGCGTCGAAGAACCCGGGGGACTGCGCCTGCGGATCGTGCTCCTCCAGGAGAACTCCGAGCAGCCCGGAGCCGCCACTCTCGCCGCCCGCGAGCAGGCGTACGCCCACGACACCCCGCTCAGCGAGATCGCCGCCGCCCCCGGCGGCCCGCTCGACACCGCGGCCGAACTGATCGCCCTCGCGGATTTCGCCACCGTCTATCTGACCGTCGCCTCGGCTGAGAGAACATGACCGCATGAACCGCCTCACCAACACGATCCGCCCCTACGCCTGGGGATCCACCACCGCCATCCCCGAACTGCTCGGCACACCGCCGACCGGCGAACCCCAGGCCGAACTGTGGATGGGCGCCCACCCCGGCGCGCCCTCCCGGATCGACCGCGGCGAAGGCCCCGTCGCACTCGACACGGTGATCGCGGCCGACCCCCGCGCCGAACTCGGCGACACCACCGTCAAGCGCTTCGGCCCCAGGCTGCCCTTCCTGCTCAAGGTGCTGGCCGCGGGCGCGCCGCTCTCCGTCCAGGTCCACCCCGACCTCGCGCAGGCCAAGGCCGGATTCGCCGACGAGGAAGCCCGCGGCATCCCGACCGGCGCCCCCGACCGCAACTACAAGGACGCCAACCACAAGCCCGAAATGCTCGTGGCGCTCTCCGCGTTCGATGGACTGTGCGGCTTCCGCCGTCCCGCCGACGCCGCCGACCTCATCGACGGACTCGGCGTCCCCGCCCTCGCCCCCTACGCCGACATCCTCCGCGCCCACCCCGAGGACAAGGCGCTGCGCGAAGTCCTCGCCGCCGTCCTCACCGCCGAACCCGAGGCGATGGCCGAGACCGTCACCGCCGCGGCCGAGGCCGCCGCCCGGCTGTCCACCACCGACACCCCCTACGCCGCGGACTACGCCGCCTACGCCCAGGCCGCCCACAGCTTCCCCGGCGACCGCGGCGTCATCGCCGCGATGCTGCTCAACTACGTACGTCTGCAACCCGGCGAAGCCCTCTATCTCGGCGCGGGCGTCCCGCACGCCTATCTCGACGGCCTCGGCGTGGAGATCATGGCCAACTCCGACAACGTCCTGCGCTGCGGCCTCACCCCCAAGCACATCGACGTCCCCGAACTCCTGCGCATCGTCCGCTTCGAGGCCGGCGACCCGGGCGTCCTGCGCCCCGAGGCCGCCCCCGACGGCGAAGAGCTGTACACCGCACCGATCGACGAATTCCGGCTCTCCCGCCACGTCCTGGCCTCCGGCGCGCAGGCCCGCACCCTCGACTCCGGCACCCCGCAGATCCTGCTCTGCACCGCGGGCCGGGCCGAACTGCGCGACGGAGACGGCACCACCCTGACGCTGGCCCCCGGCGAGTCGGCGTACGTCCCCGCGAGCGAGAGCACCACCCTGACCGGCGAAGGCACCGTCTTCCGGGCCACCGTGGCCGCCTGACGCACCAAAAGCCCGACGGGCTGCAACAATGTGCGTCCGCAGCGCCCGGTACGACAAGGCACAGGCCCCGGGCCGACGAAAGGGACCCCAGCACCTATGAGCGCGTCAGGCGGAACACGGGCGATCGTCGCGGCGCTGAGCGCCAACCTGGCCATCGCCGTGGCCAAGTTCGTGGCCTTCGCGTTCAGTGGCTCGTCCTCGATGCTCGCCGAAGGCGTGCACTCCATCGCCGACTCCGGCAACCAGGCGCTGCTTCTGATCGGCGGCAAGAAGGCCAAGCGCGCCGCCAATGACGAGCACCCCTTCGGCTACGGCAGGGAACGCTACGTCTACGCCTTCCTCGTCTCGATCGTCCTGTTCTCCGTCGGCGGCATGTTCGCGCTCTACGAGGGCTACGAGAAGATCCGCCACCCGCACGAGATCGAGCACTGGTACTGGCCGGTCGGCGTCCTCGTCTTCGCGGTCATCGCCGAGGGCTACTCCTTCCGCACCGCCATCAAGGAGTCCAACCACACCCGCGGCAAGCAGTCCTGGGCCGAGTTCATCCGCCGCGCCAAGGCACCCGAACTCCCCGTCGTCCTCCTGGAGGACTTCGGCGCCCTCATCGGCCTCGTCCTCGCCCTGATCGGCGTCGGCATCGCCCTCGCCACCGGCGACGGCGTCTGGGACGGCATCGGCACCCTCTGCATCGGCCTGCTGCTCATCACCATCGCCCTCGTCCTCGCGGCCGAGACCAAGTCGCTGCTGATCGGCGAAGGCGCGGGACCCGACTCGCTGGCCAGGATCCGCGCGGCCGTCGTCGACGGCGACACCGTCACCGGCGTCATCCACATGCGCACCCTGCACCTCGGCCCCGAAGAACTCCTCGTCGCCGCCAAGATCGCCGTGCAGCACGACGACACCGCCGCCGAGGTCGCCCGCGCCATCGACGCCGCCGAGGAACGCATCCGCGCCGCGGAACCCTTCGCCCGCGCCGTCTACCTGGAACCCGACATCTACAGCGAGCAGGCCGCCGCCGCGGGCCCCGACCCGGACCAGACTCCGGGCGGCCGGTGACCAGAAGCGCACTGGGGCGGACCGTCCGTCCGGTGTAGCTTTGTCGTAGCCAGACGTCGCTGCTGATGGCGGTCGGGCGGGTCATCTCGCGATGCCCGGCCGAGGGAGAGAGGGCCTCCGACGGATTGCGCTGCCGCAAGGGGACGGGTGTGTCCGCACGATGGCACCCCCGTAGACGCCCCGTGGCCGCGCCGTATCCACGTCCGCCTCGACCGCAGCACCGAGGAGCACTTCATATGACCACCACCGCCACCGACTTCAAGGTCGCGGACCTCTCGCTTGCCGCCTTCGGCCGCAAGGAGATCACCCTCGCCGAGCACGAGATGCCCGGCCTGATGTCCATCCGCAGCGAGTACGCCGCCACGCAGCCGCTGGCCGGCGCGCGGATCACCGGCTCGCTGCACATGACCGTCCAGACCGCCGTCCTGATCGAGACCCTCGTCGCCCTCGGCGCCGACGTCCGCTGGGCGTCCTGCAACATCTTCTCCACCCAGGACCACGCGGCCGCGGCCATCGCCGTCGGGCCGAACGGCACGGAGGAGAACCCGCAGGGCATCCCCGTCTTCGCCTGGAAGGGCGAGACGCTCGAAGAGTACTGGTGGTGCACGGAGCAGGCCCTGACCTGGCCGGACACCGCCACCGGCGGCCCCAACATCATTCTGGACGACGGCGGCGACGCCACGCTCCTGGTCCACAAGGGCGTCGAGTTCGAGAAGGCCGGCGCCGCCCCCGACCCGGCCACCGCGGAGAGCGAGGAGGAGCAGTTCATCCTCCGCCTCCTCAACCGCACCCTCGGCGAGAACCCGCAGAAGTGGACGCAGCTCGCGTCCGAGATCCGCGGCGTCACCGAGGAGACCACCACCGGCGTCCACCGCCTCTACGAGATGCAGCAGGACGGCTCGCTGCTCTTCCCGGCGATCAACGTCAACGACGCGGTCACCAAGTCGAAGTTCGACAACAAGTACGGCTGCCGCCACTCCCTGATCGACGGCATCAACCGCGCCACCGACGTCCTGATCGGCGGCAAGGTCGCCGTGGTCTGCGGCTACGGCGACGTCGGCAAGGGCTGCGCGGAGTCGCTGCGCGGCCAGGGCGCCCGCGTCGTCATCACCGAGATCGACCCGATCTGCGCGCTCCAGGCCGCGATGGACGGCTACCAGGTCGCCACCCTCGACGACGTCATCGGCATCGCCGACATCTTCGTCACCACGACCGGCAACAAGGACATCATCATGGCCTCCGACATGGCCAAGATGAAGCACCAGGCCATCGTCGGGAACATCGGCCACTTCGACAACGAGATCGACATGGCCGGCCTCGCGAAGATCCCCGGCATCGTCAAGGACGAGGTCAAGCCGCAGGTCCACACCTGGACCTTCCCCGACGGCAAGACGCTGATCGTGCTGTCCGAGGGCCGCCTGCTCAACCTGGGCAACGCGACCGGCCACCCCTCCTTCGTGATGTCCAACTCCTTCGCGGACCAGACCCTGGCCCAGATCGAGCTGTTCACCAAGCCGGAGGAGTACCCGATCGGCGTCTACGTGCTCCCCAAGCACCTGGACGAGAAGGTCGCCCGTCTCCACCTGGACGCGCTGGGCGTCAAGCTCACCACGCTCCGCCCGGAGCAGGCCGCCTACATCGGCGTGAAGGTCGAAGGCCCCTACAAGTCCGACCACTACCGCTACTGATCCACCGCGCGCTGGCCCCCGCCTCCCGTCCGAGGCGGGGGCCTCGCACGTCACCGGCACACCGAAAGACACCGAGACCCCACCATGCCCCGAGGCCGTTACTCGTTCCACGACACACACGACCACACCCCCCTCGGTGCAGAACACTTCCACTGCGCCACCGGTCCCTCCGGCTGGCGCTACACCGCGCAGACCACCACCCCCGGCGGTGATCACGCGGGCTCGGTCGACCTCACCCTCGACCAGCTCGGCCGCCCCATCCGCCTCGAACTCCACGCGTCCGCCTGGCAGGTACGCGGAGCCGCACTCGACGGCGTCACCTGGGTGCGTACCGACCCCACCGGCGATCACGCTCAGGAGGGCAACGCCGCCGCCCACGCCTTCACCGGTGCCTCGCCCGCGTTCCTGATCGCCACCGCGCGACTGCTCCGCCTGGAACCCGGCGGCCCCGCCACCCGCGTACGTCTCGTGTCATTCCGGCCCCCCGTGCTCGCGCCCCTCACCGTGGACCAGTCTTGGTCCTTGATCACCAGGACAGCACACGCCACTGACAACGGGCCGCTGGCTGTGGACGAGTACCAGGTCAACGACCTCGCGACGGGCGATCAGCACGACGTCCACATCGCCGGGGACGTGGTCCTCGCGGCCCCCGGCGTCGAGCTGGAAGACCTGGAGACCCCTCCGTCGACCTTCGCGTGAGGCCGCCTGAAAGTTCCTCACGGTGAACCATTGACTCAGGGTTGGCGGGGAGGTAGGTTCGAACGGTTGTCACGAGCTGGACAGGTCCGCTGGTGACCAACTAGGATTCATGTCGCTTCGCTCGACGAAGACACACCACCCAACCCGAGAGAAATCTCAGTTCGGGCATCCGTGTCTCCGAAACGCGAGTGGTAATTCCGACCAGTGAACTTCTGCTAAAGTCGGAGACACGACGAAGGGAAAGCCCGGAGGGCCGGTGAAACGGTCTGAAGGAAGCTTCCGTTCTTTGAGAACTCAACAGCGTGCCAAAAGTCAACGCCAGATATGTTGATACCCCGTCTCGTTACGAGACGAGGTTCCTTTGAAGAACAGAACACAGCGAGGACGCTGTGCGCGACTGGGATTATTCCTCC
>NZ_MECL01000184.1 GCF_014596445.1 Streptomyces sp. CBMA29 | reverse complement strand
CGCCGCTGCTGCCCGAGCCGCTGGACCACGTGCTGCTCCAGGCCGACCTGACGGCGGTCGCGCCGGGGCCGCTGAAGGCGCCGCTCGCCGAGACGCTCGGGGTGCTGGCCGACATCGAGTCCAAGGGCGGCGCGACGGTCTACCGCTTCACACCGGAGTCGGTACGGCGCGCCCTGGACGCCGGGCGCACGGCGGCGGAACTCCAGTCCTTCCTCACCTCGCACTCGCGCACGCCGGTGCCGCAGCCGCTGAGTTACCTGATCGACGACGTGGCGCGCAGGCACGGCACGCTGCGGGTGGGGGCCGCGTCGGCGTATCTGCGCTGCGACGACGACGCGCTGCTGACCGAATTGCTCGCCGACCGGCGCGCGTCGGGCCTCGGGCTGCGCCGCCTGGCGCCGACGGTGCTCGCGGCCCAGTCGGAACCGGCCGTGCTGCTCGACAAATTGCGCGCGATGGGCCTGGCCCCGGCCGCCGAGTCCCCCGACGGCGATGTGCTGATCACCCGCGCCGACGCCCGCCGCACCCCGCCGCGTACGCCGCCC
>NZ_MECL01000183.1 GCF_014596445.1 Streptomyces sp. CBMA29 | reverse complement strand
GCCCGCGCAGTAGTCGGGGCGCGGGGCCGCCTGCCGCGCGCCGCCGTACCGGTGCAGGAGGTGGGCAGGGCCGACCGTCCTGATCATCCGCAGGACCGGAGAGGTACGGGCCCGTACGGCGACCGACTGCCAGTCGTCGGTGGCGATGTGACCGAGCGTCAGGTGACGCGGGGCGGGCCTGCGGTCGACGACCCGCTGATTGCAGCAGGCGACCACCGTGCCGTCGGCGGCCACCACCGGCCAGGCGGCCATCGAGCAGGGCAGCGCCCGCTCGGGGTCGGGCGCCGTGGTACAGGGAAGCGCGGTGCTACGAAGTGCGGTACGGGGAAGCGCGGTACCGGGCAGTGCGGTGTTCGCGGCGGCCCAGGACGCGGCGCGTCCCACCCGGCGCAGGGAGTTGACGAGCATCGGGACGCGGTCGCCGAAGGTGCGGCGGATATCGGTGGTCACGTCCGCGAGGTACGGGTCGTCGGGGCCGGCGCCGACCAGGTGGAAGCTGGTGGCCACTCCGGCGTCCAGCACCCGCCGGATCAGCGCGAAGACGGACCGGCGGTCGACCTCGCGCTCATGGAAGGCGTCGAGGCTCACCGAGA
Source organism: Streptomyces sp. CBMA29 (assembly GCF_014596445.1). Classification (GTDB taxonomy): domain Bacteria; phylum Actinomycetota; class Actinomycetes; order Streptomycetales; family Streptomycetaceae; genus Actinacidiphila. The sequence goes on along the minus strand of NZ_MECL01000183.1, from coordinate 14,250 downwards.
AGTGGTCGACGGAGGTGACCGCCCGCCAGATCCGCTCGGGAACAGCCGCGGGAACAGCCGCGGGAACGGACAGCGGGTCGGCGCCGGAGTCCAGGCGTCCCACGGCGTGGTCCGCCCGGCCGACGAAGAAGGCGCCGGTCAGCAGCGCCGTTCTGGTGCCCGCCGCGCGCGCAGTCGCGGCGAGGTCGGTGACCAACTCGGGCCGCAGCAAGGGCTCGCCGCCGGTCATCATCAGCACCGAAGGGTGCTCGGCCGGGGTGAAGGTGGAGACGAAGGCGCGCAGCCGGTCCGCGTCCGGCTCGTCCGCGGCCATCGTGGCGGCGGTCGAGCAGTGCGCGCAGTGCAGGGGGCAGCGGCCGGTGACGGTCAGGAGCAGGCCCGCGCCGGGTTCGGGGCGCAGCGTCATGAGTTCGGCGAGTTCCATCGCGTGCTCCCTTCCTCGTCCACCGAAGTGTCGGCGGGGCCGGTTCGAGGTCGGGGTCATGGACGGTTGGGAAACGGTAAATCCGCAGCTCACCGGCGCGCGCGGTGCCGTGCTCCGTCGCGTGTGCCTCCGCCGGAGGCCCCTCAGGCGGTGGCCCGGGGGAGCGGCCGCATCCCCAGGAGGGATTGTTCACGCGCGTAGACTCTTGTCAGGCGCGGGAGTTCGTACCGCGCGGCGTGCGCGGTGACCTCGCTGTCCGGGGCGAGCAGCGCGCCCGCGTCGAGCAGGGACTCCAGTCGGCGCAGCGCGTCGTCCTGGCCGCAGGTGAGGGCCGCCGCGGCCTGCCGCAGCGTGAAGGGCCCCTCCGGCAGGTGGCCCAGCAGGCACAGCGTGGTCCGGTCCGCCGACGACAGATCCCGCCACCCGCTCGCCAGCCGTGGCCGTACATCCGTGTCGCCCGCCACCAACTCGTCCAGTACGGTCCTGCCGTCGGCCAGCCGCGCCGCGTATTCGCCGAGCGGCAGATGGCGTCGTACCGCGAGCTTCAGACCGCTGACCCGGACCGCGAGCGGCAGCATCCCGGTCGCGGTGACGATCCGCCGCGCCGCCTCCGGACAGGCGTGCAGCCGCTCGTGGCCCACGATCCGGCCGAGCAGTTCGAGGCCCTCGCCGAGGTCGAAGGGCGCCAGTTCCAGCCGGTGGGCGGAGACCAGACCGGCCAACTGCGTCCGGGCCGTGACCAATACGGCGCTGCCGCCGGAGTCCGGCACCAGCGGCCGTACGGACGCCTCGTCGGCCGCGTCGTCCAGCACCAGCAGGATGCGGCGCGGCCCGAGCCAGTCGCGCCACGCGGCGGCGGCCTCCTCGGCGTCCTCCGACCCGTCGTCGACGGCCGCCGCCCGCTGTTCGGGGAGGTCCGCGATCCGGGCCAGCTCGGCGACCACCGAGGCGGCCGTGCGCGGACGCCCGGCCGCGTCGCGCATCCGGATCAGCACGCGGCCGTCGGGGAACTCCGCGGCGAGCCGGTGAGCGGTGTGCACCGCGAGCGCGGTCTTGCCGGTGCCGACGGGCCCGGTGACGACCGCCAGATGCCGGTCACTGCCCAACAGTCCGAGCAGGAACCGCAGTTGGCGTTCGCGGCCGGTGAAGTCGGCCAGGTCCTGGGGGAGCAGGGCGCCGAGGACTCCGCAGGAGCGCCGCGCCGCGGCCCGCGCGCCGGACTGGGCGAAGGGGCCGCCGGGCTCCTGCGGGCCGCCGTCGAGCATCGAGCGGTACAGGGTCTCCAGCGCGGGGCTCGGCTGGAGCCCGTACTCGACGGCGAGCAGCCGGCGCAGCCCCTCGTACGCCGCCAGAGCCTCCGTCTGCCGCCCCTGGTCGAACAGCGCGTTCATCTGGACGGCCCTGAGCCGTTCGCGCTCGGGGTGACGCTCCACCAGATCGGCCACGGTGTCGGCGACTTCGGTGGCCCGGCCCAGCCGCAACTCGGCCTCGGCCCAGTCCTCGTAGACCTGGAGGTAGCGGCTGTCGAGCCGCTCCGCCTCGGATCTGACGGTGGGTGAGAATCTCAGGTCGTGCAGCGGCGGCCCCTGCCGCAGTCCCATCGCCTCGCGCAGCATCCGGGACGCCGGGCCGAACGCGCCCTGTCCGGCGGCCTCGCGGGCGGATCTGGCCAGGCCCTGGAAGCGCAGGGCGTCCAACTCGTCGTCGCGCACCCGCAGCAGGTAGCCGCCCGGCTGGTGCTCGAGCCGGTCGCCCGCTCCGGCGCGGTCGAGCAGTTTGCGCAGCGCGGAGACGTACACCTGGATGTTCTTGCGCGCGGTGCGCGGCGGATTGCCGTCCCACAAGGTGTCCGTCAACAAGTCCAGCGAGACCGGGGTGTTGGGGCGGCACAGCAGCATGGCCAGGAGCAGCCGCTGTTTGAGCGGGCCGAGCGGGAAGGGGCCTTCGGCCGTGCCGACGGACAGCGGGCCGAGGACGGAGAGCCGCAGACTGACGTGCGCTGGTTCGGCCATATCCGGTTTCACCTTTCCCGCCCGCTGACCCGGGGAGGGGATCGTGAGCTGAGATGAATGACATCAGGCAGACGACTTATATCAGATGATGTGCCTGTGGCGAACCGGCAATGCGGGGACTGCTGGTGAGAGTTCGGGCCAACCCCGGATCACCTGGGACGATACCGCGCTTATACCGCGGCTTCACCGGTTCCGAAACGGCCGGTCCTAGCTTCTGAGGTGTTCCCACCACCTGCTCGTACCCCGCCCAGAAGAGGAGACGATCATGGCTGATTCCGTCGAGCCCACCAACGAGGACATCGCGGAGACCCCCGAGAACGAGGTCGAGGCGCACGCCGAATCCCCCCTGGACCTCCAGGAGATGGGCGTGAGCAAGCCCGACCAGGGCGAGGGCGTGCTGGGCGGCCTCCAGGCCCCCGGCAGCACGGTCAGCCTGGCCGCCTGCGCCTGACCGACCCTGGGTGGGTGGCGCGTCCTGCGTGGGCGCGCCACCCACTCGTCTTTCGTGCTCGCGTTGTCCTCAGGGGCCGCCCTTCCGACACCTCAGAACCGACAGGAGACGTCCATGAGTGATTCCGCCGAATCCGCTGCCGAGGAGAACACGCCCGAAGGCGCGGTCGCCGCCGACGACGAGGGCGGATTCGAGGTGGAGGCGCACGCCGAAACCCCTTTGAGCCTCCAGGAGATGGACCCCACGACGTCGTTGATCAGCAGCCCCATCGCGTCGATAAGCGCGACCAGCGTCGTCGTCTGCTGCTGAGCCGCCGTCCCCTCGCGTCCCACATCGGAGAGGCCCATGATCCCCTTCCCGTTCGTCGTGGCGGACAGAGAGTTCTACGCGCCGCTGGAGACCACCCGTGACCGGGGTGAGATCTACCGACCCGGGCCGGTGCCGGACGGGTGGACCGAGACCCCGTCGGGGATCTGGACCATGTGGCACCGGGGCAAGCAGCTCCGCGGTGTCGAGGACGGCTGGAAGGTGCACGTGTCCGCGCGGCCCGACCGCCTGCCGTACGTCCTCGACACCGTCGCGGCCGTCTGCTTCGAGCGGGACGTCGCCTTCAAACACCTCGCCGGCAGGCTCTTCTACTGGTGGACCCACCACAAGCAGGCCGCCAGGCAGCAGAGCGGGAAATTCATCGCCGCGTACCCCACCAGCGTCGCCGCGGCCCGTGACCTCATGGAACGGCTGCGCACCGAACTGGCCGACGAGGAAGGCCCGTTCATCCTCACCGACAGGCGGTACCGGGACTCGCGCACGGTCCACTACCGCTACGGGGCCTTCGCCCCGCGCGAGCGCGTCAACGCCGACGGCACCCACACCCTGCTCGTCCGCGGCGCCGACGGCGAGTTGGAGGAGGACCGCAGAGGATTCTCCTTCTACCTCCCGGCGGGCATGTCCGACCCCTTCATCCAGACGCGCCCGGCGGCGAAACCCCCGGCCGAGCCCGCCGCGGATCCCGTGCACGAGCCCGCCGCCGGCGTAGCCGAACCGATCGTCTTCCATGGATTCGCCTTCGAAGACGCGCTCCAGTTCACCAACTCCGGCGGCGCGTACCTGGGACGGGAGACGGCCACCGGTCGCAAGGTCTTCATCAAGGAAGCGCGCGCGCACACCGGGGTGGCGATGGGCGACACCACGGCCCCCGACCAACTCCGCCGCGAATGGGAGACGTTGACCGCACTCCACGATGCGGTGCCCGGCCTCGCCCCGGAGCCGCTGGCCTACTTCCGCGAGTGGGAGCACGACTTCCTCGTCACCGAGTTCATCGAGGGCACGACGCTCCAGCGCTGGATGGTAGCCAATCAGGTCATGCTCGGCGTCGACCGCGGACCCGAAGCGGCCGGGGACTACTACGGCCGGTGCGAGAAGCTGTTCGCGGAGATCGAGAGCACGCTGCACCGGTTGCACACGGCCGGCTACCTCTTCGTCGACGTCAGCCCCGGCAATGTGATGGTCACCGAGGACGACGGCATCAGACTGGTCGATTTCGAGGCCGCCCAGCGCCTGGACAGCGACGACGCTCCGGTGATGGGAACGCCCGGCTATACCCCGCCCGCCGAACTCGTCGGCGACGACCCGCTGATCCACGACACGTACGGCCTGGCCGGTCTCGCCCTGCTGCTCATCGGACCCTTCCACCAGGTGGCGCAGCGCAATCCCGACACCCTCGCGCACCTGCGCCGCGAACTGCTGGAGCGGGCGCCGCTGCCGGAGCCGCTGTGGCAGCGGGCCGTCAGGTATCACCGGCCGCGGGCCGCGGCCGACGGCGTCACCCCCATCCCGACGCCCGAGGAAGTCGCCGCGGACCCGCTGCGGCACCTGGCCGACCTGCGCGACCGTACCGCCGACGCCATGGTGGCCATGGCCGATCCTGCCCACCCCGACCGGGTGTTCCCCACCATCGCCGAGGGCTACCAGAGCAACACCCAGTGCCTGGCCTTCGGCACCGCGGGCGTCGTGCACGCCCTGACCCGGGCGGGCCGCGCACTGCCGGAAGGGGTGCTGGAGCGACTGCGGCACGACGCGCTCGGCGGCGTCGGAAAACTGCCCCCCGGGCTGTACGCGGGCACCGCGGGCATCGCCTGGGTGCTGGCCGACCACGGGATGCTGGACGAGGCGAGGGATCTGCTCACCGCCGCCGACCACCACCCCATCATCGCCTCCGGAGCGTCGGCGACCCTCTACGGCGGCACCTCGGGTGTCGCGCTCACTCACCTGGCGATGTACGGCCACACCCGCGACGAGCACCACATCGACCGGGCCCTGGAGCTGACGGCGGCGCTGCCGGCCGACGCCGATCTCACCCCGGTCCTCGGCGCCAACGACGCCACCGGCCTCGTGCACGGCCGCACCGGGATCGCGCTGCTGCTCCAGCAGCTCGCCGCCGTGACCGGCGCGGACGAGCAACTCGCGCGCGGCGTACGGCTGTTGCACGCCGAACTGGACCGGGCCACAGAGCCGGACTCGCCAGGTCTCGCCTTTCCCATCTCGGCCACCGACAACCGCAGCCTGCCCTACCTCTACTGCGGTTCCGCCTCGATGGCGCACACCGTCACCCGGTATACGCGGTCAGTGGACGACGAACGGCTCGCCGACGCGCTGCCCCGGCTGCTGACCTCCACGCGCACCACCTACACCGTGATGTCGGGGCTGTGGCAGGGACTGTCCGGGCTCGGCTTCGGTCTCGCGGAGTACGGGCGGCTGACCGGTGACGGCCAGGGCCGGGACGACGCGATCCGTGCGGCGTGCGGGCTCTTCAAATTCGCGGTGCCGCACGAGACCGGTATCCGTTTCCTCGGCGACCAGCTCATGCGGTTCAGCGCCGATCTGTGGAGCGGTTCGGCCGGGGTACTGCTGTTCCTGTCGCAACTCCTCGCCCCCGCGCCCGACCCGTTGTTCACCGTGGACGCACTCGCCGGCGCGTACTCCCGTTCTGTCGCGGCCCGTTGAGGTGAACTGATGAGCCACCAGGAAATCGCCGAGCCGGCGCAGGCGCCCGAGAGCGCCGGTCCGGGGGACCCGGGCAACGCCGTCGGACGTGACGTCAGTCTCTACTGGTGCGGGCAGACGGCCTCCGCCTTCGGCTCGACCTTCACCGCCATCGCGCTGCCCGTCGTGGCCGTCGTGCACCTCCACGCCTCGCCGGGCGCCATCGGCCTGATCAGCGCCGCCACGACCGCGCCGATCCTGCTGCTCGGCTTCCCCGCGGGCGCGCTCGCCGACCGCATCGCCCGTCCCCGCCGCACACTCGTCCTGCTGGACCTGATCTGCGCGGCGGCCATCGGCGTGGTCGCGCTCGGCCTGGCCGTCGGCGCCATCTCGCTGCTGTGGCTCGGCCTGCTCTGCGTGATCATGGGCGCCTCCTCCACCCTGTCCGCGGCCGTCTACTTCCTGCACCTGCGCCAACTCGTCGGCCCCGAAGGCATCGGCGGTGCGCGCGCCAGACTCCAGGCAGGACAGTACGGCGCCGCGCTCGTCGGGCGCCTGCTGGCCGGTCCCGCCATCGCGGTGCTGGGCGCCGCCGCCGCGCTGTCGGTCGACGTGGCGAGCTATCTGCTCAGCGCGACCGCGCTGATGACGATGCGCTCACCCGACGTCGTGCCCCGCGGGCCCGCACCGTCGGTCCTCACCATGATGCGCGGCGCCATGGCGGGCATGCGGGTCTTCACCGGTGACGCCTTCCACCGCGCGCTGGGCCTGTTCATCGTGGTGCCCGCCGCGACGATGGCGGGCGTGACCGCCCTCACCGGCCCGTTCCTGCTGCGGGTGATCCATCTGCCGACCGCCGCCTACGGTTCCCTGTTCGCGCTCTCGGGGCTGATGGGCCTGGGCGGTTCCGCCGTGGCCGCACGGCTGCTCGCCCCGGGCCGCGACCCCCGGCGGGTGATGCTGATGGCCTTCACCGGCGCGGTGGTGTGCAGCCTGCTGCTGCCGCTGGCGGCGGGACCGCTGCCGCTGGCCGCCTTCTGCGCCGCGATGGGCATCGGGCTGCCGGTCTTCTTCGGTGCCGTCGCCAATGTGGCCGTGAGTTCCGTGCTCGTCGCCGACATGTCGGAGGACACCCTCGGCCGCGCGATGGCCGCGCTCCAGGTGTGCCTCGCGGGGGCTGGCCTGATCGGGGCGCTGGGGTGCGGTGTGCTCGGTGACCTGGTCGGGGTACGCGGCGCGCTGTGGGTCATGGGGCTGACCGCCCTCGGCTGCGTGGCGCTGAGTCTGCCGTCCGCGCTGCGCGCCGCGCGGCGGTCCCATGACGCGGCGCGGCCGTCACCGGCCTCCGTTTGACCCAAGGCCCCCGCCGCCGTCCGGCGGCGGAACACCGGAAATCCGATGGACGAGAGACGAGGAAACACCCATGAACGAGGTGCTCAGGCTCCAGACGCTGGGGAGCGAGAAGGACCAGGGCAAGGCGAATCTCCAGCCGGTCAGCGTGGCCGGGAGCACGCTCAGCGTGATCTGCGGATGGGACTGCGTCTGGGGCAGTTCACTGCGCATCGCGCAGGAGCCGCAGGGCCTCGGCCTGCTGAATCCCGCCTGACCGACCCGCCTGACCGACCCGGCCGACCAGCCTGACTGACCGGCCGACCCGCACGACTGACCCGCCCGACCTGCCCGACCTGCCTGGTCGGGCGCCAACTCCCTTGCCCCGTAAGCCGATCGGCGGCGGTGTCCGGCACGACGGACACCGCCGCCGCCGCATGGGCGCACGCAAGCGGACCATTCCGGCGGCTGTGTGTACCAGCTAGGATGAAGCCGGACACGGGATGAACCCATACCGGCTGGACCGACGCGGGGGAGGCGGGACATGGGCGAGGACGAGCCGAGGCCCCCCTCCGCGTCGACGCTGGCCGACAAGATCGACGCGCTGTTCCGGGTCGTCCGACGGCCCAACCGTGAGCCGTACAGCCATGAAGAGGTCGCCCGCGCCTGCCGCGAGGCCACCGGTGAAAGCTTCTCCGCGACCTACCTGTGGCAGTTGCGCACGGGCCGTCGCGACAATCCCACCAAGCGCCACCTCGAAGCCCTGGCACAGTTCTTCGACGTGCCGGTCGGATACTTCTTCGACGACGAGCAGGGCGCCGCCATCGCCAAGGAGCTGGAGCTGCTCGGCGCGCTGCGCGACGCGGGCGTCCGCAGCATGGCCCTGCGCGCGGTCAACCTTTCCCCTGAGGGCGCGGCCACGATCAGCGACATGATCGATGTGCTCGCCCGCAGGGAACGTGGCTCACCCAGCCGCGAACCCTGACAGCGCCTGAAGTGCACGCAGCGCTTGACGTGCACGAACTCTTCGGTGTGATCTCGCGGTTCCACCCGGCGGACAAGGGGACAGCGTGTGAGACGTGTGCGACGTGACCGGAGCCGAGCTCTGTGGCACAGATGTCAGCGGACGGTCGATGGGCTCGACCTGCCCAACCCGTTCGACGCGACGGTCTTCATCGGGATGCTCGCGGTCGCCCGCGGCCGTCCGATCGAACTCGTGCCCGTCTCCTCCCGACCCCACACACCGTGCGGCCTGCTGGTGACTACCGACCATGGCGACTGCATCCTCTACGCCGCCGACACCAGCGCGCTGCACCAGCAGCACATCCTGCTGCACGAGGCGGCCCACCTGGTCTGCGGCCACCACGAGACCGCGCCCGCGGCGTCGGCCGCCGCCCAGGTCCTGTTACCGCACTTATCGTCGTCCCTGGTCCAGCGGGTACTCGGTCGCAGCGTGTACACCGAACCGCAGGAACTGGAAGCCGAGTTGGTCGCCTCGCTGATCCTGACCCGTACCGCCCGCCCGTTGGGGAACACGGTCGCCGTGCCGCCGCCGCATCCGCAACGAACGCGTCTGGACAGGTTGTTCGGCATGCCGGAGGACCGCGCGTCGGGCCGCCGTGATGGCTGATCTGTGGTCGTTCACCGCCGCCGCGTTCTTCCTCGTCTTCGGTGTCCACCGGCTGGTGATCACCCGCCGGGCGTGGTCCGATTCCGCGCAGCGTTACGTCTACGGCTTCGCGCTGTGCCTGGGCTCGGGCATGTTGTTCAACACCCCCACCCTCACGAGGGCGTTGTCCGCCAACACGACATTCGACAACCTGGTCAACCTGGGCATCCACGACCTGAAGATGGTCGGATTCGCCTTCCTCGTCCTGGTGGCGTACGCGCTCAAGTCCCCGGCGGCGGCGCCGCGTGCGGTGCGCCTTCATATGTGGGCGGCCGGTGCGATACTGGCCGTCTCCACCGCGCTCTACCTGGTGGCCGACCCCGACATCGCGGGCGACGTGCTGACCGTCTCGTCCGGCCACCGGTGGGCCCTGGCGTCGTACAACGCGCTCTTCGCCCTCTACGGTTCGCTGTGTCTGGCCGTCCTGGCCAGGGAACTCGCCGACCACGTCGGCCGGACCGCCCCCGGGCTGCTGCGTACGGGACTGCGGCTGATGCTGCTCGCCGCCGCGGTGGGCGCGGTGTGGACGCTGTGGGCGCTGGACGACGTCATCGCGGATCTGCGCGACGGCAGCCAAGGTGTGGCCGAGGACGTGGTCTCCTCCATGCTCGGCGCGGTCACCGCGGCGCTCGCCACCGGAGGGGCCACCACCACGCTGTGGGTCGGCGCGCTCGGCGCCCCCATGCGGTGGCTGCGCGCCTACCGCAGCCACCGGGCGCTGGAGCCGCTGTGGTCGGCGCTGCACAGCGAACTGCCCGAGATCGCTCTCGACCCATCGGCCGCCGACCGCCGACCGGGCCTGCGGCGGGCCGAATTCGCCCTCTACCGCAGGGTGATCGAGATCCGCGACGGCCATCTCGCGCTGCGTCCGTACTTCGAGTCCGGCGTCACGGCCTGGACCGACGGGCGCGAGGGATACGACGGAAGCGAGGGGACCGACGGCGGCGACGCGATCGACTGGGCCGACGAACGCGGCCGTGACCGCCAGGCCGTCCTCGAAGCGGCCACGATCGCGGCGGCGTTGGAGAACAAACGCGCCGGGCGCCTCGGCGAAGGCACCGCCGCTGAGCGGTCCGCGCCCCCCGGCCACACCCCGCCCACGGTCCCCGGCACGGTGGAGGCCGAGGCCGCCTGGCTGCTGGAGGTGACGGCCGCCTTCACCTCGTCCCCCACGGTCGCCGCCGTACGCCACCGCACCCGTACGACCGCCGAAGCCCATACGGCCGGGGCCCGTGAGTCCGAAGCCCGCATGCCCGAAGCCCGCATGCCCGAAGCCCGCATGCCCGAAGCCCGCAACGGCTGAGCCGCCCTCAGACGTCCTGCCCTGCGACCCCGTCGGCGTCCTCCGACAGCTCGAACCACACCGTCTTGCCCTCCGACTCCGGCCGTACGCTCCACTGCTCGGACAGGATGTCGAGCAGGACGAGGCCGCGGCCCGAGGACGCCATCTCGCCCGGGGTGCGCTGGTGGGGCAGTTCGTCACCGCTGTCGGAGACCTCGACGCGCAGCGTGCGGCAGCCGGGCTCGCCCGAGATCGAGGCCATCAGGGCCGCCGTCTGGTCGGTGTGCACCAGCACATTGCCCAGCAGTTCCGACGCGAGGAGCACGGCGGTGTCCACCTGGTCGGGCTGCGCCCAGTCGTGCAGCAGCGCCCGCAGCTCGGAGCGCGCCTCGGCCAGGCCCTCGGCCTCGTCCTGCTCGATCGTGGTCAGGATGCGCCGAACGGGTCGCACGGGGCGCTGGACGCCGGTGTCGCGGCGCAGCATGAGCAGAGCGATGTCGTCCTCGTTGCGCGGGCTCAGCCGCTCCTCGCCGTTCTCGGTCACCGGGCCGACCACGCTCTGGATCAGCCGGTCGGCCATCCCCTCCAGGTCGGAGGTCGGGCCGGGCGACATCGCGTCCCGTACCCGGTTCCAGCCGGTGTACATGTCGTGCCCGCCGGTCTCGATGAGCCCGTCCGTGCAGAGCATCATGATCTCCCCGGCCTGAAGCTCCAGTACGTTGACCGGGTAGTCGTCCTCGTCCGGCATCAGACCGAGCGGCAGCCCGCCCCTGATGTGCTTGATCATGCAGGTGCCGTCCGGCATGCGCAGCACGGGGTGCGGATGTCCGGCCCGCGCCACGTGCAGCGTGCCCGCCGCCGGGTCCGCCTCGATGTAGATGCAGGTCGCGAATCTGTCCCCGTCAAGCGAGGTCAGGAAGCGCGACGTCCGCGACAGCACCGCGTCCGGACCGTGCCCCTCGGCCGCGTACGCGTGCACGGCGGTCCGCAGCTGGGCCATCAGGCTCGCCGCGTGCAGGTCGTGGCCCTGCACGTCGCCGATGACCAGCGCCAGACGGCCCGAGGGCAGGTCGATGATGTCGTACCAGTCGCCGCCCACCACCAGCCCGCCGCCGGTCGGCACGTACCGCGAGGTCACGGTCATCCCGCGGTACACCGACGCGCCCCGTCCCATGCTGCTGCGCAGCCCGCGCGACAGCGCGAGCTCCGCCTCGCCGGTGTGCGTCCGCTCCAGGGCGCGGGAGATCAGCCGGGCGAGTGTGACCAGCGTGCTCCGCGTGTCGCTGTCGAAGTCGACGTCGTCCAGGAACGCCACCAGCCACACCCCGGTGATCCGGCCCGTGCTCACCAGCGGCAGGAACGCCCACGACCTGCTGCCCTTGCGGGCCGCGAGCCGCCACGTCGTCGGAAAGCGGTCGCGGTACTCCTCGACCGTCGGCAGGTACACCGGGCGGCCGGTGCGCAGCACCTCCGCCGCCGGATAGTCGGTGGTGATCGTCATCCGGACGGTCCGGCTGCCGCCGGTCCGGTACCCGTACCGCCCGATCAGGTTCAGCGACCGCTCGGTGACGCCGAACAGGGCCGTGCCGTCCAGCGGGAACTCCGGCGAGGTGAGCGACGCCAGCGCCATGAAGACCTCGTCCACGGAGGTCGCCTCGGCCAGGGCGCGGCCCGCCTCGAGCAACCGCACATCACGGTGCCTGACCGCGTCGGAGGGGGTGCGGCCGGCGCCGTCCCGCTCACCGTCCTCGCCCGGCGCGGGCCTGCGGGTCCTCTCGTGCGGGCCGGTCTCGTTCAGGGCATCGATCTGACGCAGTTCGGCGGCCCGCTCGGCGGCGCGCCCCGCCGTCCGGTCGTCCGCCGGGGGTCCCTCGTCACGATCGTTCATCCACGGCCCCTTCGACTCATCCGCCGTCCCGTCGTTTCGTCGTTTCGTCGTTTCGTCGTTTCGTCCGCTTGTCGTCCGTACCATGCTCCGTCGAGTCGGCCGTCCGTGCAGCGCGGTGTACGCCGCGACCGGCCGTCCGGCTGGCGGGCCCGCTCGCGGCGTACTAAGACAGGAGGTGTGCCGGACCGCGTTCACGGGGCAGGGGAGCAGACGGACGCGAAGACCTGAGAAGGGACGGATGTCGTGGCACGACCCAGGATTCTCGTGGTGGGCGCCGGTTTCGCAGGAGTGGCGTGCGTACGCCGCCTGGAGCGGTCACTCGCCGCCGACGAGGCGGACGTCTCACTGGTCACACCGTTCTCGTACCAGCTCTACCTGCCGTTGCTCCCCCAGGTGGCCTCCGGGGTACTGACCCCGCAGTCCATCGCGGTGTCGCTGCGCCGCAGCAGCAGGCACCGCACCCGGATCATCCCCGGCGGGGCCGTGGGCGTGGACGCCAAGGCCAAGGTCTGCGTGATCCGCAAGATCACGGGCGAGATCCTGAACGAGCCGTACGACCACATCGTGCTGGCGCCCGGCAGCGTCACCCGCACCTTCGACATCCCCGGCCTGCTGGACAGCGCGCGCGGCATGAAGACGCTCGCCGAGGCCGCGTACATCCGCGACCACGTCATCGCGCAGCTCGACCTCGCGGACGCCAGCCAGGACGAGGCCGAGCGGGCCTCCCGGCTCCAGTTCGTGGTGGTCGGCGGCGGCTACGCGGGCACCGAGACCGCCGCCTGCCTCCAGCGGCTGACCAGCAACGCGGCCAAGCGCTACCCGCGTCTCGACCCGAAGCTGATCAAGTGGCACCTGATCGACATCGCCCCGAAACTGATGCCGGAACTGGGCGACAAGCTGGGCAGGAGCGCGCTGGAGATCCTCGGCGAGCGCGGCATCGAGGTCTCGCTCGGGGTGTCGATCGCGAAGGCGGGCCCCGAGGAGGTCACCTTCACCGACGGCCGGGTGCTGCCCTGCCGCACCCTGATCTGGACCGCGGGCGTCGCCGCGAGCCCGCTGGTCGCCACGCTCGACGCCGAGACGGTACGCGGCAGGCTCGCGGTCACCCCCGAGATGACCGTGCCGGGGCTCGACGGCGTCTTCGCGCTGGGCGACGCGGGAGCGCTGCCCGACGTCACGAAGGGCGAGGACGGCGCGATCTGCCCGCCCACCGCGCAGCACGCCATGCGGCAGGGCCGCACGATGGCCGACAACATCCTGGCCACCCTGCGCCACCAGCCGCTCAAGCCGTACGCGCACAAGGACCTCGGCCTGGTGGTCGACCTCGGGGGCAAGGACGCGGTCTCCAAGCCGCTCGGCATCGAACTGCGCGGCCTGCCCGCCCAGGCGGTCGCCCGCGGTTACCACTGGTCGGCGCTGCGCACCAACGTCGCCAAGACCCGCGTCATGACCAACTGGCTGCTCAACGCGGTAGCGGGCGACGACTTCGTCCGCACCAACTTCCAGTCCCGCAGCGCCGGCACCCTGCGCGACTTCGAGTACACCAACACGTATCTGACGCGTGAGGAGATCCTGGAGCACACCAGGGGGATGGTCGCGGGCGGCTGACGGCGGTGGCCGCCGGACGTTACGGTCGCCGTACACGTCGGGCCGTCGCATATGGCGGGCCGCCGGGTCCGCCGGGAGGACGGAGAGCGTGGGTACGGGTACGGGTACGGAGCCGGTTACCGGCACGGGCGTCGTGGACGAGGCGGTACGCGCCAGGCCCGCGTCGGCCCTGCGCGGCCTGGTCGGCTGGTACTCCGGCTACCGGCAGCGCGGCGTGCCACCGACCAGGCACCGGGGGCTGCCGTCCCCGTATCTGACGCTGATCCTCACGCTCGATGAACCGCTCACCGTCGCCGCCCACCCCGACCCGGCGGAACCGCCCGGCGACTTCTCGGCGCTCGTCGGCGGCCTGCACACCGCACCCGCGCTGATCAGCGTGCCCGGCCGTCAGTCCGGCGTGCAGATCGCCCTCGACCCGCTGGGCGCTCGCGTCCTGCTCGGGCTGCCCGCGGGCGCGCTGGCCGGAGCGGATCTCGCCGCGCAGGACGTGCTCGGACCGTCGGTCGCCGACGTCCTCGACCGGCTGCGGGCCGCCCCGGACTGGGCGGGCCGCTTCGCCGTCGTCGACGCCTGGCTGCTGGACCGGGCCCGCGCCGACCCGCGCG
>NZ_MECL01000182.1 GCF_014596445.1 Streptomyces sp. CBMA29 | reverse complement strand
GCCGAGCGCCGACCAGAAGCCGCGCCACGCCTCGGGGTCCAGGGTCTCCAGTTCGAACCGGACGCCGTCGGCGGCGGCGAAGGGCGGGCCGCCGGGGGTGCGGGGTTCCGGCCGGTCGTCGGCCGCGGTCGCGGCGGCCAGGTACTGGCCGACCGAGAGCAGCGCCGCCTGGGCGACCGAGGTGGTGACGCGGATCTCGCCGCCGTCGTCGGCGGGCCCGGCGGCCAGGGCGGCGAGGGTTCCGGTGGCGGCGAGCGCGCCCGCGACGCAGGAGGCGTAGTCGACGCCGAGCGGGGTCGGGCCTCCGTAGCGGCGGCCGTGCACATGCGTCAGACCGCACGCGGCCTGTACGTCGGCCTCGCCGGCCAGCGGGAGGTCCACCGGCCCGGCCCAGCTCACCTCACAGCGCGCCCTGACCCGGCCGGAGTGCGCGGTGAACGCTCCCGACCGTCCTTGCTCGGTGCCGCAGCCGAGCGCCCGCAGATGGGCGACGGCGAGGTGGACGGCCGTGGCGGGCGCGCCGCCGCGCACGGAAGGCGCCGCCGTCACGACACGCGTCGCCGCGGTGGTACGGGGTCCGGCCGCGGTGGTACGGGGTCCGGCCACGGTGGCCGTCACTCCGGTCGCCTCGCCTGTACGCAGTACAGGACGCAGGAGGCGGCGCGGAAGTCCGGGTGGCGCATCGCGTCGCGCGCCGCCAGCAGTTCGTCCTCCGTCATCCCGTGCTCCAGGAGCGCGTCCCGCAGGTGGTAGGTGTGGTGCAGTTGCAGCCGCAGGCCCGGGGAGTCCGCGGTCCAGGGCACCAGATGCGGTACGGGCTCGATGTCGGTGAATCCGGCGGCCCGCAGGTCCGCGGCGCAGGTGCGTCCCCACGCGGGGTCGGCTCCCGCGGCCCGCAGCGCGCGGCCCTTGGCGGCCCGGAACGCCTCGTAGCCCGCGCGGGTGCGCTCGTCGGGGGCGAGGAGCACCGGCGCGTAGTCGATGTCGAACTCCTCCAACTGGAGGTGCCCGCCGGGCCGCAGGGCGCGCAGCAGCCGGCCGAGCACGGCCCGCCGCCGGGGCAGGTGGGTGAGCACCAGGCGGGAGTGGACGAGGTCGAAGGCCGCGTCGGGGAGCGGGTCGCGCACGATGTCGTGGCGGCGCTGTTCGAGCCCGGGGCGGGCGGGGATGTGCTCGGGCTTGATGTCGGTGGCCAGCACACTGCCGCCGGGCGCGGTGCGGTCGGCCAGCCACAGAGCGACGCTGCCGCCGCCCGCTCCGGCCTCCAGGCAGTCCCAGCCGGGGCCGACGCCGGTCTCCGCCAGCCGCGCGGTGGTGATCGCGTCGTGGGCGGCGGCCAGGCAGCGGTGCTGCTCGGTGGCGTACGGGCTGTCGTTGTCGAAGGCGTAGTCGCCTTCGGGGCGCTCGGCCGTCGCCGCCGTGGCGGTGGTCGTGCCGGGACTCGCGGCTGGCATGGACTCTCCGGTGCGTGGGCGGGGTTGCGGTGGGCCGCCGTCCGGACGACGGCCCACCGGAAAGGACGTCAGATCCCTCAGGCGTCCCAGCTCACCGTGTAGACCGCGAGCGCGGTGTTGGTGAAGTGCGCCGCGCCGGTGAGGCCCTTGTAGGCGCCGGTGCCGCCGACGACGACGGCGTCGAAGGACTTCGGGTACGTGGCGGTGAGCGGGTTCTGGATCGGGAAGACCACCGAGAGGGCGACCTGGTCACCGCCGTTGAAGACGATGTCCGCGTGGCAGAAGGCGGTCACCTCCTTGGCGGAGACGGCGTCCTTGTCGCACATGTCGTAGGCGGTGCCGACCACGTTCCCGGAGGAGTCCTTGACCGTGGCGCTGCCGCCGAAGCCCGCGCCCACCGTGCTGGCGGCGGCGCCCGCGCTGTTGTTGCCGCTGAAGTCCAGCGTCAGCGCGGGCGGGGTGGCGCGTACCTGCGAGGCGGTCGCGGTGGCGGTGGCGGAGGAACCGGCCACCAGGGCGAGGGCTGCGGCGCCGGTGGCGGTGGCTGCGACAGCGGCACGCTTCGCCGTGACAAAACGGGTCATGAACTCTCCTCGGACGGCCCGGACCGAATGTCCGGGTTCGCACGAAGTGGACCATATCGGAAGAAGGTTCGCATATGACTACGGAATGTGCTCCTGCCGCTGTGTCGTGGGCCGCCCGATGGCCCGATCGTGGCCCGGCCCGCTGTCCATCGGCCTCGGACGCGGGTCGTCACCGGCCGCTCCCGGCTCCCGCGAAGGCGGGACCAGCGCCGACAGGGTGAAGAATTCACCCTCCTGACCGCCGCCCGGCCGCCACACGCACGGGCCGGGCGGGGACTGGTTCAAGATCGCGGTGAGCGGGCCCCTGGGCACCTTCCCGGACCGCCCGTCGCGCAGCGCCCACCGTCCCCGGGGAGTCTCGGTCATGTCGTTCGATCTGCTGGTGGTGGGCCTGGGATACGTGGGTCTGCCCCTCGCCCGCGCCGCCGCCGACGCCGGGCTCGCGGTGGCCGGATACGACATCGCCCCGTCGACCGTCGCCGCGCTGCGCGACGGCCGGTCCCCGGTCCGTGACGTCTCCGACGCGGACGTGACCCGGATGCTCGCCGCCGGTTTCGCCGTCGGCGCCGACCCCGGGCCGCTCGCGCTGGCCCTGGCCGTGGCGATCTGCGTCCCCACCGGTCTGACCCCCGCGGGAGGCCCCGACCTCGGGCCGCTCACCGCCGCCTGTCGTACGGTCGCCGCGCATCTGCGGCCGGGAACGCTGGTCGTCGTCGAATCGACCTCGTTCCCCGGCACCACCGAGGAGTTGGCCAGGCCGCTGCTGGAGGCGTCGGGGCTGGTCGCGGGGAGGGACTTCCACCTGGGCTACTCCCCTGAACGCGTCGATCCGGCCAACCAGTTCTTCGGCATCGGCAACACGCCCAAGGTGGTCTCCGGGGTGACGCAGGTGTGCGCCAAGCAGTGCGCGGCGCTGTACGAGCGCTTCGTGGACCGGGTGATCGTGGCCCGCGGCACGCGCGAGGCGGAGCTGGCGAAGCTGCTGGAGAACACCTACCGCAGCGTCAACATCGCCCTGGTCAACGAATTCGCCCGCTACTGCCACGACGTGGGCGCGGACGTGTGGGACGTGGTGGCGTGCGCGGCGACGAAGCCCTTCGGCTTCCAGTCGTTCCGCCCCGGCCCCGGGGTCGGCGGGCACTGCATCCCGGTCGACCCGGTCTACCTGCTGCAAGGCGCGCCCGCCGACGCGTTCCAGGTCGTACGGGCCGCCCTGCGCGCGAACCGCGTCATGCCCGGCCATGTCGTCGCACGCGCCTCGCGGTTGCTCCAGGACCGCGGGGTGCCGCTGCCCGGCGCCCGCGTCGCGCTGCTCGGCGCCTCGTACAAGCCCGACACCGACGACCTGCGCGAGTCGCCCGCTCTGGAGGTGGCGAGCGGGCTGCTCGGCCTCGGCGCGCGGGTCGGCTGGCACGACCCGCACACCGCGGACCTGCCGCTGGCGGACCCCCGGCTGCGGCGGTACGACGACGCGCTGCCGGCCGCGGCCGAGGCGGACCTGGTCGTCCTGCTCCAGGCCCACCGCGCGTACGACCTCGGCGCGATCACCAAGGCGGCCCGGCTGCTCTTCGACACGACGGGCCGGCTGTCAGGGGAGCGCGTCGTACGGCTCTAGGGCGGATCCGGCGGATCACGGGCGTCACGGATCGCCGGCGTCACGGATCACGGGCGTCACGGATCGCCGGTGTCACGGGGCCAGGGCGAACTCCCTGACGGTGTCGGCGATGTACTCCACCTGCGCGTCGCTCAGATGCGGGTAGACGGGCAGCGAGAGGATCCGCTGGCCCGCGCGTTCCGCGGCGGGCCAGGTGTCGCCGGGGGCGGCGAAGCCGGAGAAGGCGGGCTGGCGGGGGAGCGGCAGCGGGTAGTAGACGTGCGAGTCGACGCCGCGCTCGGCCAGGTGCGCCTTGAGCGCGTCCCGCCGGTCGCACTGGAGCGTGTAGACGTAGGAGCAGCGACCGTCGCGGCCGGGCGGCGGGGCGAGGACACCGCGCTCGGCGAGGTCGGCGAAGCGCTCGGTGTAGTGACCGGCGATCATGGCGCGGCGCTCCAGACGGTCGGCCAGCCCCGGCAGGCGGTGGAGCTGGAAGGCGGCGAGCACCTCGTCGAACCGGCTGTTCCAGCCGATCCGGTGGTGGACGAAGCGGTGGACGCCGTCCTGCCCGTGGTTGCGCAGCATCCGTACCGTACGGCCGAGTTCCGCGTCGCGGGTGACGACCGCGCCGCCCTCCCCCGCCGTGCCGAAGGTCTTCACCTGGACGAAGGAGTAGACCCCCGCCTCGCCCGCCAGCCCCGCGGGAACACCGCCCTGGACGCCGCCCTGCGCGACGGCGGAGTCCTCGACCAGCCGCAGCCCGCGGTCCCGCGCGAGCGCGGTGAGGCGCGGCATGTCCGCCATCACCGAGAACATGTGAGCGGGCATCAGGGCCTTGGTGCGCGGAGTGATCCGGCGTTCCATGTCGTCGGGGTCGACCACCATCGTCCAGGGGTCGATGTCGGCGAAGACCGGTGTCGCGCCGAGCGCCACGACCGAACCGGCCAGCGGCGCGCAGCCGAAGGCCGGGACCACGACCTCGTCGCCCGCGCCGACGTCCATCGCGGCCAGCACCAGCGTCAGCGCGCTGGTGCCGCTGCCGCAGGCGACCACGTCGGCGGCGCCGAGCTGTTCGCGCAGGGCCTGTTCGAAGCCGGCCGTGTGCTCGCCGAGGATGAACTTCTGGGCGGGTCCGGTGCCGGTGTCGCGGACGATGCGCAGCAGGTGCTCCCGGTCGGCCTCGAAGAGGTCGGGAGGGAAGAACGGCAGCCGCGGGCGGGCGCCCTGGACCGTCACGGGCGCGGGGGGCGGAGGCACGGGAGCGGGCGCCGGAGGCGTGGGGGCGGTCGGAGGCATCGGCGTGGGGGCGGTCGGAGGCATCGGCGCTGGCGTCATGGGCGGGCTCCGGCTCCGGAGAAGAAGTCCTGGACCAGATCGCAGACCCGGTCCACGGCGTCGGTGGCCAGATCGGGGTAGAGCGGCAGCGCGAGGGTGCGCGCGCAGGCGGCCTCGGCCGCGGGGAAGTCGCCCTGACGGTGGCCGAGTTCGGCGAAGCAGGGCTGGAGGTGCAGCGGGCTCGGGTAGTACGTCTCGGTCCGCACGCCGTGCGCGGCCAGGTGCCCGGCCAGCTCGTCACGGCGCTCGGCCTCGATGAGGTAGACGTAGAAGACCGGATCGGCCGTGCCGCCGCGGGCAACGACGGTCGGCAGCCGCAGGATGCCCGGCGTTCCGGCCAGCCGCCGGCTGTACGCGTCGGCGAGCGCTTCCCTGCGGGCGATGTCGGCGTCCAGCCGGGTGAGCTTCGCGAGCAGTACGGACGCCTGCACGTCGTCCATCTTGCTGTTGCAGCCCGGCAGCGAACTGCTGGTGTTGATGGTGGTGAAGTCCGCGATGGTGCGCCCGAACCGGCCGTGGTGGCGCAGCGCGTCCACGGTACGGGCGATCTCGTCGTCGTCGGTGAGCACCGCCCCCGCGTCCCCGATCGCGCCCAGGGTCTTGGTCGGGAAGAACGACAGCACCCCTCCGGCGCCGAACAGCCCCGCGTGGACGCCCTCGCGGCGCATACCGATCGCCTCGGCGCTGTCCTCGACCACGGTGAGCCCGTGCCGCCCGGCCAGTTCGCCGAGCCGGTCCACGTCCGCGAGCTGGCAGAAGAGGTGGACCGGCATCAGGAAGCGGCAGCGCGGGGTGAGCACGCGCTCCACCGAGGCGGGGTCGAGGGCGTACGTCACCGGGTCGATGTCCGCGAACACCGGCCGCCCGCCCGCCAGGACGACCGAGGAGGCGGAGGCCACGAAGCTGAAGGCCGGGACGACGACCTCGTCCCCCGGCCGCAGACCGGCCGCGCGCAGCAGCAGGACCAGGGCGTCGGTGCCGCTGTTGACGCCGATGACGTGCCGAGCGCCGGTGTAGGCGGCGAGCGCCCGTTCCAGCTCCGCCACCTTGGCGCCGTGCGAGAACTTCCCGTCCTCGAACATCTCCGACAGGTGCCGCTCGATCTGCGGCCAGAGGGCTGAGAAGGACTCGGCCTGGGTGAAGAACGGCACGTCGGCGGGGGCCGGTTCGCGCGGGTCGACGGTGTGCTGGAGGTCCATCTCCGCCTCTCTGCTGCCCGGGATGCGCCGGGTAGGCCGCATGCGCTGGAGGCCGACGCTATGCCAGGCCCTCGGCCGGACGGCGGTCGGCGGCGCGGCCGATGGGGGGATTCACACAAAAGAGCGCTATCGGCGCGTTTGTTTGACTTCGCCCGGTTCGGGCGAGCAGGCTGACCGACGTCGTCGCGCCCCGCCCCCTTTGCCGCAACTCCCCCCGGCGCCCGGCGTTTTTCCCCCCACCGGTATCGACGGAAGGCTGACGCAGGAGATGCCGCTGCGCACGATGGTCGTCGGCCTCGGCCGCGCGGGGGCGGGTCTGCACCTGCCGGTCCTCGCCAGGGCGCGGGACCTGCGGCCCCGGCTCTTCGCACCGGAGCCGGTGATCGCCTTCGACCGCGACCCGGCCGAACGGGCCCGGACGGCGGGGAACACGGTCCTGAGCGTCGTGGACTCGCTCGCGCGGGCACGGGAGTCGCTGGACCCGGAGCGCACGGTCGTGCACATCTGCACCCCGCCGCTGGCCCGCGCCGAGGTCGTCGCCGAACTGCTCCGACTCGGCTTCCGCAGGCTGCTGTTGGAGAAGCCGCTCGCGGCGGGGCCGCGCGATCTCGCGCGGTTGGTGGAGCTGGTGGGGCGGCCCGGCGTCCAAGCCACCGTCGTGGCGCCCTGGTTGGCGAGCACACTCACCGACCGGCTGATCGCCCTCGTGGAGGAGCGGCCAGGACTTGGCCCGCTGCGACAGATCTCGGTCGTGCAGGACAAGCCGCGTTTCCAGCGCACGCTCGCCACTTCGGGGCACCCCACGGCGTTCGACATCGAGGTCCCGCACGCGCTCGGCGTCCTGCTGCGGCTGGCCGGGGACGCCGAGGTGGTCGGCGCCTCGTGCACCGACCTGGACGTGGACGGACGGCGGCTGCCCCGGCTCGGCGGCGCCGAAATGCGCCTCGCCCACCACGACGGCGTGCTCGGCGACATCCGCTCCGACCTCACCTCACCGGTACGCGAGCGCCGGATCACGCTCAGGTTCGACCGCGGCACCGCCGTCGGCCACTACCCGGCCGACGCGTGCGACCACTACGCCCAACTGCGCCTGACCACACCGCGATGTCCGGCCGGGGACCGCGAGGTGTTCCGCGACGACGCCCTGACCGCGTTCATGCTCCGCGCCTACGCCGACTTCGCCGGTGACGACGGCCCCTGCCCAACGGACTTCGCGCGGCAGGCGCGCGTGGTCGGCCTGCTCACCGACGCCAAGAATCTGGCGGCCCCGCCCGACGCCTCGGGCCCACGAAGGGAGTTGGCCGGTGCCCGCTGAACAGGAGACCGCCGTACGGGCGGACGAGCCGTTCCGCCTCACCGGGATCGGCGACGAGGCCGCGCTCGGCGTCGAGGGCCAGATCGCGGCCGTCAGCGCCTTGGGCTGGCGGTCGGTCGAGCTGCGGACCGTGGACGGCACACCGGTCGCGGACCTGTCCCGTACCGCCTTCGACCGGGTCGCGGGGACGCTCGCGGACGCCGGGGTGTCGGTCGCCGCGGTGGACGCCAGGATCGGCGGCTGGGCCCGCCCGGTGACCGGTGACTTCGCCGCCGACCTGGCCGAACTCGCGGTCCTGGAGAAGCGTTGCGCCCGGCTCGGTACCCGCTTCGTCCGCGTGATGTCCTTCCCCGACGACGGGCTCGACGCCGACGCCTGGGAGCGTGAGGCGCTGCGCCGCGTCCGCGAACTCGCCCACCGCGCCGCCGAGTCGGGCCTGACGCTGCTGCACGAGAACTGCTCCGGCTGGGCGGGCGCCGACGCCACGCGTATGGTCCGCCTCCTGGAGACCGCGGGCCCGGGGCTCGCCCTGCTCTTCGACACCGGCAACGGCCCCGCGTACGGCTACGACGGCCACCGGCTGCTGACCGACCTGCTGCCGTACGCCGACCGGATTCTGCACGTCCACGTCAAGGACGCCGTCATCGCCCCCGACGGCCGCCCCGCCTACTGCGAGCCGGGCACCGGCGACCTGCGGATCGCCGACTGTCTGCGCGACCTGCTGGCCCACGGCTACCGGGGCGCGCTGTCGATCGAACCGCACATCGCCGTACGGCCGCACGAGGACCACCGCGATCCGGAGGAGCGGTGCCACGCCGCCTTCGTCAGGAGCGGGGTGGCGCTGCGGAATCTGCTGGACGCGTGCGTGCGGGTGCCGGGCGGCGCCATCACGCGCACCTCGCCGGACGGGGCGGCGCTACGGGAGCCGGTTCGGTGAGCCCGCTCAGCCCCGCCGACCGCGCCCTGCTGCTCGACCTGCTCGCCCTGCCGACGGCGGGCCCGCTCGAACGCGGCCCCGACGCGCCCGCACCCGCGCTGTGGGAGGCGCAGCGCCGTTACGCCAGGGCCGCCGCCGAACTCGGTTTCACCGTCCTGCACCACGCGGCCCCGCCGCCCGCCTGCCTCGACCGCGCCGACGTACCGCTTCTGGTACGTCAAGCCGCCGCCGAGCGGCCGGAGTTCCTGGGCTGCCAGCCCAGCCTGGTGCTCGCCCTCGGCCCGGCCGGGGCACCGCGCGACCGTACGGTGATGTTCAACGTCCACCTCGACACCGTCGCGGGCCTCGAACCGGTCTCGTTCGACGGTGACCGCTTCCACGGCAGGGGCGCGATCGACGCGAAGGGCCCGGCCGTCGCGCTGCTGGCCGGACTGCGGGGCGCCCTGCGGGAGCGGCCGGAACTCCCCCGGGACACCCGGATTCTGGTGCAGGCCGTCTCCGGCGAGGAGGGCGGCGCGCTCGGCACCTTCGGCACCCGTCCCCTGGTGGACGCCGGGCACCACGGGCGGCTCAACGTCTTCTGCGAACCCACCGGCGGCCGGGCCCTGACCCGCAGCACCGCGGCCATGACCGCGCGGCTGAGCGTCCGCGGCCGTGACGCGATCGACGACCGGCCCGAGGCGGGACACAACGCCACCGTCCTGCTCGGCCATCTCGCCCGGCACCTCGCCGCCACGCTCGACCCTCAACTCGACCCGGCCGACGGGCAGATGTGCGTGGCGGGCCTGCACACGGGCGCCCTGCACAACCGCGTCTACGGCAGCGGCGATCTGCTGCTCAACCTCTCCTACGGCTCGGCCGCCACCGGCCGGCGGCTGGAGCGGCTGCTGGGCGACGCCGTCGCCGAGGGGCTGGAGTCCTTCGGCGCCGCCTTCCGGCACAGCCGGCGGTTCGCCCGCACCGCGGCCGACGCGGCGGGCATCCTGCGGCTGGACTGGCTCAAGCGCGGCCTGCCCGCGCTCGACGGCGACCCGTCGTGGCTCGGTCCGCTGCTCGACCGCGCCGAGGTGCCGCGGTGGCCAGCTTCCGAACCCGCCTTCACCTGCGACGCGATCTGGATGTCCGGCGTGCCCGACGCCCACACCGTCGTCCTGGGCCCCGGCTGCCTCGACGCCAACCGCGCCCACGCCGAAGGCGAGTTCGCCGATCTCGCCGACCTGGACGCCTTCGCGGCCACGGTCCCGCGCCTCCTCGCCGCCTTCGACGCGTCCGTGCCGTCCGCGCCCGTACCGTCCGCGCCCGTACCGTCCGCGCCCGCGCCGTCCGCGCCCGTACCGCCCCCGTCCGCGCTACTCGCGCCCCGTGCGCCGTCCACGCCCGTCAGCAGGAGGAACGAGCCCCATGCCGTTGTCGAGCCCGCCGCAGTCGACCCTTCCGGCGCAGGCGCCGGACAGCACGGTGCGCCTCGCGTATGAGGACCTGCTGACCTTTGTCACCGACGTCTTCGCGCGGTGCGGTCTCGCCGAGGAGCGGGCCGCGACGGCGGCCGAGGCGCTGTGTTACGGCGATCTGGCCGGGATGAGTTCCCATGGCGTGACCAATCTGACCCGGCTGTACCTGCCGCTGTTCGAGGAGCGCCGCGCCGACCCGGCGGCCGAGCCGGACCGTACCGTGGATCTCGGCGCCGCGGTCCGCCTGGACGCCCGGCGCGCGCTCGGCCTGTGGGCCGCGGCCGACGCGATGGACCTGGCCGTCGAGCGCGCGGAGCGCCACGGCGTCGGCCTGGTCAGCGTCCACAACGCCACCCATCTGGGCTGCGCCGGCTACCACGCGGCCCGCGCGGCGCACCGCGGCATGGTCGGCCTGGTGGCCTCCAACTGCGGCCGTCAGCGCATCGCCCGGCCACCGGGCGGCCGGGTCACGATGCTCGGCACCAATCCGCTCGCCGTCGCGGCCCCGGCCGGGCCGCGCCACCCGTTCGTGCTCGACATGAGCACCACCGTCGTCCCCACCGGACGCGTCCGCGCCGCCGCCCGCGCGGGCCGGGCGGTGCCCGAGGGCTGGCTGACCGACGAGACCGGGCTTCCGGTCACCGACGCGGCGGCCTTCGACCGCGGCGAGGCGTATCTCGGCTGGCTCGGCGGCACACCGCAGACCGGCGCGTACAAGGGCTACGGTCTCGGGCTCGCGGTGGAGGTGCTGGCCGGTCTGGTCAGCGGCTCCGGCCTCGGCCCGGCCCCCGAGGCGCTGGACGGGGACGGGCGCCCCTCGGGCCGCGACGACGACATCGGCACGCTGGTCGCCGCCATCGCCCCCGCGATGCTCCGCTCGCCGGAGGACGTCGCCTCGGACGCGGACTCGCTGTTCGGCAGCCTGCTCGCCTGCCCGCCGGTCGACCCCGCCTCGCCCGTCCGCTATCCCGGCTGGACCGAGGGCGCGACGGCCGACGCGCACCGTGCGGACGGTGTGCCGGTCACCGCCGGGCAGTACCGCGAACTCGGCGATGTGGCAGGGAAGTTCGGCCTGACCGCGCCCGCCCCGCTGGACGGGGGCCTTCGCCGATGACCCGGCACTCGATCGCCGTCGTCGGCCTGGGCGTCATCTCCCGCTTCTACCTGGCCGCCCTCGACGCCTCACCGGCGGCCCGTCTCGCCGCCGTCTGCGACCGCGCCCCGGCCGCACTCGCCGCCCGGGGCGGACAGGACGCGTCCGGTGCCGTACCCGCCTACCGCGACCACCGCGAACTCCTCGCCGCCGGGCCGCCGCTCGACGGCGTGGTGATCACCGTTCCGAACGACGCCCACGCGGCGCTCTGCGCCGACTTCCTGCGCGCGGGCGTACCGGTGTGCGTGGAGAAGCCGCTCGCCCTCACCGGCGCCGAGGGCGCCGAACTGACCGCGCTCGCCGAGGCGTCCGGGGCGCCGCTGTTCACCGCCTTCCACCGGCGCTACAACTCGGCGGTCAGGGCGCTGGCCGCCGCGCTGCCGCGGGACGTGCCGGTCGAGCGGGTCACGGTCCGCTACTTCGAGCGGATCGAGGAGCACATCGGGCAGGACCGCTGGTATCTGGACCCGGCCCGGTGCGGTGGCGGCTGCGTCGCCGACAACGGGCCCAACGCGTTCGATCTGGTACGGCTGTTGCTGGGCGAGGTGACCGTCGAGACCGCGCGGATCGGCTACGACGGGACGGGGCTCGACCGCAGCGCCACGATCGGGCTGCGCTCCGCTTCCGGCGCCGCGCGTGCCACGGTCGAGCTGGACTGGTCGTATCCGGGCGAGTTGAAGGACGTGACGGTCACGCTGGCCGACGGGTCCGTGCGCCACGCCGACATGCTGGCCGGGCACCAGGGCTTCAAGTCCTCGCTCCGGCACGAGTACGCGGCGATCCTCGCGGACTTCACCGCCCGGCTCCGCGGCCCGTACCGCACCGACCACGGCGGTACGGCGGCCCTGGAACTGGTCGAGGCCGCGTACCGGCGTACGGAGGTGACGGCGTGCTGACCCCGCCCGCCGCGCAGGAGCCCGGCGTCCAAGAGCGCGCCGCCCAAGAGTCCCCGGCCCACAAGCCCGCCGCCCAACTCCCCGTCGCCCCGCGCG
Source organism: Streptomyces sp. CBMA29 (assembly GCF_014596445.1). Taxonomy (GTDB): domain Bacteria; phylum Actinomycetota; class Actinomycetes; order Streptomycetales; family Streptomycetaceae; genus Actinacidiphila. The sequence continues at coordinate 84,234 of NZ_MECL01000182.1, read as the reverse complement.
AGGACGGTCTCAAGCGCACCGTCCACGGCTGTGTCGTCAAGGTCCTCATCCACCGCCGCGACGACCGCGGCATGGCCCTGGAACCCCACGCCAGCCGCTGCGTGCGCGCGGGCGAGGTCCATGAACTGGTCACCACCGACCACACCGACAGCGCGCCGGGAGCGCGGATCGACCGCGTGGGCTTCCTCGGCTTCGTCGAGCTGGACCGCGGCGGTGTCATCGACCGCGGCGACACCGTCCGTATCGCCGGAAGGACCGTCGGCACCGTACTCGGCTTTGACGCCTGCCACTTCCCCAACCACTACAACATCCTCGTCCACGCCGACACCACGGTGACCGGCGCCGACCTGGAGCTCACCCCCGAGACACCGGTGAGCTTCGAACAGACCCCGCCCCCACACCCCTGAAAGCCACGCCCATGCCGCAGGTCAACCCCACCGCCGCCGCCCCCGACGCCCTCCAGGCGCTCACCGAGCTGACCCGGGTCTCCGCCGAGGGCCTGGCTCCCGAACTCGCCGAATTGGTCCGGCTGCACGTCTCGCAGATGAACGGCTGCGCCTACTGCACCGCCCTGCACCACGACGCCGCCCTCGCGGCGGGCCACCCTCCGCTCAAGCTCGCCGCTCTCCCCCAGTGGCACGACTCCCCCGACTTCACGCCCGCCGAACGCGCCGCCCTCGACCTCGCGCAGCGCCTCACCCGCCCCGCCGACGGCGCCGTCCCCGCCGCCGTCCACGCCGAGGTCACCACCCTTCTCGGCCCGGAAGCGACCGCCCGTCTGATCTGGACCGTCGCGACGACCAACGCCTGGAACCGGATCGGCATCGCCACCGCGACCCGGCCGGTGGAGGCCGAGGAGCCCTGCGGGAGCTGACCGCCCGCGCGCTCCCCACCCGACGGGTCAGGACGCGGTCAGGACGTGATCAGGCGGGTGCGCCAGCCGTGGCAGATCATGGGCATCACGACCATGCCGTCCCGCATCTCGGCCGTCTCGCGGACCCTCGCCTCGATCAGGTCCGCGAGTTCGCGCTTCTCGCCGTCCGGCAGGGCGATGTACCTGCTGTAGGTGGCGAACATCGCGACGACCTCCTCGACCGTCAACTCGGCCGTCCAGGTGACGACATGAGCCTGCGGCGGTGCGAAGGGGACGCCGTCGGGGAGCCACGGTCCGTCCGACATGCGCTGGATCAGGTCGCCGATCCAGTCGTCGTTGCCCATCTCCTCGTGGACGTAGGCGTCCAGCGCGTCCACCCAGGGCACCCGCCGGTCGCGGCGGGTGTAGAGGATGCCGAGCGAGCCGCCCGGGGTGAGCACCCGGGCGATCTCCGGGAGCGTGAGGGCCGGGTCCATCCAGTGCCACGCCGAGGACACCGTGACCGCGGCGACCCGCGCGTCCGGCAGCGGAATGCGCTCGCCGAACCCGTGGAGCACCGTCGCCCGCGGGCAGACGCCGGTCAGCACCCGCCGCATGCGGGCGTCGGGTTCGACCGCCACGACGTCCTCGACCCGTTCGGCGAGCCACCGGGTCAGCAGACCGGTCCCGGCGCCCAGGTCGAGCACCGAGGGGCAGCCCGCGGGCAGCAGCCAGTCGAGCATCCGCGCCGAGGGACCCACCCGGTAGCGGTCGTAGTCCCGCGCTGCGGCCCCGAAGGACATGGCGAGGCTGGACAGTTCGGGCACGGCACTCCGTAGGTCGTCGGGCGCGGCCGTCGTACGGCCGGGAACAGGGCAGGACCGGCGCGGGACCGGGCCTCGGGTACCGCGACCGCGCGGCCTCAGAGGCCGCGCAGCCCGGTGAGCACCCGCTCCAGCAGCGTGACGTCCGGCCGGCCCTCGGCGTACGTGGGCTGCTGGACGATGACGAAGCCGCTCTCGGCGAGGTCGCCCACCAGGACGCGGGTCACGCCGAGCGGGATGTTCATCAGCGCGGAGATCTCGGCCACCGATGTGAGGTTCATGCACAGCCGGCAGATCGCCTGCTGCTCGGGGAAGAACCGCACACCGCTCTCCCAGGCGAGAGCGGTGGTGCCGACCAGGGCCTCCAGCGCGAAGTCGGTCCGCGCCGTCGTCCGGCCGCGGGTGACGGCGTACGGACGGACGAACGGCGAGTTGCGCCTTCGGTCTCGGTCTCCACTCACGAACGCACATCCTTCCGGGTGTGATTCGGACGGCCCATCGCGCCGGCCCTCAGCCGGCCAGCGCGTTCTGCAGTTCCCTGCGCACGTCGGGCGTGAGTACGTCGCCGGTCCGCTCGACCAGCAACGCCATCTCGTAACCGACGACCTTCATGTCGCAGGTCGGTGAGGCAAGCACCACCAGCACGGAGCCGTCGCTGACCGACATCAGGAAGAGGAATCCGTTCTCCATGTCGACGACGGTCTGCGTGACCACCCCGGCCTCGAAGAGCAGGGCCGCGCCCTGCGTCAGGCTCGCCAGACCCGAGGCCATCGCGGCGAGTTGTTCGCCACGGTCCTTGGGCAGGGACGCGGAGGCCAGGAGTTGGACGCCGTCCGAGGAGATCACGACCGCGTGCGCGACCCCCGGCACCTGCTTCACGAAGTTGGCGATGAGCCAGTTCAGGTTCTGTGCTTCGTTGCTCAGATCGCTCATGGGTGTAGCTGCTTCCTATGCTGCCGAGGACGTCGTCCGACGGCGCTACGGACAGGGGAAACACGGGAAACACAGAGGACGTGGGAGCTGTGAGTCCGCTCATAGCGGACCCGATCCGCCCGGCGTCCGGCCGGGCCCCTCGCGGTCGGACCCATCCTTACCCTGTCTGACCCCTTGGTGGAAGTTCGACAGCCGATCCCTCATCAGGTTCGCCGCGCGCGGGGCGGTCGGCGCCGCGTTCGGCTGCTGCACCGGGCCGCGCGGCCGTGCCTCGGCCGAGAGGTTGTTCAACGGCACCCGCCGGGGCAGACCCTGGGCGGTCGTGCCGCCGGTCGCCGGGCCGCCCGCGTCCTCGGGTCCCGGCCGGGCCCACGAGGGTGAGGGGTGAGCGGGGTTCCCCGGCGGCTGGGCCGGCGGGCGGGGTTGCGCCTGCGGCCTGACCTGCGCCTGGGGTTGGGGCTGCGGCAGGGGCTGCGGACGCTGGGCCGGCGGCTGGATCCGCTGGTGGGGAAGGGCCTGCGGCTGCGGCGGGACCTGCGGACGCACGTGCCCCTGTGGGGGCTGCGCCTGCTGCGGTCCCTGCCCGGCCGGCCACTGCGACCTCATCGCGTCGAAGATCGGTAACCGGTCGGACCCGTGGCCTTCCAGGCGCGCGACCGCCTCGGCCTCCTCCTCTTCCGAGGCGAACCACGAGAAGTCGCCGTCGGGGCCGCCGCCCTCCTCCTGGTCGTGGAACCACGGGAAGCCGCCGTCGGGCTGACCGGAGTGGCGACCCGCCGGGACGTCGTCGTACGACCGGCCGCGCGAGGGCGTGCCCGCGGGCCCGTAGGGGCCGTCGAAGCGCGGGTCGCCCGCCTGTCCGGCCGCGACGCCGCCGCGCGGCAGCCCGGCGATCTCGCCGGTGTCGTACGGGCCGGGCCGCAGCGCCGACTGGTCGAAGACCTGCGGGCCGTCCACCTCCAACTCGCTCGCGGACACCAGCAAAGTCAGTGGGATCCGGATGAGCGCGTTCAGGCCGGTCCTGCTCGTACTCGTCAGCCGTACCTGGATGCCGTACTTGGCCGCCAGCCGGCCGACCACGAACAGGCCCATGCGGCGGGAGATCGCGACATCGAGGACCGGGGGCTCGGCGAGCCGCCGGTTGATCCGCTCCAGTTCCTCGGGCCGGATGCCGATGCCCGCGTCCGCGATGTCCAGGACCACATCGCCCGCGGTGAGCATCTTGGCGCCCACCAGCACCTGGGTCTCGGGGCCGGAGAACGTCGTGGCGTTCTCGATGATCTCGGCCATCAGGTGGACGACGTCGGTGGCGGCCTGTCCGGCCACCGCCACGTCGGGCAGTTCGTAGAGCACCACCCGCTCGTACTGCTCGACCTCGGCGGTCGCGGCGCGGACCAGGTCGAACAGCGACACCGGCTGGTCCCAGCGGCGGCTCTGTTCCTCGCCCGCGAGCACCAGCAGGTTCTCGTTGTTGCGGCGCATGCGGGTCGCGAGGTGGTCGAGCTGGAACAGGGCGGTGAGCTGACCGGGGTCCTGCTCGCTGTTCTCCAGGTCGTCGATGAGCTGGAGCTGGCGCAGCACCAGGCTCTCACTGCGCCGCGAGAGGTTGGTGAAGATCGCGTTGACGTTGGAGCGCATCCGCGCCTGCTCGGTGGCGAGCCGGACCGCCTCGAAGTGCACGCGGTCGAAGGCGCGCGCCACCTGGCCCACCTCGTCCTGCGACTGCACCTCGATCGGCTCGACCCGTACCGGCTGGTCCGTCTCCGAGGGGTTCAGATCACGCAGTCGGCGGACCGCGCCCGGCAGCCGGTTGTCGGCCACGTCCAGTGCGGACACCCGCAGTTGGCGCAGCGGCCGGACCACGGACCTGGCCAGGATCAGCGCGCCGAGGAAGGACAGCGCGACCACGGCGACGATGATGGCGATGTTCTCGTAGAGCTGGGTGCGTACGGCCGACAGCAGGTGCGAGGAGCGGTCGTTGAGGTCCGCCACGGTCTGCCGCTCGACGATGCGTACGGCGTCGAGCTTGTCGGTGATCTGGTCGAACGCGGTGGCCTTGGTGATGCCGAGGCTGTCGAGCGGGATGTCCTCCTGCGCGGCGGTGGCGACCACCTGGATGGTGCCGTCGGCCGCGCCGACCTTGTCGCCGCTGACCGTCGACTGGTACAGGTTGAGGAGCGAGGTCGACGCGTTGTTCGCGAAGGTGCCGTTGGCGGTGTCGAAGTGCGCCTGCTCGATCTTCTCCTTGAGCTCCAGCGTGAAGCCGCGGTCGAGCGCGTCGACGATGAAGCCGCGTTCGCTCGACGTCTGCTGCTCGATCTGCTCGATCGAGGCGAGCGTGGTGACCAGGCTGCCGAGCGTGTGGTCGGAGCTGACCGCGGCGAGCTGCTGGCTGAAGTCCAGCAGATTGCCGATGATCGTGCTGTAGGCGCTGAAGGTCGGCGTGTTGGCGCCGTGGGCGAGGCCCTTGGTCGAGGCGCGCAGCGGGGTCAGGTCACCGAGCCGGGCCTCGGCGCGCGCGCCGATCAGGCGTACGGCGGCGGGCAGTGCGTCGACGCTGCTCTGGTGTTTGTCCAGGCTCTCGCCGAACGCCTTCACCTGCGTGTTGGTGGCCTGTTGCGCCGCCGCGAGCTTCTCGTCCTTGGCGGTGCCCGACCCGGTGAGTGCCAACTGGGTGAGGTCGCGTTCGTCGTCGAGCGCGCTGACCAGCGTGGACACCTGCTGGGCGAGCTGCGCCTGCCCTTGGATATGGGCCGCGCTCTGGAGGTTGCCGACCGCGGAGAACACGCGCACGCCGACCAGCGGAATGATCGCGATCAGCGGGACGAGCACGAGGAGCAGCATGCGATTGCGCAGCCGCCAGTCACCGAGCCTGCGTTTGGTCCAGAGCCTGGAGCCGAGCCCGGTGAGGGGGGAGATCCATTTCGGCGCGGGTGCGCGACCCCGTCTCCGCGCGCTCGTCATGCCGTCGCCGCATCGTGCTGTGTCAAGCGGTCCCCGCATGTCAACGGATTGCCGGCTCCGTGAGACCGCTGGTCTTCCATTCACTAACCCTTAACCCTCATAACGCCACCGCATGGCGCGGCGACGCTTGATTATCCGGTTCACCGCGATGAGACGTTCGGCTCCGACCGCATACCACTGCATACCAGGTCGGAGGCTCTTTGTGTCTGTTCACTTCGACGCCCTCTGCGGGGACTTTATTGCAGCACACGCGTGCCCGCAGGAGCAAAGGGTTGCGCTACTGACTTAACGCGGCCTCACCGCCGCCCACTCCCCCAGTCCAGTGGTCGGATCGGTCGAAATCGGACCCACCGAAAGCGGCGGCGACACCAGGTGCCCGACGGCATGATAGGTGCACAGGAGGGCATATATTTCCTGCTGCACGAGTTCGGGGCTTTTCGACCGTAATAGCACCCGTGGCCCGGTGATCTGCTCGACGAAGTGGGCGACGCCGTCACCGCTCGCGACGGCCGCCCGTTCGTAGCGGGCCCTGATCTCGTCGGCCGACACCGTGCTGTCGAGAACCGAGGTGACCAGCAGCGGAGCGCCAGGGGCCGGTCCCGCCCCGGCGGACCGCGCGGCCGTGCGGTCGCCGCACGGCACCACCCGGACCGCGGTCCCCGACCCCGGACCTTCGCCGGGACCGGCGTCCGTCGCCAGTTCCGACAGGTAGGAGCCGTCGGGGAGTTCGCGCATCACCGGCAGTGAGTACGGGGCGGGTCCGGGGCCGCCGGAGCGCCAGATCTGGTCGGCGCCGGCCTCGGCCAGTGCCGACCACAGCGCGACCGGGATCAGTTCCTCGTCGCCGACCACCAACGACCGCTTGTCGAGCAGGTCGTCCGGCCACTGCGCGAGCAGACCCTCGGCGCCTTCCTCCGCCCGGGGCGTGATGGCCGCGACCGCTGAGACGCGCAGCCGGCAGTCGGTGAGCGAGGACACCCACACGTCGAGCGAGCGGTGCTTGTCCAACTGCGGCGCCGTGGTGTCGGGGGAGCTGTAACCGGCCCGGTTCGCGGGGGTGTCCGGCACTTCCATCGCGACGCTCTCGTAGACGAAGACCCGCTCGCCGTCCAGCCGTGTCCCGTGGCCCGCGGCGTCGGCGAGGTGACCGCAGAGCGCCTTGAGGGGTTCGACGCCGAGCCGCATGCGGGCCCGCGCGATGGCAGCCGCGCTGGCCACGTCACCCGACCCGCCGACACCGGCGCCCGGGAACATCTCGGGCAGACCGCCGGTGAGCTTGGCGAGCACCTCCTCATAAGAGGAGGCCCCGAAGAGCCACATCGCCAGAACGAAATACATCATGAGCTGTGCGGGCAGGAGACGCCTGCGGCGCTCTCGGCGCTCGGTTTTGTCCACGAGCCGGTCCATCACATCCGGCCGGAAAGTCTCCACGAGCATGCGCAGTGCGAGCCGGTCGGGAAGATGCGTTTCAGGCGATATGTCGAGATGGCGAAACGTCATTCGCCAGAAGCTACCCCTGGAGAACCCTCCGCGTCTAACCCACTATGAATAGTCGGGAGAAAGAGGCACTAGAGGGAATTTCTCCGGACAACGACGTCGACGGAGAGTGAGGTCAGCGGCCTCCGGACGCTTAAGTCAATGCACCCATGTTCGACGAGGTTGGTGTCTGCCCGTCGGTTCTGGCAGCCTCACTCGCGTGGCAAGCGAATCCCAGCACGGGCACAGCAATGGTCTAGTCAAATCGCCGCAACCGACGACATCGCCTATCGCGATGCGCGACGTGTGCAAGTCCTTCAGTACCCCGCAGGGCGGAAATCATGACGTCCTGCGCAACATCGATTTCACCGTCAGGCCCGGAGAGTTCACCGCGGTCGTGGGTCCCACCGGATGCGGGAAATCGACGACTCTCTCGTTGATCTCCGGCATGGAACGGCCGGACAGCGGTGAGGTGCTCGTCGACGGGCGTCCGGTGGAGGGCATAGGCAAGGACGTCGGGTTCGTCTTCCAGACGGACGCGGTGTTCCCCTGGAAGACCGTCATCGGCAACGTCGCGGCGGGCCCGCGCTTCCGGGGCGCGTCCCGCAAGGAGGCGCACGCCGCCGCGGCCGAGTGGATCCGCCGGGTGGGCCTCGCGGGGTTCGAGCGGTACCACCCGCACCAGCTCTCCGGCGGAATGCGCAAGAGGGTGGCACTCGCGCAGACGATGATCAACGAGCCGCGGGTGCTGCTGATGGACGAGCCCTTCTCCGGGCTCGATGTGCAGACCCGTCAGATCATGTCCGACGAACTGCTCTCGCTCTGGGACCTCACCCGGCCCTCGGTCGTGTTCGTCACGCATGACCTGGAGGAGGCGATCTCGCTCGCCGACAAGGTCGTGGTCCTGACGGCGGGGCCGGCCACCGTGAAGGAGGAGTTCGAGATCGATCTCCCCCGGCCGCGCAATCCCCGCGAGATCCGGCACACTCCCGAATTCGTCAAACTCCACGAACGGGTCTGGCAGGCGCTGCGGGACGAGGTGCAGCTCGCGTACTCCCGCACGGCCGCGCGGCCCGAGACCGCGTCGGCCGAGACCGTGACGCCGGAATCGGCGGCCTGAACCATCCGTACGGAAGAGGCATGAGCCTATGAAGACCGACACCGCGACCGGGTCGGCGACCGACGAGATCCTCGCGCGACCCGAGCCGCAGAAGAGCGACGCCGGAGCGGCCCGCGCCGCGCTGGCCAAGCGACAACGGGCCAGGCGCCGCGTGTGGGTCAACGTTGTCAGGGCCGCCGTCCTCGCCGCGTTCATCGGCCTGTGGCAGGTGCTCGCCTCGACGGAGATCGTCGACCCGTTCTATTCCGGCAAGCCGTCGGGCATCTGCTCGAAGCTGTGGGACTGGGTGCGCAACGGTACGTCGCAGGGACCGCTGTGGGACCAGGTGTGGGTGACGTTGCAGGAGACCCTGTTGGGCTTCGGCATCGGGGTCACCCTGGGCGTCGTCCTCGGCATCGTGCTGGGCCGGCTGCGCTTCCTGGCCGATGTCTTCGCGCCCTACATCAAGACCCTGAACTCGATCCCGCGCATCCTCCTGGGCTCGGTGTTCGCGATCTGGTTCGGTCTCGGCATCAGCTCCAAGGTCATGCTGGCCGCGGTACTGGTCTTCTTCGGCGTGTTCTTCAACGCCTTCCAGGGCGCCCGCGAGGTGGACCGCAATCTCCTCGCCAACGCCCGCATCCTCGGCGCGAGCAACACCCGGGTGACCTTGCACGTGGTCGTCCCGTCCGCGCTGAGCTGGATCACCACCAGCCTGCACGTGGCCTTCGGTTTCGCCATCACCGGCGCGATCGTGGGCGAACTGCTCGGGGCGCAGCAGGGCCTCGGGCTGCTCATCTTCCAGGCGCAGGCCAATTTCGATCCCAACGGGGTCTACGCGGGACTCGTCATCACCGCCGCGTTCGCGCTGGCGGCCGAGGGACTGATCTCGCTGCTCGAGCGGTGGCTGCTGAGCTGGCAGCCGCGTCCGCAGAAGTCCGGAGCGGAGGCGTGACCGCCATGACCGGCGACAGCACCGCCGTGACCTGGACGGCCTCCGGGACTCCCGCCATCCCCGCCCCTTCCGCCATCCCCCCGACGGTCAACCGCCCCGCGGCGACTCGCGGCCCGCGGCACGACCCGAGACGGCGCACGACCCACCCGCTTCCGAGGAGAAGACAACGCACATGTGGCACAAGAAGATCGTTCTCGCAGCCGCGACGGTAGTCCTGGCGACAGGCGTGACGGCCTGCTCGGACAGCAAGTCCGACAAGACCACCGACGCGGCGAGCGCGGGGTCGCTGCAGACGGTGACGATCGCCCTGTCGAACCAGGCGAACCAGAGTTACCTCCCGCTGATCCTGGCGCAGCGGATGGGCTACTTCACGAAGCAGGGCCTGAACGTGAAGATCGCCAACCTCCAGGGCACGCCGCAGGTCTCCGACGCGCTGCTCAAGGGTGACGCGCAGGGCATGATCGGCTTCTACGACTCGAACCTCAAGCTCCAGCTCAAGGGCAAGGACACCCAGGCGGTCGTCCAGCTCCTCCAGGCGCCCGGCATGGTCGAGATGGCCCGTACGAACGCGCCGTCGATCAAGACGCCCGCGGACCTCAAGGGCAAGAACGTCGGCGTCACCTCGCTCGGTTCCGCCAGTTCCACCATCGCCTCGTACCTCGCGATCCACAACAACATCGCGATGGCCGACACCCACCTGGTGGCGGTGGCCGCCGGTGCCACCTTCGTGGCGGCCTTCGAGCACGACCGGATCGACGCGGGTGTCACCACCGAGCCGACCATTTCGACGCTGCTCAAGAAGCAGCTCGGGACGATCATCGCGGACATGCGCACCGCGGCGGGCACCAAGGCCGCGCTCGGCGGCCCGTACCCGGGCACCGCGCTGACCGTCCAGACGGCCTGGGCCAACAGCCACAAGGAGACCGTCCAGAAGATGGTCAACGCCGTCTACCAGACGCTCCAGTGGATGGAGTCCCACTCGGCCGCGGAGATCACCGAGCAGGTCCCGGCCGACTTCTACTCCGGCAGCGGCAAGGACCAGTACGTCCAGGCGCTGGCCAATGAGATGGGCATGTACAACCCGACCGGCCAGATGCCGGCCGACGCTCCGCAGACGGTGCTCCGCGTCCTGACCGCGGTCGACCCGACCGTGAAGGGCAAGACGATCGACCTGTCGAAGACGTACACCGACGAGTACGTCCAGAAGGCGGCCCAGGACCACTCCGCGTCCTGACCCCCGCTCCCCCCAGGGCCCCTGCCCGGCGCGCTCCCGCCGGGCAGGGGCCCTGTGCCGTTCCCCCGCCGGGCCGCCGCTCGCAGCGGCCCCCGCCCGGTCAGCGGGTACGGCCGCGCGCCTTCAGCGGGCCCGGCGGAAGGCCGGGTGCGGACAGCCGCTCGCCGTCGTAGCCGTGGACCTCGCCGAAGCGGGTGGCGGACTGCCAGGCGGTACGGGCCTCGGTGATCTCCTCGCTGGTGCGGGCGACGAAGTTCCACCACATGATGACGCGTTCGGCGAAGGGCTCGCCGCCCAGCAGCATGAGGGAGGCGGGAGTGTCGGCGCGCAGGGGGAGTGCGCGGCGGCCGCAGCCGAGGTAGAGCAGGGAGCCGGGGGTGAGGGTGACGCCGTCGACGTGGGATTCGCCGGACATGGTGAGGACGGCGTACTCGAAGTCGGGGTCGAGCGGGAGCCGGGCGTCGGTACCGGCGGCGAGGGTGAGGTCGGCGCCGACGAGCGGGGTGTGGATCGTGCCGGGCGAGGTGGCGCCGTCGAGGCCGCCGAGGATGACGGTGGCGTGGAGTCCGCCGCCGCCGGTGACCTCGGGGAGTACGGGGTGGTGCTCGAAGGACGGCGCGCTGTCGCGGGTGGCGTCGGGCAGGGCGACCCAGAGCTGGGCGCCGTGCAGGTAGCGGGCGTGGTCGCGGGGTGATTCCTCGGAGTGGGCGATGGCCCGGCCCGAGGTCATCAGGCCCAGCTCGCGGGGCCGTACCGTCTGGAGGCTGCCGAGGCTGTCGCGGTGCAGCACCTCGCCGTCGTGCAGCCAGCTCACGGTCTGCAGGCCCATGTGCGGATGGGGCGGCACCTGCATGCCGGGTTCCTCGGCGATGTCGTCGGGCCCGTAATGGTCAACAAAGCACCAAGCGCCGACCATGCGCCGTCCGAGGTTGGGGAGCAGCCGCCGTACCTCGGTGCTCTCGCCGAGCTGGACGGTACGGCCGGTGAGCAGGTCGCGGACCGGTGCGGCGCGGACGTCGGCGCGACCGCCGCAGTGGGTGGCGGCGGGCGTCCTGTCGAGATTGCTCATGGTGCCGATCATGCCGCGCGCGACCGCCCGAAGCGAGGAGGGGACCGGGCGGTCGCGCGGGTCAGGGGGTCCGTCGGCCCCGGACGGCAGGAACCCCGAGGCCGGGGGGGCCAGGGCCGGGGGCCAGGGGCCGGGCGGGTTACCGGGCGGGCGGCGCGGAGTGGGCGGGGTGGATGCCGTGCACGAGGTCGCGGGCCTCGCTGACGTACATCTCCCGGTCGCCGAGTGTCAGGCCGGGGAAGTAGTCCTTGAGCCTGGTCACGACCTGCTGCTCCGACTCGTGGCACTCACGCAGCAGAAAGATCGCCTTGCGCAGGATGTCGCCGTCCATGGGGACCGCCCTTCACTACCCCCGCGGGCCCGTCGCCCTCGGACGATTCCCATCATGACTCCACGAATGTCACCGCTTGGGCAACGGCGTGTACTGGCTCTGCAAAAGATCCACCAGCTTTTCCGGCACGTCCGCGAGGCATCCCCGAAGCCGCTCCCCCAGCGCCTTGGCCTGCGGATCCGCTCTGGTCGAAGCCGCGACGCCGTCGCCGAGCAGCCCGTGCACGACGAAGTTCACCGCGCGCAGATTCGGCAGTTCCCAGCGGCTCACCGGCAGCGGCGCGGTCTCCGGCAGCAGGGCCCGCAGCCGGGGTACGTCCAGATACGCGCGCAGCCACGCGTACCCCTCGTCGTCCCGCGCCCACAGCCCGACGTTCGCGTCGCCGCCCTTGTCCCCCGAGCGCGCGCCGACGACGGTCCCGAGCGGCAGCCGTACCGTCCGGCCGAAGGGCTCGGGCGGCCCGGTCCGCGCCTGTCGCGGCGCGGGTCCGGTGACCGGCGACACCAGCGGCGGCGGTACGGGACCGGAGTCGGGCACCGGACCCGGCCGCCCCTCCCGGAGGTCGGTGGCGCCGTGCGGCGGGCGCGGTACGGGCAGCCGGGTGCCGTCGGCGAGCACGGTCACGGCGCTGACCTCGGCGGCGGCCACCAGCGCGGGCCAGTACACGCCGTACTCGGTGGGGCGCGGCGAGGCGTGCTCCAGGTAGAGCCCGGGGTAGCCGGCCAGCGCGGAGCCCGCGACGTCGGTGAAGAAGCCGCGGCCGACGGTGTCGAGGTCCGGGTCCTTGACGGTGAGCGTCAACCGGTCGGCCTCGCCGCCGTGTTCGCGCCGCAGGTCGTACCCGGCGAAGCGGCCGGGCCCGCCGGTCGCGTCGCGCAGGGCGGCCTCGGCGAAGTCCGCCTTCGCGTCGAGGTCGAGGCCGGTGAGCACAAAGGTCGCGGAATTGCGGTAGCCGCCGCGGTGGTTGAGGCAGACCTTGAGGGTGTCGGGCGCGGGCTCGCCCGCGACGGGACCGACGGAGACCCGGTCGGGGCCCTGCTGGATGAGTCGGACGGTGTCGAAGCGGGCCACCACGTCGGTGTTGAGGTAGCCGGGTCCGCCGATCTCGTACAGGAGTTGGGCGGTGACGGTGCCGATGGTGACGGCGCCGCCGGTGCCGGGGTGCTTGGTGATGACGCTGGAGCCGTCGGGGTGGATCTCGGCGATCGGGAAGCCGGGGTGCACCGGGTCGGGGATCTCGGTGAAGAAGGAGTAGTTGCCGCCGGTGGCCTGGGTGCCGCACTCGATGATGTGGCCCGCGGTGACGGCGCCCGCCAGCCGGTCCCAGTCGTCGAGCGCCCACTCGAAGGCCCAGGCGGCGGGCCCGACGACCAGCGAGGCGTCGGTGACCCGGCCGCAGATCACCACGTCGGCGCCGCCGCGCAGCGCCCGCGCGATGCCCCAGCCGCCGAGGTACACGTTGGCGGTGACCGGCTCGACGCCGGAGCCCGCCAGCGGGCGGCCGGTGGCCAGGTGCGCGAAGTCGTGGCCGCGGGACTGGAGTTCGGGCAGCCGGTCCAGCAGGTCGTCGCCCTCGACGTACGCCACGGACGGGTGCAGGCCGCCGACCGCGGCCAACTCGGCGAGTTTGGCGGCCAGTCCCGCCGGGTTGAGGCCGCCCGCGTTGACCACGACCTTGATACCACGTTCCAGACAGGTGCCGAGCACGTCGCGCATCTGGGCGAGGAAGGAGACCGCGTAGCCGCCGTCCGGGTCGCGCTGCCGCGCCTTCCACAGCAGCAGCATGGTCAGTTCGGCCAGGTAGTCGCCGGTGAGCACGTCGATGGGCCCGCCCTCGACCATCTCGCGGGCGGCCGACAGCCGGTCACCGTAGTAGCCGGAGCAGTTCGCGATCCGCAGCGGCGCCCCGCGCTCCCGCTGCGCCTGCGGTGCCCGCCGGCCCTGCCGCGCCTGGGGTGCCTGCGGTACCCGGGGCGCCTGGTGTGCCGTCATCCCACACTCCCGTCACTCCCCCGTCTCACCGACCGGCACGATCATCTTGCCGGTGCCCGCGCCGCGCAAGACCACCAGGGGGCGCGCCCGGGGCAGGTCCGGCGGCCGGTGGTTGAATCTGCTCCATGAACGAGCCCGCACCGCGACCCCCGCTGTCCGCCGACGAGATCATCGACATCGTGGACGAGCACGACCGGGTCGTCGGCAGGTCGCCGCGCGGCGAGGCGTACGCCAGGGGCCTGCGGCACCGCTGCGTCTTCATCCTGGCCAGGGACGCCGAGGACCGGATCTTCGTGCACCGCCGCACCGCGGAGAAGCTGGTCTTCCCCTCCCTCTACGACATGTTCGTCGGCGGTGTCGTCGGCGCGGGCGAGTCCTACGAGGAGGCGGCGCTGCGCGAGGCGGAGGAGGAGCTGGGGGTGAGCGGGCTGCCGCGCCCCGAGCCGCTGTTCAGATTCCTCTACGAGGACGGCCCGCGTACGTGGTGGTCCTCGGTCTACCAGGTGCGGTGCACACTCCCGGTCGCTCCGCAGGCCGAGGAGGTGGCCTGGCACACCTTCCTCACCGACGAGGAGCTGGCCGCCAGGCTCACCGAGTGGGAGTGGGTGCCGGACGGTCTCGACGGCTACCGCAGACTGCTCGACTGGCGTGCGAAGCACGGCAGTTGACCGCCCGACGGCTCAACCCGCCACCAGCAGACCGGCGATGACCGAGGCGCGGTCGGCGGCGACGGCGAAGGCGGGCCAGTACGCGGCGCCGTCCGCCTGCCGCAGGCCCCCCCTGGGGTGGGTGCGTCACACGGGTGTGGTTCATGCCGCGGTACGCGCCGGACGCGACCGCCCGCGCCCGCTCGCGACCTGGTCGTTAGTGTGGACGTGTGAGCGCTTTCGCCCAGGAGCTGCCCGCGCGGCTGCGTGCCGCGCGGGATTCCGTACGTCTGTGGTTCGCCCCGGCCCGCGTGCGGGACGAGGGCACGACCCCCGACTACCGCTTCTCGCTGGCCAACGAGCGGACCTTCCTCGCCTGGATCCGCACCGCGCTCGCCCTGATCGGCGGCGGTTTCGCCGTCGACCAGTTCCTCACCGACCACCTCGCGCACTGGGTACGGGTGTCGCTGGCGCTCGTCCTGCTGGCCGGTGGCGTCGCCTGCACGCTGCGCGCGGTAAACCACTGGGCCCGCTGCGAACGCGCCATGCGCCGCGGCGCCGACCTGCCCGTCTCCCGCTTTCCCGCGCTGCTCGCCGTCGCCATCGCCGTGATCGCCGTCGCGATGGTGTGCGTGGTGCTCTTCGGCTGGGCCGGATGAGCCACGACCACCCGGACGGCGGGCCGTCGCGAGTCGGCAGCCGACCCGGTGACGACCGGGATCCTGGCCTCCAGCCGGAACGTACCCGGCTGGCGTGGCGGCGCACCACGCTGTCCTGCGCGGTCACGGCCGTACTGGCCGGGCGGCAGGTGCTGCACCACGACGGCGGGGCGCTCCCCGCCGTGGCCATCGCTCTGACGGCCCTCGCCTTCCTGGCCTTCCTCCGGCTGGCGCATCGCAGGATTCAGCAGCTCGGCGGCGCGCCGCACCCGGCCGTGATGGCGCCGGGCGCCGCCGTCGCGGTGGTGGGCTGCACGGTGGCGCTCGCGGTGTTCGGCGCGGCGCTGGTGTGGTGAGGCGCGCCCGCCGCGGCCTTCAGCGTCGTCGCAGCACGCTCACCAGCGCCCGTACCTCCCGGTCGGCGAAGCCCGGCTCGCCCGCGACGGTCCGCACGAGTCCGTCCCGCACGGTACGGCTTCGGCCGGCCTCCACCAGCGCCAGCGACTCGGCCAGCGCCTGCGGGAGCGCCTGGTGGTACCAGGGTGTGTCCGCGTCCTCGTCGAACCAGCGGCTCGGCGGAAAGGTGCCGTTGAGCTTGGGCTGCGCATTGCCGTACCAGCCCCATTCGGGCCAGGGCAGCGACACGTTGACCACGTGTCCCGCGGGCAGCGTCCGCACCCAACGGGCGGAATCGGGCGACTGCTGCCAGCGGTCGGCGTTCGGGCTGCTCTTGCCGCGGGGCGTCACCCCGACGTAGCGCAGCTTGCGGCGGATCACCGACCAGGGTTCTCGGCTCTCGGCGATCCACGCGGCCAGTTCGCGGTGGAGCGCGTCGAAGGTGGAGCCGCTGTGGACCACGTCGACCACGGCCAGCGGGCGTTTGCGGCGGGCCAGGGCGCGCGGTTCGAGGCCCGCCGCGGCCAGGTGCTCGCGCAAGCGCTCCCGCTGGGGCTGCGCGAGGCGGGCGGACCGGCGGATCGACAGGGGGAGCCGCAGGAGGCCGCCGGGACGGTCGGCGTGTTCCAACGCGCCGGTGAGCAGGTCGTACATGCTGTCCAGCGAGCGGCCGACGAAGCGGAGGTCGGCGGCGCGGGAGCGGGCCAGTACCTTGCCCGTGCACTGCGTGAGCGCGGGAAGGTGCCACAGCCGTACGGCTTCCGAGCCGTCCGCGAGCGTGCCGAGCCGGTCCGGCGGGCGGCCCTCGTACGAGGACAGCGTCCAGCGGAAGGGCTGCGGCGGGGCGGGCTGGCGAGCGGTCACGCGTACCAGTGCAGCACTGCCGGGCCGTGCGGGTAAACGGATTTTCAGGGCGCCAGGATGTCCAGCTCGTGCAGGGCGCCCACGCAGATCTCGCGCATCAGGTCCTCGGCGGCGGCGGCTTCGCGGGAGCGGATCGCCTCGGCGACGCGGACGTGGAGGGTGACGGCGGCGGGGTCGGGCTCGGAGAACATCACATGGTGCCGGGTGCGGCCGGTGAGGACTTCGGCGACGACGTCGCCGAGGCGGGCGAACATCTCGTTGCCCGACGCGTCGAGGACGACGCGGTGGAAGGCGACGTCGTGCACGAGGTAGGCGTCGAGGTCGGCGGCGCGGGCGGCGGCGGCCATCTCGGCGGCCAGCACGGTGAGTTCGCGGCACTGGGCAGGATCGGCCGCGGTCGCGGCGAGCCCGGCGGCGACCGGTTCGACGGCGGTGCGCAAGGTGGTGAGGGAGCGCAGTTGGCGGGGGCGGTCGGCGCCGGCCAGGCGCCAGCGGATGACGGCCGGGTCGAAGACGTTCCACTCCTCGCTGCGCAGCACGGTGACGCCGACGCGGCGGCGGGACTCCACGAGGTGCATCGCCTCCAGGACCCGGACCGCCTCGCGGACGACAGTGCGCGAGACGCCGTAGCGCGATTCCAGTTCGTCGATGCGCAGAACCGTGCCCTGCGGGTAGTCGCCCGAGGCGATGGCGGGGCCGAGCTCGGCCAGAAGACGGGCGTGCAGACCCCCGGCGTCATCCCGCGGTGCTTCCTGCTGAGGCATGAGGACAGCTTATGCGGCAGCACAGTCGTGTGACTTTTACATCACAGACTCTTGAATAAGTAGTACCTATGGCGTTGAGTGTCCCCGACCGCTTGCACAAGGAGGTTCGAGCGCATGACCAGCTCCCCGCGCCCACCGCACTCCCCCGTCGTCGTCGTGATGGGGGTCTCCGGCTCGGGCAAGTCGACCGTCGGCGGCCTGCTGGCGGAACGGCTGGGCGTCCCGTACGCCGAGGCCGACGACTTCCACCCGGCGGCCAACATCGCCAAGATGTCGGCCGGTCACCCGCTGGACGACGCCGACCGGGCGCCCTGGCTGGACGCCATCGGCGCGTGGATCGCGCAACGCGAGGGCAAGGGCGGGGTGGTGAGCTGCTCCGCCCTGCGCCGCCGCTACCGCGACCACCTGCGGCAGGGCGCGCCCGACCTGTTCTTCCTGCACCTGGACGGGCCCCCGGAGCTGATCGCCTCCCGGCTGGCCGCGCGGATGCAGCACTTCATGCCGTCCGAGTTGCTGCGCTCGCAGTTCGCGACGCTGGAGCCGCTGGAGCCGGACGAGGCGGGCGCGGTCGTGACGATCGAGGGCGGCCCGCAGGAGATCGCGGACCGCGCGCTCGCCGCCGTACCCCGCTGACGCCGCCGCACTGACCCCGCCCGCTCGCTCGTTCGTACCCCCTTCCCCCCTCCCTTCTGTTCCCGTCCTTCCCCCTGGAGTCCTCCGTGTCCGCACTCAGCGTGGAGCTGCTGGCCGCCGATCCGTCCCCGATCACCGACGCGGGCAACACCCGCCTGGCACTGGCCGCCCTGGCCGGTATCGCCGTCATCGTGCTGCTGATCACCCGCTGGAAGGTGCACGCCTTCCTCGCCCTGACCATCGGCTCCGGTGTGCTCGGCTCGGTCGCGGGCGCGCCGCTGGCCAAGACGATCACCAGTTTCTCGACCGGCCTCGGCTCGACCGTGGCGAGCGTCGGCACCCTGATCGCGCTCGGCGCGATACTCGGCAAGCTGCTCGCCGACTCCGGCGGCGCGGACCAGATCGTCGACACGATCCTGGCCCGTACCAGCGAGAAACGGCTGCCGTGGGCGATGGCCCTGATCGCGGGTCTGGTCGGCCTGCCGCTCTTCTTCGAGATCGGCATCGTGATCCTCATCCCGGTGGTGCTGCTGGTCGCCAAGCGCAGCGGTCAGTCGCTGATCCGGCTGGGCATCCCGGCGCTGGCCGGTCTGTCGGTGATGCACGGTCTGGTGCCGCCGCACCCCGGCCCGCTGGCCGCGATCGGCGCCATCCACGCCGACATGGGCATCACGCTCGCGCTCGGCGTCCTGGTCGCGATACCCACGCTCGCCATCGCGGGTCCGCTCTTCGGCCGGGTGGCCGCGGGCTGGGTGGACGTGACCCCGCCGGAGCGGATGACGCCCGCGCGCGCCTCCGACGACCTGGAGCGGCGGCCGAGCTTCGCCGCGACGACCTGCACGATGCTGCTGCCGGTGGTGCTGATGCTCGCCAAGGCCCTGGCCGACGTGATCGTGGACGACCAGAGCAGCCTGACGTACCGGATCTTCGACGTCATCGGTACGCCGCTGGTGGCGCTGCTGGCCGCGGTGGTCGTGGCGATGTTCACCCTCGGGCGGGCCGCCGGCTTCAGCAAGGACCGCATCTCCTCGACCGTGGACGCCTCGCTCGGCCCGATCGCGGGCATCCTGCTGATCGTCGGCGCGGGCGGCGGCTTCAAGCAGACCCTGATCGACTGCGGGGTCGGTCAGATGATCCTCGACTGGTCCAAGAGCTGGCACATCTCGGCGCTGCTGCTCGCCTGGCTGATCGCGGTGCTGATCCGGGTCGCGACCGGTTCCGCGACGGTGGCGATCATCTCGGCCGCCGGTCTCGTCGCGCCGCTGGCCGAGGGCATGTCCTCCTCGCACACCGCGCTGCTGGTGCTGTCGGTGGGCGCCGGTTCGCTGTTCTTCTCGCACGTCAACGACGCCGGATTCTGGCTGGTGAAGGAGTACTTCGGGATGGACGTCCCGCAGACCCTCAAGACCTGGTCGGTGATGGAGACGGTGATCTCGGTGGTGGCGCTGGGCTTCGTCATGCTGCTGTCGCTGGTGCTGTGAGGCGCTGACGCCGCTGGCCGGCGTCTTCACGCGTGTGGGGCGGCGAACCGTACGGTCCGCCGCCCCACACGCGTAGGTCACCAGCGCGGCACGGGCGGCGTCCGCCAGTCCGGGTCCGCCCTGCGCATCGCGGCGGCGTCGTCGCGGTCGCGCATGGCGCCGTCGTCGTCGAGCCAGCGCTGGTGCAGCGCCTTGAGCGCGTCCTGGTCGAGTTCGACGCCGAGTCCGGGGAGGTCGCTGACGGCGAGGCGGCCGTCCGCGAAGACATGGCGGCGGGTGATGACGTCCTCGGTCTGCCACGGGTAGTGCGAGTCGCAGGCGTAGTCGAGGTTGGGCACGGTGGCCGCGACATGGGTCATGGCGGCGAGGCTGATGCCGAGGTGGGTGTTGGAGTGCATCGACAGTCCCACGCCGAACGTGCGGCAGATCGCGGCGAGTTGCTGGGTGTTGCGCAGGCCGCCCCAGTAGTGGTGGTCGCAGAGCACCACCTGGACGGCGCCGCGCGTGAAGGCGTCCTGGATCTCGGCGAAGGTCGTCACGCACATGTTGGTCGCCAGCGGCACCCGCGTGCCGCTCGCCACCTGGGCCATGCGGTCGGTGGTGCTGGCCGGGTCCTCCAGGTACTCCAGCACCTCGCCCAGCTCGCGGGCCACGTACAGCGAGGTCTCCACCGACCAGGCGCCGTTGGGGTCGAGGCGCAGCGGACGGCCGGGGAAGGCGGCGGCCAGGGCGCGTACGGCGGCGATCTCCTCGTCGGGCGGGAAGACACCGCCCTTGAGCTTGAAGGAACCGAAGCCGTACGTGTCGGCGAAGCGGCGGGCCTGCGCGACGACGCCTTCCGGGTCGAGGGCCGGGCCCCAGTCGTCGGCCTCGCCCTGCCCTTCGGGGTGGGCGGCGAGCCGGTAGAAGAGGTAGGCGCTGTAGTCGACGGCGTCGCGGACCTTGCCGCCGAGCAGCGCGTGCACCGGCAGGCCGAGGTGCTTGCCGAGGGCGTCGAGGCAGGCCACCTCGAAGCCGGAGATGACCGACAGCCGCAGCTTGTCGGCGGTCTGCACACCGCGCAGCCCGCCGACGTCGACGGAGTCGGAGACGTCGGCCGGGTCGCCGCAGACCTCTTCCGCGAGGGTGAACAGCCCGTTCAGATCACTGACCGGGTGGCCGGGCAACGCGCGGGCCAGGGGCGCGGCGAGGTCGAGATAGCGGGTGTCGCCGTAGGTCTCGCCCACCCCGGCCGTACCGTCGGCGGTGACGACCTCGATGATGAGGCGGGGGGTGTAGGGCTGGTGGACACCCTGGGTGTTGAGCAGCGGCGGATCGGCGATGAGGATGGGGGTCAGCCGCACCTCGGTGATCACGAGTGCGGCGGAGCGATCTGCTGTCTGCATATGTGAATAACGTTCACCCATAGGTCCAGAGCGTAGGTGCGGTGGCCACGGCCGTCAATGCGGCCTCCCAGGCGCGGACGTGACGGACGGGACGCGACGGGGAGAGCGAAGAGCTGGACGACATACCGACTGGTCGGTACGATTTCCGCAGCCACGACGGTGACGAGGAGACGGCATGAGCGATACCGACAACCCCCCGGGTCTCGATCTGGGCCGGCTGCGCGCCCATCTCGACCGGGAGCGGCCGGGGCTGGTCGGCGGCGACCTGCGCGGCAAGCTCATCGAGGGCGGCCGGTCCAACCTCACCTACTGGGTCACCGACGGCGCCGCCGAATGGGTCGTCCGCAGACCGCCGCTCGGGCACGTCCTGGCCACCGCGCACGACATGACGCGCGAGCACCGGGTGATCAGCGCGCTCGCCGCCACCCCGGTGCCGGTGCCCGGCACGGTGCTGCTGTGCGAGGACGACGAGGTGATCGGCGCGCCGTTCTACGTCATGGAATTCGTCGAGGGCACCCCCTTCCGCACCGAGAGCCAGCTCAGGGAGCTGGGCGCCGAGCGGACCCGCGAGGTCGTGCTCGCGCTGGTCGACACGCTGGTCGACCTGCACGCGGTGGACCCAGCGGCGGTCGGGCTCGGTGACTTCGGCCGCCCCGAGGGCTATCTGGAACGGCAGTTGCGCCGCTGGGGCAAGCAGCTCGACGCCTCCCGCAGCCGCGAACTGCCCGGTATCGACGCGCTGCACGCCGCGCTCGGCGCGGCCCTGCCCGACTCCCCCGGCGGCGCCGTCATCCACGGCGACTACAAGCTGGACAACGTCCTGGTGGACACCGCCGACCGGCTCACCGCCGTCCTGGACTGGGAGATGTCCACCCTCGGCGACCCCCTCACCGACCTCGGGCTGCTGCTGGTCTACAGCGAGCCGCAGATCGCCTCCGACTTCCCCATCCAGGCGGCGGGCGGCGCGCCCGGCCACCCGTCGGAGGCGGAACTCCTCCAGCGGTACGCCGAGCGGTCCGGCCGCGACGTGTCGACCGTCGACTGGTACACGGCCTTCGCCTGCTACAAGCTCGCCGTCATCTCCGAGGGCATCCACTACCGCTACACCCTCGGGCAGACGATCGGCGCCGGATTCGACCGGATCGGCGGCATCGTCCCCCACTTCATCGAACGCGGCCTCGACCGGCTCCGGCGGCACGCCGAGCGGCAGGCCCGGCCGCGCCCCTCGCAGGACTCCCCCCGGAAGGAAGGCTGAGCAGCCATGGAATTCGCCTTCGACACCCGTACCGAGGAACTGCGGTCGCGGCTGACCGCGTTCCTCGACGAGCACGTCCACCCCGCCGAGCCGGTCTTCGCCGAGCAGCGCGCCGAGGCCACGGGGGACGACCGGTGGACCGCGCCGCCCGTGGTGGAGGACCTCAAGGCCGAGGCCAGGCGGCAGGGCCTGTGGAATCTCTTCCTGCCCGGCGAGCACGGCGCGGGACTGACCAACCTCCAGTACGCGCCGCTCGCCGAACTCACCGGCCGCAGCCCCCACTTGGCCCCGCCCGCCCTCAACTGCGCCGCTCCCGACACCGGCAACATGGAAGTCCTCAGCGAATTCGGCACCCCCGCCCAGCGCAAGGAGTGGCTGGAGCCGCTGCTCGCCGGGGAGATCAGGTCCGCCTTCGCGATGACCGAGCCGGACGTCGCCTCCTCCGACGCCACCAACATCGAGACGCGGATCGTACGGGACGGCGACTCGTACGTGATCAACGGCCGCAAGTGGTACATCTCCGGGGCGATGAATCCCAAGTGCGCGATCTTCATCGTCATGGGAAAGACCGATCCGGACGCCGAACGGCACCGCCAGCAGAGCCAGATCCTCGTGCCGCGCGACACCCCCGGCATCGAAGTACGGCGCGGCATGCGGGTGTTCGGCTTCGACGACGGCGACCACGGCGGTCACGCCGAGGTCGTCTTCCACGACGTGCGCGTGCCCGCCGCGAACCTGATCGGCGAGGAGGGCGGCGGCTTCGCCATCGCCCAGGCCCGGCTCGGCCCCGGCCGCATCCACCACTGCATGCGGCTGATCGGCATGGCCGAGCGCGCTCTTGAACTCATGTGCCGCCGCGCCGCCTCCCGCGTCGCCTTCGGCAAGCCGCTCGCCGCCCAGGGCGTGGTCCAGGAGTGGATCGCCGAAGCCCGCGTCGAGATCGAGCAGTTGCGGCTCCTCGTGCTCAAGACGGCCTGGCTCATGGACACCGTCGGCAACCAGGGCGCCCACACCGAGATCCAGTCCATCAAGATCGCCACCCCTGTCGCCGTCCAGCGCATCGTCGACCGCGCCATCCAGGTCCACGGCGCCGGCGGCGTCAGCCAGGATTTCCCCCTGTCCCAGCTCTTCGCCGCGGCCCGTAGCCTGCGGCTCGCGGACGGACCCGACGAGGTCCACAAGCGCTCACTCGCGCGCCGCGAGCTGAAGAAGTACGTGGCCCCGTAAGGGCGTGCGTTGAGGGGCGCCGGGGGTGACCCCAGCGCCCCCGCTCGGCCCCGGTCAGGCGCGGCCCAGGTCAGGCGCGGCCCCGGTCAGGGGCGGATCACCAGGCGGCCCACCGTCTTGCCGTCCGCGACGCGTTGGACGGCCTCGGCGGCGCCGTCGAAAGCCACCCGCTCGCTCA
Source organism: Streptomyces sp. CBMA29 (assembly GCF_014596445.1). GTDB lineage: Bacteria > Actinomycetota > Actinomycetes > Streptomycetales > Streptomycetaceae > Actinacidiphila. The sequence continues at coordinate 61,015 of NZ_MECL01000182.1, read as the reverse complement.
CGAGGGGGCGGACGGCCCCGGAAGCCGCCAGCTCGGAAAGCGCCTCGTGGGCCTGGCGGACCGCCACCGGATCGTGGGTGTTGTAGAGCCCCCAGTGGAGGCCGAGGATGGCGTAGTTCTTGACGAGGGCGTGACTGAGCGCGGGCGCGGGGACGGTGCCGCCGGCGAAGCCGACGACGACGATGCGCCCCTCGAAGGCGACGCACTTGGTGGACTTGGTGTAGGAGTCGCCGCCGACGGGGTCGAAGACGACGTTGGCGCCGCGTCCGGCGGTGGCTTCCTTGACGACGGCGACGAAGTCCTCCGCGTGCCGGTCCACGACGATGTCGGCGCCGAGTTCACGGGCGGCCTTGGCCTTGTCGGGGCCGCCGACGACACCGATGACGGTGGCGCCCGCGGCCTTGCCGAGCTGGACGGCGGCGCTGCCGACACCGCCCGCGGCGGCGTGTACGAGCAGGGTCTCGCCGGGCCTGAGGGCGGCGCGGCGGTGCAGGGCGAACCAGCCGGTCTGGTAGCCGATGTGGAGGGCGGCGGCCTCGGCGTCGTCCAGGGCCTCGGGCGCGGGCAGCACCCCGGCGGCGGGGACGACGGCGTATTCGGCGAAGGCGCCGCGCGGCAGGGCGGCCGGCGTGATGACGCGGGCGCCGGTGTCCAGATCCGTGACCCCTTCACCGACGGCGACGACCTCGCCGCACAGTTCCACGCCGGGCGTGAACGGCAGCGGCGGCCGGATCTGGTAGGTGCCCCGGCAGAGCATCGCGTCGGGGAAGTTGACCCCGGCGGCGCGTACCCGCAGCAGCACCTCGCCGGGACCCGGCTCGGGGGTGGGGACCTCGTCGAGGCGCATCGCCTCGCGCGGCTCGCCGTTCTCGTGCACGCGCCATGCCTTCACGTCAAAGCTCCCAGCGGGTCAGTGCCGCCGCACCGAGTGCAGCAGCAGGTCGGAGAATTCGGTGGCGACCTGTTCGGCGGAGAGCGGGCCCTGCGCGTGGTACCAGGTGCCGAGGTGGTGCACGGAGCCGAAGAAGAAGTCGACCACGAGGTCGGGCCGCAGGTCGGCGCGGAAGTGCCCGCCGCGCTGGCCTTCCTCGATCAGGGAGCGGAACTTCTCGTGATAGCGGCGGCGTTCGGCACGTACCGCCTTCTGCTTCTCCGGGGCGAGCTGGTGGATGGAGCGGAAGAAGATCTTGGTGTCGTCCAGGTTCTGGATGCTGGTGACGACGACGTCGGCGGCGGCCTCGGCGAGCCGGTCGGGCACGGCGGTGTCGCGGGCGGCGATGGCGTCGAGGCGTTCGGTCTGGAGCCGCAGCACCCGGCCGTAGATCTCGTGCAGCAGATCGTCCTTGGAGCCGAAGTAGTGGTAGAGCGCGCCCTTGGTGACCCCGGCGGCCTCCACGATCTCCTGGACGGAGGTGCGGTCGTAGCCGCGCTCGGCGAAGAGCCGGGTGGCCTCGGCGAGCAGCCGCTCGGGTACCGCGGCGGTGCCGCCCTCGCCGGAGCCGCCGCTGCCGCCGCCCGTCGCATTGCGTGCCATGGCCTGACCTCTTTCCGTACCACGTGCCCACGTGCCCACGTATCCGCGGATTCGCGAATCCGCGTACCGACCTACCGGTGAACCGATGTGGCGCCGTACCGACAAAGCGACGCACATTCCGGCCGGTTTGGAACCCTATCCGGCCCGGACCTTGAGTTCGCGCCGGAGGATCTTCCCGGTGGCCGTCTTGGGGAGGTCGCCGAGCACTTCGACCTCGCGCGGGTATTTGAAGGCCGCGAGGCGGTCCTTGCAGTAGGCGACGATCTCCTCGGGCCCCGCGGTGGCGCCGGGCCGCAGGCTGACGTACGCCTTGACGCTCTCGCCGCGGTAGGCGTCGGGGACGCCGACGACGGCCGCCTCGCGGACCGCGGGGTGGGTGTAGAGGACGTCCTCGACCTCGCGCGGCCAGACCTTGAAGCCGGACGCGTTGATCATGTCCTTCTTGCGGTCGACGACGTAGAGCCAGCCGTCCTCGTCCATGAAGCCGATGTCGCCGGTCAGCAGCTCGCCGCCGGGCAGGGCCGCTGCGGACTCCTCGGGCAGGTTCCAGTAGCCCGGTACGACCATCGGTCCGGTGACGGCGATCTCGCCGGATTCACCGAAGGGCACCTCGGCGCCCGCGTCGTCCAGGATGCGGACCATCGTGCCGGGGCCAGGGACGCCGACGGCGAGAGTGCCGGACGTGGGGTCGACGGGCGCCTCGACACCGGGCGGGACGCTGGCGCAGGGGGCCGTGCACTCGGTGAGGCCGTAACCGTTGGCGAGGTAGAGGCCGCCGGAGCGGACGCGGAAGGATTCCACCACGGCGGGCGGCAGCGGCGCGCCGCCCGAGCCGATCAGCCGGAAGGACGCGAAGTCCGCGGCGGTGGCGTCCGGCCCGGCCAGCAGCGCCATGAAGGCGGTGGCCGGGCCGACCGTGAAGGTCGGGCGGTGCTCACGGAAGGCGTCGAGCACCACACCCGGCTCGAAGCGGTACGCGAGCGCCACGGTGTGACCGCCTGCCAGCGCCGCCGACACCTGGCAGACCACGCCGGTGATGTGGAAGAGCGGCGCGAGCGCGAAGATCACCGCGTCCTCGCCGAGGTCCTGGACGCGCACCTGACGGTGGGCGTTGAAGGAGATGTTGCCGTGTGTGTTGAGCGCGCCCTTGGGCTTGCCGCTGGTGCCCGAGGTGTAGCTGATCAGCGCGATGTCGGAGGCGGCGGGCAGCGGGACGCCGGGGCGCGGTCCGGCCGCGGCGCGGGCGGCGGTGAGCACGTCGTCCGCACCCTCACCGGCCTGCGCGAGCGGCCGTTCCCCGGTCAGTACGCGGCTGTCGTCGCGCGTCTGGAGGTCGAATTCGCTGGCGGTCAGCGCGATACGGACCGGCGAGTCGACGACGGTGGCGCGGACGTATCCCTGCCAGGCGCGCTCCGAGCAGAGGATCGCGGTGGCCCCGGCGTCGGTCAGGATGTGCGCCAACTCCCCTTGCTTGTACATGGGGTTGACCGGGATGACGGTGCCGCCCGCCTTCCACACGGCGAGCAGGCCGACGACGAACTGCGGCACATTTTGCAGCATGATCGCGAGGCGGTCGCCGGGGGCGAAGCCGCGCGCGGCCAGATGCCGGGCCAACCCGTCGGAGAGGGCGTCGAGTTCGCGGTAGCTCAGCGCGCCGTCGAAGTAGAAGAGCGCGCGGTGGTCGGGAATCCGCGCGGCGACGTCGAGGAAGGTGTGCAGGACGGACGGCGGGTGCTCGACGTCCTCGCGCTGCTCGTCGGTGAAGTGCTTGAGCCAGGGCTGGTCGGCGTAGGCGGTCATGCCGGTTCCCCTTCCCGCGCGGGGGTGGTGGCGGATTCCGTGGCCTGTCCGGTCTTACCGGTGTCCTCGGCTTTCCCGGTGTCCTCGGCCTGCCCGGCCACCCCGGTGTCCTCGGCCTGTCCCGCTTCCTTCGCCCGCAACTCCTCGTAGCTGCGCTGGAGTTTGTTCATGCCGCGGAGCCAGCGGCCGGGTTCCGCGGCGCGGGCCGCGTAATAACCGGCGACCTCGGGGTGCGGCAGGATCAGGAAGCGGTCGGCCGCGATGCCGTCGAGCACCGCCTGGGCGACGTCCTCGGGCTCGATGGCGTTCGGCGCGAGCACGAGGTCGCCCGCGACCCCGGTGGAGCGGAGCATCGCGGTCCGCACGCCCTGCGGGCACACCGCGTGCACATGGACGCCGCGGTGCCGGTAGGTGAGCGAGAGCCATTCGGCGAAGGCGAGCGCGCCGTGCTTGGTGACCGAGTACGGGGCCGCGCCGATCATCGTCAGCAGTCCGGCCGCCGAGACGGTGGACACGAAACGGCCCTGCCCGCGCTCCAGCCATTCGGGGAGCAGGGCGCGGGCGGCGCGGACGTGGCTCATGACGTTGACGTCCCAGGCCAGCTCCCAGGCGGCGTCGTCCGCCTCGGGGCCGCCGCCGGTGCCGACCCCGGCGTTGGCGCAGAAGATGTCGACGCCGCCGCCGAGCGCGGTGCGGGCGGCGGGCACGATGCCCGACGCGTCGCCGGGGACGACGGCCGCGCCGATCTCGTCGGCGACCGCGCGGGCGGCGTCCGCGTCCAGGTCGTTCACCACGACCCGGGCGCCCTCGGCGGCGAATCTGCGGGCGAGGGCGGCTCCGATGCCGCCGCCCGCCCCGGTGACGACCACCCGGGCGCCGCGCACTGCTTCCACGACCACGATCGTGTCTCCTTCGACTCGACTCGGCTCGGATCGGCTCGACTCCTTCGCATACTAAGCGGTCGGTCACGCAATCCGGTAGTACCGGACCGGGCGCCGGAGGCGTGCCCGGGACGCCGGAGCGGTGCTCCCGGCCGCGCGCCGCGTACGTAGCCGGTGCGTATTCAGCCGTCCGGGGGATGGACGACACCGGGCCCTGTCGGGATGATGCGGGCGAACCGCACCATCACGGCGTATTTCCAGGGGGGCGCCATGGCCGTGACCAGCACCTCAGTGACCAGCGTCCGGCCGTACTGGGACCTGACCTTCGACGCGGACGGCGACCCCGACCCCCGGCAGCGGGACGCGCTGCTGGAAGCGGTCGGGGACCGGACCGATCTGGTGGTCTTCTCGCACGGCTGGAACAACGACATCGCCACCGCGTCCGCGCTCTACGACGGCTTCTTCGGCTACTTCCCCGGCTTGCTGGCCACCGCGCCGGACCTCCGCTTCGGCTACGTCGGCGTGCACTGGCCGTCGATGCGCTTCAGCGACGAGCCCATCCCCGACTTCCCGCGCACCGACTTCCCGCGCACCTCCCCGACGCTCGCCGCGCCCGTGACGGACGGCGCCGCCGCGTCAGGCACCGCGCTCGACCCCCTGACCAGGACCGCGCTCGACCCCCTGACCAAGGCCGCACTCGGCGACGTCTTCCCCGGCAGCGGACCGACGCTCGACCGGATCGCGGAACTGCTGGCCCAGCGGCCGGCGGCGCCCGAACGGCTGGACGAATTCGCCGCGCTGGTCCGTACCCTCACCGGACTGCCGCCGAGTCCGGGCGCCGCGCCCGCCGCACAGGGGCCCAACGCCCAAGGCGGCGCCGCCCAGAACCTCATCGCCGAGGACATGGGCACCGCGTCCGGCGCCGAGCCACTCCTGTTCACCCAGGATCCCGTCACCACCTGCCTCTCGCTGGCCGACGCCCTGGCGACAGCGGGCGCCGAGGTCACCCCGGCCCCACCAGGCCCACCGGCCTCCGGCGAGGCGCTGTTCGGCGGGCTCGGCCAGCGCGTGTGGGACGGGGCCAAGGAGTTGCTGCGGCAGGCCACGTACTACGCGATGAAGCGGCGCGCGGGGACCGTCGGGCAGCGCGGGCTCGGGCCGCTGCTCGGGGTGCTGGCGCGCAGGGCGCCCTCGGTCCGGGTCCATCTGATCGGGCACAGCTTCGGCGCGCGGCTGGTGTCCTTCGCGCTGGACGGCATGCCGCCCACTCTCCGGGTCTCGTCGGTGACCCTGCTCCAAGGGGCCCTCTCGCACTACGCGTTCAGCGGCCCGCAGCCCTTCGACGCGCGGGGCGGGGCGCTGCACGGCAGGCAACAGCGGGTCACCGGGCCCCTGGTGGCCTGCCATTCGCGGCACGACCAGGCGCTCGGCGTGTTCTACCCGCTGGCCTCGCGGCTCGCAGGCGAGGACGAGTCGCTGCTGGGTGACATCGCCCACGCGGGGGCGGATCTGCTCGGCTTCGGCGAACGCTGGGGCGCGCTGGGCCACGACGGCTTCCAAGCCCTGTACGGCGCACCGGAGTTGACCCTGGAGCGGGCCCTGGCCGGTGAGCTGCCTAGGACCGGCTGCGTGAGCGTGGACGCGTCCGCGGTGGTGTGCTCGGGCGGCCCGCCGTCCGGCGCGCACAGCGACATCTGCCACGAGGAGCTGGCCCGCCTGGTGCTGCGCGCCGCGGGCCGGATCCCCGGCTGAGGACCCGGCCCGCGACTGTCACCGCGAACCGCTCAAGAGCTCACTCCTGAGCGGGACTTGTCACCTGTGCGAAGGGAATTCCACCACCTGCTGGAAGGTGGGCCGGTTCTGCCACGCGATCCGGTCGTCCGTGACACCGCCCAGCGGACGCTGGACGATCGAGTCGGCGCACCACTGGTCACCGGCGGAGCAGCCGCTGTCGTCGGCCGGGTAGACGGTGGCCGCCGGGACGGCCGCCGCCTGCTTCAGTGTGGACAGCACCATGTCCCGGCAGGCGGTCAGTTGGCCGCCACCGCAGTACGTCTGGTCGAGCGCGCCCTGCACCGGCTTGCCGAGCACCTTGCGCAGATCCTTGTCGGCGTACGACCACCAGCCGTACTGGAAGGCGCTGCCCGCGTGCGCGCCGGTCGGCCCGTGTCCCGCGGACGGCGACTCGTCGATCGCGAGGTTCGCGGCCAGCGCGTTGTAGAGGTCGCTGCCGAGGCCGGGCTGGAACTCGCCCGCGATCAGCAGCGGCCACCACGCGTCCATCACCCGTACCGCGTCCGCGTTGGCGTACGTGTGCGAGCCGGGCGAGGTCTCGTGCCGCTTGGTGCCCGCCGTGCTCCACGCCTCCAACTGCTGTACGGCGGTGGCCTCCTGGGGATCGGTGACCGGTGCGCTGTTGATCACCTGGAGCAGGTCGGGCAGAACGTCCTCACCGCGCAGGTCGGTGAGCGCCGCGTCCGCCATGGCCTTGGTGAGCGCGGCGCGGGTGACGCCGCCCGCCTGGGTGAGCGCCTTCACCCGGTCCTCCAGCAGGTCGGCGCGGTGCACGGAGCCGTTGCCGAAGCCCGCCGAGGTGTACCCCTTGGCCTGCTTGTTGTTCCACGACACGTAGTAGTCCTGGTCGACGGACTGCGGATGCTGCGCGGGCGGGGTGTAGGAGGCGGTGTTGGTCACCGGGTCCCAGCCGCGCCAGTCGTAGGCGCTTTGCGCCCACACCGGGAACGACGGGTCCACACCGTCCGCCCTGACCGGGTTGGTGCCGCTGTTGTAGTACGCGGTGTGCTGGGAGTCCGCGTAGAACCAGTTGAAGGTGTAGTTGATGTCCTGCGTCGCCCGCTGGAAGGAGGCGGCGTCGTGCACGAAACCGGGGTCGTTCAGCTCCTGGAAGCCCAGGATCGAGTCGGCCTCGTGCCGGTAGGAACTGCGCAGCGCCGTATAGGCGACGGCCTTGCCGCCGACGTTCGCCCGGTACTGCACCGGGCCGTACGCCGTGCGCCAGACCTGCATGCGGTACGAGCCCGCCGCCGTGGAGTCGGCGACGGTCGGCGACCAGGAGTTGGTGCGTTCCAGCTTCTCCATCGGCACGCACGCGCCGTGCAGCACGTAGTGCGTGGAGTCCTGGCACAGCTCCACTGCGTAGGTGTCGGTGACGTCCTGGCTCGCGGAGGTCGCGCTCCAGGCGTAGTCCTGGCCGCGGCCGAGTTCCACGTACATGCCCAGGCCCGCGAAGGAGGCGCCGCGCGCGCTGAGGCCAGGGCCCTGCAACTCCTGGAGCATCAGCAACTGTGGCGCGAAATAGCCGGTTTGCGGACCGAAGACGGCGACCGGGTGGCCGCTGGCGGTGTGCGCGCCGCTGACCACGAGGGCGTTGGACATGCCCTTCTTCGTGGCGTCGCCGGAGAAGAGGTTGCTCGGCAGCACTCCGGGGCTCTTGGTGGTGGCCTGCCTCGCGCCGCCGGTCGCGTCGTAGACCAGCGGTTCCGGTACGACGGAGCCCGCGTCGGGCAGCGCCTGGCCCTTGGCCTGCGCGGGCTTGCCGGCGTACGGGAAGCTGCTGCCGTCGTGCACGGTGGGCGTGGCCTCGGGGTCGTCCCGCTCGCGGAAGGACTCCCAGACCTTGGTGCCCTCGGTGACCCCGTACTTCTGCTGCGCGGCCAGCAGCGACAGCGCGGACTCCACCTCTCCGCCGCCGCCGGTGCCGAACAGCGCGCCGATCACCGAGGCGAGCGCGATCAGGTCGGTGAGCTGGAACGGGTCGATCGTGCCCGCGTTGGTGATCGCGTTCACGTGCCCGGTGAGGACGTACTCGCCGGGGAAGTAACGGCCGTTCTTGGACTGCGTGATGTAGGCGTTGATGCCGTCGACGTACGCCTGCGCGTCGGCGAGCGCCTGCTGGCCGCGGGCGCCGCCGCTGTTCGCCAGCCGGGTGACCTGGTCCTGGAGGTCGGCCTCGGTGTACGGGGCCTGCCGCCAGAACTCCTGCTCCAGGCCGCGGTTGGCCGCCGCGCCGCCCGCGAACGACGACAGTTCGCCGCGTCCGACGTGCCGGAAGAGGTCCATCAGCCACAACCGGTCCTGCGCCGCCGCGTATCCGGCGCCGTACTCCGTGCCCTGCCTGGTCGTGCCCTTGATGTGGGGGACGCCGGTCGCCTTGTCGCGGGTGATCGTCACGTCCGAGCGCGGGCTGATCACCGAGGCGACCTGGCCCGAAGGGACGCCGAAGGACGAACTGTTGAAGAAGTTGCCGAGGGTCGCGTCGGTCAGCCCCGGGTATCCGTCGGCGAGCGACGAATACGGTCCGAGCTGGTCAGAGGTGTGCGCGGGGCGTGTCCCGAGCACCTTGTTCGCCAGAATGTCCGCGAGCGTGGCGTTGCCGTTCTCGCCCGGCGGCAGAATGTCCGAGCACTGTCCCGCGCAGTAGTCGCCCGAGTTGTCCGCGGCCTGCGCCGCCAGCGGCAACGGGGCCACCAAGGTGGCCCCGAGCGCCAGCAGCGCCGCGGCTGTCGCCGTTCTCCACTTGCCGATCCTGCCCAGCTTGCCGATCCGTCGTGGGGTCCGCAGCGGCATGTCTGCTCCTTCCGGATACCAGTCCCCGGACGTTACCGCCGGTACGCCCTCCCCGGAAGATGAACATGCGTCAGCTTTTCACTTCCCGCACATCCCGCGCAGGGGTCGGCGGGGGGCGCGCGCGGTCGGCGGGGGCGCAGGGGTCAGCGGGGGCGCGCAGGGGTCAGCGGGGGCGCAGGATGAAGACGCCCCAGCCGAAGTAGCGCTTGCCGTAGGCGAGATGGCCGCGCCGCTGGTGGTCGAGGAATTCGCGCATGGCCGGTACGTCGGGGTGGTCGGCGGGGGTGCGGCGGAGCCATTCGGAGATCGCGAACCACTGGGGCGCGTAGTAACGGTCCCAGCTGTCGCCGTCGGCCAGCACCATTTCGACCAGGTCGACGCCCGCCGCCTCGAAGCGGTCCAGGGTGCCGCCGAGCGACGCGAAGTCGTCCGGCTCGGCGCCGAGGGCCTCGTACGCCTCCTCCGGCGGTGTCTCGTTCCAGTACGGCTCGCCGATCAGCATCAGCCCGCCGGGGCGCAGGGCGGGCCGCAGCAGGTCGATCGTGCCCGCGAGGCCGTCCCCGATCCAGGTGGCGCCGAGGCACGAGACGATGTCGAAGGCGGCGGGCTCCGGCTGGTATTTCCCGGCGTCGCCGCGCTCGAAGCTCACTCTCTCCGAAACGCCGAATTCCGCGGCCCGCTCGCGCGCCGCCGTCAGGAACACCTCGCTGAGATCGACCCCGACACCGCCCGTGCCGTACCGCTTCGCCCAGCCGGCCAGCATCTCGCCCTTCCCGCAGGCAAGGTCGAGGTGCCGCTGCCCCTCCTTCAACCGGCAGATCTCACCGAGCAGCCGCAGCTTCTCCTGGCTGAGGGGGTTGAGGATGCGGTTGTCCGCCTCGGCGATCTCGTGGTGGCGCAGGCTCATGTGGCTCCTTGGCGGTGCTGGTCGTTCACAGACGGGCGGGGGCCTTCGCGATGGTCCCCGATCGGGAGGGCGGGTGCCATTCGTTTTGGCCCGTCGGCTCCGCTCCATAGTGGCCGACAGTGGCCGACCGCGGGGCGTCGGCCGTCACCGGTCGGCGGGCGGAACCGCCCAGGTCGCGGCATGGTGACGGTGACACCGGACGCCGTGACTCCTCGACGCCTCGACGAAAGACCGCGGCCGTGGTCATCAGGCGTGACGGGTCCCGGGCGGGTGACCAGGTCGGGCGAGGGGCTGGCCGCTACCCGCCGGTAGTGCGAGGATCGCGGCGCACGACGCGTGGCGCACGGCGGTACGAGCGGCGGTACGAGCGGCGGAAGGCGGGAGCGGGCATGGCCCAGTTGCACGATCTGACGGCGGTGGAGCAGGCGGCGGCGGTACGCGAGGGGGCGGTGTCGCCGGTCGAGTTGACCGAGCACTATCTGGAGCGGATCGACCGGCTCGACGCGACGCTCGGCGCGTTCATCACCGTGACGCCCGAGGTCGCCCGCAAGCAGGCCGCGGAGGCCGAGGCGTGGGCGCTGGCCGCGCGGCGCGAGGGCGCGGCCGACGAACTGCCCGTGCTGCACGGCGTCCCGGTGCCGGTCAAGGACCTGAACCTGGTGGCCGGTGTGCGCTGCACCTTCGGTTCCGCGGCCTTCGCGGAGCACGTACCGGACGCCGAGGACCATGTGGCGGCCCGGCTGCGCAAGGCGGGCACGATCCTGCTCGGCAAGACCAACACCCCCGAGTTCGGGCTCCCCTGCTACACCGAGAACCGGCTGGCGCCGCCCGCCCGCACGCCCTGGGACCTGGACCGGTCGGCGGGCGGTTCGAGCGGTGGCGCCGGGGCGGCGGTGGCGGGCGGCCTCGCGCCGGTCGCGCAGGGCAGCGACGGCGGCGGCTCGATCCGTATCCCGGCCTCGGTTTGCGGGCTGTTCGGCATAAAACCGAGCCGTGGCCGGGTCAGCGGCGGTCCCGTCCTGCACGACGTGAGCGGGCTCAGTACGTCGGGCCCGATCGCCCGTACCGTCGCCGACGCGGCGGCGCTGCTCGACATCCTCGCGGGCCCCGAGCCCGGCGCCCCGTACGGGGCGCCCTCGCTGCCGCCCGGCGAGACCTTCCTCTCCCACGCCCGCCGCGAGCCGGGGCCGCTGCGCGTGGTGGCGCTCGCGGATCCGCCGGTGCCGGGCGTCGCGCTGCACCCCGACTGCCGGGCCGCGCTCGACGGCGCGGCGGGGCTGTTGCGCGAACTGGGCCACGACGTGGACGAGATGGCCCTGCCGGTGGACGACTCGGTGCGGCAGGCGTTCAACGCGGTCTGGTCGGTGATGGCCGCGGCCCGGCCGGTCCCGCCGGGCGAGGAGCACGTGCTGATGCCGCTGACCCGGCATCTGCGGGCGGCGGGCGGCAAGGTGTCGGGGCTGGACTTCGCGGGCGCCCTCTACGTCTTCCGCATGCTCGGCCAGCTCATCGCGGACGCGCTCCTGACGTCGTACGACGTGATCCTGACGCCGACGCTCGCGCAGCCGCCCGCCCTGGTCGGGGGCATACGCGACGACGCGGACCCGGCGGCCGAATTCGACGCGATGGCCGCCTTCACGCCCTTCACCCCGCTGTACAACGCGACGGGCCAGCCCGCGGTCAGCGTCCCGCTGCACTGGACGGACGCGGGGCTGCCGATCGGCGTGATGCTGGGCGGGCGGTACGGCGACGAGGCGACGCTGGTGTCGCTGTCGGCGCAGTTGGAACGGGCCAGGCCGTGGGCGGGGCGGCGGCCGGAGGTCTGGTAGCGACGCCGGAGCCGGGGGTACGGGACCGGGGGTACGGGATCGGCGGACGGGCGGCGGACGGCGCGGCGGCCCGCGGCGCGGCGGCGATTGACACCCGGCGGCCCCCGAACCATGCTGAGAGTCGCTGAGCAAGCGCTTGGAAACCCGTAGCGCGCCGTACCGGACCGCCTCTGGAGGCCACCCCATGTCGCAGCCCCGCATCTTCGCTTCGCCGGACGAACTGCGCGCCGCCGTCGGCGAAAAGCTCGGCTGGACCGAGTGGCAGGAGATCGACCAGAAGCGGATCGACCTGTTCGCCGAGGCCACCGGGGACCACCAGTGGATCCACGTCGACGCGGAGAAGGCGGCGCTCGGCCCCTTCGGCACGACCATCGCGCACGGCTATCTGACGCTCTCCCTGATCCCGTCCCTCACCCCGCAGCTCCTGCTGGTCGAGGGCGTGAGGATGGGCGTCAACTACGGCGTGAACAAGGTGCGTTTCCCCGCACCCGTGCCGGTCGGCTCCCGGCTCCGCGCGACCGCCGAGGTCGCGGAGGTCACCGAGGTGGGCGGCGGCATCCAGCTCGTGACGAAGGTGACCATCGAGCGCGAGGGCGGCGACAAGCCGGTGTGCGTGGCGGAGACGGTGGCCCGCTTCTATCTCTAGAGCCGTAGCGGCGTTCAGGCAGCTGTCCGTAGGCGCGTTCGGACAGCTGTCCTCAGGCGCGTTCGGGCGGTCGCGCCCTCAGGCCGTGGGCCGCACCATGCGCAGCACGAGGTCGGCGTAGAGCGCGCCGACCTCGTCCGGGGTCCTGCGGCCCCCGGGGTTGAACCAGCGGGCCACGTCGATGCAGAGCGACAGCACGGCGAGCGTGGTCCCGGAGACCTCGGGGACGTCGAATTCGCCGGCCGTCACGCCGTCCTTGATGATCGTGCGGATCGCGTCCTCGCTCTGCCGCCGCAGCGCCACGATCTCCGCGTGGTGCTCGGGGGCGAGCGCGCCCAGTTCGTACTGCACGACCCGCCCGGTCGTGTGGTGCTCGGCGTGCCAGCGGACGAAGGCGCGTACGGCGCTCTCCAGCCGTTCGGCCGCGCTGCCGTCGGCGTCCCTGGCCTCGGAGAGCATCGCGAGCGAACGCAGGTGGCCGACCTTGCTGATCTGGTAGAGCAGTTCCTCTTTGGTCTTGTAGTGGATGTAGAGCGCGGCGGGGCTCATGCCCGCGCGCCCGGCGATGTCGCGGGTGGTCGTGGCGTGGTAGCCGCGCTCGGCGAACGCCTGCACCGCCGCGATCACCAGCCGCCTCGCGGCGTCGGGGCTGATGTCCCCCCACGCCTCGCCGGTTGTCGCCTCGACGCTCATCGCACGCTCCTCACCCGCCGGTCACAGCCGCCACCTTATCGCGGGGCTGAGCAAGCGCTTAGATACTAAGCGGTCACTCGCCACTTGTCGTGACCAGGGCAGGGGGACGCCGAGGCAGGGCGTGGAAGCGGGACGTCGAAGCGGGACGGGGCGCCGTACGGGGCGCCGTACGGGGCCGCGGCCTGCGGTCAGAACGCCGATACGCCGGTCAGCGCCCGTCCGATCAGCAGCTTGTGTATCTGGCTGGTGCCTTCGTACAGCGTCATGACCCGCGCGTCCCGCAGCAGCTTGCCCGCCGGGTACTCGTCGATGTAGCCGTAGCCTCCGAAGACCTGGAGGGCGTTGTTGGCGCAGCGCACGGCGGCCTCGCTCGCGTAGAGCTTGGCGACCGAGGACTCCGTGGCGAAGGGCAGCCCGCGGTCGATCAGGTCGGCGACCCGCCAGGTGAGCAGCCGGGCCGCGGCCACGTCCACCGCGATGTCGGCGAGCAGTTCCTGGACGAGCTGGCGTCCGGCGATCGGCGCGCCGAACTGCTCGCGCTCCCCCGCGTACGCCACCGCCGCGTCCAGGCACGCCTGGGCGATGCCGACGCAGCCCGCCGCGACCGACATCCGCCCCTTGGCCAGCGCGGACATCGCCACCGAGAAGCCCTTGCCCTCGGGCGCGAGCATCGCGGAGGCCGGGACGCGGACGCCGTCGAGGACCAGCTCGGCCGTCGCCTGGCCGCGCAGCCCGAGCTTGCCGTGGATCTCGCGGCGGGTCAGGCCCGCCGTGTCGGTCGGCACCAGGAAGGCGCTGACGCCCTTGTGCCCCTCGTCGGCGCGGCCGGTGCGGGCGAAGAGCAGGACGACATCGGCCCAGGTGCCGTTGGTGATGAACATCTTGCTGCCGGTGATCACGTACGAGTCGCCGTCGCGTACCGCGCGGGTGGTGAGATTCGCGGCGTCCGAACCGGTGCCGGGCTCGGTCAGCCCGAAGCAGCCGACCGCGTCGCCCGAGGTGAGCCGGGGCAGCCAGGCGCGCTTGTGCTCCTCGCTCCCCCAGCGCGCGATCGACTTGGCGACCAGGCCGAGCGAGACCGAGACGATGCCGCGCACGGAGGAGTCGCCGCGGCCCAGTTCCTCGGTCACCAGGCAGTAGGCGAGGTGGTCGCCGCCGGAGCCGCCGTACTCCTCGTCGACGGTCAGACCGAGGAAGCCGAGCGCGCCGAGCTTCTTCACGATGGCGCGGTCCACGCTCTCGGCGCGGTCCCACGCCACCGCGTTCGGCGTGATCTCGCGCTCGGTGAAGTCCCTGGCCAGCTCCTTGGCGGCGGCCTGCTCCTCGGTCAGCTCAAGGTTCACTGCGTCGTCACCGCATCCCACGATCGTCCGGACGATCCTTTGAAACTACCACCGCTAGTTTCGGGGCGGCAGCCTCTACTATGTGCCGCATGGCCCGCCCCCGCAAGCCCCTGCTCAGCCGCGACCGGATCGTCACGGCGGCCCTCGCCCTCATCGACGAGGAGGGTCTTGCGGCCCTGTCCACCCGGCGGCTCGCGGCCGAACTGGGCGTCAGCGGGCCTTCGCTCTACAACCACTTCGCCACCAAGGAAGCCATCCTCGACGCGGCGGCCGACACCGTCGTCACCCAGGTCGACCTGTCGATGTTCGGTGACGGCAGGGACTGGCGGCAGGCGCTGCTCGACTGGGGCCGCTCCTACCGCGCCGCCCTCACCGACCACCCGCACATCGTGCCGTTCCTCGCCATCGGGCCCGGCCTGCGGCCCGCCGGGCTGCGGATGGCCGACGCCGTCTTCGGCGGCATGGTCGAGGCGGGCTGGCCGCCCGCCCACGCCACCCGGATCGGCGCCCTCATGCGCTACTTCGTCACCGGCTCCGCGCTCGGCTCCTTCGCCGGCGGCTTCGTCGGCGACGCGGACGTATACGACCCCGCCGACTATCCGCACCTCGGCCAGGCCCACCTCCTCGCCAAGCACCAGCGGCAGATCGACAGCGGCGCCTTCGAGACGGGGCTGCGCGCGCTGATCGACGGTCTGGCCGTGCAGTTCGAGGCGCTCGCGGACCCGGGAACCGCACCGGCGTGAGCCCCGGAACGGGTGGCCTCCAGGCGGGAAATCCGGGGGCGGACCGGCCGCGCCTGCTGGCAGGATGGTGCCATGTCAGAACCGGTCCCGCAGGGCCCCGAGCCCGACTTCGTCCAGGTCAACTACCGCAAATACGACGGCACTCTGCACTGGAATCTGCGAATGCGGCGGCTCGGTGAGGACGAGCACGGCATGTGGCTCGGCCTCCCCGGCTTCGGCCTGGTGCGCAAAGGCCACATCCCCCAGATCCCGGTCCCCGAGGCGCACATCATCCTCTTCCCGCGCGACGCGTGGTGGACGGCGACCTTCAACGCGGCGCCCCGCCGCACCGAGATCTACTGCGACATCAGCACCCCGCCGCGGTGGCCGTCCCCCGCCGAGGTCACCATGGTCGACCTCGACCTGGACGTCCTGCTCAAACGCGGCGCCGACCTGCCGATCCTGGTCGACGAGGACGAATTCGCCGAACACCAGGTGCTGTACGGCTACCCCGCCGATGTGATCGGCGCCGCCGAATCCTCCGCCGCGTGGCTGATGACGGCGGTGGCGCAGGGCACAGGTCCCTTCGACGGCACCCACCGGCACTGGCTGGCGATGGTCGACGGCGCGCAGGCGTAGGCGTAGGCATAAGCGTTGCGACGGCGCCCGCTGAATTCGGTGGGGCCGCGGTCCTGCCGGAATCCGGCCCGACCGGTCAGAAGACCACCAGCGCACGGCCGCCGCGCCCGGCGGTCATCGCCTCGAAGGCCGCCGGGATGCCGTCGAGCGTGATGCGGTCGGTGACCATGGCGGACAGATCGAGGCGACCCGCCCGTACGTGCTCGGCGAGCACCGGCAGATCCACGGCCGGGTCGCAGTTTCCGTACACGCAGCCGGAGAGCGTGCGGCCGAAGTAGAAGAGTTCCAGCGCGGTGAAGGTGACCTGCTGGTCCTGGCCGCCGATGCCGACCACCGTCGTACGGCCGCCGCGGCGGGTGGAGGACCAGGCGGTGCGGATGGTGTCGGCGCGGCCCACGCACTCGATGGCCGCGTCGGCGCCGAAGCCGTCGGTGAGCTTGCGGATCCGCTTGGCCGTGTCGTCCCCGGAGACGACGAAGTCGGTGGCGCCGGCCGCCCGCGCCAACTCCTCCTTGGCGGGCGCGACATCGACCGCGATGATCCGCTCGGCGCCCGCGATCCGCGCCGACTGGAGCACGGCGAGCCCCACGCCGCCGACCCCGTAGACGGCGACGCTCTCGCCGGTACGGACCCGCGCCGAGTGGTGCACGGCGCCGTAGCCGGTGAGTACGGCGCAGCCGAGCAGCGCGGCGTCGGTGAGCGGGACGCCGTCCGGGAGCGGCAGGACCGCGCCCGCGGCGACCACGGTCTCCTCGGCGAAGACGGCGGTGCCCAGGCCCGGGTAGAGCGGGCTGCCGTCGGCGGCCAGCGTGGCGTACGGACTGGCCGCGGCCGTGGCGGAGTTGGCGCACAGCCAGGGCTCGGCGAGACCGCAGAAGTGGCAGTCGCCGCAGGCGGGAGCCCAGTTGAGGACCACGCGGTCGCCGGGGGCGAGATGGCCGACGCCGTCGCCGACCGACACCACCGTGCCCGCGCCCTCGTGACCGAGGACGGCGGGTACCGGCTGGCGCAGCGTCCCGTTGGACAGCGACAGGTCGGAGTGGCACACGCCCGCCGCCGCCAGCCGGACCCGGACCTGTCCGGGTCCAGGTCCGGGCAGCTCGATGTCGGCGACGGCCAGCGGCGCGTTGACGGCGGGCAGGACGGCTGCGCGTACCACGAGGTCTCCTGGGTGCGGGGCTGCGAGCGGATCCGGATCCGGATGCGGACGGATGCGGACGAGCGGGCGTGAACGGGGCGGTCCTGCCGGTTCTGGCGGTCCTGCGGTCAGAACTGGAGGGACTTGGTCTGGAGGTACTCCGCCAGGCCGTGTGCGCCCAGCTCGCGGCCGACTCCGGACTGCTTGTAACCGCCGAAGGGCGCCAGCGGGTTGAACCGGCCGCCGTTGATGTCGACCTGTCCGGTGTCCATCCGGCGGGCGAAGGCGACGGCCTCCGCTTCGTCGGCGCCCCAGACCGCGCCCGCGAGCCCGTAGACCGTGCCGTTGGCGATGCGCAGGGCGTCGTCCTCGTCCTCGTACCTGATCAGGGCGACGACCGGGCCGAATATCTCCTCCTGGGCGATCGTCATACCGGGGTCGACGTCGGCGAAGACGGTGGGGCGTACGTAGTAGCCGGTCTCCAGTCCGTCCGGCGCATCGGTGCCGCCGACGACGATCCGCGCGCCCTCCGCGGTGCCGCGCCGGATGTAGCCGCGCACCCGCTCGCGCTGCTTGGCGTTGACGACCGGGCCGAGCCGTTCGCCGGGTACGTACTTGGCGGCTGCCGCGGTGGCCGCCTCGACGGCTTCGTCGTAGCGCGCGGAGTCGACGAGGATCCGGGTCCAGGCGCTGCATGTCTGGCCGGAGTTGGCGAAGACGTTGGCGATGCCGACGTTGACGGCGCGGGCGAGGTCGGCGCCGGGGAGGATGACGTTCGCGGACTTTCCGCCCAGTTCGAGCGCGACGCGCTTGACGGCGGCGCCCGCGGTGGCGCCGATCTGCCGTCCGACCGCGGTGGAGCCGGTGAAGGAGACCATGTCCACGCCGGGGTGCTCGGCGAGCGCCTGTCCGGCGACCGGGCCGAGTCCGGTGACCAGGTTGAAGACTCCGGCGGGGAGCCCGGCCTCGTCGAGGATCGCGGCGAAGAGCTGGGCGACCAGCGGGGTGTCCTCCGCGGGCTTGAGCACCACGGTGCAGCCCGCGGCCAGTGCGGGGGCGGCCTTGGCGACGACCTGGTGCAGCGGGTAGTTCCACGGGGTGATCGCGCCGACGACGCCGACCGGCTCCTGGAACACCCGTGAGTTGCCGACCTGTTCCTCGAAGGCGTGCCCGGCGGCGAGCGCGGCGAAGCCGCCCATGACGGCGGTGGGCATGTCGGTGTGGACGGCGGCGGCGAAGGCGGGCGGCGCGCCCAGTTCGGCGGCGACGGTCGCGGCGATCTCCTCGCGGCGCGCCGCCATCAGGTCGCGTACCGCGCCGAGTATCGCGCCGCGTTCCGCGGGCGGGGTGGCCGCCCAGCCGGGCAGGGCGGCGCGCGCGGCGCGTACGGCCTCGTCCACGTCCTCCGCGGTGCCCGCGGGCACTTGTCCGATGACCTTCTCGGTCACCGGGTCGACGACGTCGATCCGGCCGCCGCCCGCCGCGGGGCGCCATTTCCCGCCGATGTACTGGGCGTCGCGCGATGTCACCAGGTCCTGTGCGCCCTGTGCCGTACCGTCCACCGTTGCTGCCCTCCGGGGTCACCGCTCTGCGTCCGACGCCCAAACTAGCGCCGTTAGTTTTCTGTGGCCAGGGTGCGCCGCGTGCCGTCAGTCACGTCCCGCCGGAACCGCCCGGCGCCCCGGGCTCCGCGCGGGGCCGGGCCGTGCCCGTGACGTCCGGCCGCCCTCCCCGGGCGGCCCGCGCCCAGGGGTCCTGTGCCCCGCTGTCCGGGTGTCACACCACCCGGCGGGGCCGTGTCACCCGGCCGTGTCACGGGCGCGGCGCGGGTCAGCGGACGGCCTCCATCCGTATCGGGAATCCGTTGAGCACGGCCGTGCCGGAGAGCGGGTCGAGCCGGGTGCCGTCGAGCAACTGGTTGACGTTGACGCCCGGTTCGCGGGCCGCCTCGGTCAGCCGGGTGCCCTCGCGGTCGTGACCCCAGCCGTGCGGCACGCTGACCACTCCGGGGCGCAGCGCGTCGGTGATCTCGACGGCCGCGGTGATCTCCCCGCCGTCGCCCTTGATCAGGGCGAGCGCTCCGTCGGCCAGGCCGAGCCGGGCCGCGTCGTCGGGGTGTATCTGCGCCGTGCAGCGGTTGGTGCCGCCGGTGAGCGCGGGCACATTGTGCATCCAGGAGTTGTTGGACCGCAGATGGCGGCGCCCGATGAGGACCAGGCCGTCGCCGTCCGCGCCGCGCGCCACCGCGGCCCGCAGCCGCGGCACATCGGCGGCGACGGCCTCGGGCGCCAGCTCGACCGTGCCGGACGGTGTCCGCAGCACCTCAGGCACGCGCGGGCGCAGCGGGCCGAGGTCGATGCCGTGCGGCCGGTCCAGGACCCTCGCCAGAGTGAGGCCGTCGGGGTCGGCGCCGAAGCCCTCGCCGTACGGGCCGAGGCGCAGCATCATGTCGAGCCGCCGTTCGTATCCGGTGCTCCCGCCGAGCGCGGCGGACAGCTCCGCGATGTCCCGCCCGTGGACCGGCGAGTGCGGGTCGCCGGTCTCGGCGGTGAGCTTGCGGACCACCGCCTGTTCGTCCACGAGCGCGGGGTCGGCTCCCTGGCCACGGGTCTGTCCCAGGACGGCCAGGATCAGCCGGGCGTGGATCTCCGGTTCGTCCAGCAGCCCGTCCTCCAGCGGCACCGCGGGCGGGCTGTAGCGGACGGTGTTGCGGACCGCGAGCGTGCTG
The DNA here is from genome assembly GCF_014596445.1 of Streptomyces sp. CBMA29. Taxonomy (GTDB): domain Bacteria; phylum Actinomycetota; class Actinomycetes; order Streptomycetales; family Streptomycetaceae; genus Actinacidiphila. The sequence continues at coordinate 41,568 of NZ_MECL01000182.1, read as the reverse complement.
AAGGCGAAGTCGTAGTGCGCGCTCTGCGCGGGCGGGGGCGGTGGCAGCACCACATCGGCGTGGCGCGAGGTCTCGTTGAGATACGGATCGACGCTGACCATGAAGTCCAGACCGTCCAGGGCTCGGTCGAGCCGCAGGCCGTCGGGGGCGGACAGCACCGGGTTGGCCGCGACCACGACGAGGGCCCGCAGCCGGCCGTCCCCGGGGGTGTCGATCTCCTCGGCGAGAGCGGCGGCGGGCAGTTCACCCTTGACCTCGGGGTGTCCCGAGACCCGGCTGTGCCAGCGGCCGACCCGGAATCCCTTGCCGGGGCCGGGCGGCCGGGGCGCCCGTCCGGTGGCCGCGAGCGGGAACATGGCGCCGCCCGGCCGGTCCAGATTGCCGGTCAACGCGTTGAGCACGTCGACCGCCCAGCTCGCCAGGGTGCCGAATTCCACGGCGGTGCTGCCGAGCCGCCCGTAGACCACGGCGCGGTCGGCCGCCGCCAACTCGCGCGCCAGGGAACGGATGTCATCGGCCGGGACGTCGCAATAGGCGGCGACCGCCTCCGGCGCGAAATCCGTCACCAGGTCGCGTACCTCGGCCACGCCGCTGAGCCACGGGGTCAGTTCGCCGGTATCCGCGAGTCCTTCGGCGAACAGCGTCCGGACCATGGCGAGCAGCAGGGCGGCGTCGGTGCCGGGCCTGGGCGCCACATGGCGGTCGGCGGCGCGGGCGGTCCTGGTGCGGTGCGGGTCGATGACGACGAGTCTGCCGCCGCGCCGCCGCAGTGCCTTGAGCTTGCCGGGGAAGTCGGCGGCGGTGGCCAGACTGCCGTTGGAGACCAGCGGGTTGGCGCCGATGAGCAGCAGATGGTCGGTGCGGTCCAGGTCGGGCACCGGGATCGCGTTCGGGTCGCCGAAGAGGTAGCCGCAGGACACGTGCTTGGGCATCTGGTCGAGCGTGCTCGCGGTGAAGACGCTGCGGGTGCGCAGCGCGCCGATGAGCTGCGCGGGGTAGAGGCCGCCCGCCATCGTGTGCACATTGGGGTTGCCGAGGACGACGCCGACCGCGTCACCGCCGTGCGTGCCGGTGACCGCGCCGATCCCGGCGGCGACGGCCGCGTACGCCTCGTCCCACGTCGCCTCGGTCAGCCGGCCCTCGCGGCGCACCTGGGGGCGCCGCAGCCGGTCGGGGTCGGCGTCGAGCGCGCCGAAAGCGGCGCCCTTGGGGCAGATGAAGCCCGCGCTGAACACGTCGTCCCGGTCGCCGCGGGCATGCGTCACCCGTCCGTCATCAACGGACAGCGTGAGGCCGCAGGTGGCCTCGCAGAGCGGACAGATGCGCAGGGCGGTTCGGGTCATCGGGGACTCCCCTGGACGGGCGGCGACGGTGGCGCGCGGTCGTCTTCGACATTACCCGGCGGTACTGACAACGACCCCTGGAGCGGGCGTCGGACCCTGCGAGGGCGCTGCGGGAGCGGGTGCGGAGGCGCTGCGGGAGCGGGTGCCCGGCTGGCTCGTGGCCGAAGCGGGAGGCTCGGGGAGGCCCGAGGGAGGCCGGGTGAGGTGCGGGGAGGCTAGGGGAGGTCAGTCCAGGACGGTCGCGAGATAGGCCCGGATCAGCGCCTTCGTCTCGGAGATCACACCGGGGTCGCCCGACGGGTCGGTGCGGAAGGCGAGTTGCAGCGCGGCGTCCGCCGTCTCGACGGCGATCACCAGGGCCAGCCGCAGCCGGGGTTCCGAGGGGTCGGCCGAGAGCCGTTCGCCGAGCAGCGCGGGCAGCCGGTCGGCGAGGTCGTGATTGGTCTCGCCCGGCACGCCGAAGTCGACCAGCGCGAAACCGGGCGCGGTGCGCTTCATGGCGGTGTACTCGTCGACCAGGATGTTCACGGCCGTGCGCCAGTCGGGGTCGGTGCCGGGCTCCGCGAGACGCGCGGCCGTACGGTCGAGGAATTCGTCGAGGTTACGGTGGGCGAGGGCGTCCGCGAGGGCGCGCTTGTCGGAGAAGAAACGGTAGACCGACCCGATGGGGACGCCCGCGCGGGCGGCGACGGCGCGGGTGCTGAGGCGCTCGTAACCGCCCTCGTCCAACAGCCGGGCGCAGGCGTCGAGGATGCGTTCCAGACGTTCGGTGCTGCGCTGCTGCACCGGTGCGCGGCGCAGTCCGCTGTCGGCGCCCACGGCCCGTGGCACGGCGCCGTCAGCCCTTCGCGGCGAGCGCGTCGAAGAGCTTGCGCAGGTCGGCGAGGGCTTCCGCCAGGGCGGTCGGCGGGTCGTCGGCCCTGACGATCGCCATCGCGCTCTCGCTGAGTCCGCCGTAGAGCATCGACGTCAGCGGGTCGGCGGGGCGCTGCGAGATCGCGCCCGCCTTGATGGCGTACTTCACACCGCGCAGGGTGAGTTGGCGGCAGTTGACGCCGAGGTCGCGCATCGCCTCCCAGCCGAGCGCGCCCGGAGCGTCGAAGAGCGTGATGCGCTGCACCTCGGGGTCCAAGGACGCCTCCAGATAGGCGCGGCTGCCCTCGTGGACCGCCTCCCACGGGTCGGTGACCTGGAGGTACGCGGTCGAGATCCGGTGGGCGAGACGTTCCTGCTCGCGGGTGTAGACGGCGCTGAAGAGCTGCTTCTTGCCGGAGAAGTGGTGGTACAGGGCACCTTTGGTGACGCCCGCCCGCTCGCAGACCGCGTCCAGCGAGGTGGCCGCGTAGCCCTCTGCGGCGAACAGCGCGCGGGCCGCGGTGAGCAGGTCCTCGACAGTGGCGTCCGACCGCTCGCGCTGCGTGGGGCGTGCCGCCGCCCTGCGGGCCGGGACGGTGCCCGTCCCGCTTCCGGTGCCTGTGCGCGGTGCTGCCACGGCGGCGCCCTCCTGTCGTTCGCGATGCCCTTCCCACCCTAGGGCGTATCCACTCTTGACACGCACATACCTTCGGTATGTATTTTCATACCGCCAGTATGTACTCCCAGTATGTTTCTCGCTGCCAAGGCAAGGACGGCTCATGTCCTCCCCCGCTTCCACCCTCCCCGCACCGCACGGCTCAGGACGGACCCCGGACGTCAGACCGGGGATCGTCCTGCTGCTCAGCGCGGGCGCCACCTTCATCGCGTTCCTCGACACCACCGTGGTCAACGTCGCTTTCCCCGACCTGGCCGAGAGCTTCCCCGCCGACCGCGTGTCCGACCTGTCGTGGGTCGTGAGCAGCTATGCGGTGCTCTTCGCCGCGCTGCTCACCCCCGCGGGACGGATAGCCGACGCCTTCGGCCGCAAGCGCGTCTTCCTGCTGTCGCTCACCGGCTTCACGGTCGCCTCCGCCTTGTGCGCCGCCGCGCCCGGCCTGCCCTGGCTGATCGCCGCCCGCGCCCTCCAGGGCGCCGCCGCGGCCGGGATGATCCCGGCCGCACTGGGGCTGCTGCTCGCCACCACGCCCCCCGCCGGGCTCGCGGCGGCGATCGGCGTCTGGGGCGCCGCGGGCTCGATGGCCAGCGCCGCCGGGCCGAGCCTGGGCGGTCTGCTGGTCGACGCCTTCGGCTGGCGCTCCGTTTTCCTCATCAATGTGCCGGTGGGCATCGTCCTGGTGGCCGCGGGGCTGCGCGGCCTGCCGGAACGCACCGGCGCGGAACGGCGGTTGCCCGACCCACTGGGCACGCTCGCCGTCACCCTGGGCATCGGCCTGCTGGTGCTCGGCCTCAGCAAGGGCAGCGACTGGGGCTGGGCGTCCGCGGCCACTGTGGGCAGCACATGGTGCGGCGCGGCGCTGCTCGTCGTGGCGCTCGTCCGTTCCACGCGCCAGGTGACGCCCGCCGTCGAGACCGGCCTCTTGCGCAACCGCACCTTCGCCGTCGCCTCCGCCGCCGCCGCTTTCGCCGGGGCCGCGCTCTTCGCCTGGATGCTCTGCGGACCGCTGTTCCTCACCGCCGTGTGGCACTACTCGGTCCTCAAGGCGGGTTTCGCCCTCACACCCGGCGCGCTCACCTCCGCGGTGGCCGCCCTGGTGGTCGGCAAGCGCGCCCGGCCGCACCATCTGCCCGCCGTCGTCGCCGTGTCCATGGCCGCCTTCGCCGCGGTGAGCGTCTGGACCTGGTCCCAACTCGGCACCGACACCCGCTTCCTGGCGCTGTGGCTGCCCATGGGCCTGGTCGGCGGCGCCGCCTTCGGGGCCACGCTCACCGCCCTGTCCACCGCCGCCGCGACATCACTGCCGCCCCGGCAGTTCGCCTCGGGTGTCGGCATGACCACCACCGCGCGGCAGTTGGGCGGCGCGCTCGGCGTCGCCGCGACCGCGTCGGTCATCGCCGCCCGCGGCCTGGACGGGACGCGGGCGTTCCGCGAGGTGTTCCTCGTCTGCGCCGCGCTTGCCGCCGTCGCCGCCGCGGTCGGCCTCGGCCTGACCCGCGCCCTTGCCAAGGAGTCCTGAGATGACGCAGCACAGCGACGCCGTTCCCGTTCCCCTCCTCGCTCCCGCTCCCGTCCCCCCGCCCGCACCCGCACCCGCGCGTGCTCACGCTCCCGCGCCCAGCGCCGTCAGCGCCTTCGCCGCCACCTATGCGGCCGACCACCCGGCGGAGGCCGCCGACCCCCACTGCCTGTCGCCCGAGGAGAGCGACCGGCTGCTGCGCGGCGCGCCCTGGAAGCGCTTCGCGGTCGTCGGCGACAGCATCGCCGAGGGACTGGGCGACCCCGTGCCCGGATACCGCACCCTGCCCTGGGCCGACCGCACCGCGGAGGCCCTGCGCCGGGTCGTGCCGGAGCTGACGTATCTCAACCTCGGCCTGCGCGGTCTCACCGCGGGCCAGGTACGCGCCGACCAGGCCGAGCGCGCCGCGCGCTTCGCGCCCGACCTGGTCGCGATCGTCTGCGGCGGGAACGACCTGCTGCTGCCCGGCTTCTCCCCCGAGGCGCTGGAGAAGGAGCTCGACCTGCTCTTCTCCCGGCTGGCCGCGCCCGGCAGGACCCTGGTCGCGTACGCGCTGGTGAATGTCGCGGCGGCCGTGCCGGAACTGCGCGGCGGCCCGCTGGAGAGCGGCGTCGCCGTTCTCAATCAGGTGACCCGGACGGTCGCGGAGCGCTACGGCGCGGTGGTCGTCGAGATGTACGGCCATCCCGCCGCCGCCAACCGCGACCTGTACAGCGCCGACCTGGTGCACGCCTCGGCGCGCGGCCACGCGGTGTCGGCCGCGGCCACCGTCCGGGCCCTGGCAGCGGAGTTTTCCACAGGCTCGGGCTGAGGGTTGCCGCCGTGATTCCTATGGTTCAGCATAGGAATCACGGACGAGACCCCACCGGGAGCAGACCATGAACGCCACGAATGCCGTGAACGGGCCGGGCGGCGCCGACGCCGAGGACGGCAAGGACCTGCCGTACTCCTCGGGTTTCGGCAACGAGCACAGCAGCGAAGCCGTGGCGGGCGCGCTCCCGGAGGGGCGCAACTCACCGCAGCGCGCCCCCTTCGGGCTCTACGCGGAACAGCTCAGCGGCACCGCGTTCACCGAGCCGCGCGCCCGCAACCGGCGGAGCTGGCTCTACCGGATCCGGCCCTCGGCCGCCCATCCGCCCTTCCGCCGGATCCCCAACGGCCAAGTGCGCAGCGCCCCCTTCCTGGACGTGGAGCCCGACCCCAACCGGCTGCGCTGGGGCCCGCTGCCGATGCCGCAGGAGCCGACGGATTTCGTGACCGGCCTGGTCACGGTCGGCGGCAACGGCGATGTGCTGCGCCGTGAGGGCATCGGCATCCACTGGTACGCGGCCAACCTCTCGATGCACGACCGGGTGTTCTCCTCCTCGGACGGCGAGTTCCTGATCGTGCCGCAGCAGGGCGCCCTGCTGCTGCGGACCGAGTTGGGGCTGATCCGCGCCGACCCGGGCGAGGTCGCCCTGATCCCGCGCGGCGTCCGCTTCCGTGTCGAGCTGCCGGACGGCACGGCGAGCGGCTATGTCTGCGAGAACTACGGCCAGCCCTTCCAACTACCCGAGTTGGGCCCGATCGGTGCGAACGGACTGGCCAACGCGCGGGACTTCCGCGCCCCGGTCGCCGCCTACGAGGACCGGGACGAACGGACGGAGGTGATCAACAAATTCGGCGGCAATCTCTGGGCCGCGGCCTACGACCACTCGCCGCTCGACGTGGTCGCCTGGCACGGCAGCCATGTGCCGTACGTGTACGACCTGCACCGATTCAACGTGCTGGGCTCGCTCAGCTACGACCACCCCGACCCGTCGATCTTCACGGTGCTCACCTCGCCCTCGGACACGCCGGGGCTCGCGGGCGCGGACTTCGTGGTCTTCGCCCCGCGCTGGCTGGTCGGCGAGGACACCTTCAGGCCGCCGTACTTCCACCGCAATGTGATGACCGAGTTCATGGGCCTGATCGAGGGAGCGTACGACGCCAAGGCCGAGGGCTTCGTGCCCGGCGGCTCCTCGCTGCACAACATGATGTCGGCGCACGGACCCGACCGGGCCACCTTCGACAAGGCGAGCGCCGCCGAACTGGCGCCGCAGCGCGTGGACGACGGCCTGGCGTTCATGTTCGAGACCCGCTGGCCGGTCGTGCCCACCGCGTTCGCACTGAACGCGGAGCACCGGCAGGAGGGCTACGACCGGGTGTGGGAGGGGCTTGCGAGAAACTTCCGGCCGTGACGTCCTTCGCCCCCGACTCCCTCGTCCTGAACCGCAAGTTGCCGCTGTGGTACCAGGTCTCGCAGTCGTTGCGGGCCTCGATACTGGGCCGCCACGCGGAGGCCCCGCTGCGGCTGCCCACCGAGGACGAGCTGGCCGGACACTACGGGGTGAGCGTCCTCACCATGCGGCAGGCGCTCAAGGAGTTGGAGGACGAGGGCCTGATCAGCCGGCACCGCAGGCGCGGCACCTTCATCGAGCCGACCGCGCTGCGCGGGGCGCCGGTGAAGCTGCTCGGCTCGGTGGACGCGATCGTGGCGCAGCAGTCCGGCGGCCGTACGGCGGTGCTGCGCTACGGTTCCGAGCCGCTGCCGCCGGGGGCCGCCGAGTATTTCCCCGACCTCGACCAGGCCATGGCCTACCGCAGGCTGCGCTGTGACGAGAGCGGTGAGCCCACCAACTGGGCGGAGAATTTCGTACGTCCGGAACTCGGCGCCCGGATCGACCTCGCCGACCTGGAGCGGTGGCCGATGACGAAGGTGCTGCGGGACGTGCTCGGCGTGCGGATCAGCCGGATCACCGACACCGTGGAGGCGCGGCTGGCCGATCCCGAGACGGCCCGGCTGCTGCGAGTGCCGCTGCTGAGCCCGATATTGCACTACACCGGGGTGACCTACGACGAGTCGGGCCGGGCGGTGGACGTGGTGCGCATCCATTACCGGGGTGACCGCTTCTCGTTCACGGTGACGATGGAGGCACCCTGAGGGTCGTCAGTAGCATGCGTGCGGTGAGCAATGACGCGCCTTTGCTGCACGACGTGATGCCGTGGTCCGTACGCCCGTTGCGGATCGGCCGTGGCTGGCCGATGGCCGCGGAACCTTCCTGTCTGCGTGCCCGGTGGGCGCTGTTCACCGGCACCGCGGACCAGGACGCCCGGTCGGCGCTGCTGCATCCGACGCGGGCCAGGAATCTGCACACGCCCGTCGCGCAGTTGCCGGGCCACCGCACCCCGACCACCGCGCTGGCCGGCGAGACCGGTCGCTGCCCCGAGCCGGTGCGGGTGCAGCACGGCCCGTACGACCGGCAGTGGCTGATACCCAACCACCGGCTGATCGACGTGGCGCGGGCCGAGATATGGCGGACGGCCGACGACCGGCAGGTCTTCGCGCTGGAACAGGCGTATCAGGCACGGCCCGTGTCAGTGGCGGAGTCCGGGGCGCGGGAGCCCGCCGTGGTGTTCTGCGCGCTGCTGCCCGACGGTCGCTCCCCGGCCGGGCGGCCGGGCTGGATACGGCCGCTGTTCCGGCAGCCGGGCGGCCGGGACCCCAACATCGCACCGGGGCTGACCGCCCTGCTCTCCGCGCGGCTGGGCACCGAGGTCGCCGCGGCCGACGTACTGGCCTGGATCGGCGCGGCGGCGCGGCCGGGCCCCGGCGGCGCCCTCGTACCGCTGCCCCGCGATCCCGCGCTCTGGCAGGAGGGGCTGGCGCTCGGACGCCGGACCTTGTGGCTCCAGACCCACGGGACGCGGTTCGCCGACCCCGCCGGGGGACGCGACGCCGGTCGGCTCCGGCTGCCCGGCGGAAGCCGCCCTTACGTACGCTCACCGCTGCCGGACGCCCCGGCCGCCGGGGAGTTGTCGTACGACCCGGACGAGCGGGCGCTGCTGATCGGCGACGGCCGGATCTCGCCGGTCTCACCAGCCGCCTGGGACGTCACCGCGGGTGGGGTGCGGGTGATCGAGGCGTGGTTCGAGCGGCGTACGGCGCCGGGTGCGCCGGGGACCCTGGAGGCGCTGCGGCCCGCCGCGTGGACGCGGGCCACCACGTCGGAACTGCTGGAGCTGATCAGTGTGCTGACGCTGCTGGCCGGTCTGCGCGAGGACCGCGAGGGTCTGGCGCGCCGTCTGGCGGTGCGCGGCGAGACGATCACGACGGCCGAGCTGCGGGCGGGCGGCGTACTGCCGGTGCCCGCCGCCAGGCGCAGGCCCGCCTCCGTGCTGGAACACCACGAGGAAGGGCCGGACGGGCAGTTCGCCCTGCTGTGACCAGCCGTGCCGTGAACGACCTTGTCATGAGCGGTCCCGCTGTGGCCGGGTGAAGGGTGTCCGTGCGACCTGGCGTCGCGGCGGACCGTCCGGTGGGGAGGGACGGCCGCGGCGGGCACACACCGAAGCGCCGCGCGAAGCAGCGCCGAGCCGGGACGGTGTGGCCGCCGGACGATCCGAGCACCTGGCCGGTCCCCGCCCCGACCGAGGTCAGGGGAGGGCGGGACCTGGGAGTCCGAGTCCTGGGAGAGGGCGGAGCGGACTCAGCCTCGGTTGCCGAACAGCGATCTCCGCAGCCGTCGCAGCGGCGCGAAGAGCGACACCCTCGCACCGCGGTTGGCCTTGGTGTGCACGGTGTTGCGCGAGGTCAGCTCCTGCATCAGCACAGTCGCTTCCTCTGTGTCGCGCTGGGGCAGGGCAGGCCCGGCCAGTATCGCGAGGTGCCGGTCGAGGCGCGCACTGGACGCGCCTGTACCGCAGTTGATGGCAGGCACTCGTGGCCTGCTGTGCATCGCTATCTGTTCCATTACTCTCCCCACCCTTACGAGGGCACCCGGCTCGGGCAGGCTAACCCTATCGCCCCGCCACGTCACGTGCGCATCCTGGACTCATTCGAGACGCCGTATTCACCTTCTCCTCAAGGGTGTTGACGTTCCAGGGGCATGTGCCCAGCTCAGCCGCCCGATCCTCGGCGACCGCTGTGACCTGGCAACAGTGCCGTTCCCGTGGGTCTCCCCCACCGCCCCGCCGGGGACACCCACGAGCGTGGACGTACGCTTGTACGAGAAGTTCAAGCCGCCCGGACCCTCGCTCGCTAAATACCGACAAGACGGTATGAATCCACCAACGGCGTGGTGGGAGGCCCGGCATGGAAAAAGACTGGGCGAATCGGGCCCGCGTGCCGGATCATGGGCCGCATGTCCGCGACACCCAGTGAACCGAGGAGGCAAGTGCCGCCCACCACCGGAACCGGCAAGGGACCGGCCGCCGAGCCGACCGCCGCCACCGCCCCGCACCAGGCGCTCCCCGTCCATCTGCGACTGGACGACAGCGACTCCCCGTCCGATGTCGTGGACGCCCTCTTCCTGGGCCGGTTCACCTCGGGCGAGCAGCCGTTCTCGCGCGGCGCCTCGCTGGAGAACGTGAAGTCCGGCCTCACGCTGCTGCCGCCGGACGCGGTGGTACTGCGCCAGGCCCGCGACAAGGACCGCAGCGCCACCCTGGCCGAGGGCGACGGCTGGACCGTCCTCATCTCCCGCTGGAACCGCGGCGCCGACGTCACCGTGGCCGCCGTCACGGACGAACTGGCCGAGCAGGTGCTGAAGTCCTCCGTCGACGACGCCGAGGACGAGCCGGAGCCGCAGCCCGAGAACGTCACCATGGGCTTCTGGTACGTCTCGCCGCGCCGCGGGCCGCACCGCACCACCCGGCAGATCTCCGCCGCCACGTGGGAGGAGCTGCGCGGGAACTACACCGCGCCGGTCGCCGACTCGATGGACGGCCTGATGAAGCTCACGGCCGACGACATCACCGGCCGTCTGCTGCTGCTCCACGGCCCGCCCGGAACCGGCAAGACCTCTGCGCTGCGCACCCTGGCCCGGTCCTGGCGCGACTGGTGCCAGGTCGACTGCGTGCTCGACCCCGAGCGGCTCTTCAACGACGTCGGCTATCTGATGGACATCGCCATCGGCGAGGACGACGGCACGGCGGGCGGTCGCTGGCGGCTCCTGCTGCTGGAGGACTGCGACGAGCTGATCCGGGGCCAGGCCAAGCACCAGACCGGCCAGGCGCTGTCCCGGCTGCTCAATCTCACGGACGGGCTGCTCGGCCAGGGCCGCAATGTGCTGGTCGGCATCACCACCAACGAGGATCTGGAACGCCTGCACCCTGCGGTGGTCCGGCCGGGCCGCTGCCTGGCCAGGATCGAGGTCGGCCCGCTGACCCGTGACGAGGCCGTCAACTGGCTCGGCACTCCCGAGGGCATCGGCCGCGAAGGCGCCACCCTCGCCGAGTTGTACGCGCTCCGCCGCGGCAGCACGGCCGCCCTGCCCGTCCCCGCCCAGGCGTCGGACGGCCTCTACCTCTAGTAGCGCCGGTGATTCCCCGCCCCAGATACATGGCGACAGAAGACACCGAGACGGCGGCCCGGCACGCCTGGGCCGCTCTCGGCGGGCACCGGAACTGCTGGAACGCGTGACCTACGCCGCCACCGGCGGCCCCCCGGCCGCCGACCTGCCACGTTGGTGCCCCTCCGAGAGCGAGAACCTCCGGGATCCGGGGTTCTAGGTCTCGTCGACGGCGCGCAGCGCCTCGTCCACCGCGGCCCGCGCGGCGTCCCGGTCGAGCCCGAGGCGACGCGTGCGTGCCACGTACTCCGCCGCCGCGGCGGCCACTTCCCGTGCGCGGGCGTCGGCGGCGGCGATATAGGTGCCGTGCCTGCCGCGGGTCTCGATCACCCCGTCGGCCTCCAGCGCGCGGTACGCCTTGGCGACCGTGTTGGCCGCAAGCCCCAACTGCTCGGCGAGTCCCCGTACGGTCGGCAGCTTGTAGCCGACCGGAAGGCGGCCCTCGCGGGCCTCTTCCGCGATCTGCCCGCGCAGTTGCTCGTACGGGGCGGTGGCCGCGTCCGCGTCTACGGTGATCTTCAGGCTCATATCCGGGATCCTGGCACAGCGGACGGTGGCAACGGCACCGCTCGGCCGCTACCGGCCGGGTCGTGGGCGATCGGGTCCCCGCTCTCGTGCAGGTGGAGCAGGAACGGCTGCCCGCTCCGGTAGGCGTCGATGCCCGCCCGGCAGTACGCCACCATGTCGTCGGGCAGGGCGTCCAGCCGGTACCAGCCCAGCTCAGAGCACTTGTCGGGCTCACGGTTGACGGGCTCGCCGCCGCTGCCGTATTCGGCCGTGAAGAACCAGCCGATCCTGGCCGCGCGGTCCGGTGCGCGGTGCTGCATCACCAGGGCGACCGCCAACTCCTCCGGCTCCAGCTCGATCCCGATCTCCTCGCGGGCCTCGCGGATCATGCCGCTTCTGACGTCCTCGCCGTCCTCCAGGTGTCCGGACGGCGCGTGCAGCAGACCGTCCGCGTAGCCGGTGCCCGACCGGCGGGCGAGCAGCACCTCGTCGCCGCGGAGCAGCAGCAGATGGACGTCGACGATCTCCTTGTGCCGTTGGGGCGCGGGCGGTCGGAGCACCGCCGCGTACCGCTCGTCCTCGACCTCGCGGCCCCACAACGCGGCGTCGTGCCCGAGCTGTTCGATCACCAGCCGGCCGCCGAGCGGCGCGGTCAGCTCGACGAGTTCCGCGGCCCCGATGCCGACCGGGCTGATCGCGCCCCAGCGTCCTTCGACCAGTACGAGCCTGCCGCCCGGCCGCAGCAACCCCGCCCAGTGCCGCAGTACGGCCGCCGGATCCGGCAGGGTCCACAGCACGTGCCGGACGAGGACGACATCGAATCCGGCGGGGCCGACCGGCGGCCGGGCAGCGTCGCCGACCAGCACCCGCGCCCCCGTACCCGCCAGCTTCTCCTCGGCCCGCGCGACCATCTTTGTCGATGAGTCGACAGCGGTGATCCGGTGTCCCGCATCGGCCGCGAGCAACGCGAGGCTTCCGGTGCCGCAGCCGAGGTCGAGCACGTCGGACGGCGTCCCGGGCAGCCACGAGCGCAGCCGTATGGCCCAGGCGCCCCTGACCCCCGGGTCGCGCAGGCCGTGGTCGGGCTCGTCGTCGAAGCGGTCGGCTTCGCCGTCCCAGAAGTCGCGGTTGTCCGTCTCGGTGCTCATGGGAAAAGCCTGCCACCCACCACTGACAATGCCCCTCAGACCCCGCCCAGCCTGCGATAACGCGCTCTGCGGGCGGCTGTTCGCCGCTCGGGGTCCATCGCGCGGAGGTCCGCGAGGCGCGCGCCGAGGACGTGTGCGAGACGGGCGAGGAAGGCGTCCGGGTCGTCGGCGGCGTCCGGGTCCTCAGGGACGACGGCGTCCGCGATGCCGTGGGCGAGCAGCGCGGCGGAGCCGATGCCCTGCTGTTCGGCGAGTTCGACGGCGCGGTCCGTCGTGCGGTAGAGGATCGCGGAGGCGCCCTCGGGCGGGAGCGGGGACAGCCAGGCGTGCCGGGCGGCGAGTACCTGGTCGGCGGGCAGCAGGGCGAGAGCGCCGCCGCCCGCCCCCTGGCCGAGGAGCAGGCACAGCGTGGGCGCGGGGAGCGTGACGAGGTCGGCCAGGCTGCGGGCGATCTCGGCGGCGAGACCTCCTTCCTCCGCCTCGCGGGAGAGCGCGGCGCCCGCCGTGTCGACAACGGTAAGCAGGGGCAGGCCGAGTTCGGCGGCGATCCGCATCCCGCGCCGTGCCTCGCGCAGCCCGGCGGGTCCCAGCGGCGCGGGTCCGGACTCCGCGGGGCGACGGTCGTGGCCGAGTACCACGCACGGCGAGGGTCCGAAGCGGGCGAGCGCCAGCAGCAGTCCGGGGTCGCACTCTCCCGCGCCGGTGCCGCTCAGCGGCGTCACATCGGTGGCGTGGGCCAACAGGTCGTGCAGTCCGGGGCGTTCGGGTCGGCGGCTGCGGCGCAGCGAGTCGGCCGTGTCGGTGGGAAGTGACGCGGTCGTGGGAAATGACACGGCCGTGGAAAGCGGCGTGTCCTCTCCTTGTCCTCCCTCTTCTGGCCCTGCGAGTGCGGGCGGAGATGCGAGTGTGGGCGGAGACACGGACGGAGACACGGGCGCGGGCACGTGCTGGGGCGTGGTCAGGGGCCGGTGCGAGAGCGGGCCTTGCTCGCCGCAGAGCACGTCGAGCGCCGTGGCCGCCGCCGCGGCGAGCGCGCCCGCGGGCAGCACCGCGTCGATCAGACCGTGGGCGAGCAGATTCTCGGAGGTCTGCACTCCGGCGGGGAACTCCTCGCCGTAGAGCGCCTGGTGCACCCGTGGTCCCAGGAAGCCGATGAGCGCGCCGGGTTCCGCCGAGGTGACGTGGCCGAGCGATCCCCAGGACGCGAGCACCCCGCCGGTCGTGGGGTGCCGCAGGTGGACCAGGTAGGGGAGTCCGGCGGCTTTGTGGTCGGCGATGGCGGCGGTGACCTTGACCATCTGGAGGAAGGCGATGGTCCCCTCCTGCATGCGGGTGCCGCCCGAGGCGGGCGTGGCCAGCAGCGGGAGCCGTTCGCGGGTGGCGCGTTCGACCGCCGTGACCAGCCGGGTGCCCGCGGCGACTCCGATGGACCCGCCGAGGAAGCCGAACTCCCCTGCCATCAGCGCCACTCGGCGCCCCCGGATCCGCCCCTCCCCCGTCACCACCGACTCGTCCAGGCCGGTACGCGCGCGGGCGGCGAGCAGATCCGCCCGGTAGTCGCCCGCTTCGGGCAGGTCGGCCACGGCCACCGGTTCGTCCCAGCGGCGCCAGGTGCCGGGGTCGAGGACGGTCCCGATGATCCGGAGGGCGGTGGGCCGGAGGTCTGGGTCGCTCATGGCGCCACCCTGCCACGGCCGGTGCGGTCGGCCCGCGTTCTCCTCCGGCGGTCGGACGCGTGCCGTGCTACCAGCTCGGACGGATGGGACCGGTGGGCGCGAGGCGGACCAGTTCGTCGCGCAGCGCGAGCAGCCGCTCCTCGCCGAGGAGTTCGATCCAGGGCTGGACGGCTTCCGCGGCGGACTCCTCGGCGGCGCGGGTGCACCGCCGCCCTTGCGGGGTGAGCACCACCAGTCGGGCCCGCGCGTCGTCGGGGTGCGGGCGGCGTTCGACGTATTCCTTGCGTTCCAGCTCGTCCACGATCTGACTGGCCGCCTGGCGGGTGACGCCGAGGTGTTCGGCGATCTCGGTGACGGTCGCGCCGGACGGGGCCAGGCGGGAGAAGACGAAGCCGTGCGTGGGGCGCAGGTCGGTGTAGCCGAGGGCCACGACGCCGTTGTGGATGTCCTCGACGAGCGAGCCGGTGGCGGCGAGGAGCGCCGCGCTCAGGCTCATGGCATCGGAATTTTTCACAGGAACACCTTGACACAGAGCGCAAGCTGCTTGAACATATAGGAAAGGAGCTTACGTAAATTACTTGCCTAACACCGGGGGTTGTCATGCCTTTCGTCACCGCGGCCGACGCTGTCGCACACGAGATCCACGGGGTGCGCTTCGTGTCCTACGCGGCACCCGCACTCGGCAGCGAGGAGCTGTGCGCCTGGCGCAGCGAAGTCCCGGCCGGGACCTCGGGACCGCCGCACACCATCACTCGCGAGGAGGTGTTCCTGGTCCTGTCCGGGTCGGTGGAGCTGTCCGTCGACGGGGAGACGCGCTCCCTGGCACCGGGAGATGCCGCCATCGCCCGGCCCGGCTCCTCCATAGGTCTGTCCAACCGCACGGAGGAGCCGGCCACCTTGTGGGTCACCACGAGCATCGGCCTGCAAGCCACACTGGCCGACGGCTCGCGCATATCACCGCCATGGGCTAACTGAACGCCGACAGGCAGGTGGTCGGGGTCGCGTGCGCCGGATCGAGCGCGTTCGCCGCCTCGTGGAAGGCGATGCGGTCGGTCAGGCCGATGGCCACATGCTCGGACACGTCGACCGGGCACAGCTTCTGGAGCACGACGTTGTGCACGTCGGGCCCGGACAGCGCCTGGGTCGTATACGGCGTGACGACCTCGTCGTAGATGGTCGAGATCACCGTGTAGTGCACGCCGGGCACGGTGTCGCCGCCCGCGTTCAGGTGCTGTTGGAAGGCCGATCCGGCCACCTGGTCGGCGAGTCCGGGGGTGATCCCGTGGAGCGCGTCGGCCGCGCCGGGGAAGTACGGGAGCAGCTTGGTGAGTCCGTCGAGCGTGGTCCCGTGATTGTCGGGGGCCAGCCCGACCAGGGTGTTCACCTTCGCCGCGCCGCCGAGGAAGCGCAGGTAGTAGCGCGGCATCATGCCGCCCTGCGAGTGCCCGACGATGTCGACCTTGGACGTCCCGGAGGCGGCGAGCACCCGGTCGGTGAAGTCGGAGAGCTGTTGCGCGGAGTCCGCGATCGGACCGAGGCCGCCGATCAACGGCACGCCGGGCAGCATTCCGTAGTCGAAGGAGTAGACGCAGTAGCCGCGCTGCACCAGGTAGGGGGCGAAAGCGAGCCAGTTGTCGGTGCCGTTGCCGAAGGTGCCGTGGACCAGGACGACAGGACGGGGGTGTTGGGCCGAGGGGCGGCAGGAGAAGTTGTTCCACCCGCTTGACGGTGCCGAGTTGGCAGATGCGGAGGCGGTGGCAGCGGGCGCCACAACCATCGCGGCGGCCAGCGAAAGCGCGGCCAAGAGCCGTCGCCAGGGCAGCCTCATGTGATCTCCTCGCAGTTCGGGAAAATGGACACACGCAGGGCCTGTGATCCGGATCACGAGGTTGCTGAACACCCGTTAAATTACGCGCGAGTAAGTACGGGCGGCTAGTTACGCGTGAGTAAAAAGTCGGCGCGTCGTTATCCGCCGGTCACAAAACCCACGACCCTCCACGGCATCGCGGCGGAAGTGGCGGCTTCCACCGGCGTCCGCGAGCGCGGCGCCCGGCGGGCGGGCGTCGGCCGCCGGAGCGACGACGGCCGAGCGGGCCGAGAACGGCGTCGCGACCACCCCCGTCCGGGCGGCCAGGGGCGGACCGGGCGGCTGCGGTCGAGCGGATGCAGGGGACATGCGTATCGACCGTACGACACCCCTCACGTGCAGTGATGGCGGTGCGCCGACTTGCCTTGTTCGAACGCACGTGCGAATGTCGGGGGCATGGGTGCAGTGCTGGCGGCAGACGGTCGGGCGGGACACGGAACGGTCGCCGGACCGGGGTCCGTGTGGGGTCCGCTGCTGCCCGAAGGGCGGCTGCGGGCGGGCACGGTGACCGCTGTCGGCGGGGACAAGGGGCTGCTGCTGGCGTTGGCGGCGCAGGCGGTGGGACGGCGTCCGGGGGCCGGCTGGGCCGTGGTGGGGCTGCCGTCCTTGGGCGCGCTGGCCGCGCGGGACGCGGGGCTGGACGCCGGGGCGGGGCTGTGGGTGGACGCGCCGGGGGGCCGGTGGGCGCAGGTGGTGTCGTTGCTGGTGTCGACGGTGCCGGTGATCCTGCTCGGCGCGCCGGGGTCGGTGCCGGGGCGAGTGGTGCGACGGGTGGCCGGACAGGTGCGGGCCCATGGGGCCGTGTTGCTCGTGGCCGGTCCGTGGGACGGCGCCGATCTGCGGCTGCGGGTGACCGAGGCGCGGTGGGACGGGCTCGGCGCGGGCCACGGTGTGCTGCGCCACCGCCACGTGGTGGTGGAGGTGTCCGGGCGCGGCGCCGCGGGCGGTGCCCCCCGCCGGGCGGAGCTGTTGCTGCCGGGTCCGACCGGAATGGCGATGCCCCTGGCGGAGCCCGAACCGGTCTCTCCGCCCGCGGATCAGGTGCGGGCCGGGGACGCGCCGGGCCGGGGCCGGGCGCTGCGCGTGGTGGGGTGAGCCGACGTGCGAGTGCTGGTGTCGTGGGTCCCGGACTGGCCGCTGATCACCACGGGGCTGCCGGGCGGAGAGCCGGTGGCGGTCGTGTCGGGGGACGGGCGGGTGGTGGCGTGTTCGGCCGCGGCGCGGGCGGCCGGGGTACGCCGGGGAATGCGGGTGCGGCAGGCGCAGTCCCGCTGCCCCGGGCTGCGGGCCGTCGAACGGGATCAGGCGGCCGAGACACGCGGGTTCGAGCCGGTGGTACGCCGGTTGGAGGCGGAGGTGATGCCGCGGCTGGAGGTGATCCGTCCGGGCATGGTGGCCGCCCCGGCCCGCGGTCCCGCGCGGTACTGGGGCGGCGAGGCGGAGCTGGCCGCGCGGGTCGCCGCCGCGCTCTCCCGGCTCGGCCACCCCGTGCGGAGCGGCGCCGCGGATACGACGTTCGCCGCGGCGCTGGCGGCCCGCGCCCGGTCCGGGGTCCTGGTTCCGGCCGGGGAGACGGCCGGTTTACTCGCCCCCTATCCGGTGGCCGTGCTGGGTCGGCCCCGGCTGGCCGAACTGCTGGTCAGGCTCGGGATCGGCACGCTGGGCGGTTTCGCGGCGCTGCCCTCGGACCAGGTGTCGGCCCGGTTCGGCACCGACGGGGCGGCGGCGCACCGCACCGCGTCCGGGCGTGAGCCGCGGCTTCTGAACGCCTCGGGCGCTGAGCCCGATCACGCGGTGCGGTGGGGCTTCGACCCTGCCGAGGAACGCACCGAGCCGTTGGCGTTCGCGGGGAAGGCACTGGCCGAGCGGTTGCAGGAGCGGCTGACGTCGGCGGGGGTGGTCGGAGCACGAGTGGAGGTGGAGGTGGGCCTGGCCGACGGCCGCACGTTGCGGCGGGCGTGGCGGCACGAGGGACGGCTGTCGTCGTTGGCGGTCGCGGAGCGGGTGCGCTGGCAGGTGCAGGCGTGGACCGATGCCGGGGATCTCGCCCCGGCCGCCGACGGGGCCGGGGGCACGGTCGGAGTGGTGGAGCTGGTGCTGCGGCCCCGGCAGCTCAGCGCGGCCACCGGCCGTCAGACAGTGCTGTTCGGCGGGGGCGCCACGCTGGACGATCTGGAACGTGCGGCCGGTCAGGTGCAGGCGCTGCTCGGACACCGGGCGGTCACGCGGGTGGAGTTGACCGGGGGCCGCGGCCCGGCCGACCGGGTCCGCAAGATCCCCGTGGGCGACATCGCCACGCCCCCGGCCGGTGCCGGGCCGTGGCCCGGCAGGCTGCCCGCCCCGCACCCGGCCACGGTGTACCAGCCGCTGCTGCCGGCCCGGTTGCTGGACGGCGCCGGACAGGTGGTGGGCGTCTCGGGACGGCTGGCGGTCTCCGCGCCTCCGGTCCGGCTGACCGTGGACGGACTCCCCGGCGTACTGGAGGTGACCGCGTGGAGTGCGCCGTGGCCCGCGCTGGAACAGTGGTGGGACCGGAACCGTGCGCGGCGGATCGCCCGGATGCAGATCACCACCACCGCGGGCGGGGCATGGCTGCTGCGGATCTCCGCGGGCCGGTGGTGGGCCGAGGCCCACTATGGCTGACCGCCGCAGCGGTCGTCTGCTGCGCCTGCCCACCGCCGCTCCGCGCCCGGCGCGCCCAGCGGACCCGGCACACACGGGGCACGCGGCACACCCGGCACACACCGAATACCGGGAAGAGCGGAGCCGGGTGCCGTGGGCGGAGCTGCATGTGCACAGCTCGCTGTCGTTCCTCCAAGGGGCCAGTGATCCGGGGGCGCTGGTCACGGAGGCCGTGCGGCTGGGCATCGGGGTGCTGGCGCTCACCGACCGGGACGGGCTGTACGGGGCACGGCGGGTTGCCGAGGCCGCCCGCGGTACCGGGCTGCGGACCGTGTTCGGCGCCGAACTCACCCTCACCGGTCACGGGCTCGGGCGCCCCGTCGTCCTCGCCCGGAACCTCGACGGGTTCCACCGCCTGTCCGCGGCGATCACCGCGGCCCAGCTCGCCGGGTCCAAAGGCCGTCCGGTGTACGACCTCGACGTGCTCGCCCGCGCCGCCGCCGGCGGTGACTGGGCGGTCCTGACCGGCTGCCCGCCCGCCGACGCGGGCGAGGACGGCACGGAGATCGGACAGCTCGCCTTCCACCTCGAACGGCTCGGCGAGGTGTTCGGCAGCGGCAGCGTGCACGCGGAGCTCATCGACTGGAACCTCCCCGTCGACAGCGTGCGCGCCGACGCCCTGGTGGTGGCCGCTCACCGCACCGGCACCCCCGTGGTCGCCACCAACGCCGTCCACTACGCCGCGCCCGCGCAGGCCCGGCTCGCCCAGGCCCTCACCGCACTGCGACGGATCGAGACCCTCGACCAGGCCACCGGGCATCTGATGGCAGCGCCGACCGCGCACTTGCGTACCGGGGCGGAGATGGAGGAACGGCTGGCCCGCTACCCCGGAGCGTACGAATCGACCATCGCTCTCGGCCAGTCGTGCGTCCTCGACCTCGCCGAGCTGCGTCCCGAACTGCCGCGCTTCCCCGTACCGCCCGGTCACGACGACAGCTCCTGGCTGCGGCGACTGGCCGAGCGGGGCTGCGCCGCCCGCTACGGGACCCGTGACGATCCGGCGGCGGCGACCGCGTGGCGGCAGCTCGACCACGAACTCGGTGTGATCGGCGATCTGGGCATGGCCGGATACTTCCTGATCGTCCACGACATCGTGCGCTTCTCGCAGGAGCAGGGCATCTGGTGCCAGGGCCGGGGCAGCGCCGCCAGCAGCGTGGTCTGCTACGTCCTGGGCATCACGGCGGTGGACGCGCTCAAGCACGGGTTGCTCTTCGAACGGTTCCTGTCGATGGAGAAGTCGGGACCGCCGGACATCGACATCGACTTCGAGAACCACCGCCGCGAAGAGGTCATCCAGTACGTCTACACCCGCTACGGCCGTGACCACGCCGCGCAGGTCGCCAACCTCATCAGCTACCAGCCGAAGCTGGCGGTCAGGGACGCGGCCCGGGTGCTCGGTTACCCGGCCGCCGCAGTCAACGCCATGACCCGGTCCCTGCACCACCGGCCCGCCCGCCCCCACACCCCCGACGGCGCGAGCAGCGACACGAACACGGGCACGAGCACAGGCACGGGCACGGGCACGGCCACACACACGGGCACGACAGCCGATCCGGACATCCCCGCCGACGTCACCGACCTGGCCGCTCAGCTCAAAGGTCTGCCGCGGCACCTGGGGGTGCACTCCGGCGGCATGGTGCTGACCGCGCAGCCGATCGGCGAGGTCATGCCGGTCGAATGGGCCACCATGCCCGGCCGGTCCGTCCTCCAGGGTGACAAGGACGACGTCGCCGCCGCCCGCCTGGTCAAGATCGATCTGCTGGGTCTCGGCATGCTCGCGGCTCTGCACACCGCCTGTGACCTGATCGCCGGACACCACGGCGTACACCTCGACATGGCGACGATTCCGCAGGACGACCCGCGGGTGTACGCGATGATCGCCCGCGCCGACATCATAGGGGTCTACCAGGCCGAGAGCCGCGCCCAGATCAGCACCCTGCCGCAGCTGAAACCGGCCTGCTTCGAGGACCTCACCGTCGCCGCCTCGATCATCCGCCCCGGGCCGATCCAGGCCGGGAGCAAGCACCCGTATCTGCGGCGCAGGGCGGGCGAGGAACCCGTCACCTACCCCCACCCGCTGGCCGAAGCGGCGCTGAAGAAGTCCCTGGGGGTGGTGTTGTGGCAGGAGCAGGCGATCCGGCTCGCCACCGACTGCGCCGGGTTCACCCCGGGCGAGGCCGACCGGCTCCGCAAGGACCTCGCCGCCAAACACGCCACAGAGAAGGTCGCCCGGCTGCGCGACCGGCTGCTGACCGGCATGGCACGGCGCGGGATCGGCCCGGACGCGGCGGAGCGGATCATCACGATGATCTCGTCGCTGAGCAGTTACGGCTTCCCCGAGTCCCACGCGCAGTCCATGGCGGGCATCATCTACGCGTCCGCCTGGATCAAGCACTACTACCCCGCGGCCCTGGCCGCCGGGATCATGGCCCACCTGCCGATGGGCTTCTACGACTCCCAGACCCTCATCCAGGACGCCCGCCACCACGGCATCGCCGTCCGGGGCGTCGACATCAACGCCTCCGGCGTGCACGCCACCCTCGAACCCGACTCCGCGCGGCCCGACGGACATCCGGCGATCCGCCGCGGGCTCACCAGTGTCCGCGGACTGTCGCAGGACGCCGCCACGACCCTCCTCACGGCCCGCGCCGAACGGCCGTTCCGGGACCTGGACGACGTCGCCCGCCGCGGCGGCCTGGGCGCCCGGCTCCTCGAACAGCTCGCCACCGCCGGTGCCTTCGCGTCCCTGGGCACCGGCCGCCGCACCGCGATCTGGCGCTCCGGCGCCCACACCGCGCACCAGCAGCCGGTCCTGCCCGGCTTCGACGCCTTGCCCGACGCCCCCCAACTCCCCGCCATGACCGCGGGCGAGACCACCCTGGCCGACCTCACCGCCACCGGCGCCACCGCGGGACCGCACCCCGTCCACCATCTGCGCCCCTGCCTCGACCACCTCGGCGCACAGCCCACCAAGGCCATCCGCACCTGGCCCGCACAGCGCCGCATCCGCGTCGGCGGCATCGTCAAGTACCTCCAACGCCCCCCGACCGCCAACGGCATGGCCTTCGCCGTCATCGAGGACGAGACCGCCATGGCCAACCTCGTCATCACCCCACCGGTCTGGGCCCTCATCCGCCGCACCGTCCTCGACGCCCCCGCAGTCCTCCTCGACGGTCACATCGAACGCGAACACGACGTCACCAACCTCGTCGTCCACACCGCCCGCCCCCTCGCCGAGGGCGAGCCGAAGGCATAGGGCCGCGACGGATACGGGGTGGCGGTGCGAGGGGCAGGCGGGGGACGATGCCGGGTATGGGTCAGAAGGGAACGTCGGGGCGCGCGGCGGGTACGACCGCGTTGGTGGCTGTGGTGCCCGAGGCGGAGAAGGTGGTGGGCGCGGCGCGGGAGCGGTACGACCCGGCCGCGGCGGAGGGGGTGCCCGCGCATCTCACGGTGCTGTATCCGTTCCTTCCGGCCGAGCGGATCGACGCGGGGGTACGGGCGGCGCTGGGCGAACTCTTCTCGGGACACGGGCCGTTCGAGGTGCGTTTCCCCCGCTTCGGGCGGTTCCCGGATCTGCTGTGGCTGGCGCCGGAGCCCGAAGGACCCGTGCGCGCGCTGACCGCGGCGGTGGCGGCCCGGTGGCCGGAAGCCCCGCCGTACGGAGGCGCGTTCGACGATCCGGTCCCCCATCTGACCGTCGCCCAGGGGCAGTCGGACGAGGTGTACGCCGCGGTGGAGGCGGAGTGCGTCCCGGCGCTAGCGCTGCTGCGGACGCGGATCGCGGAGGTCCGACTGGTGGTCTTCGACGGCATCCGCTGGACGGAGGACGCCACGTTTCCGCTGCGTGGAGCCCGCTTGGGCGGAGTCTCCATCGGCTGAACCGGCATCTGCCGGAACGGACTCCGCCGAACCCGCGCTCCCGCCACGAAGCAGCAGAAGCCACGCGGCCGGCAGGCCGAGGACGCCGACGGCGGCGAGTTGGAGCCGGAAGTCGACCAGGGCGACCAGCCCCGCGCCGAGGGCGGCGGCCAGCGCCGTGGGGCCGAAGATCACCGTGCCCGCGGTGGCCGCGACCCGGCCGACCAGTTCGGGGGCGGTGCGCTGCTGGACGGCCGTGAAGGCCGCGACGATGACCCAGGGCAGCCCGACCCCGATGGCGAGGGTCGCGACGAGCACGACGGGCAGCGAGGGGATGGCGCGCAAGGCGGCGCCGGTGGTGAAGAGCAGCAGGCCGATGGCGGCGAAGACCCGTTCCGGCACACGGCGCATGACCGCGCCCGCAACCGTTCCCGCGACGATCGACCCGGCGCCCTGCACCGCGTAGAGCACCGCCACGAAGGCGGGCGGACGGTGCAGCCCGGCCTCGGTCATCTCGTAGATGGTGGCGCTGCTGAGTCCGGACAGCACCATCGCGATCGCTCCGACGGTCACCAGCGGGCGCAGCACGGGGTGGTCGCGCAGACACCGGATGCCCTCCGCGGTCTGCTCGCGCCAGCCCTCGGCCGGTGGGACCGGCGGGAGTTCACGGGTGCGCAGCGCCGCGAAGGCCGCGGCGGCGAGGACGAAGGTGACGGCGTCGAGGAGGGCGACGGCGCCGCCGCCGTAGCGCAGGAAGAGGCCCGCGCCGATGAGCGGGGCGAGCAGTTTCATGGCCTCGTTGACGGTCATCCGCAGGCCGTTGAAGTCGCCGCGCAGGTCGACGGGGACGGCGGCGGTGACGAGACCGGCCTCGGCGGCGTCCGACAGTACGGAGGCGGCGCCGACCACCGCGAGGACCACGAACAGCAGCCATGCCTCGCGCCCGGACCGTACCGCGAGAAGGACCGGGAGCAGGACGGCCAGGGCCGCGTTGGTCCAGATCAGCAGTGAGCGGCGGCGCACCCGGTCGGCGAGGGTGCCGAGCACGGGCCCGGCCAGGGCGGGCGCCCACACGCAGAAGGTCACGGCCGCCGCGAGGCTGCTGGAGCCGGTCAGTGTCTTCACCCAGATCCCGGCGACGAGCAGCATCGCCGAGTCGCCGAAGCCGGAGACCAGGACGCCGCCCAGATACGTCGCCGCGTCACGGTCCCCCAGGACCTTGCGCACTGTCATGACTCCCAACCTATTGCTTGGGAGTCAGCGACGGCAACAGCCTGCCCGCTTCCCGCGCCCATGGACGGTCTAATGGGCACATGACGGCGACCGATCCCCTCCTGCGAGCACTCGCCCACCCGGTGCGGCTGCGCATCGTGTCCCTGGTCTGGAACGCGCCGCTGTCCGCCGCGGAACTCGCCCGCGAACTGGGCGTCTCGCACGCGCTGGCCAGTCAGCACCTACGCAGGCTGGACGCGGTCGGCCTGGTGGAACTCGCCGAGGTGCGCGCCAACCGCGGCGGCAGGGAGCGCCGTTACCGCGCGGTGCACGGCTCCCCGCTCTCCGATCAGCGGGGCGAGGGGGCGCTGCTGATCGCCGAGGCGCTGGCCCACAATCTGCGCGACCGGGCGGGCCGCCGCGCGCCGGGCGCCGCAGGGGTGACCTCGGACGCGGAGCTATGGGTGGCGCCCGAGGTCTGGGACACCTTCCGCGTCCGACTGGGCGCGCTCTTCGACGGGCTGCACGACGCGGCGCGGGCACCGCATTCGCCCGGCACGGTCGGAATCGGCGCGACGGTGATGGCGTTTCCTCTCACCGAGCCCGACGCCCTACCCACAACCGACCCCGAAGCCGAGGCCGACCCCAAGGCCGACCCCGACCCGCGATCAGAACCGGAGCGATGATGACCCGTCAGGAATCCGCCGCCCAGAACCCGCTGTTCGACCTGCTGCGCGAGCGTCGCACCGGCGTACTCGTCACGTTGAAGCGGGACGGGCGCCCGCAGTTGTCCAACGTGTCGTTCGGTTACGACGAAACGGCCCGCACCATCCGTATCTCGGTCACCGACGACCGCGCGAAAACCCGCAACCTGCGCCGCGACCCGCGCGCCAGCTTCTACGTCTCCACCCCCGACCTCGGCGCCTATCTGGTCGCCGAGGGCGACGCCGAACTCACCCCCGTGGCAGCCGATCCCCACGACACCACCGTCGAGGAGTTGATCGACCTCTACCGCACGATCCAGGGCGAGCACCCGGACTGGGACGAATACCGCGCCGCGATGGTCGCCGACCGCCGCCTCATCATCACGCTCCACGCCGACCGCGCATACGGCTGGGGCCGCGAAATGGGCTCCACCAGCGGCCCGTTGGGCTGAGCGGCGACACGCGGGGCCACCCTTGAGCCATTCGGCTGAACCCCGGCAGAAGGGGGTTGAAATTGGGGCGAATTCCCAGCAGGGTTCCCTTATGGACGAAAACGAGTTCGATTTCTACCGTGCACAGAGTGTCGCCAGCGATCCCGGCGGCACGGGGGTCTTCGCCGGGCTGCCCGCCGACCCGCAGGTCCTCGCCGAGACGGTGCGCAATCTGCTCATCCACCGCGAGGAGGCGCATCTGTTCGCCTACGAGCTGCCGCGCGACCGCAAGGACGCGGAGGCGGAGACGCGTTACGCGGCGGACATCTTGGCGGTGGCGCGCGGCCTGTGCGACGCGCCCCTGGACCGGCCGCGCCGCCCGGAGGAGCGATTCGCCGGTATCTGCCGGGACTTCGCGCTGTTGCTGTGCTCGGCGCTGCGCGAGAAGGGCATACCGGCCAGGGTCCGCGGCGGCTATGCCACCTACTTCGCACCGGATTTCCACGACGACCACTGGATCACCGAGTACTGGGACGCGGACCGCGAGTCCTGGCGCCTGGTGGACCCGCAGTTGGCCGCGCCCGAGCCGATGTCGGCGCACGGCATCGACTTCGACCCGTTCGACGTGCCACGCGACCGATTCGTGACGGCGGGCCTGGCCTGGCAGGACTGCCGGTCGGGCGCGGCGGACCCGGACACGTACGGGGTCGGGGACATCGGCCTCAAGGGCTGGTGGTTCGTGCAGCACAATCTGGTGCTGGACCTCGCGATGCTCGACAGCACCGAGCTGCTGGTTTGGGACGGCTGGGGGCTGGCCGACCCGCCGGTCGGGCAGCCGTTCGACGCGCTCAGCGCCGACGAGGTCGGGCTGCTCGACACGGTCGCCGAAGTCAGCGCGGCGGGTGGGCCCTTGGGCGAGGTTCGTCGGCTGATGCGGGAGCATGAGTCGTTGCGGGTGCCGGATGTGGTCAGGTCGCATACCACCTATCTGGGGGAGAGGACCGTGAGGCTTCGGCAGGTGGTCGGTTCGGGTTGAGCGTGGGTCACGGCTGTTCGGGGGTCGGGGTGCGGTTCGCGGCTCGGGTCAGGCGGGCTGCCACCACTCGTAGGTGTTCGGTGAGTTCCGGCGGCTCCCGCACCTCGAAGTCCACCCCGAGCATCCCGACGAACATCGCCAGCGCGTCCAACGACTCGAAGCCGGTGGTCAGTTCGCAGGTGTCCGCGTCGAGCGGCTCGACCACGCCGAAACCCGCCCAGGTCTGCCGGACGGTCGCGGCGGGCGCGTGCAGCACCACCCGCGCCTGGAAGCGGTACGCGTGCGAGGTGACGCCCTTGGCCACGTACTCCGCCGCGTCCTCGGGCAGTTCGCGGGGTGTGAAGCGTGGGCCGGTGGGCGGCTTGGGCTCCATCCGGTCGACGCGGAAGGTCCGCCAGTCCGCGCGGTCGACGTCGTAGGCGAGCAGGTACCAACGCCGGCCGTGGTGCACGAGCCGGTACGGTTCCACGGCCCGGCGGCTGGCGTTGCCGCCGTGGTCGCGGTAGTCGAAGCGCAGCACCTCCCGGTCCCGGCACGCGGCGCCGATCACGGTCAGCACCTCCTGGCCGACCGTCGGACCGGCGGCGCGCGGCCGTACGGTGACCGCCTGCATCGCCTGGACGCGGTGCCGCAGCCGGGACGGCAGCACCTGCTCCAGCTTGGTCAGCGCGCGTACCGACGTCTCCTGGATTCCCTCGACGCTGCTGCCCGCCCCGGTGCGCAGGCAGAGCGCGACCGCCACCGCCTCCTCGTCGTCGAGCAGCAGCGGCGGCAGCGCGGCGCCCGCGCCCAGCCGGTAGCCGCCCGCGGTGCCGGGCGCCGCGTGCACGGGATAGCCGAGCGCCCGCAGCCGCTCGACGTCCCGGCGGATCGTGCGCGCGGTGACGTCCAGCCGCTCGGCGAGGTCGGGCCCCGTCCAGTCGCGGCGTGACTGGAGCAGCGAGAGCAGGCGCAACAGCCGCGCCGAGGTTTCCAGCATGCCGTCCAGTCTGTACGAACCGGCGCCCCCACCGCGCGGGGTGCGGTGGGGGCGCCGGACGGTGGAACAGTTGAGCGGGTGAAGTGCCTCTGTCCGCAAGGCTTCCGCCCGCTCAGCCGATACACACCCGCTCAGCCGATTCACGCCTGCTCAGTCGATTCACGCCGACTCGCGCGGGCCTCGCTTACTCGCGCGGGTTTCGGCGGACGGCTCAGTAGACGCTGACCCCGTACGCGCTCAGCGCCGCCGTGACGGGCTGGAAGTACGTGGTCCCGCCGGAGGAGCAGTTGCCGCTGCCGCCGGAGGTCAGGCCGATGGCCTTGGTGCCGTCGTAGAGGGAGCCGCCGCTGTCGCCGGGCTCGGCGCAGACGTTGGTCTTGATCAGACCGTAGACGATCTCGCCGTTGCCGTAGTTGACGGTGGCGTTGAGGGCCTGGACGGTGCCGCTGTGGATGCCGGTGGTCGAGCCGCGACGCTTGACGGACTCGCCGACGTAGGCGTTGGCGGCGCTGGTGATGTCCTGGCTGCCGACGGTGCCGTCATGGGCGACCGTCGAGTCGTAGCGGACGATGCCGTAGTCGTTGGTCGGGAAGCTGGTGCCCGTCGTCGGGCCGATGTAGGTGCCGGAGGTGGTGTAGTACGCGGGCTTGCCCTCGGTGCAGTGACCGGCGGTCAGGAAGTAGTACGTGCTGCCGCTGCGGACGTTGAAGCCCACCGAGCAGCGCCACTGGGTGGTCTGCACCGCGTCGCCGCCGGAGAGCAGCGTGCTGAAGGTGCCTTCGACCCGGTTGATGTGCACGGCGTCGCCGAAGCCGGCCGTGGACTTCTTGAGCTGGTCGAGCTGGGAGGCGGTGACCCGGCTGTCGATGCTGACTTCCAGGGTGTTGCTGCGCGGGTCGACGGACCAGGCGGTGCCCGCGACGTCGGCCGCCTTGGTCGCGTCGCCCGCCTTGGCGAGCTGCGCGGCGCTGTGGGTGACCAGGCGCGGGGTGGCGCCCGCGGCGCGGACGCTGTCGGCCGCGGCCTGGGTGGTGACGTTGACGACGGTGGTCTTGCTCGCCGCGTCGTAGTAGGTGCCCGCGGCGCTGTTCGCGCCGAGGTGGGTCGCGAGGGTGGCGGCCGCGTCGGGCGTGGCCTTGGGGGTGGGGGTGGCGCTCGCCGACGGGAGCGCGATGGCGGTGGCGGCGATCAGGCCGGAGGTGACGGCCAGAAGCTGTATGCGCCGGGTGGTCTTCACTCGTTTCCTCCTGTGGGGGTGGGAGGTTGCGGGGGGATTTGTCGGTGTACTGTCAGACTCGATCCGATATTCGAACGCCTCATACGCCTGACAAGCACTCACAGGAGTATTCAGATCCCACAGGCAACACACAAGGGGGCCTTTCGGCCGGGTAGTTCGGCCGAATACCCGTACGGGGCCTGACGCAGCGGTGCCCCCGGCGGTCCAAAAACCGCCGGGGCAACCGGATGTGACACTGTCTCAGTCGGTGAGAACTGCCCGCTCCCCCGCTTCGAGCGCGAAGGCCAGGGTGTTGCCCGGCGGCGGGAACGGGCAGATGAAGGCGTCCGCGAAAGCGCACGGCGGCAACGTCGTACGGTTCAGGTCCAGCGTCAGCGAACCGTCGGCGTCCGGCGCGGGCGCGTGCAGGAAACGGAACCGGAACGTGCTCGTTCCGCTCGTCGCGTCCGCGATGACACCCCACAGCCGGCCGTCGTCCTCGACCGTCACCGCGAGCGTGTGCTCGGTCCCGTCCACCGTGAACGCCAGCTCGCCGCCGAGGCCGAGGCCGCGCTCACGGCCGTCCGCGTTCGGTACCCGGACGGTGCGGTCGGCCTCGAACGGGCGGAAGACGGCGGGCAGCACCCAGCGCTCGTCGGGGTCGAAGGCCGCGATCCCGGCGAAGGCCAGACGGGCGGGCGACCGCGGGTCCCAGACCCGTACGGCGAGCAGACCCTCGCGGACGATCGCCAGCAGCTTCCTGCCGTCCGGCAGGAACACCGGCTCGCCCTCGGCCTCCAGCACGGCCGACACGCCGTCCGCCTCGTGCACCACCGCCCCGCCGTCCTGCCGCCACCGGCCCGGCAGTCCGGGGATCGTCCCGTCCCCGGACACGTCATCGAGCCAGTACGTGCCGATCAGGGCCAGCGGACCGTACGGCGCCGCGACGGTCTCGGCCCGCCGCTCGTGCCACCGCTTCCAAGCAAGAACCGTTTCTGCGCTCATGCCGACCAAGCCTTCCATACGGGCCGCGCGAGCCGGATGCGCTCGCACGGCGGTGACCTGCGGGGAGTGTGCCGTGAGGGGGTGCGGGGAGGGTCGCGGGAGAGCGCGCGCGGAGCTTCGGGAGAGGGCGCGCGGCGGCGCTCCGCCGTCCGACCGGTGAGACGGGCGGTTCACCGAAGGTCCGGTAACGGGCGGTGCAGGCCGAGGTGTTCGCGGAGTGTCGCGCCCGGGTGGAAGGAGCGGAACAGACCCCGGTGCTGGAGCAGCGCGGTGGTCCCGTTCACGAAGCGCTCCAGATCGCGGCGTGGCTCCACCGGCCGGACGCGGAAGCCGTCGACCGCACCCGCCTGCTGCCACGCGGCGATCAGTTCGGCCAGGTCGACGGGGCCGCCGCAGAACAGCACGCCGCCCGTGCCGTCCGGCACCAGGGTGATCTCGGCGCCCGGCTCCGGGCCGATCTCGCCGCCGCCGAGGTCGACGGAGAGTTCGGCGAGCACCAGCAGCCGGTCCGGGTCCCGCCCCGCTCCGGCCGCCAGCCGCCGCAGTTCCTCCCGTACCAGCCCGGCCGTTTCGGGACCCGCCGCGCGGACGAAGGCGAGGTCGGCGTACCGGGCCGCGACGGCGCGGGCGGCGGGCTCGGTGGCGTCCACCGCCGTGACCGGCCGCCCCTGCCGCACCCGCGGGCCGGGCTCGGGCGCGCCGCCGTCCCACTCCCGCGCGACCGCCTCGGCGACGGCCGCCGTCTCCCGCCACAGCGCCTCGGCTCTCGCTTTCGGCGTGGGCGCGGACCTCTGAGCGGACCTCCGACCGGGCGCCGGCTCGGGCGCCGGCTCCGGCATCGGCTCGGGCGCCGCCTTGGGTGTCCAGCCGGCCCGGCCCCGGCTGGCCAGGTCCAGGGCGCCGACCGCCGCCGCGACACCGCGCGGCCCGGCGCGGGTGACGGGCACCGCGGGGACGAGCCCGATCCGGCCGGTCTCGGCGGCGACCGCGGTGAGTACGGCGAGCGGATCGGCGTCGGCCGCGCCGTCCAGGGTGACAAAGTCCAGCGCACCGCCCTCCGCGAGCCGGGCCAACTCCCCGTACGAGGCCACCTCGTAGCGGTCGGGGACATCGATCGCGGCGGCGAGATGCAGCGAGCGCGTACGGCGCCGGACCGCGGGTACGGGCGGCGCGGCGGCAGCGGCGGAGGTCACGGAGACCCCCGGCGACGCGGAAGCCGGGGACGAAGACGAAGAGGAAGGAGAAGAGGGCGAGGGAGAAGAAGGGGAGAAGGCAGCAGGCATGCGAAGGCTCCGTGGACACGCGGAAGGGGCACGGGAGTCGTCTTCACACAGGCCGCCGCGTCCCTCAACGCGGCTGGGCCCGTCACGGGCCTTGACACGAGGCTATGCCGACGCCGTCACCCGCTGTCAAGCATGTCCAGGTGCTGGACCACGCGTCTCAGCGTGGTTGACGGATGCCCTGACGGGCTGCTGCACTGTGGGCATGCGTAGCTGTCGGCTCGTCACTCGCGGCCACATCGACTTCGGTCGGGTGTGGTCGGCGTCGTGTTGTCGTAGCTGACCTCTCTCCGACGGATCGTCCCGTCCTCACACACGCGCGCACGCAGCCCCGCCGTCTGACCGCCCTCCCTCGGGCGCTCCCCCTCGCAGGCCACCCTCGCAGGCCGTCCCGCCCAACGGGCTCCCGGTACGGGCCACCCGCCGCCGTACAGATCGTCCGAACAGCTCATCGGTACGGCCCCGCCGTGCGGCCTCAGCAGTCGCATCCACAGTCGCAGCAGTCACAGCAATCGCAACAATCACCGCAGTCCGAGCAGCCGTCGCAGTCGCAGTCGCAGTTGTTGCACCAGGAGTCGCGGCGCTGCCCGCTCCACGGGTCGTCGTGCTCGCGGCAGCACAGCTCGCAGGTGCAGCACATCCCGGCGTAGACCAGGCAGCCCATGATCAGCCCGCGCCTGCGCGGCGGCTCGGGCGGCGGGAAACCGCCGGGAAATCCGGGGCCGCCGGGCGCGTTCGGCCGCTGGCCCGGCCCGTAAGGAGTGCCGCCCGGCGCGCCCGGCGCGTAGGGGTTGCCCGGCGGGGGCGAGGCGGCGGACGGGGCCGCGCCCTGGTGCGCGCAACCGCCGGTGCCGAAGGCTCTGTCCACCGAACGTCCCAATTCGTGGACGAGCAGGACATGGGTGAGCTTGCCCGAGGCGGACCCGGCGAAGTCGGTGTCGCGGAGCGCGAGCCGTATGCCGTGCAGCGCGTCGTCGCACAGCCGCCGCGCCTCGGCGAGGTCGGTGCCGGTCGCGGTGAGCGGGTTCCAGGCGCCGGAGCGGGTGTCCTCGGCCAGGTCCTCGACCGCGTCCAGGAGGTGGGCGAGCCGTCCGAAGAGCCGTCCGGCCTCCGCCAGCGGTTCCCGGTTGGCGGGCCGCCCGGCGAGTACGGCGGTGTGCGCGAAGGCCGCGGCGGTCGCCGTCTCGGTGGG
Organism: Streptomyces sp. CBMA29; assembly: GCF_014596445.1. Taxonomy (GTDB): domain Bacteria; phylum Actinomycetota; class Actinomycetes; order Streptomycetales; family Streptomycetaceae; genus Actinacidiphila. Next base: position 10,008 of record NZ_MECL01000182.1, on the reverse strand, counting down.
TTCGGTGACGGTCAGCAGCGAGGTGCCGAGTCCGGCCGCCGCCTCGATCCCGCCCTGCCGCCCGACCGCGTCGAGCAGCACCGCGGTGTCAAAGCCCAGGCTGTCGCCGGTACGCGCCCCGGCCCGGTCCCAGCGGCGGGCGACCGTACGGGCCGCCGCGGCGACCGGCCGCCGGGCGAACGCCCCGTCGGCGTCGTCCACATGGTCACGCATCTTCGCCGAGGCGAGCACCAGCGAGACGGCCGCGGCCAGCCGCGCGCCCTCCCCCATGGCGACCGGCGCCGTCCGCATCCCGCGCAGCGGGCACGGCCCGGCCTTGCGGCGCAGGCTGTCGGCATCGCCGGACACGGCCGTCTGTGCCTCGACGAGCACCGACACGACGAGCCCGTCGTAGTTGGTGGCGATTCTCGCGAACTGGCCGTGCCCGTCCCGCAGTGCGAGACACAGGCCGCACAAGTGAGCCGTCCAGGACGCCGCGAGCCCCTCGGACATGCGGTGCCGACACGGCCTGATGATCCCGAACATCGCGTGCTCCCCCGTTGAACTCGCCCGCCCGCAGGGCCGACCCCTGCGACCGGCGGACATATTATCGGCAGCCGGTGACAGGGGTCAGCCGTGACAGGCGTCAGCCGGTGACAGGGGTCAGCCGGTAGCCGGGGGTCAGCCGGTAGCCGGGGCCGTTCACGCGCGGACCCCGCACAGGGGCGAGGTCAGCGCACCAGCGTCCGCGCCGAACGCCCCGACACCGCCAGGCGCTTGCTCACCACTTGGTCCATCAGCGCGCCCAGCACGTCCCGCACCGAGTCCCGGCGCCGCGCGTCGCACGCCACCACCGGCACGCCCGCGCCGAGACCGAGCGCCTCGCGCACCTCCTCCAGGTCGAAACTGCGCGCGCCGTCGAAGCAGTTGACGGCGAGCACGAACGGCGCGTCCCGTTCCTCGAAGTAGTCGAGCGCGGGGAAGGAGTCCTCGATCCGCCGGGTGTCGGCCAGCACGACGGTGCCGAGCGCGCCTTCGACCAGGTCGTCCCAGAGGAAGGAGAAGCGGTCCTGACCCGGAGTGCCGAACAGATAGAGCACGATCGACTGGTCGAGGCTGATCCGGCCGAAGTCCAGGGCGACCGTGGTGGTCGTCTTGGACTCGACCCCGGCGAGCGAGTCGATGCCCACCGAGACCTGGGTGATCGCGGCCTCGGTGTCCAGCGGCTCGATCTCGGAGATCGCGCCGATGAAGGTGGTCTTGCCGACCCCGAGCCCACCGCTCACCACGATCTTGACCGCGAACGGCACGGCTTTTGCGTCAGAGCGCCCGGACATGGTCCCTGATCCTTTCGAGCACGTGGAGCGAGAGCTCCGACGGTTGTTGGCAGAGCAGCAGGCCGCCGACCACGAGGTCGGCGATGAGCACCTTCGCCACGCCCAGCGGGACGCCGATCCCGGCCGCCACCTCGGCGACGGTGGCCGGCTCCGCGCACAGCGCCACGATCCGCCGCCGCTCGAACTCCAGCGGGGCGGAGCCCGCGCCGGGCGCGGCGGCGACCAGGGTCTCCAGCCGGAGCCCGTCCTGCACCGGTTCCGCCCGGCCGCCCGTCATGATGAACGGCCGGACGAACAGGGCGTCGTCCTCGGCCGACCCGCTCATCGCGGCAGCACCTGGCGCAGGTCGGCGATGAGCCGGGGCGTCAGCAGGTCCCCGGCCCGCTCGGACAGCACGGCCATCTCGTATCCGACCAGGCCCAGTTCGCCGCTGCTGTCGGCGAGCACGCCCAGGCAACTGCCGTCCCTGATCGCGGAGACCAGCAGGAAGCCGCGGCCCATCTCGATCATGATCAGCTTCACGCCGTCGAACTCGTAACGGCGCGAGGCGCTGCGGGCCAGGCTGGACAGGCCGGAGACGACCGCCGAGAGGTGGTCGGCGTCGGTCCTGCCGAGGCCGTCGGAGACGGCGATGAGCAGTCCGTCGGAGGAGACGGCGACCGCGTCGCGCACCCCGTCGGTCTTGCGGACGAAGTTCGCCAGCAGCCAGTTGAAGGTCTGCGAGTCGTTGTGCATGTCGATGCTCATCGCTCGCCGCCCTTCTCCGCGCCGACGACGGCATCCGAACCGGCAGCAGCATCTGCGACGGACCCGGACCCGGACCCGGCGGCCCGTTCGCCGCCGCCGTCAGCGGCGTTCCTGTCCCCCGTGCCCTTCCCCGACGCCTTCTCCCGCTCCGCGCTGATCGTGCCGCGCATGTGCGCGCTGCGCAGGCCCGAGAGCATGCCGGACACCTCGTCCGGGCTGCGGTCAGGGGTCGGCTCCGCGGTCGACTGCCAGCGGGTGTCGCCGGTCTCGTTGACCGCCAACGCGATGGCGCTGCGCTTGGGCCGTTTGACCAGGCCGTTGCGGGTACGGGCGGCCGACGAGCCGCCGCGCTCCGCGGCCTCCTCGCGGCGCGGTGCGGGCAGGACGACGGGCTCCGGCTGCTCCATGGCGGCCTCCGCGTTCTCGGTGGCCCGGGTCGCGGCCGTCATGGTCCCGGTGCTGAGCGTCCCGGCAGTGGTGATCCCGACCGTCGTGTTCCCGGCCTGGGCGGGCCCGCCCTGAACGGCGGCCCCGGCGGCCGGGCTCTCGATCGCGCGGGCGGCCGTACGGGAAGGGCCTTCCCCCGCGGCGGCGGAAGCGGCGGGCATCGACGACGCGCCCTGGGCCGGAGCCAGCGCGGCGGTCTCCATGTCGCTGAGCAGCGCCGGAGGGATCAGCACCCGGGCGACGACACCGGCGGCCGGTGCCTCGCCGAGCCGTACCTCGATCCCGCACTTGCGGGCCAGGGCGCCGACCACGAAGTGGCCGAGGAACCTGGTGGGTTCCGCCATGAAGCTGGCAGTGCCGGACAGCCGCACATTGGCCTCGGCCAGTGCCTGCGTGTCCATGCCGAGCCCGTGGTCGACGATCGCCACGAGATACCCGGCGCTCGTACGGCGTCCCTCGATCTCGACCTCGGCGTCCGGCGGCGAGAAGCTCAGCGCGTTCTCGACCAGTTCGGCGAGCAGGTGGGCGATCTCGGAGACGACGGAGCCGGAGATCAGCACCGGGTCGAGCCGCCGCAGCGACACCCGCCGGTACTCCTCCACCTCGGACAGCGCGGCGCGCACCACATCGGTGACCGACAGCGGCGTAGCCCACGGGCGCGGGCTGGATTCCCCTGCGAGGACGAGCAGGCTCTCGGCGTTGCGCCGCATGCGGGTGGCGAGGTGGTCGAGTTCGAAGAGGTTGGCGAGCGTCGCCGGGTCGGCGTCCTCGTGCTCCAGCTTGTTGATGAAGCTGATCTGGCGGCGGACCAGGTTCTGATTGCGGCGGCCGAGGTTGACCAGCGACTCGGTGGCGTTGCGGCGCAGCACCGCCTGTTCCGTGGCGAGGTCGAAGGCGACCTTCTGCACCCGGTCGAAGGCGGCGGCGACGAGCTTGACCTCGTCGCCCGCCCGGTCGGGCAGCACGAGGTCGGCGGGCGGCGCGGGCTGCGCGGAACCGGCGGCCTGCGCGCGGGCGACGGCGGTGGGCAGCCGCTCCCCCGCGACCTCTCCCGCCTGCCGGGTCAGCGAGTCCAGCGGTCCCGAGACGGCGCGGGCACAGCCGACGGCGAGTCCGCCGAGCGCCGCGACGGCGCCGAGCGCGAGCAGCAGGAAGAGCACGAGCTGCTGGGTGGCGGCGCTCTCCAGGTCGTCGGCGCGGTGCTGGATGTCGTCGCCGAGCGAGATCTGTACGGTGCGCAGGCTGTTGATGGTGCCGGTCATCGCGTCGTACCAGTCGAGCGGGCGGATCTCGCGGTCGGAGACCTTGCCGCCGCCGTCCACGACGCGCTGTTCGTAGCCGAGCGCCTTGCGCGCGGTGGCGGTGGCCAGGGCGGCGTCGAGCGTGCCGCGCTGCTCGTCGGTGGCCCACTGCGGGTAGGCGGTGAGTCCGGCGAGGCGGCCCGCCCTGATTTCCATGAAGCGCGGATAGGAGGTGTCGCCGGAGAACCTCCCGGCGCGCAGCACCCCGAGCACGATGGCGCGTTCCTCGCCCATGTACTCCTTGGCGTCGGACAGGGTGCGCAGCGCCTGGTAGTCGGCGCGCAGCCGCCCGTCGCGGACCTGGTCGAGGCCGAGGGCGAGCTGGTTGAGGTCAGTGATGGTGGAGGTGAAGTAGTTGAAGCTGTCGGCCACCGCGCCGTTGCCGTCGGCGGCGGCCTGGCGGACGTCCTTGAGCCCGTCGAGCTTGCCGATCTGCTGGCGTACGGAGTCGGCCGCGCCGTCGGAGCGGCCGGACAGTTCGGTGTCGAGGGCGCGGCGTGCCGCGTCGGTCGCCGCCTGCTGCACCGGGAGTTTGGCGCGGAATTCGGTGACGCCGCCGACGTAACCGGTGGTGAGGCCGCGCTCCTTCTGGAGTTCGTGGATGAGGCCCTGGAGTGTGCCCGAGAGGCGGGCGTCGCCCGCGGTGGCGGAGGCGTTGCGGTATCCGGAGAGCTGTTGGGCGGCGACGACGCCGAGCAGGGTCATGACGAGGGCGAGGGAGACAACGAGGATTCGGGTGAGCTTGGCGCGAATGGTGCGCGGCGCCGTCATCGTCGTGCCCAGTGCGCCCAGCAGGCGGCGGCTGCGGGCCGCCGTGGTACGTGCGTCCACTGGATGTGCCTTAGGGAATGCGCGGTGCCGCTGGGGCACAGCGGGAGGGGGCGGGGTTCTGCGACGGCACAACGAGGCGCGTCGGTGGACGGTCACCGATTCATCGGGTTGTTTTACGTCCCGGAAACATGTGAATCAGCCCGTTCGGGGGACACCGCACGTCCGGGCCGCGGCGCTTTCGTCACGCGACGCGCCGGGGACCGGATTGCATACGAAAGTACGGACTCGGCCGGTCCGGGCGGCATACGAGCGGACTTACGACGACACGTACGGCCGTGCCTACGAGCGCGCGTACGGCCGGACGGCCCCGCGTGTCACCCGGAAGTGGGGAGCGCTCCCAACGAAGTGTCAGGGGCCATATCCCTGGGCCTGCCTGACGATCCGCCACTATCGTGTGCACCAGTACCGTCACAAGACGCCTGACTGGCGGCAATCCGCTTGGCACATCATCCACATCATGGACGACCATAGGACTGCGGACGGTACTGACCGTGTGAGAGAGGAGGCGTCCATGGGATCGGTTCGACGGGCGAGTGCTTGGCTGGGCCTCGTTGACGACAACGGCGGCGAGGGTTACTACGACGAGGAGTACGCCGACTACGGCGAGGGCTCCGAGCGGGCTGACACGTGGGTGACCGACCCGCGGGTGCGGGTGGCCACCGAGACCGCCGAAGAGCAGGGCCGCAGGATCGCCACCGTGACCCCGGACGGTTTCCGGGACGCGCGCGGCATCGGGGAGCTGTTCCGCGAGGGCGTCCCGGTCATCGTCAACCTCACCGGCATGGAGCCGAGCGACGCCAAGCGCGTCGTCGACTTCGCCGCCGGTCTCACGTTCGGGCTGCGCGGCTCCATCGAGCGCGTCGCCACCAGGGTTTTCCTGCTGACTCCCGCCGACTACATGGTCATGAACGCCGACGCCAAGCGCGGCGGCGACGGCTTCTTCAACCAGAACTGACACTCTGGCTGCCGCCATGCCACCCGACCGCCAGCCCCACCTCTGCCGGGGGTCCGGGGGTTGTCCCCCGGGGGATACAGCAATCAGAACTGAGCAGGGTACTCACCGGGCTGTCCCGGCGTCGTGCGCGGTGTCCGCGTCATCCGCGGAAGGCGTCGAGTCCGGTGAGGGCCTTGCCTAGGACGAGCTGGTGCATCTCGACCGTGCCCTCATAGGTGAGCACGGACTCCAGGTTGGTGGCGTGCCGCATCACCGGGTACTCCAGTGAGATCCCGTTGGCGCCCAGGATCGTCCGGGCGGTGCGGCAGATCTCGATCGCCTCGCGGACGTTGTTGAGCTTGCCGAAGCTCACCTGTTCCGGCCGCAGCCGTCCGGCGTCCATCCGCTGTCCCAGGTGGTGGGCGAGCAGGATGCCCTTGTGCAGTTCGACCGCCATGTCGGCGAGTTTGGCCTGGGTGAGCTGGAAGCCGCCGATCGGCCTGCCGAACTGCTCGCGTGTCGTCGCGTACGACAGCGCGGCCTCGAAGCTGCTGCGCGCGGCGCCCATCGCGCCCCACACGATTCCGTAGCGCGCGTGGCTCAGGCAGCTCAGCGGTCCGCGCAGGCCGGTGACCTCGGGGAGTACGGCGTCGGCGGGCAACCGGACGTCGTCCATGACGAGTTCGCTGGTGACCGAGGCGCGCAGGCTCCACTTGTGGTGGATCTCCGGCGCGGAAAAGCCGGGGGTGTCGGTGGGGACGACGAAGCCGCGGATGCCGCCGGGCGCGTCCGTCGTCTGAGCCCAGACGACGGCGACACCGGCCACCGAGCCGTTGGTGATCCACATCTTGCGGCCGCTCAGCACCCAGTCGGAGCCGTCCCGCCTGGCGTGGGTGGTCATGGCGGCCGGGTCGGAGCCGTGGTCGGGTTCGGTGAGGCCGAAGCAGCCGATCACCTCGCCCGCGGCCATCGACGGCAGCCAGCGCTGCTTCTGCTCCTCGGAGCCGTAGCGGTGGACGGCGTACATCGCGAGCGAGCCCTGGACCGAGACCAGCGAGCGGATGCCGGAGTCGGCGGCCTCCAGTTCCAGACAGGCCAGGCCGTACTGGACGGCGCTGGCGCCCGCGCAGCCGTAGCCGGTCAGCGGCATGCCGAGGGCGCCGATCGCGCCCAGTTCACGGGCGAGTTCCCTGATGACGGGCAGTTCGCCGCGCTCGTACCAGTCGGCGACATGCGGCAGCACGCGGTCGGCGGCCCATTTCCGTACGGTGTCGCGGACCGCGCGGTCCTCGGGCGTCAGCAGGTCGTCGAGGCCCAGCGGGTCGTACGGATCGAAGGGCGGGGTTGCGGCTCCGGGCATGACGGGGGACCTCCGGCACAGAAGGACACGGAAACTAGCGGCGATAACCTACGGCTCGGCGCCGACGTTACGTTTCAGTCTGCCGCGCGTCCAGACCGCTCGTCCGCCGCGCGCCGGGAGCGTCGGGAGGGCCCTGGAGGATGGTGCCACGGCCGGCGGGAGCCAGCGGCAGCGGGCGGGAGGCCGGCGCCGGGACCTTCGCGCGCCCCGTGGGCACGGCCGTCGAGGGCCTGGTGCCGTTCACTCCCCCGGCGCGCCGGACCTGACGGCCGCCGCGGGCTCCTGGCGTGCCGGAAGCACCAGATCGCAGGTGGCCTGCCGCTTGTCCGCGCCGCACTCCATGACACGCGGCAGCCGCAGCGCGGCCAGCGCCCCGGTGAGCAGCAGGCCCGCGCTCACCAGCAGGGTCATGTGCAGTCCGGTGACGAAGGAGTGCCGGGCCGCGTGCCGCAGGGCCGCGCCCGAGCCGCCGCCGAGCCGGTCGGCCACGTCGTACGCCTCACCGAGCGAGTGGCCCGCGGCGGTGCTGTCGGCGGCGCTCACCCCCGGGGTGCGGGCGACACCCGGCGCGTAGGCGGCGTTCATCACACTGCCGAGCAGCGCGATGCCCATCCCGGCGCCCAGTTGGTACGAGGTCTCGCCGATCGCCGCCGCGCCGCCCGCCTGGTGCGCGGGGGATTCGCTGAGCATGGACTCGTAGGCGCCGAAGAGAGTGGTCTCCAGACCGAAGCCGAGCAGGACGAAGGCGGTGGTGAGCAGGACCGGCCGGTCGCTCTGGCCCATGGCGGTCAGCGCGAGTACGGCGACGGCGGTGAGCACGAAGCCGCCGCAGACCATGCGGCGTGGACCGAAGCCGCGCAGCATGCGGGAGCCGGTGAGCCCCGCGGCCATGGCGGCGAAGGTGAGCGGCAGCAGGCGCAGGCCGGTCTGGAGCGGGCTGAGGCCGAGGACCAGTTGCAGGTACTGCACCGCGATCAGTTCCAGGCCGACCAGGGCGAGCATGGCCAGCACGATGCAGCCGACCGAGGTGGAGAAGGCGGGCTGGGAGAACATCCGGACGTCGATCAGCGGGTGCTCGCGGCGGCGCTGGCGGCGTATGAACCAGACCAGCAGGCCCACTCCGGCCAGCAGCGGCACGAAGGCGGCGGCGTCCAGCGGGCTCGCGCCGCCGCCGAGCCGCTTCATGCCGAGGACCACGCCGAGGACGCCGAGGGCGGCGGCGACCGCGCCGAGCACGTCCCACGGGCCGTCGGTGCTGCCCCGGGACTCCGGCAGGAGTATCCGGCCCAGCGGCAGCATCACGGCCATCAGCGGGATGTTGATCAGGAAGACCGAGCCCCACCAGAAGTGCTCGACGAGGAAGCCGCCGAGTACCGGGCCGACGGCGGCGCCCACCGCGGCGACCGCGCTCCACACGCCGATCGCCGTCGCGCGCTCGCGGCGGTCGGGGAAGACCTGTCGAAGTATCGACAAAGTGGCAGGCATGATCATCGCGCCGCCGGCGCCGAGCAGCGCGCGGGCGGCGATCAGTACGTGGGGGGTCGGCGCGAAGGCGGCGAGCGCGGACGCCACGCCGAAGAGGGCGTAACCGATCAGCAGGACTTTGCGGCGGCCGATGCGGTCGCCGAGCGTCCCGAAAAGGATCAGCAGGGATGCGGCGATCAGCGGATAGGCGTCCACGATCCACAGCAGGTCCTGGGCGCCGGGCCGCAGATCCTCGGTGACGGCGGGGACGGCCACGTGCAGCACCGTCGCGTCGAGAGCGACGATCAGCAGGCTGACGCAGAGGACGAACAGGATGGTCCACCTGCTGACCGGCCTCGTCATACGCATACCTCCACGAACGAGTGAGTCGTCAGCGTACGCGAGACCACTCGCTGGTCACGGGCTCACAACACCCGGTCACCGGCCCCGCGGGACCCCCTCGGACACCCCTTGGACACCCGTCGTGCGCCCCGGCGCCGCCCGTCCGCCGCCCCGTTCGATCACGTCGGCCCGGCTATGGGCGGGGAAACTGCGGAGAAAGGTGAGGGAAATAAGCAATAAATAAGAAGGCCGCCCCTTGCCGACCCTGTGAGTATCAACACCCGAACATAAACTCCAGCCACTCCCGCATTCCGCCCGAATCACCGGCCGCCAAAGGGCTCCCTGAGACGCACTCCACATCACATCGTCATTACAAAGCGGCCCGTTCGGCCGAACTATGCCGTCACACGCTGTAACGTCGATTAAGTGCGAACCGATGAGAAGCGCCTCCGTACGGCGGAGCGCCCGACCACCCGCGACCTGCCGCGGATGAGCCGAACACGCGTGTGGCTGTTCGGTTCGACGCTGGCGGTCTACGTGGCGATCGTCGTGGGCGTCCTCACCACTTCCAAACTGGTGACGCTGGACTGGCAGGTCATGCTCTGGCGTCCCTACAAACAATGGCCGCAAATCCACGCGTTCCTGGATTATTTCGTCGTCCTCGGCCAACGGGGTCCCACCGCGGTGATGGTGCTCGCGTGGCTGGGGTGGCGCGCGTGGCGCCACCGCACTCTGCATCCGCTGCTGGTCCTCGGCACCTCACTGCTGTTGCTGAACATCACGGTGGGAGCCGTGAAATACGGTCTCGGGCGGCTCGGTCCGCATTACGCGACGACCGTAGGCTCCGCCGAGATGTTCGCCGGCGGCGATATATTTCCCTCGGGACACACCGCCAACGCGGTCGTGACCTGGGGCGTTCTGGCGTATCTGGCCACGACTCCGCGCGCCCGCAGGCTGGGGTCCGTGGTGAGCGCGCTGCTCGCGCTCGGCGTGGGCGCCACGACGGTCTACCTCGGTACGCACTGGGTGAGCGACGTGCTGCTCGGCTGGGCCGCCGGTCTGCTGATCCTGCTGGCGCTGCCGTGGTTCGAGCCCGCGATGGCGCGGGCCGAGGACTTCCTGGCCTACGCCTGGGCGCGGATGCGCACCGGTTCCGCCGAAGCGGTCCTCCGCCCGGAGGCCGTGAGCCCGGTGCTGGTCGCCCAGCGTTCCCCGGCCTGCGCGCAGGACTCGGACCAGGCCCAGGACGCGGAGCAGGAGGAGCAC
>NZ_MECL01000181.1 GCF_014596445.1 Streptomyces sp. CBMA29 | reverse complement strand
GTTGCCGTTGCCGCCGCCCCCGCCGCCGGGCCGCTCGCGGCCCTCGCCGCTCATCGCGGGCCCCGCGGCCGGGGCCGGCATCCGTCGTACGGATCCGGCCGCGCGCACCGGGCGCACCTCGCGTACCGGAGCCCGGAACAGCTCGGAACCGGCGGACGACGGCAGTTGCCCCGGCCTGACAGGCAGTGACCCGACCGGCCCGTCCGGCTCACCGGCACCTGCCGCATGACTCGTGCACTCAGCACACATGAAACGCCCGCTACCTGTTCTTTCGCAGGACACACACCGGCATGGACCAGTCCCACACAGCACAACCTCCGCGCACGCACAGACGGAACCTCGAATTCCAGCCCTACTTTTGCTGCAAGTCCGGTTCGGGTCCTTGCACGGGGTGACCCCGGCGGCCCGACACGGCAAACTGGCACGGACGGTGCCGAACCCTCGGTCCCGTGCGCCATGCGGACAACTGTTCCGTTCGGCGATGAACGATTGATATACGTGCGGGCGACGGGCCGCGGGGGCGCCCGGCGTCGCGAATAATCGGGTCACGCACCATTCAGCGCCCGGCGGCCGACCACCGCCGGAGGCTGGTACAGGCAGTGCGCCGTTCCAGGCGCGGGTACACAATGAGCAGGTCCACGTTCAGGGGGCAGAGATGGAAAGCAGGACGGAACCGGGCAACAGCCTGCGGTTCGCGGTCCTCGGTCCGGTGCGCGCCTGGCGGGACGACGAACCGATCGTCACCGGCGCACCACAGCAGCGCGCCCTGCTGGCCGCGCTGCTGCTGCGCGGCGGGCGCACGGCGACCGCGTCGGAACTGCTCGACGCGGTGTGGGGAGAGTCGCCGCCCAACACCGCTCTCGCCGCGCTGCGTTCGTACGCCTTCCGGCTGCGCAAGGCACTCGGCCCCGAGTCCCTGGTCACCGACTCCGGCGGCTACTCGCTGCGGGTCGCCGACGACGCGCTGGACAGCGCCGTCGTGGAGCGGCTGGCCGCCGAGGCCGACAAGCAGCGTGCCCTCGACCCGGTCCGCGCCCGCGAACTGCTGGGCACCGCGCTGGAGATGTGGCACGGCGAGCCGCTGGCGGGCCTTCCGGGGCCGCACGCCGAGACGCAGCGCAACCGGCTCGCCGAATGGCACCTCGGCCTGATCGAGACCCGTCTCGAACTGGACCTGGAACTCGGCGCGCACGCCGAGGCCGTCTCCGAACTCACCGCGGTCTCCGCCGAACACCCCTTGCGCGAGCGGCTGCGCGCCCTGCTGATGCTCGCCCTCTACCGCAGCGGCCGGCAGGCCGAGGCGCTCGGCGTCTACGCGGACACCCGCCGCCTGCTCGCCGAAGAGCTGGGCATCGACCCGTCGGCCGAACTGAAGGACCTGCACCAGAAGATCCTGGAGGCCGACCCCTCGCTCGCCGCCCCGGCAGGTTCCGCCGCGGGACCGGCGGAGATCGTACGGCCCGCGCAACTGCCCGCGACCGTCGCGGACTTCACCGGCCGCCGCAATGTGGTCAGGGAACTGGGCGAGCAACTGGCCCAGGCGTCGCAGGGCAGCGGGGTGATGGCGGTGTCCGCCGTCGCGGGCATCGGCGGCGTCGGCAAGACCACGCTCGCCGTCCATGTCGCCCACGCGGCCCGCGACTCCTTCCCCGACGGGCAGTTGTACGTCGACCTCCAGGGCACCGACCCGCGCCCGGCCGAACCCGAGGCCGTACTCGGCTCGTTCCTGCGCGCGCTCGGCACCCCGGACTCCGCGATCCCCGAGTCGCTGGCCGACCGCGCCGCGCTCTACCGCTCCACCCTCGACGGCCGCCGCGTCCTGGCGCTGCTCGACAACGCCTACGACGCCGCGCAGATCCGCCAGTTGCTGCCCGGCACGCCCGGCTGCGCGGCGCTGGTCACCAGCCGGGTGCGGATGGTCGACCTGGCGGGCGCGCATCTGGTCGACCTCGACGTGATGTCGCCGGAGGAAGCGCTCCAGCTCTTCACCCGGATCGTCGGCGAGGAGCGCGTCACCAGCGAGCGGCAGGCCGCCCTCGACGTCGTCGCGGCCTGCGGCTTCCTGCCGCTGGCCATCCGGATCGCCGCGTCCCGGCTGGCCGCCCGCCGCACCTGGACCGTCTCCGTACTCGCCCACAAACTGGCCGACCAGCGGCGCAGGCTGGACGAACTGCGGGCCGGCGACCTCGCGGTGAAGGCGACCTTCGCCCTCGGCTACGGCCACCTGTCGGCGCCGCAGGCCCGCGCCTTCCGGCTGCTCTCGCTCGCCGACGGCCCGGACATCTCGCTGCACGCGGCGGCGGCCACCCTCGACCTGGACCCGTACGAGGCCGAGGAGTTGCTGGAGGCGCTGGTCGACATCAGCCTCATCGAGTCCGCCGCGCCCGCCCGTTACCGCTTCCACGACCTGCTGCGGCTGTACGCCCGCGAGTGCGCCGAGCGCGACGAGACACCGCAGGAGCGCTGCGCGGCGCTGTCGCGGGTGCTGGACTTCTACCTCGCCTCGGCCTCCTGCGCCTACGAGTTGGAGAACCCCGGCGACCGCGTCCTGGACCACCTCGCCCTGACCGCGCACTCCGGCCTGACCTTCGGCGCCCCCGACGAGGCCCTGGAATGGCTCTTCTCCGAGGCGCAGAATCTGCTGGCGGCCGTCCAGCAGTCCGCGGACGGCGGCTGCGAGGGCCCGATGCGCCGGGCCGTCGACCTGCTGCTGGTCGCCCAGGACCTGATGGAGTCCGGTGTCTACGCGCGGCAATACGAGCAGGCGACGCGGACGCTGGTGACCACCGCGCACGACTGCGGGGACACACTGGTGGAGGGGCGCGGGCGGATCTGGCTCGGCCAACTCCTGTGCATGTCGGGGCGGTTCCAGGAGGCCGAGACCGAGGTCAAACTGGCCCTCATCCTCGGCCTGGCCGCCGAGGACCCGCTCACATGCAGCTACGCGCCGAATCTGCGCGGGATCATCGCGCACAAGGGACACCGTTTCGAGGAGTGCGCGCAGTATCACTTGGCCGCGCTCGACGCCTTCCGCGCGGACGGCAACCGGCACGGGGAGGCGGCGGCGCTGGCCAATCTCTCCCGCGTCCAGCCGGAGATCGGCGAGCTGGACGCCGCCGTGGCGACCACCGAGCAGGTCGTCGCGATCTACCGCGAGCTGGGCGCCGGCTTCCGGCTCGGCAACGGCCTGTACGCCAGGGGCATCGCGCTCACCGCGGACGACCGGCTCGACGACGCGTTGACCTGCCTCACCGAGGCACTGGGCATCTTCCGCGAGGCGCGGCAGCAGTTCTGGGAGGGCATGACGCTCTTCCGGCTCTCCCAGGTCTATCTCGCGGGCCGCCGGTGGCGGCAGGCCGCCGCCCACACCGAGCAGTCCCTCGTCATCCTCCGCGAGGTCGGCGGCGAATGGCGTACGGCCAACGCGCTCACCGTCCTCGGCCGCGCGCTGGACGGCATGGGCCAGCCGGTGCGCGCCCACGCCTGCTGGCACGACGCCCTGGCCGTTTTCACCGGTCTCGGTTCGCCCGAAGCCGCTGATGTACGGCGCCTTCTGGGGGACGAATCGTCCCCCTCTGTCGCGGTATAGGACCAGGTTGAATCGCTCAACGCGCCCGTTTATCAGTTGATTATCGACGGATGCCACGATTCCATCACTGCACGAGCTGCCCGCTCGGTGGTGTACGGGGGTCGCCACCGGGCGGGCGTTTACGCAAGCTACGACAGCACGTCCCCAAGCACACTTGGAGAGCACCATGAGCACCGAAGTTCCGCAGCCGCCGAAGACGGACCCGCCGGTCGACCCGGACAACTTCCACAACGACAGCACCGAGCAGGCGGCTCCGGACGGGCTCCTGACTCCGCAGAAGCCCAAGCCGACCGTCAAGCCGGACAACTTCCACAACGACAGCGTCACCAAGTAGCTTCCCGGCCCGCTCTGGGGAGGGCGGGGCCGCGGAGGACCCCGAGGGGACCGCAGGGGGACCCACGGGGTTGATCAGGGGAAAACAGCACGGGGCAACAGGGGAACACGGGGGATCGGGGGACCGGGGAACCTCGGTGGGGGCCGAGGGAGACCGGTGAAAGCCGCCCAAGGGGGGGCCGGGTGACTGCGGGGGGTTCCACAGCACGCACCCGGGGGCGCACCACAGACTGACCGCGGCGCGGAGGGGGCGCCGCGGTCAGTCCGCGTCCGGGTCCGGGGCCGTACGCAGGTCAGTCCGCGGCCGTACGCAGCTCGTTCTTCTTCACCTTCCCGCCCGCGTTGCGCGGGAGTTCGGGGACGAAGCGGACGCCGCGCGGGACCTTGTAGTTGGCCATCTCACGGCGGGACCAGGCGATGAGGTCGTCGGCGGTGAGGGTGGAGCCGGGGCGGCGGACGACGTAGGCGCGGCCGACCTCGCCGAGGCGCGGGTCGGGGACGCCGATGACGGCGGCGTCGCGGATGTCGGGGTGGCGCAGCAGCAGTTGCTCGATCTCGGCCGGGTAGGCGTTGAAGCCGCCGACGATGTACATGTCCTTGAGGCGGTCGGTGATCCGCAGATTCCCCCCGGGGTCCAGGACGCCGATGTCGCCGGTGTGCAGCCAGCCGTCGGGGTCGACGGCGCGGGCGGTGCCCTCGGGGTCCTCGAAGTAGCAGGACATGACGTGGTAGCCGCGGACCAGGACTTCGCCGGGCGCGCCGGGCGCGGCGTCGACCCGTACCTCCGTGTCGGGGATGGCGCGCCCCGAGGTGACGGCGACGGTGGCGGCCGGGTCGCCCCTGCGGCACATGGTGACGGTGCCGGACGCCTCGGTGAGGCCGTACGCGGTCAGGACGGTGGCGATCCGCAGCTCGGAACGGAGCCGTTCGACGAGTTCCAGCGGGATCACGGCGGCCCCGGTGACGACGAGCCGCAGCGCGGACAGGTCGTGGGCGGCGCGCGCCGGATGGTCGAGCAGCGACTGGTGGAGGGTCGGCGGGCCCGGCAGTACGGAGATCCGCTCGGCGGCGATGTTGGCGAGGACGGTGTCCACGTCGAATACGGGCTGCGGCACGATCACAGCGCCGCGCATCAGGCAGGCGATGACGCCCGCCTTGTAGCCGAAGGTGTGGAAGAAGGGGTTGACCACCAAGTAGCGGTCCCCCGCGGTCAGTCCGGCCAGCGCGCTCCAGACGCCGTACACGCGCAGCGTCTGGGCGTGCGTGATGACGGCGCCCTTGGGGTGTCCGGTCGTGCCCGAGGTGAAGACGATGTCCGAGGGGTCGCCGGGCGCCACGGCGTCGGCGCGGGCGCGTACGGTCGCGGCGGGTACGTCGGCGCCGGCCGCCACGTAGCCGGGCCAGGACCGGAATCCGGTGGGCGGCGCGTCGTCGCCGAGGACGACGACGTCGCGCAGATGCGGAAGGCCGGGCAGCGGCCCCTCGCCGTCGCCCTCCCCCGCGGCGCGGCGCAGCGCAGCCACGTATGACGTGCCGAGGAAAGTGCCGGTGACGAACAGCAGCCTGGCGCGGGTGCGTTGGAGTATCCAGACCGCTTCGGCGCCTTTGAAGCGGGTGTTGAGCGGGACGAGGACGCCGCCCGCGCTGACCGCGCCGAGCGCGGCGACGATCCAGTTCAGCGAGTTGGGCGCCCAGATCGCGACCCGGTCGCCGGGACGCAGTCCCGAGGCGACGGCCGCGGCGGCGGCGCTTTCGACGCGGGCGCCGAGTTCGGCGTAGCTGACGCGGGTGCGGCCGTCCACGACGGCTTCGCGGTCGCCGTGGGCGCGGGCGGCGGCGCGCACCAGGCGGGGCAGGGTGCCCCAGCGGAGGTCGGCGCGGGGGTCGTCGCACGAAAGGTCTTCATACGAAGGGTCGTCGCACGAGAGGTCTTCGTACGAGGAGTCGCCTGGGTCGTCGTCCCGCAGGTCCACATCCATGGCGCCCTCTCCTGTCGTCATTACCCCGTAGCTGACTACCCGTCAGATTAACGGTAGCCTGACGACCTGTCAGCAGTTCGTCGGTGGATCCGGACCGGGTCCGGGGACCTGCGGAGGTGTGTGCCCATGGGCGGCGCTGCCCTGAAAGACGCGACGGCCATCGTCGGGATAGGCCAGACACCGTTCGCCAAGTCGCTCCCGGAGTCGGAGAAGACGCTGGCGTGCCGGGCGGTGCTCGCCGCGCTCGACGACGCGGGCATCGACCCCGGCGAGGTCGACGGCTTCGCCTCGTACACGATGGAGGACACCGACGAGGTCGAACTGGCCAAGGCGATCGGCGCGGGCGATGTCACCTTCTTCGCCAAGTCCGGTTACGGCGGCGGAGGTTCGTGCGCGACCGTCGCGCACCTCGCGGCGGCCGTCGCCACCGGTCAGGCGTCGGTCGGCGTCGCCTGGCGGTCGCGCAAACGCGGCTCGGGACCGCGCCCGTGGAGCAGCACCACCGTCCAGCTCCCCACTCCGGCGCAGTGGTCGCGGCCGTACGGTCTGCTCCGACCGGCCGACGAGATCGGCATGCTCGCCCGCCGCTACATGCACGAATACGGCGCCACCCGCGACCACTTGTTCAACGTGGCGCTCGCCTGCCGCAACCGCGCCAACCAGAATCCGGCCGCCCTGATGTACGAGCGCCCGCTGACCCGCGAGATGTACATGACCGCGCGGTGGATCAGCGAACCGCTCTGCCTGTTCGACAACTGCATGGAGACCGACGGCGCGCTCGCCTGCGTCGTGGTCTCCGCCGAACGCGCCCGCGACTGCCGCCGCAAGCCCGTCTACGTGCACTCCGCCGCGCAGGGCCTGCCCGCCCAGCACCACGGCATGGTCAACTACTGGACCGACGACCCGCTCACCGGACCGTCCTGGACCGCCGCCCGACACCTGTGGAAACAGGCCGACTTCGGGCCGCAGGACGTCGATGTCGCCCAGATCTACGACGCCTTCACCCCGCTGATCCCGCTCTCCCTGGAGGGCTACGGCTTCTGCGGACGCGGCGAGGGCGCCGCCTTCACCGAGGGCGGCGCCCTGGAGACCGGCGGGCGGCTGCCGATCAACACCGGCGGCGGCGGCCTGTCCGAGGCGTACGTCCACGGCTTCAACCTCATCACCGAGGGCGTCAGGCAACTGCGCGGCACCTCCACCGCCCAAGTCCCCGACGCCGCCACCTGCCTGGTCACGGCGGGCGAGTGCGTCCCCACATCCGCTCTGCTGCTGAGGAGTTGACAGCCGCGATGCTGCTGCCGGTCATCGACGAGGACGGCGCGCCCTTCTGGGAGTACGCGCGCCAGGGCGAGTTGCGCGTCCAGGCGTGCGCCGACTGCGGACGGCTGCGCTTCCCGCCGCGCCCCTGCTGCCCGTTCTGCCGGTCCTTCGGGTCCCGCTGGGAGCGGATGAGCGGACGCGGCCGGATCTGGTCGTACGTCATCGCCCACCCCCCGCTGCTGCCCGACTACGCCGAGCAGGCCCCGTACAACGTGATCGTGGTGGAACTGGCCGAGGAGGCGACCCCCGAGGGCGGCCGGATCCGGCTGGTCGGCAACCTCCTCGCCCGCGCCGACGCGCGCCTTGACTCCGTGGACCCGGCGCGGCTGCGGATCGGCGCCGCCGTGAAGGTGGCCTTCCCCGACCCGGCGGCCACGGACGGCGTCGTCGTACCGCGCTGGCTGCTGGAGCGGCCATGAGCGCCATGAGCACCTCGGGCGTACGCCGTACGGCGGCCGGTGACGGGGTCGCGCTCGTCACCCTCGACCGGCCCGAGCGGCACAACGCCCTGGACGGCGCGACCGTGGACGGGCTGCGGGAGGTGTGGCGCGAGCTGCGGTTCGACGACGCGGTACGGGCGGTGGTCCTCACCGGCGCGGGGGACAAGGCTTTCTGCACCGGCGTCGACCGCGGCCTCGACGTACCGCAGCCGTCGTCCCCGTACTCCGTCGACGACCCCCTGCTCACCGCGGGCCCCAAGGCCAACGACCTGTGGAAGCCGGTCGTCGCCGCCGTCAACGGCATGGCCTGCGGCGGCGCCTTCTACCTCCTCGGCGAGGCCGAATTCCTCATCGCCGCCACCGGGGCCACCTTCTTCGACCCGCACACGACGTACGGCATGGTCAGCGCCTACGAGTCCGTCCTGATGGCGCAGCGCATGCCCTACGGCGAGGCCATGCGCATGTCCCTCATGGGCACCGCCGAACGGGTGAGCGCGCGACGGGCCTACGAGACCGGTCTCGTCTCCGAGGTCGTGCCGGGCCCCGACCTCCTCGCCACCGCGCTGCGCGCCGCCGCCGTCCTCGCCTCCTACCCGACCGACGCCGTCCAGGGCACGGTGCGCGCCGTGTGGTCGGCCCGGGAGGCGGCCCGCGCGCACGCCACCGCGCTCGCGCCGCACCTCATCGCCCTCGGCAATCTGCCGCCGGAGCGGCAGGCGGAGCTCTTCACTGGGCGCGCCCGGGGGCCCGCCGCGTTCCGGTTGAGGTGAGCGCGGCTCAGGTGGCGCGGGCCGCTCATATGACGGGGGCCGCTCATATGACGGGGCGGCTCGCATGGCGGGTGGCTCACCTGGCGGGTGCGACGGTCCCGGCGTAGCGTCGGCCCCGAGGGGGCTGAGCGAGCGAAGCGAGGCGACCACGAGATGTTCCGCACCGTCGTCGGGTCGCTTCTCGCCCTCATCGGAGCGGCGGGCGCCGTCTGGAGCCCCTTCCGTGCCTGGTACGGCGGCCGTCACGGCTCCGGCATCCGGGTCGACGACCTCTTCACCGGGGTCGGCGTGACGCCTGACAAGGCGGCCCTCCTCGGCTCCCTCTTCCTCCCCATGGCCTTCGCCGCCCTCCTCACCCTCCTGGGCGTCCTCCTCCGCTCCCGCCTCACCCTCGCCCTCGCCGCCCTCCTCGTCCTCGGCATCACCATCCTCTGGATGGTCCGCCAGGGCCAAGCCTCCGGCTCCCTCACCGCCGGCGGCAACGGCCTCGACTACGGCGTCGCCACCGCCTTCGCCTCCGGCCTCCTGCTGCTCCTCTCCGCCGCCGTCCTCCCCGGCCGCCACCGTCCGCGCCGAGCCGCGCCGGTATTCGAGGAGCCGAGGTATGAGGAGCCGACGTATGAGGGGCCGCGGTACGAGGAGGAGGGGTATGAGGAGCCGAGGTACGAGGAGGAGGGGACGGGCCGGGGTGCCCCAACCGAGACCAGCGGGCCGCTCCCACCCGTCAGCCCGCCCGGCGTCTGAGGGCCCACGGGCTCACGCCCGACGCGACGTCGCCCCGGTCCCCTTCGTCGCGTCGAGCGCGTACACGCACCGGTCCTTCGAGCACGCGTACACCACCCCGTCCGACGTCACCGGCGACCCGGTGATCTCCCCGCCGGTCTCAAGCCGCCACCTCAACTGCCCCCCGGCCGCGTCGACCGTGTACAGACAGTGGTCCTTGGACCCGAAGTGCACCCGCCCGGCAGCCACGGCGGGCGAGCCGACGATCTCGTTCTGCGCCGCGAAGCGCCACCGCGGCGCGCCGCTGACGGCGTCCAGCGTGTAGAGCGCGCTCCCCGCACCGAGGTGCAGCGCACCATTGGCGACGATGACGGGCTCCAGCGACTGCCGTGGCTCGGTGGCGACGCGCCAGCGCGCGTGCCCGTCGGCGGGATCGAGGGCGTAGACGGTGCCGAGGTGGTCGGCGACGTACACGCCGCCGCCCGAGACGCCGGGCCCCGGCACGTGCGCGGGCGGCGAGAACATGACGGCGGGGGCGTCGAAATGCCAGCGCTCGGCGCCACTGCGGGCGTCGAGCGCGACGACCCGCGTACCGGCCGTGAGGTGCACGACGCCGTCCGCGACGACCGGCCGGGTGGGCACGGAGCCCGCGACGCCGGGTTCGCCGACCGGGTACGACCACATCTCGGCGCCGGTCAGGGAGTCGACGGCGTGCAGGTGGCCGCCGCCCTGGTAGTAGACGGCGCGGCCGAGGACGGTGGGTCCGGAGTCCGGGGACTCGAATTCGGTCTGGGCGCCCGACCGCTCCCAGCGCAGCCCCCCGCGCGCCGCGTCCCACGCCTGGATGCCGCCGCCGCGGGTGGCGGTCACGACCGTGCCGGAGTCGGCGCGCAGCGCGTACACCCAGCCGTCGATCGCCGTACGCCAGCGCTCGCCGCCGTCAACCGCGTCGAGCGCGAAGAGGCTGGGCCCGTCGGAGGCGTGGATACGGCCGCCGTCGACGGCCATCGTCCAGGCGACGTCGCGGGTCTTGAACTGGCGGCGCCCGCTGGCCACATCGAGCGCGTGCACCTCGAAGGACGTGACGTAGAGGAGGCCGCCGGAGACGACGGGGGTGCCCCATACGTCGTTCGACATGCGGAAACGCCACGGCCGCCACTCGCCGGGAGGGGCGGCCTGGGACTGGAGGCCCGACGGGGCGCCGTGCTGGGCCTGCTGGGCCTGCTGGCCCTGCTGCGCCGGGACGGCGGCCGGCGCCTGGGCGGCGCCCCCGTTCGCCACGGCACCGGCACCGGCACCGGCAT
>NZ_MECL01000180.1 GCF_014596445.1 Streptomyces sp. CBMA29 | reverse complement strand
GCGGGCCTGGGCGGACGGCGGCGACGGCGCCCCCGCCGAGCCGCACCTGGCGCCGCCGCGCCGGGTCACGCTGCCCACGTATCCGTTCGAGCGGGCCCGGCACTGGGTGGCGCCGCCGGTCCTCACCGGGACGACGCCGGACGGGGGCGGCGCGGTATCCGCCGTGACCGCGCATCCCCGGCCGCCGTTGGAGACGGCGTACGCGCCACCGGCCGACCGTCTGGAAGGGCTGGTCACCGAGGCTTGGGGGAACGCACTCGGCATCGACGGCGTCGGACGGGACGACAACTTCTTCGACCTGGGCGGCCATTCGCTGCTCGCCGCCCGCGTCACCACCTCGCTGCGCGCGATCCTCCCGGTCACCACCGACGTCACGGACCTGCTGAACACTCCTCCCACGGCGGCCGGGCACGCCGACCGGCTCCGCAGCCGCCTGCACGACAAGCTCGCCGCCCTCTCCGACGAGGAGGCCGCCGCCCTGGTGGCCCAACTGGACTAGCGCGTGTCGGGCGAGCGGGATTCAGGCGGGCGGGATTCAGGCGGGCGGAATCAGACAACGGAGCCTCGCGCTCGCCGGGGCTCCATGAACCCGGCGGAATCCGCACGCCCGGCAGAAACCCGCGCAGCGGGGCCCGCGCGGCAGGAAACCACACCACGAGCCACAGGGCAGGGCGCGCCAGGTGCCCGCCGCCGAGAAAGGCCGCTCCCCACCAGGCCCAGGCCCAGACCCCGACCAGCCCCGGCCGGGCCTTCACCGGTCCGCCCGCGACGTACGGCGCTCCGCACTCCACCCCACGAACGGAACACGAACGGAAGCCGGGAGAACCCATGACCGACGCCCTACCGCAGCCGCCCGCCACCGAGCAGCCCGTGTCCGGACGGGGCAGCGGCCTGTCGGAGGCCAAGCGGCAACTGCTCGACCGGTGGCTGTCAGGCGCCGCGAGTCCACAGGCCATCGCCCATCACGAGGAACCGGGGCCGGTGCGGGCCACCGGCGCGCAGCGGCGGATGTGGGTCCACGGGCGACTGCACCCCGGCACCGCCGCGTACAACATCGGCCAGGCCGTACGGCTGTCCGGCGCTCTCGACCGGGACGCGTTGCGGGCCACGCTCGCCGAACTCGTCGCGCGGCACGACGCGTTGCGCACGACCTTCACCGAAGTGGACGGCCTGCCGCACCAGATGGTGGCCGACCGGCTCGAACCGCCGCTGGCGCTCGCCGACTCGGGCGGCGACCGGACGGGCGAGGCGGCGTGGATCTCGTCGCTGGACACCGCGGCCTTCGACCTGGAGCGCGGCCCGCTGGTCCGCTTCGGGCTGCTGCGGCACGGCGACGACGAGCACGTGCTGATGATCGTCGTGCACCACGCGGTGGCCGACGGGCTCTCGCTCGGTGTGCTGCTGCGTGAACTGTACGAGCTGTACGGCGCGTTCAGCGCCGGTCGTCCGAGCCCGCTGTCGCAGCCGCGGGTCACCTACCGCGACTACGCGCGCTGGCGGGAGGGCCGCGAGGCGGGCCCGGAGTACGCGGAGCATCTGGCGGCCTGGCGCCGCGCGCTCGGCGACGAGCCGCCGCGCCTGGACCTGCCCACCGACCGGCCGAGGCCCGCGGTGCCCGGCTCCCTGGCCGTCTCGCACCGCTTCACGGTGGACCCGGCGGTCTGGAGCGCGGTCCGCGGGCTCGCACGGGCGCACGAGGCGACGCCGTACATGGTCGCGGTCACCGCGCTCACCGCGCTGCTGCACCGGTACACCGGACAGCGGGGCATCGCGGTCGGATCGGTCGTGCACGGCAGGGAGCGCCCCGAACTCGACCAGGCCGTCGGCTGCTTCGCCGACACCGTGGTGCTGCGGACGGCCGTGGACGGCGAGACCTCGTTCGGCGCGCTGCTCGACCTGGTCCGTGGCACGTGCCACGACGCGTACGCGCGTCAGGAGGTGTCGCTGGACGCCATCGCCTCGGAGCTGCGCTGGGACCGCTCCACGAGCGCGGGTCCACTGCCGCAGGTGCTGGCGGTGATGCAGACGCCGCCGCAGGGCGCCGCGATCGCCGGGCTGCGCGCCGAACCGGTCGAGCAGGAGGTGGACTCGGCCCGCTTCGACCTGGTCCTCAACTGCTGGGAGTCCGACGGCACTCTGCACGGCGCGGTCACCGGCAACGCGGATCTGTACGAGGCCGGCACCGTGGCCCGCTGCGCCGCCCATCTGGTCCGGCTGCTGGAGTCGGTCGCGGAGCGGGGCGCTGAGGTCGCCGTGTCGGACCTGGAGATCGTGCCCGAAGAGGAACGGGAGCTGCTGCTGCGCTGGGGTCACCCGGTCGAGGGCGACGACCCTTTGGTCACACAGGACTTGGCGGCCCTGATCCGCGAGGCCGCACTCCGCGACCCGGACGCGGTCGCCGTCGAATGCGGCGCCGCCGTCCTGACGTACGGCGGGCTCGAAGCGCGCGCCGAGGCGCTGGCGGGCCGCTTGCGGAAGGCGGGTGTCGGCCCGGAGACGCTGGTCGGCGTCCTTCTCGAACGCTCGGTCGACCTGGTGGTGGCGCTACTCGCGGTCCTCAAGGCGCAGGGCGCCTTCGTCCCGCTGGAGGTCTCCTGGCCCGCCGCGAGGGTCCGTGCCATCGCGGAGAACTGCGGGCTGCGCCTGGTCGTGGGCGAGGACGACGCGGTACGGCTGCTGACCGGCACGACCGTGGAGGTCGTACGGCCCGACGTACCGGTCGGCGACGGGACATCAGCGGCGAAGGCGCCCGCGCCGTCCGTGGAGGAGGCGGCACCGGACATGGAACGCGTCGCCTATGTGATCCACACGTCCGGGTCGACCGGCACGCCCAAGGGGGTGATGATCCGTCAGCAGGCGATCTGCAACCGCATGTTGTGGCAGATCGGCAAGCTGGGCCTGCGCGCGGACGACGCGGTCCTGCACAAGGCGCCGCTGGGCTTCGACATCTCGATCAACGAGATCTTTCTGCCGCTGGTGGCGGGCGCCCGGCTGGTGGTCGCGGAGCCGGGCGACGACGGTGACGTGGACCGGCTGCTGGACACCGTCGAGCGGCACGGCGTCACCTTCCTCTACATCGTCGCCTCGATGCTGGACGTCCTGCTCGAACGCGCGGACGCGGCGGCCCGGATCCGCTCGCTGCGCCATCTGTGGTGCGGCGGCGAGGCGCTGACCGGTGACCTGTACCTCCGCTTCCGCGAGGCGTCCGGCGCCCGGATGTACCACGGTTACGGTCCCGCCGAGACGACCATCGGCGTGAGCTGCCGGGTCTTCGAGCCGGGTGAGCAGGTCGAGCGCATCTCGATCGGCCGGCCGAACCCGAACGCCCGGCTGTACGTGCTCGACGCGGCGCTGCGGCCGGTGCCGGTCGGGGTGCGCGGCGAACTGCACGTCGGCGGGCTGCCGTTGGCCCGCGGCTACCTCAACGACCCGGCGCGCACGGCCGAGTTCTTCATCGGCGACCCGTACGCCGACACCCCCGGCGGCCGGATGTACCGGACCGGGGACCTGGCGCGGTTCCGTGCCGACGGGGAGATCGAGTTCCTGGGACGGCTCGACGACCAGGTGAAGATCCGCGGTTTCCGGGTGGAGCCGGGCGAGGTCGCGGCGGTACTGGCCAGGCATCCGCGGGTACGGCAGTCCTCGGTGCTCGCCAGGGCCGCCGCGGGCGGCGGGCACGAGCTGATCGCCTACTGCTCGGTCGGCGCCCCGGACGGCAGGGACGGCGGCGACGGGAGTACGGGCGGCGATGCGGCGGAGGCCGACGGCGACGCGCTGCGCGGGTGGCTGGGCGGACTGCTGCCCGCGCACGCCGTACCGCGGGCCGTCGTCGTCCTGCCGGAGCTGCCGCTGACCACGGCGGGAAAGGTCGACCGCAAGGCGCTGGCCGCGCTGCCGCTGCCGACCCCGGGCGACGGGACCGGCTACACCGCGCCCGCGCTCGGCACCCAGGACGAGGTGGCCAGGATCTGGGCGGAGGTGCTGGACACCGAAAAGGTCGGGGCGCACGACAACTTCTTCGACCTCGGCGGCCACTCGCTGCTCGTGATCCGGGTGCAGACGCTGATCGAGCAGCGTCTCGGCCGCAAGGTGCCGCTGCTCGAACTGTTCGGGAACGCGACCGTGGCCCGGCTGGCGGCGTATCTGGAGGCCGACGAGGGGGACGGTTCCGGCCGGGCCGCCCCGCCGGCCGAGGCCGAGTCGCGCGCTCGGGCGCGGGCGCTGCGCGGCCGGGAGGCGCTGTCGCTGCGC
>NZ_MECL01000179.1 GCF_014596445.1 Streptomyces sp. CBMA29 | reverse complement strand
TCGTGGGCCCGGCCGGGGACGAGGCGGCCGTCTCCGGCGCGAGTCCTGGCCCCGGCGGCGGCAGCCGTACGCCCGTCGGCCCGACCGGCCGGCACCCGCGCGACGGCGTACGCGGCCCGCGCGGGCGCTGGATCACCGCCGCGACGGTGGCCGCCGTCGTCGGCCTGACCGCGGGGCTGCTGGCGCTGCGCCCGTGGGACGGCGGCGCGTCGGGGCACCGCACCGCCGACGCGAAGGGCGCCCGTTCGGGCCCGGCCCGGCCCGCTTCCGCTTCCGCTTCCGGCTCCGCTCCCGCGAGCGCGCTGGGCGACGCCCGTACGGCCGACCCCTGTTCACTGCTCGCCACCGCGTCCCTCACCCGCTTCGGCCGCGCCGAACTGGCCACCGCCTACGGCAACTTCGACCGCTGCGATGTGCTGGTGGAGGGACCGGGCGCCGACTCGTCGGCCGATGTCGCGGCCACCTTCATCGGCACGGACGTGGAGACCGGCACGCAGGTGCGTACGCGCGAGGCGGGGAACGTGACCATCGCGGCGGAGCCGCTGGACGGCGACGAGTGCGACCGCACGCTGCGGCTCGGCGACGGCAGCCACGTACAGATCATGGCCCGGCAGACCGGCGCCTCGGCGCCCGACCTGTGCGCGATGGCCGACGCGGCGACCGACCACGCGGTGTCCGTTCTGGCCGCCTCTGGTACGGTCGCCCGCCGTCCGTCGGCCGCCGCCCCCGGATCGCTGGCCGCCGCCGACGCCTGCGCCCTGCTGACCGCCACCGCGCTCGGCCGTGTCCAGGGCGTCGACGCGGCCCGCCGCGACGCCGGCTTCGGCAACTGGGGCTGCCACTGGGGCGGTTCCTCCGGCGACACCGGCGTGGACCTGGTCTTCGACCGCAACTCGCCCCCGCTGGACGCCTCCGACGGCAAGCGCGTCCAACTCGGCTCCAGGGAAGGCTTCCTGGCCGAGGAGTACGAGGACACCGGCACCTGCACGGCCCGGATCGTGAACCGCACGTACAAGGATCTCCAAGGCGACACCACCCAGGAGCTGGTCGAGTTGACGGTCGCGGGCCCCGGTCCGGTCACCGCCCTGTGCGACACCGCACGCCAGTTGGGTGAGGTGGCGGCGGCACGGCTGCCGAAGGCATGAACGGGGACGGGGACGCGGCTCCGGCGGGTGGTGAGCGGCTGCCGGAGACGCACGGCAGCCTCGCCAGGGGCGTCACCGCGCCCGTGCCGGGCACCGTCTTCGCGCTGGCGCTGACCGGGGGCATGCGGCTCGGCCCCGGCGCCAACCGGCAGGTGATCTTCGGCCGTAACCGCCCGGCCGTGCACGTCTGCCTCGGCGAGGACGACCCGCTGGTCAGCCGCCATCAGGGCACGCTCACGCACCGCGCCGGCCAGTGGTGGGTCGGCAACCACGGGCGGCTGCCGCTGCGACTGGCGGGCGGCAGGCTGCTGTTCACCGACGAGGAGCCGCTGCCGCTGGCCACCGGCTACACCCCGTTGTTCGTGCGCGGCTCGCGCCACCGCGAACACCTGCTGGAGATCTTCGTGACCGGCCCCGACGGCGAGACGCCCGTACCGATGCCCTCGGACGTCACCCGCCCCCCGCGTACCTGGGTGCTGACCGACGAGGAACGGCTCGCGCTGGTCGTCCTCGGCCGGCGCTATCTGCTGCACGACCTGCGTCCGCAGCCCCTGACCTGGCAGGACACCGCCGCGCACCTGTCCCGTATCCAGCCCGGCGTGCCGTGGGGGCCCAAGCGGGTCGAACACCTGGTCAGCGGCGTACGCAACCGGCTCTCGCGCAGCGGTGTGCCGTTCCTGACCCGCGAGGAGGTCGGCGAGCCGGTCGGCAACACCCTCAACGACCACCTCCTGCGCGAACTCCTGCTGTCCACCACCCTCGTCCCGCCCGACCTGGCACTTCTCGACGCGGGCCCCCTCCCGGACCGATCGGGGTAGTCATGGGCGAGGTGTGTCCGGAACACCCGGAACCGTACGGACGTGCCGAGTGGCGTATGGCGGCTGACCGGCGATGGCGGCACAAGCGCGCGGGGCCGTGACGTGTCACGCCCTAGCGGGCGCGGGGCGGGAACGACGGCTGCGGGTCAGTCCAGTTCGGTCAGCCGGGTCAGGGTGTAACCGGCGATGCCGTGGCCGGCGGCGATCGCGTCGTCGTCCTTGACACCCGCGGTGCCGTTGTTGGGGCCGGCGATCGTCGTGTAGAGGTAACGGTCGTGGACGGCGTGGGTCACCGCGCACGCGACCTTCTCGCAGAAGTTCGGGATGCCCGACTTGTTGGTGAGCGGGATCAGTTCGCCCTTGAAGGCGCTGTTCACCGCGTTCGCTTCCTTGGCGCTGGGGAAGACCATCACGCCGACGGTCACCGACGACTTCGCCGCGGTGTAGGTGGCGAGCACGACCTGGGCGCACTTGTTCGGCCCGAGCGTCGGACCGAGACCGCTGCGGGTGGCCTTCCAGCACGGTGCTTCGTGGCTGGTGGTCTTCCGCGTGAAGGTCTGGCCGTTGACCCGCGTGGACGTGTCGGAGAAGAGGTCCTTGCCCTGCATCGTGGGTGTCGAGGTGCCGCTCGGCGAGCCGCTCGGTTCCGTGCTCGGCGAAGTGCTGGCGGAATCGCTCGGCTGGACGGCCGGCGCGGTCGTCTGCTTGTCCTTGCCGTCCTTGGCGACGGTGTCGTCGTCCTTCTTGGACCCGCCCATCAGGAACAGCGCCGCCGCGCCCGCCACGGCCACGACCAGGACGGCCGCCACGCCGATGATGAGCATCCGCTTCTTGCGCGCCCGCTGCTCGGCCACGTGCTGGTCCGCGAGCGCCGACCAGTCGGGCTCGTTCGGATTGGGCACGTAGGGCTGCGGCTGCGGGAACTGCGGTACGCCTGGACGGATTTCGTACGGGTAGCCCTGCTGGACCGACTGCGGACGCTGGGTCGGGGGGTAGCCGTAACCCGGTTGCGCCTGCTGCGTCGGTTGCGCGGCCTGCGTCGGCTGCTGTTCGACCTGCGGTACGGCACCGTTCTGGTGCGGTATGCGAGGATCTTCCGGGGGCCCCGTGGGAGTACTCATGGCCGGAGAAGTTCGCCTTTCCCGTCACTCATTTCGGTGAATCATAGCGTCAGACATGTACGCGGGGTGTCTTCTCCCCTTATTGGGGCGCATCGGAAGTGACCGGCCACGGGCTCAGGGTGAGGGAATCAAGTCCCTTCCGGAATGCGGCTTTGGTCTGCGGATTGACGTCGAAGCGGTAGTCGTACTGGCCGCCTTCGTCCACGCTGTGCTGGAACCACACGAAGCCGATCACATTGGGCGTCCGTTTGATCCAGCGGAAGAGGTCGGCGGTCCAGCCGGGCTGCTGCGGTCCCGGTGAACTGCCGGTCTCGCTCAGCAGGATCGGCTTGTGCGAGAACTTCGTGATCTCGTCCACCGTGGGCTGGATCACCTCGGTGGCCGTCTCCTCACCGAAGCCGTAGCCGTCGACGCCGATCCAGTCGACGTAACCGTCCCCTGGGTAGAGCGGTTTGAGCGGGACGTCGCGGGCGCCACGGAGCGCGTTCGGGCTCCAGACCCAGATCACCTCGGTCGCGCCCACGGCCTGGAAGAGGTCGTGGATGTGCCGCCACGCCTTCACGTAGTCGCCCTGCGAGTTGCCGCTGTTCTTCTCGGACCAGGGGTACCAGTCGCCGTTCATCTCGTGCGCGAAGCGCAGGGCGATCGGCTGCCCCGCCGCTTTGACCTGGCGCGCGAATCGGATCACATAGGAGTCGAACGACCCCGACGCGATCTTCTTCAGCGAGTACTCCGGCTGGTCGGCGGCCCGCGACTTGGCGAACGGTTCCCAGGTGAGCAAGGGCACCGCACCTTGCTTGTAACTGAGTTCGGCGTCGGCGGCGGAGAAATCCTCGTTCCAGCCCTGGTAGTACTCCAGCATTCGCGGGTGACGCTCCGACGCCGCGGTCACGGCC
Source organism: Streptomyces sp. CBMA29 (assembly GCF_014596445.1). Taxonomy (GTDB): domain Bacteria; phylum Actinomycetota; class Actinomycetes; order Streptomycetales; family Streptomycetaceae; genus Actinacidiphila. Next base: position 86,058 of record NZ_MECL01000179.1, on the reverse strand, counting down.
GCGGTGGTCGCCCATGCCGGTGCGTGGAATGTCGCGACGCCGAAATAGACGCCTTTCGGATGCAGATATGCCGCCTTGCTCAGTGTTTTGGTGCGCGCCACGGGATCTGCGGCGGATGTTCCGGAAGGCGTGGACTGTGCGGGATTGCCGGAGTCGTCGATGCGCTCCTGGCCCCCGGAGGAGCACGCGGCCAGCGGCAGCAGCAGGGCGCCCACGAGCGCGCCTGCCAGGGCGTTCACCAGGAAGGGCCGCCGCCGCTTCCCTCGTGTGAGCACATTCATTCCCGGCCATTCTGCTCGGCGAACCGTCACGGGAAGCATCTCATCAGACGAACCTATGGTCGTCTCTAGGTGTCCGGGCGGTGCGGCCGCGGCCGGTTCCACGAGTCGGGCCTCCGGGTCGGCCGGGCCGTCGCGCACCGGACCGGTGCGATGACCGGACGTCCGCACCGTCCGATTGACACAGGACCTACACGAATGTGACCTGGATTTCACCGCTCCGGTCGTTTGTCCAGGTAATTCCGGGCCGGACTGAACGGGCTTGCCGTCGAGGTGTAACACAACTCACGCGACTGGGCCGTTGTGTACGCGGCAGAGGCGTTACTCAAGGTGATCCCGTGAGGGACGCTAAGGTTCATATGATAAAAATCGTGTCACCACATACGCTCTCTGCGGCACGCCGCCTTGTATGTGGCTCGGGGGAATCGGCGCGATAAGGAAGACATGCTGGCGTTCTTGCTGGAGATCCGTGAGTTGCGGCTCCAGGGGGTGGTGTACCCTTTCGCCGCCTTCATGGCGCTGGTCTGGTTACTGTGGCTGATCAAGGTCGTGCTCGCGCGTCGCTACAAGCCCTGGAAGCGCCCGTTCCAGACCACCACCTCCGTGATCATTCCGGTGGTGGACGAGCCCGAGGACCTCTTCCGCGAGGTCGTCGGCCGGATCATCGACCAGCGGCCGACCGAGATCATCGTGGTCATCAACGGGCGGCGCAACGAGGCACTTGAGCGGATCTGCGACGACCTCGGCGTGTTCTGGCGGTGGACGCCCGTCCCCGGCAAACGCAACGCGCTCAAGGTCGGCCTGGCGGAATCCAGCGGCGAGATCGCCGTACTCGTCGACTCCGACACCATCTGGACCGCCAACACCCTCAGCGAACTGGTCAAGCCGTTCCGCGACCGCGAGGTCGGTGGGGTGACGACCCGTCAGCGCATCCTCCAGCCGAGCCGTACCGTGCTCACCCGCTGGGCGGACTGGCTGGAGAGCGTGCGGTGTCAGTACTCGATGCCCGCGATGAGCGTGCTCGGCACTGTCGGCTGCCTGCCCGGCCGCACCATCGCCTTCCGCAGCCACATCCTCTTCGACTGCATGGACGCCTTCCTCGGCGAGAAGTTCCTCGGCGTCTTCCTGGAGGTGAGCGACGACCGCACGCTCACCAACTACACGCTCAAAGCCGGGTACAAGACCGTCTACCAGTCCACGTCGCTCGTCTACACCGACGCCCCGCTCCAGTTGAAGAAGCTGGCCAAGCAGCAGTACCGCTGGGCGCGCGGCTCGCAGTACAACACGCTGCGGATGATGCCGTGGATGCTGCGCAACGCGAAGATGCTCGCCTTGTTCTACTTCACCGACGTGGCCGTGCCGTTCGTGCTCCTCGGCACCTTCGCCTCCTGGCTGGTCGCCGCATTCCACCGCGGCCGGCCCACCATCTACGATGATCTGCCGCTGCCCAGCGACCCCACGAAGTCACTGGTGCTGCTCCTCGCGCTGGCCGCCGTGATGTCGCTGTTCTCGCTGATGTTCCGCTTCGGGCGGCACTTCGCCTACCGGCCGCAGGATCTGCTCTTCCTGCCCACCTTCATGGTGATCAACACCCTGCTGCTGCTGCCGGTGCGTCTGCTCGGCTTCTTCCGCTGCGCGCACAACGCGAGTTGGGGCACCCGCGCCGACAGCTTCGCGGGCGAGAAGTCCCACAGCTCCCTGGTCCTGGTGCCATACGTGATCGGCGGCCTCATGCTCGGGGGGTCGGTGATGATGAGTGTCTAGCCACAACAGGCCGGCCGCCAACCGGTCCGCGAACCGGTCGGGGAGCCGGGCGGAGGCCAAGCGCCGGCGCAAGAAGCCGTCACACTGGTGGAGCCGCGGCACCGGCATCCGGCTGCGGATCTGGATGGCCGTCAACGCGGTCCTGCTCTCCGCGCTGTCCTACGGCGTCTACATGGCCGTGGTTTCCAACGCGCAGGGCAACAGCTACTCCGGACTCGGCGGCGGCAGCAAGAGCAACCCGGGACTGCTCGACCGGCTCAAAGGCAAGAGCGACCCGAACGTGCCGACCAAGCAGCAGTTCATGAAACCGGACGGCATCTACTTCGGCGCGGCCACCGTCAAGGCCCCCTACGACGCCAAGGAACTGGACGGGTTCACCACCGACGACGGCGGCATCCGGCCGACCATGGCCTCGTACTTCCTCGACTGGGAGCACGAGTTCAACCCGTACTCGATGACGGCGGCCTACGAACACGGCACGCTCCCCGTGCTGACCTGGGAGCCCTGGGCGGGCGGTGTGCAGAATCCGGCGGGCGGCGTCATCCTCGACACGAACACCGATCAGCCCAAGTTCCGGCTCGGCAACATCATCAGCGGCAGGTTCGACGCCTACATCACCCGTACGGCCACGGCCATCGCCGACGCCAAGTGGCCCCTGGTGCTGCGCCTCGCGCACGAGATGAACGGCGGCTGGTACCCCTGGTCGGAGGCGGTGAACGCCAACAAGCCGGGCGAATACGTGCAGGCGTGGCGGCACGTCCACGACCTCTTCGACAAGGCCGGGGCCACCAACGTGATCTGGACCTGGTCGCCGAACATCATCCGTCCGAAGCCGAAGGTGAAACTCCAGCCGTACTACCCGGGTGACGACTACGTCGACTGGATCGGGATGACCGGCTACGGCGTGCGCGAGAAGACTCCCGAGATCACCTTCGGCGCGACGATCAAGCAGGTGCGGGCCTTCGCCGACAAGCCGCTGATCATCATGGAGACCGGCGCGCAGATCGACAAGCAGCAACTGAACTGGGTCCGGGCCTTCTTCCCCTGGCTCCAGGCCCATCCGGACATCGTCGGCTTCATCTGGATGCAGAAGGACCGGGACACCGGCGCCCGCGCCAACTGGCGGTTCACCTCAAGCAAGGCCGAACAGCAGGCGTTCCAGGCCGGTCTGGCCACACTACGGCTGGCGACCGGGCAGACGAAGACGTCGTCCGGTCCTTCACCGGGCGCGCCCGCGGCCTCGCCCTCCGACTCCCCCGCCGGGAGCACCCCATGAGCGAGCGGGAAGCCCTCGCATCCGGCGCCGACCACCCCGACCACCCCGACCACCCCGACCACCCCGACCACCCCGATCACCCCGACACCATCCCCATCTCGGTCATTCCGCAGCCGCGGAACTCCCATCACGACCAGGGCGAGTGGGAGATCAGGGACGACAGCACCGGGGACCGCCCGGCCACGGGCGGGCGGGCGGCGCGCCGGCGGGAAGAGAAGCGGCAGGAGGAGAAGCGGCGCGGGATGGGCCGCGCCGCGATCACGCTGCCGCCGATGCTGGTGACGTTCGTCGCGGGCGGGTACCGGGTGGGCGCGGCGCAGGTCAGGGAGGACGAGGCGGCGACGTGGTGGGCGGCGCATCTGTCGTGGTCGGACCTCGGGCGGCTGCTGGACAACACCGATGTGGTGCTGGCGCCTTACTACGTGCTGATGCACATCTGGGTCTCGGTCGCGGGGAGTTCGCCCGCGGTGCTGCGGGCGCCGTCGGTGGTGGCGACGGCGGTGACGGCGGGGCTGCTGGCGCTGCTCGGCCGCCGGATGTTCGACGCGCCGACCGGGCTGGCCGCGGGGCTGGTGTTCGCGGTGCTGCCGGTGACGACGCGATTCGCGCAGGAGGCACGGCCGTTCGCGCTGGCGGCGCTGTCGGTGGTGGCCGGGGCGCTGCTGCTGTACCGGGCGCTGGACCACGTGGGCGCGGACCGGTCGGGCGGATACGCGTTCGGGATGCTGTGCACGGGGCTGTTCCACCCGGTGGCGGCCACGGTCGTGGTGGCGTATCTGCTGATCACGCTGGCCACCGAACGTCAGCGCACCGGCGCGTGGTTGGCGGTGACGCTGGTGCCGGTCGCGCCGCTCTTCGCGGTGCTGATGCTGGCGCGCGGCCAGAACCACCAGGACCCGCAGGGCGGCACCGACGTGCACGCGCTGCTGCGGCTGCCGCAGGAGCTGCTCGGCTCGCAGCACGTCGCCCTCGCGGTGGGCGGCCTCGCGCTGCTCGGGGTGCTGCTCGGCCGCAGGAACGGTGTGCCGCTGCTGGTGTGGGCGGTGCTGCCGCCGGTCGCGCTGTTCGGACTGCGCTCGTACGGCAACCTGTTCACGCCGTCGTACTTCGTCTTCACCGTGCCCGCCGTCGCGCTGCTCGCGGGCGCCGGGGTGTGCGGTCTTGCCAAGCTGCTGCCCGGCAGGGAGCGCGGGGCGGCGACCCGGCAGATCCTGCTCGGCACGGTCGCCGCCGTCGCCGTGGCCGCGGTCTCGCTGTCGGCCTTCAACGGCCTGCGCACCGACCCGCGGCCCGGACTCCCCGACTACCAGGCGGCCTCGGCCTGGCTGCGGACGCAGACGCGCGGCGGCGACGGGGTCGTCTACAGCGGTGAGCTGGACAAGGCGATGCGGGGCACCGCGTACCAACTGCGCGCCGTGGCCGACCCGCCGGACGCGGTGTACGTGACGGTGTCGCCGCAGCGGGACGGTACGTACACCGGACAGCCGTGCTCCGCGCCCGTGGTGTGCACCAAGGACGTCCAGCGGATCTGGCTGGTGGCCACCGCGCCGCGCACGCCGTACGCGGGGATGACCTCCGACGAGGGGAAGTTCCTCCAGACCGAGTACAAGGCGGGCACCGCGAAGGACTTCGCGGGCGGCCTGCGGATTACGCTGTTCGACCGGCTGCCGCTGAAGTCGGCCCGGTAGCGGGCGCGTTGGGCGCGCCGGAGCGGGGCGTCCAGCGCGAAGCGACCAGGTAGCGGGGAACGGCATAGCGGGGAACGGCGTAACGGGGAACGGAGGCGGGGGAGCATGCTCGGGGGAAGACGCGACCGGTGGACGCGCGGAGGTCCGCTCGTCAACTGGCCGGGGCGGCTGTCCAGTCCCTTCTACGGCCAGGTCTGGAGCCGGGCGAAGTACGTACGGAAGCCGCCCCCGGCGCGTGCGCCGGAGGCGGCCGTACGTGTTCACGCGGTCCTGACGGTCAGGTGCCGAGCACCTGGAACTCCCAGAGCGAGTAGCCGTACTGGGTGGCGCGGGCCGTCCCGTACATCCGCACGTACCGCCCGGTGCCGGTGACGTTCAGCGTCTGATTGCCGCCGGTGCCGGCGGTCGTGGAGTAGACGTCCGTCCAGGTGGTGCCGTTCGCGGAGGTCTGGATCTTGTACGCCGTCGCGTACGCGGCCTCCCAGTTGAGCTTCACCTGGCTGACGGTGTGGCCGGCGCCGAGGTCGACCTGGAGCCACTGCGGGTCGCTGAAGGCGCTGGACCAGCGGGTGCCGGGGTCGCCGTCCACCGCGCTCGCCGCCGTGAAGCCGCCGTTCTCACTGGACGAGGCCGTGGCCGCCTTCCCCTGCGACAGCAGGGTGGGTGTGCCGGGCCCGCCGGGGTCGCCGCCGCCGGACGTCGGTGTGCCGTACAGCGCCAACTCGTAGAGCGAATCGCCGTATTGGGAGGCTCTGGCGGTCGCGTAGACCCGCACATAGCGGGCCGTGGCCGACAGCGCGGTGTCCTGGATGTCGGCCGGACTGTTGTTGTTGGAGTAGACCGTCGTCCAGGTCGTGCCGTTGGCCGAGGTCTGTAGCTGGTAGGCGGATGCGGCCGCCGCCTCCCAGACCAGACTCGCGTGCGTGAGGTTGTAGGACTGGCCGAGGTCGACCTGGACCCACTGCGGGTCGCTGAAGCCGCTCGACCAGCGGGTGGTGACATCGCCGTCGGTCGCGTTGGACGCCGGGAACTGCGCGCTCTCGGTCGAGGACGCCGTCGTCGGCCTGCCCTTGGCGATGTTGGCGCCGGTGGTGCCGGGCGCGGCCTTGTTGTAGACCGCCACGTAGTCGACGTTCAGCGAACCGCCGCTGACCGTGGCCGCGTTGGGGCCGCCACCGAAGGCGGCGGGGAAGCCGCCGCCGATCGCCAGGTCGAAGATGATGTAGAAGCTGTGGTCGACGGCGTTGGCCCACGCCGTCGCGTCCACCTGGTTGGAGCTGAGCGTGAAGTAGTTCGCGCCGTCCAGGTACCAGCGGATCTGCTCGGGCGACGTCGAGCGGTCGATCTCCACCGCGTACGTGTGATAGCCCGTCTGGCAGCCGGAGCAGGCCCGTTCACCGCTGCCGACGCCGCTGGACTCGTTGCACGCGCCGCCCGGATTCGTCCCGCAGTGCAGCGTGCCGAACACCGAGCCGCGGCCGTTGATGTCCTCCAGGATGTCGACCTCGCCGGACCCCGGCCACGGCACGCCCACGCGCAGCGGCGACCCCAGCATCCAGAACGCGGGCCAGTAGCCCGCGCCGTTGGCCGTGTTCACGTTCGGCTGCTGGATCGACGCCTGCATCCGCACGACGCCGCCGGGCTGCGCGCCGAAGCCGTCCGCCTGGGTCTCGACCCGTCCCGACGTCCAGCCGGTGTTCGGGTCCGTGCCCGAGTGCAGTGCCTTGAGCACCAGATGGCCGTTGCCGTCCTGGTAGACGTTCGCCGTGCTGTTCGTCATCGTCTCGATCTCGCCGGTCCCGAAGGTCCAGCCCTCACCGGCGTCGTACCGCCATGTCCCGGTGTCCAGGCCGGTGTTGGCGGCGCCGTTGAAGTCGTCGCTCCAAGTGGTGGTGAAGCCGCTCGGGGCGGCGGGGACGGCGTTCGGCTGTACGGCGGCCGGTTGGGCCGCGGCGGTCCCGGCCGCCGCGGTCCGGGTTGCCGCGGTCCGGGTCGCCGTCTGTGGGGAGACGGTGCCCTTCTCGGCGGCTGACGCCGAGGCCGAGGCCGACGCCGACGCCTGCGGCGAACCGGCCAGCGCCACCGCGGCCATCGCGCTGACGGCCACTAATCCGACGCCCAGCCGTTTCCGCAAGCGCTTGTCTCTCATCGACATGCCTGCTCCTTGTGTGGGGGGTACGGCGACCCCGCAACTCCCGTGCGCAGACCCGCCGTTGGGTGTGGGGGGTTTCGTGAGAGCGCTCTCTCCACGCGAGAGTCGGCCTTGCCCCAGCCCCTGTCAAGGCTTCCGGCAACGTTTACGGAACCGTCCGCCTCGGGCCCGCGCCGTCGCCCTGGGCCCTTCCCCCCGGCCCTTCCCCCGCCCGCCAGGTGAATCAATTCCGGTCGGGTCGACGGCCGTTCGCCAGGAACGTCTCGACCAGCTCTTCCGGCGCCGCCTGCTGCCACGAGTCGAGCAGGATGTCGTACAGCTCGCCCTCGTCCTCAAGCGCCGTCAGCCGCGCCCGTACCCACGACGAGTGGGCCTCGTGCGCGGGCACCCAGAACTTCTCCGGCTCCGAGGCGATCAACTCCGCGCGCTCGTGCCGCGGACAGCGCACCGCGAACGACGTCCCGTCGTCGGGCACCGTCGCGTACATCCGCCGGCCGACATGGAACGTGGGATGCCCCCACAGCTCCTTCTCCACGGTGCCGGGCAGCCCGAGCGCCACGCGCCGCACATCCCCGCTCCCCAGCACTGCCCGCCGCCCCACGACTCTCCCCATCCCCGGCTCCGTCCGCGTGCCCGCGTGCCCGCGTGTCGCGTCGCTTGAACGCGCCCAATTCCACCACGGCGGGGCGCGCTCGCCACGTAGCCGTAGCCGTAGCCGCTCCCGCTCCGGCTCCGGCTCGACACGCTCGCGGAAAGCGTCGGCCCGCGCCGACGGGTGAAGTCGGCCGCTACCCAGGAGCCTTGGGCGTAAAGCTGTCCGGGTCCTGCGCCAGCAGTCCGTGCACCCGGCTGACGAGGCTGCTGTCCTCTGACGGGCTCAACCCCTCGCGCGCGGAGCGGAGCACGGCTTCCACCAGACGCCAGCGCTCCTCCAGGCGGTCGTACGCGCCGGAGGGGATGGACGAGGCGGCGTCGATGTCGCGCTTGCGGGCCGTGAGGTCGCGCAGCTCCTCGGCGGCGTCGGGGCGGCCGACGTCCTCGAACTGCTCCGGGCGTACGCCGACCACATGCGCCATACGGGCCAGCGTCTCGTCACGGCCGCGGACGGGGACGGGTGTCCCGTCGACCGACTGGTAGCCGCTGACGATCTGCCGCCACCGCGTGTCACTCATACCGGCTCGTCGCGAGGCCTCCCGCTGGGAAAGGCCGGACGCCACGAGCGCGACCTTGATCAGTTCCCCCTCGGGCGGCGCGTCCGGGCGCTCAGTCATGCGGCGAGCTTCGCACAACTACGCATTATGCGTCCAGTGAAACGGCGAAGACGGGCGGGTATCGGCCGGGCTGGCCTGCGCATATGCGCGACGGCAACGTGCGCAGGTGTGCGTAGTTCTCTATAAATACTTGTGCTACGCGCTACTACGCGCTAGTTTTTGCCCATGTCGCACCGCACCCGGCCGAGCAGGCTCCATCAGGAGCCCGAGGCCGTCACCTGGGCGCGGGAGAAGTCCGGGCTGACCAAGCGGGCGCTCGCCGACCAGGTCGGCATCTCGGAGCAGCTCATGGGCGAGATCGAGTCGGGCTGGCGCAGTGCCACCCCGGCCAATCTCATCAAGATCGCCGAGGCGCTGAACTGCCCGCTCGTCGTCCTGGAGCGCAAGCGCCACGCGGGCGCGGTCCGTACCGCCGCGCCTGAGGGTGCGGCCGAATGAGGCCGGTGCGCGCACTCGAAAGACTGCTCGACGCGTGGATTGGCATATGCCAAAGTTGTGTGACTCGCGGCCCGCGGGGCCGGGGCGGCACATCATGAGGTGAGTACGCGGAGGCCGCCGCCGCATCCAACGAAGACGGCCCCCGCCCAGCCGGATTACCGGTCGTTGACGTGCTGATGGATCCAGACGGCAATCTGGACGAGCCACCAGCCCATGCGTAATCGATCGGTAGTCCGCAGCCTCTTCGGCCTGCGGTGACGCGCCACTGCACTGCTCCTCTCTTCGGACACCGCCGAATGCGATGTACGGAGAGGGCACCAGCGTCCAGGCGCCCGGCTAACGGTCAGGTTACGCGGCCGTACTCTCCGTGTCCGGCGGTCGGTGAATTGCCCCGGTTGACCGTTTCTGCCAGTGCCAGTGCCAGTCCAGTGCCTGTGCCGTGTGCTTGTACGAGTACGGCTCCGGGTACGACGCTGCCCGCCGTCCCCGGCCGGGTGCGGAACCGGGGGTGGCGGGCAGTGGGGCGGTCGGGGAGGGGAAGGTCAGGCGGTGGCCCCGGCCTCCGTCAGGCGGTGGCCCCGGCCTCGCTGTGGACCAGCAGGACCGACACCGGCGACGCCTTCGCGACGGCGCGGCTGACGCTCGGGTGCAGGAGCGCGGAGATGCCGCTGTAGTGGCCGGGGCCGACGGCGATCAGGTCGCTGCCGAGGGCTTCGGCGCGCTCGACGAGTATCGCGGCCAGGTCCTCGGTCAGGCCCTCGTCCACCTCGCCGTCGGCGGTGACGCCGTCCGCGCGCAGCCGCGCGAGCGCGTCGTCCACGACCTTGCGGCTCTCGGCGCTCTCCTCCACCGGCACCACCGTGCTGGTGATCCCTCCGGTGATCACCTGCGACGGCCGGATGTGGATGACCTGCACCGTCCCGCCGGTCAGCTTGGCGAGCGCCGACACCGCGTCGAGGACGGCGCTGCCGTGGGCCGAACCGTCGACGGCGGCGAGGATCTTCTTGTACATGGGCTCAACTTCCTTGTCCGAAGGGGTCTCACGGGAGGTGCGGCCTCCGTACGTCCTCAGCCGCCGGGCGCCGGGCGCCATTCCCGGATCGGCGGTGACCATGGCCACTTCGTACGCTGCCGCTCTCCGTCACCCGTAACCGTTCCCTCGCCGTGCGGGGAGCGCGATGACTGACTAGCGTGGAAACGTACGTAAGTGACGTATGTCATCTCCATTGGGACGGAGTCGCGGGTCATGACTGATTTCCCGGAAGGCGCACCGTGCTGGGTGGACGCCATGTTCGTGGACCTGGAAGGGGCCAAGCGCTTCTACGCCGACGTGCTGGGCTGGACGTTCGGCGAGAGCGCGAGCGAATTCGGCGACTACGCGCAGGCGTTCTCGGACGGGGAGGCCGTCGCGGGCGTGGTCCCGCCGATGCCGGGAGAAGAGGGGAAGTCGGTCTGGTACCTGTACTTCGCCACTCCGGACGCGGCGGCGACCGCGGAGAAGGTGAAGGCGGCGGGCGGCGAACTGCTCATGGAGCCCATGCGGGTGGGCCAGCTCGGCACGATGGCGCTGGCCAAGGAGCCGACCGGCGCGGCCTTCGGGCTCTGGCAGCCGGGGCAGCACAAGGGCTTCGCCAAGGTGGGCGCGCCGGGCGCCTTCTGCTGGGCCGAGTTCTTCACGCGCGAGCCCGACGTCACGGACGCTTTCCTGACGAAGGCGTTCACGTACTCCGCGCAGCGAATGACCGACACCGAGGTGGACTTCAAGGTCTTCAAGGTCGGCGGCAGCCCGAACCCCGTTCTCGGCCGCATGACCATGGGCGACGAATTCCCGCCGCAGGTGCCCGCGTACGTGAACGTCTACTTCGCGGTCGGCGACTGCGACGCCGCCGTACAGAAGGCGGTCGACCTCGGCGCCACCCTCCGATTCGGCCCGATGGACAGCCCCTACGGCCGTTTCGCCGCCGTCACCGATCCGCAGGGCGCGAACTTCTCCGTCATCGACACCGCACGGACGGTGGGGGAGATGCCGGAGCTGGCGGAGGCGTAGAGGTTCCGCCGCCGCGCGGCACGGCTCTTCCGGCTGAGCCACGGCCTAGGTGTTCTGTCCATGGAGGTCGGTGCGGGCGCGGGCCGGGGTTTCGGCGGGCGGCCACGTACGCTCGACGGGGGACGGGGCTGGGATCGGGAGGTGTGCGGTGCGGCGTACGTACCTGCTGTGGGCGACCGCGGCCGTCGGGCTCGTGGTGGACCAGACCACGAAGGCCGTCGCGGCGGTCGTGGTCGAGGGGCACGACGCCAGCCACGCGTTCGGCGGCGCTGTGACCTTCACCGCCATCCGCAACCCCGGCGCGGCCGGTTCCTTCGCACCCCGCGCCACCCTCGTCTTCACCTTCCTCGCCCTGTGCGTCCTCGTCTTCATCGCCCGCGTCGCCCCCTCCGTCCGCTCCACCGGCTGGGCCCTCGGCCTCGGCTTCCTCTTCGCGGGCGCCGGCGGCAACCTCGCCGACCGCCTCTTCCGCACCCCCGCCTTCGGCCGCGGCGCCGTCCTCGACTTCATCCAGGTCGGCAACGGCGGCATCTTCAACCTCGCCGACCAGTGCGTCACGGCCGGCGCCCTCTTCGTCCTCGTCCAGGCATTCCGCGGCGTCCCGATGCGCGCCGCCGCATCTCCTGCCGGAGAGCCGGACGCGGTGGGCAGCGCCTGATCGCTCGCGCGACGGCGGTTCACGGCGCTTCACGGCGGTTCACGGTGCTTCACGGCGGTTTTGAGGTCGCCGAGGTCGGTGGCCAGGTCGCCGAGCGGGCCGGTCCTCTCCCACGGCTCCTCCGGCGTCGGCCTCGGTCCGCCGGGCGTCCTCGGGCGCGAAGGTCACGTTGGCGCCGTCCCGGACGGCGGTCTGCCGTGCGGGACGGATACGCCGTACGGCGCCGGTCACCCGCCGCGCCGCGCCGCTGACGCAGTGCCGCGAGCTGGCGCGAGGCGTACGCCCGGTCCTTCAAGGGGCGCGGCGAACCGCGGACCCTCCGCCCCAACGAGGCGGACCGGTCGTCCTGCCGCTGCCACGGGGGAGTCCGGCGGCGACAGGCACTCACGCGGGGCGGCCGTCTCGTCCTCGTCGTAGCGGAAGCGGAACCGCCATCGCACCGTGCCGCACGCCGCACGCCCCTCGGTGTGCCTCCGCCCGCGTGTCGCGGCGGCGCGGAATCGGACGGGCGTGCCATGGGTGAATATGCGCGGATCGGGATGTGCCGGAGGCCAAGTACCAGGAGGCTGTGAGGTGTTGATCCAATCGCGGTGACGGTGACGGCCGGGGGCACCTGTGACGGTGGAGCGAGACAGCGGCACTTCGGTCGTACGGGACACCGGAGCCCGCGTGGGCAGGCAGCCGCGACGGGCCACGTCACTGACCCCGGCCCCGCGGCACGTCGCGTGTGTGATGGACGGGAACGGCCGATGGGCGGAGAGCCGTTCGCTGCCGCGGACCGCGGGCCACCGCGCGGCGGAGACGACGGTGATCGACGTCATCGAGGCGGCGCGCGGAGCCGGGGTGGAGTGGCTGAGCCTGTACGCGTTCTCCACCGAGAACTGGAGCCGCCCGAGCAACGAGGTCGACTACCTGATGCGGCTGGTGCGCAGCGTCGTACGCAAACACGCGGCACTGCTGCACGCGCGCGGCATCCGCTGCCGCTTCCTCGGCGTCGCCGACCCGAGAATCCCGGCCCCGCTGGCACGCGACTTCGCCGACCTGATGACACTCACCCGCACGAACCGCCGCATGACGCTGACCGTCGCGTTCGACCACGGCGGACGCGGCGACATCGTTGAGGCGGCCCGCTCCCTGATCCGCAGCGGAGTGTCCGCCGACGCCGTGGACGAGAGCCACTTCGCCGCACATCTGCCCTTCCCCGACACACCCGACGTCGACCTCGTGATCCGGACCTCCGGTGAACAGCGCATCTCCAACTTCATGCTCTGGCAGGTCGCTTACGCGGAATGGACCTTCCCCTCGGTGCTCTGGCCCGACTTCCGCGCCCCGCACTTCCTGGAGTGCCTGCACACGTACCAGCAACGCAAGCGCCGCTTCGGCGGCGTGCCGCCGCACGCGAACGGAGAGTCCCGCACGTGACGGAGACAGGTAGTACCAGCAGGAGTAGCAGCGCCAACCGGCCTCCCAAGCGGGCCCGTTCGCGGGCGGCCGGAGCGGCCGAGGCAGTCGAGGCGGCCGAGGCGACTGAGTCGGCCGGCACCGTGAAACCGAAGGCGGCGAAGCCGAAGGCGGTGAAGCCGCGAGCCGCGAAGCCGAGGGCGTCGAAACCGGACGCCGTAGCACCGGACGCTGTAGCACCGGGCCCCGTAGCACCGGACCCGGGCAAGCCGCCCGCAGGGCCACCTCCCGCGCCCGCCCCGCAGATCGAATCCCTCTTCGGCCCCGACTCCCAGTTCCACCGCTTCTTCAACGACCCCCGCTGGGGCCTGGCGGTGATCAGGGCGACGGTGCTGGAGGCGGCGCACCCCCAGATCGGCGCGGCCCTGGCCGACAACTCGACCTTCGTCGCGCACCCGTGGCGGCGGCTGCGTAACACCCTCGTGAGCCTCCAGCGGATGTTCGGCGCGGACGACGCCGTACGGCAGCGGGAGGCGGCGCGCCTCAACCGCCTGCACGCGCGGCTCAACGGAGCCGACGCCCGGCACCGGCCGTACGACGCGATGGACCCCGAGGTCCGCGCGTGGGTGGTCGCGACGCTCTTCGAAAGCTCGGTCACCATGTGCCGGTTGAGCGGGCAGCCGCTCGACCAGACGACGATGGAGCGGCTCTACGCCGAATTCCAGGCGTTCCTCGGTGCCTTGGGTGACCAGGCGGGCCAACTGCCCGCCACCCTGCCGGAGTTCTGGCAGTACTACGACCGCATGGTCGAGGAGAAGCTGGAGAACACCGAGGCGCTGCGCATCATCCTCTACAAGCTCTTCGACCATCTCCCCGCGCCGCCCCTGCTGGACGGCCTGCCCACCGTCTGGGCGGCGGGCCGCGCGCTCGCCGGGCCCGTCATCGGGCAGATCACCGTCGCGTCGCTCCCCGAACCCTTCCGGCGCCGCGCCGGTCTGCCCGAGATCCCCGGCGCCCAGACGCTGATGCAGGGCGCCTACATGGCCGCCGGCCTGGCCCGCTTCCTCCCCGAGGGCTGGATCAGGACCGAGACCCTCACCGACCTGATGGCCCTCACCTCGGACAGCGACGACCCGCGCTACGCCACGGTCACCGCCGTGCGCGACCGCATGAAGCAGGCGGGCGCCTTCATCCGTCTCGTCACGCCCTTCCCCGCCCAGCGCGAGCCCGCCGACGACGGCCCCACCGCCACCGCCACCACCGGCACTTCCACCGGCACCTCCACCACGGGCGGATCGCGGCGCAGCGCCGACGAGTTCTTCACCGAAGTCCTCGACCAGACCGGCGACGGCTTCCTCGACTGGCCCGATCTCGCCGCCATGGCCCGCGAGTTGTCCTCCCGCCTCGACCTCGACGAGCCCCAGGAGACCAGGCTCTACAACGCCTACGCCGACTGGTGGCGCGAACTCCAGTCCGCCCTCGACACCGACGGCGACGGCCGCGTCAGCAGAGCCGAATACACCGCCGCCGCCCCCACCCTCGCGGGCCCCGCCCTCATCCGCGTCGCCGAAGTCCTCTTCGACGTCACCGACAAGGACGGCAACCAGACCATCGACGCGGCCGAATACCGCGCCCTTTTCCGCACCGCCTTCACCCGCACCGTCCCCACCGCCGCCTCCGCCTACACCCGCTCCGCCTTCATCGCCGACTTCCTCACCTTCATGTCCGCCCGTCACCGCTCCACCCCCTACGACCCCCTCCTCGCCGACGCCTGACCCCGGGGTGGTGGTGGGGTGTTGGGTGGGGGTGTCAGGATTTCAAATACGTTTCAATTGACTGGGGTTGACGCATTGCGGCAGTGCTCTTGACCTTCGGTGAGTGGCCGCTTAGGTTCGCGGCCACGGACTTGAAACGATTTTTTCGTGGGCGACACATGGGGTCGACGCATGGGGAGATCGTGCCGAAGCAGAGATGCAGAGGAGACCCCGGTGATCGTGCGTGTGGTGACGGCGGTGCTGAGCTTGGTGGTCGTGGGGGTGGCGCCCGCGGAGGCCGGTGGGGCCGGGCACGGCGGCGGGGACGGCGGGGTGCGGGCCGGGGGGTTGACGGTGGAGCATCAGACCGAGCCGCTCGGGGTGGACGAGGCCAAGCCGCGGCTCGGGTGGACGCTGAGCGCGAGCGGCAACGCGCACGGCGCCAGGCAGACGGCGTACGAGATCGCGGTGTCGACCACGCGCGACGGCCGCGCGGACGTGTGGGACAGCGGCGAGGTGCGCTCGGCGAAGTCCTTCGACGTGGAGTACGCGGGGCGGCAACTGCGTTCGCAGACACGGTACTTCTGGCGCGTGCGGGTCTGGGACGGCGCGCACAAGGTGTCGCGGTGGAGCCAGCCGGCCTCGTTCGAGACGGCGTTCCTCAATCCCGGCCAGTTCAAGGGCGGTTGGATCGGCTCGCCGACGAAACCGGCGACCACGACGCTCACCGGCGCGGACTGGATCTGGTACCCGGAGGGCAATCCGGCCGACTCGGCGCCCGCGGCCACGCGGTACTTCCGCCGCACGGTCGACCTCCCCGCCAACGCCACGGTCACGGCAGCCCCGTTCGAGCTGACGGCCGACGACAGCTTCGTCCTCTACGTCAACGGCAAGGAGATCGCGCGCTCGCCGCAGGTCAGCAACTCCTGGAGCACGGCGACCGTCACGGACCTCGCGGCCGACCTGCGGCCCGGCCGGAACGTCATCGCCGTCCAGGCCGTCAACACGTTCCCCGGCCCGGCCGGGGTGATCGGCAAGCTCCACATCGACGGCTCGGCGGGCGTCCCGCCCGACCTCGTCACCGACGCCGCCTGGAAGACGAGCGACACCGCGCCGACCGGCTGGCAGCGGCCGGACTTCGACGACACGGCCTGGCCCGCGGCCCTGGAAGCCGCGCACTACGGCGACGCGCCCTGGTACAGCTCGGTCGGCGTCCCGAGCCCGCCCGAGCCGCTGCTGCGCAAGGACTTCACCACCGGCAGCGCGAAAGGCGGGGCCCAGCGCCCCAAGAAGGTCGCGTCCGCCCGCGCCTACGTCGCCGGGCTCGGCTACTACAAGCTCTACCTCAACGGCCAGCGCGTCGGCGACCACGAACTCGACCCGGCCTTCACCGTCTACGACAAGACGGTGCTGTACGCGACGTACGACGTCACCAAGTCCCTCCGCGGCGGCGGCAACACGCTCGGCGTGAGTCTCGGCCGCGGGTACTACGCGATGACGAATCCCGACGAGTGGAACGCCTCGCCCTGGCACAGCGAGCCGAAGCTGAAGCTCGAACTCGACATCACCTACACCGACGGCAGCACCCAACAGGTCACCAGCGACGGCAGTTGGCGGGCCGCCGACGGCCCGACGCGCACCGAATCCGTCCTGTACGGCGAGACATACGACGCGCGGCTCGAACAACCCGGCTGGAACAAGCCGGGGTTCGACGCCACCGCCTGGAAGCCCGCGCTCCCCGTCACCGCCCCGAGCGGCACCCTCCGCGCGCAGGCGTTCCCGCCGATCAAGGTGACCGGCACCCTCCCGGTCACGCGGGTCACCACGCCCAGGAGCGACGCGACGAGCACCGTCAAGGTGTACGACTTCGCCTCGCCCACGGCGGGTTGGGCGGACACCGCGCTGCGCGGCCCGGCCGGATCGGTCGTCACGATCACGTACGGCGAGAAGCTGCTCGCCGACGGCACGGTCGACAACGCCGGGCTCCAGACGTACGCGTACACGCTCAAGGGCGCTCCGGGCGGGGAGAGTTACCGCCCCAGCTACAGCTACGACGGCTTCCGCTACGTGCAGGTGGCCGCGCCCGCGGGCGTCACCGTCACGTCCGTCAAGGGCGAGCGGGTGCACACGGCGGTCACCGCCACCGGCGACTTCAGCAGTTCGAGCGACCTGCTCAACCGCTACCAGGACGCCCAGGCGAACACCACGTTGAACAATCTGCACTCGATCCCGACCGACACCCCGATGTACGAGAAGCGGCCGTACGACGCGGACGCGCACCTCACCGCCGACTCCGCCATCGCCAACTTCGACATGGAGAACTTCTACGAGAACTGGATGCGCGCCCACCGCGACGACCAGAACGCGGACGGCACGCTCGGCCACACCGTGCCCGGCACCGTCGGCGCCAAGGGTGTGAACGACCCTGTCTGGTCGGCGAGTTTCGTGCTGATCAACTGGGATCTGTACTGGTACTACGGCGACATCCGGCCGCTGGCCGACAACTACGCCGCGATGAAGCTGTGGCTCGACCACTACGAGCAGACCCTCGCGAAGACGGGCAACGTCTACACCGGCTTCAGCTACGGCGACTGGGTCGCGCCCGGCGCCGCCTTCCCGCCGGAGGGCACCCGGCTCTCGGGCACCGCGTACCTCCACCAGACGGCCACCATGATGGCGAAGATCGCCCGCGCCCTCGGACACAGCGCTGACGCCGCGCACTTCGACGCCTTCGCGACGACGACGGCGAACGCCATCAACGCGAATTTCTACGACGCCAAGGCCAAGGCGTACTACGACAACAAGGACGCGGGCTACCGGCAGACGTCCAACCTGCTGCCGCTCAGCCTCGGCATCGTCCCCGCGTCCGAGCGCGCGGCCGTCGTCGCCAACCTCACGAACGACATCAGGACCCGTGGCCGCCACCTCAACACCGGTGCGCTCGGGACCAAGTTGATCCTCCCCGTCCTCACCGACACCGGCAACGGCGACCTCGCCTACGACGTCGCCACCAACCCCACTTACCCCGGCTGGGGTTACTGGTTCCAGGGCCTCGGCGCCACGACCATGTGGGAGGAGTGGCAGGACACCTCGCGCTCCCACGACCACGCCTTCCTCGGTACGGTCGACGACTGGCTCTACCAGCGCGTCGCGGGCATCGAACCCGCCGCGCCCGGCTACACCCGGATCACGATCCAGCCGCACCCGGTCGGCGGCCTCACCGACGCCGCCGCCCACGTCGAATCCCCCCTCGGCCGTGTGGCCTCCTCCTGGACCCTCGACCACGGCCGCTTCACGCTCCGCGCCACCGTCCCCGTGGGCGCCACGGCCCGGATCCTGGTCCCCGCCCGCACCCGCACCGCCGTCCACGCCCCCTCCGACGCCAGGTTCACCGGCCTGAAGGACGGTTACGCCACCTACGAGGTCGGCTCCGGCGACTACGTCTTCCGCGTCGCCGGCTAGCGGGCCCGGCGGCGGGGCTGAGTCGGCCTGCCGCCGGGGCGGCGAAATTCGGCCAGGGCGGCAGGGGCCGGTGGTGAGGCCGTGCGAGGTGGTTCGCGTAGGAATCGCGGGGTCCGAGCCGGGGGGCGGAGGAAATGGATATCCCGTACGCGGCGGCCCGCCGCCCTACATGTGTATGCGGCATGGCGCATGCCAAAACACCGTCCCGCGGAATCTGTCTGCCGTGTGACGGGCGGGATGGATGTTTTGGCTGAGGCCGGTTGGGGCCGGTTGGTGCCTGATGAGGGGAAAGGGAATTCGGCGGGCGGATATTCACCGATGGGCAAAGTCCAGCCGCATATTCCGTTCGGTGGAGCCGGTGGAGCCGGTGGTGCTCAGACCTCCAGGCCGTTCTCGACCTGCTTGAGCACGTGCCGCGCCAGGGCGAGGTTGGCCCGGCTCCGGTCGAGCGCGAGGTAGAGGAAGAGCGAGCCGCTGCTGGTGTTGAGCAGGCGGATCAGGTGGTATTGGGTGCCCAGCGTGATGAGGATGTCCTCGATCGTGTCGTCGATGGCGAGCATCGACAGGGTGCGGACCTTGGCGCGTACGACCTCGGTGTTGCCCGCCGCCGCCACCTCCAGGTCCAGGCCCCGGCCGCCGCCGAGGGTGCCGAGCGCCATGCCGCTCTCGTAGTCGACGAGCGCGACGCCGATGGCGCCTTCGACGGACATCGCTTCTTTGAGTGCCGACTCAATGTTCACGGGAATTCCCTTGGTTGTGCAGGTCCATCGGTGTCGCGGACCGTACGGGCGAGGATCGGCGTGAGCGGAAAACGGCTATGCGCGATCACAGGTGAAAGAGTTCGGCGTTAAAGTACTCTGCCAGGTGTTCGAAAGTGAAGGGGTGCCTGTGGACGCGCTGGAGTCGGTACTCGGCGAAGTCCTTTCCGCTGCCGGGACGTCAGGGACTGCTGGGACCCCGGGTGCTTCCGGGACGTCCGGTGCGGCCCTGGTCGACGCGGTGACCGGTCTCACATATGCCGAGAGCGGGGACTGCGCGGTGGCCGGAAACGGACCTGAGGTCTGCCGTCTGCTGAGCCTCATCGAGGACGGGCTGCACGAGGCGGGAGCGGAAGGCGAGTTGGAGAGCGTGGTGGTGACCGGGCGGCGGACGTACCACGTCGTGCAGGTCGTGGCCCGGCAGGGCGACCCGGTGCTGATCTCCACGGTGCTCGACCGCGCCGACACCAATCTGGCGCTGGCCGCACGGCACATCGCCACGGCCGCCGAGAGCCTGTTCGCATGACGGCCGACAGCGGGACCGCGCCCGACGACGTGTCCAAGTCCGACGACGTGTCCAAGTCCACGGACGTGTCCACGTCCACGTCCGAGGTGGAGTCCGGGCCCGACACCGACCCCGAGCTGCGCGTGCCCCGGAACGTCCCCGCCCTCCTCGCCCAGCTCCGGCAGGAGCGCTTCACCGGAGCCGTCACCGTCGAAGGCGGCCCCGGCGGCGCTCTCTTCCTCCGCGAAGGACTGGTCGGCGCCGTGGAAACGCCCGCCGCCCCCTCCGCGCGCTCGCTGCTGCTGAAGTCCGGGCGGCTCGACGAACGGGAGTGGGAGGCCGCGCTGGCGGCCCTTCCCGAAGACGGCGAAGTGGGCGCGGTGTTGACCGCACGCGGATCGTTGACGGCGGCGGAGCTGTTCGTCGTCTGCACCGCCGCGCTCTTCGACGGCGCCTTCGCGATGGCCCTGCAACCGGTGACCGGCTGGCGCACCGATCCCGGACGCGGCCCCGACCGTGGCCCCGAACGCGGACCCGAACTCGCCGCCTGGCCCGGCCAGGAGCCCGCGCGCCTGACCGAGGAGACGGCGCTGCGGCTGCGGACGCTGCGCGAAATGGTGCCGTCCGTCGCGGAGTTCGCGCGCGGCGCGGTACGCGCCGAGGCCAGATCCGACGCGGACCGTATCGGCGAGCGTGGCCGTACGCTGCTGCTCGCCGCCAACGGCCGCCGCACACCGCGCGATCTCGCGTTCGCGCTGGGGCGCGGGGTGTACCCGGTGATGCTCGACCTGGCCCGGATCGCGACCCGTAGGGCCGCCGCGCGCGACGACGACCCGCTCGCGCCGCGCCCGCTGCTGACCGCGCGGGCCGCCGACCGGCAGTCACCGCCGCCGCCGGGCGCCGAGGACAAGCCGCTTCCGCGCCGCCAGCCCGGCGGCCAACTGCCCTCCACACGACCGCCGTCGGACCGCCAGCCGCCCGGTCGCCCCCATCACTCGTCACCGAACCATCCGTCACAGAACAACCTGTTGCCGTGAGCGGGACAGCGACCGGCCTGCCCGAGGAGAGTGCACCATGACCAGTGCCGCCCCTTACGAAGCGCTCGTCGCTTCGCTCAAGTCCCTGCGTGAACGCGTGATGGGCGTCAACGAGACGGTGATCTCCACGTCGGACGGGCTGCTCGTGGCCGCCGACACCGCGACCGTGCAGCCCGAGTCGCTGGCGGCGCTCGCCGCCGCGAGCCTCGGCGTCGGCCGCCGCACGGCCGCGGAAGTCGGCCTCGGCGGGCTGCGCGACGTCGTCGTCCGCTGCAACGGCGGCTACATCGTCGTCCTGTCCGTCGGCGAACACGCCCTGTTGGTGATCCTCGCCGACGAGGGCCTCGACCTGCCGGGCCTCCACCGCGAGTCCCCGGCGACGGTCGACCACCTCGTCTCCCTCCTCAGCGCCGCCTGACGCCTCCGGCCCGGACGCGAGCCGGGCACGGGCGCCATCCCGTCCCGACACCGCCCAACTCGGCCTCGGCCTCGGCCTCGGCCCCGACATCGCCTCGGCCCCGGCATCGCCCCGGCCCCGCCATCGCCCCGCATCGGAAGCGGGGCGGAAGCGCCCGGCGGGTACCCGCGGAAGCGCCCGCCGCGGTCGACTGAGGTGTGCGCGGCCGGCCGGGCCGACGCCTCGGGCGGGACGGGGACGGGCAGATGGGCGGGTACAGCCGGTCGTACGGTACGGGCTCGGGGACGCGTACGGGCGTGGCTACGGTCACGGTCACGGTCGCGGCGACGACCACGCACCCGCCGCCGTCACTCGGTCAGGTCCGCCCGCGCCAAGGGGCCCACGACCCCCTCCCCGTGCCGTTCCTCGAACCGCCGCTCCACCGGCGACAGATCCGTCCTGCCCAGATCCTCGGGCCTGATGACGATCCGCAACTCCGGTGTCAGCGCCGCGTATCGACGGCACGCGCCGATGAACGAGTCGACGATCAGGGCCGCGAGCTGCCCGCGGTCGAGGTCGGTGACACGCGCGAGTCCGGAGCCGATGAGCGGGACGGCCAGCGGTTTGAACAGGCCGTGCACGGCCACCGACGCCCAGAGGCTGTCCAGGCTGACCCGCAGGTCGTCGCGGCCGGAGTGCGCGACGAGGTCGTTGCCGATCCGCGAATACGCCGTCGCGAACACCCGCCGCCCGTCCACCGGTACGGCGACGGTCGTGCCCACCGGATACCGCACGCGCCGGCCGCGCGGCTTGGCGCGGCTGCTCTCCGTACCGACCGCGGGCACCGCGCGCAGCCCGGCCCGCAGCTTCTCGTCCAGCAGGCGGCGCTGGCCGACGAAGAGCCGGTCCACGAGCTGGCCCTGGACGCTGCCGCGGCTGATGACCACGTCCTCGTCGGTCGCGGTGTCGAAGGTGTCGGTGAAGCCGACCACGAGATTGGCGTCCGTCTGGTCGAACAGGTCGCCCTGCACGAGGACGACATCCACCTGCCGGCCGGGCAACGGCACCGCGTGGCGCAGCAGTTCGGCGCCGTGCCGCGCGCGCAGGGCGGCCCGCAGGGCTTCCAGCGTGCGGGCCGCGTCCGGGTCGCCGGGATGCTCGCGGGCGATCGACTCGGCCACCGGCAGGGCGAGATCGGGGCGGCCGAGTTCGGTGCGGGAGCGGACCAGGCCGCGCCGGGCGGAGTCCTGGAGCGCGGTGAGCCGCCGGACGAAGTCGACCGCGAACGCCTCCCCGTTGACCTCGGCCAGCGGCCGTCCGCGCACCATGGCCAGCGCCTCGGCCAGCCGGTGGGCCGCGGTCGCGGGCGGTGCCAGCAGCGCCTCGCCGACGACCGCCGTGAACCGCGCGCTGTCCAACTCCTCGGCGCGCGGCACCAGTCGGTACGCGGTCTCCGCGCCGCCCACGGTGACCTGCTGCTCGGTCCGCAGCAGCCGGGCGGCCGTCCCGTCCTGACCCGGATCGAGGGCGCGCCGCAGCTCCAGGACCCGCTTTTGCACCTCGTTGCGGTTGCGCTGCGCCTGATGCCGCGGCTCGTCGGCCAGCCCCCAGACATCGCGGCGCAGTTGCCGTACGGGAACGGCCTCGCCCTCGGCGGCCACCAGCCGGACCAGCAGCCGGGTCGTGAGCGGTGTCAGCCGTACCGGAAGACCGTCGACTTCGAGCAGTACGGGCCCCAGCACATTTATCCGAACATGCGTCATTGCTTTCCCCACCCGTTTCCGCCTCCCTCGACGCAAACCCCCGGAGGCGAATGCCAGATTATCAAGACGCCTTGGAAAAACCATGAGTTCCGCTGATCCCACAGGCCCGGTTCCGGCCCGCCCGCGCACCGGGGTGCGGCGCAGGATGCGCGTGCGCGCGCGGTTACGCATGCGGTTACGCGCGCGGTTACGGACCCGGCTCCGCGCTCGCTTACGGTTGCGCGTGGCGCGGCGCGCCCGGCAGATCTTCGTGCGCAATGCCATTGCGGCATTCGGTGGAATATCCGCCGTCCTCCAGTTCGTGGGGCAGCTCTTTCCCCAGAGCTTTCCCGATCCGGCCCCGGTGACCGCGGCGTCGGTGGCGGCCTGCGTGCTGTGGGGCATCGGCAGGGCCCGGCCGGTCACGCGCGTGCGGCAGGAGTTCCGGCGCCCCGACATGACGGTGGTGGTCGAGGAGGGCGACCTGTTCGAGCAGGCCGCGCATCTCGTGATCGGCTTCACCGACACCTTCGACACCGCTTCCGAGGGCGGCCTGGTCATCAACGAGGCCAGCGTCCAGGGGCAGTTGCTCGCCCGCCGCTACGACGGCGACCTCCCGCGCCTGGACGCCGAGTTGGCCGCGGCGCTCGGCGCGGTGACGCCCGTCGCCCGCGAGGACCCGGCGCGCAAGCCGCTGGGCAAGCTGGACCGCTACCCGATCGGTACGGTGGCGGTCCTCGGCGCCCGTCCGCGGCTGACGTTCGCGGCGGCGTACAGCCGTATCGGCAACGACTACGTGGCCGCGTCCAGCGTGGAGGACCTCTGGTTCAGCCTCAACCGGCTCTGGGACACGGTGAGTCGGTACGCGCGCCCGGAGGCGGTGGCGATGCCGCTGGTCGGTTCGGGTCTTTCCCGTCTCGACTACCTCGACCAGGACAGCCTGTTGCGGCTGATCCTGATGTCGTTCATCGCCAGGTCCCGCGAGGGCGCGGTCTGCCGTGAGCTGCGGGTGGTGGTCAGGGCCGCGGACCTGGAGCGGGTCAACATGCCGGAAGTGGCCGCGTTCCTGCAGACGTTGGCGTCGGGCGTCGAGCGCGCATAAGCCGGGTGCCGGGTGCCGGGTGTCGCGTGCGTGCCGTACGAGAGGGGGCGGCCGGTCTCCGGCCGCCCCCTGCTTCGTCCTGCGAGGCGGTGCGCTGCGTGTCCGGCGGGCCGCGGGTCAGGCGAGCCGCCGATAGGCCGACAGATTCTCGAAGTACGACGTGTCGCGCCAGTCGGAGCGGCTGTCGTCCACCGGGCACTCGGCCACCTTCAGCCGGGCGACGATCTTCTCCAGCGACGACTGGGAGCCGTCGAAGCGGATGACGTTGAGGCCCTCGATGTCGGTGGCGTGCCGCAGCCGGCCGACCTCGACGATGACC
Organism: Streptomyces sp. CBMA29; assembly: GCF_014596445.1. Taxonomy (GTDB): domain Bacteria; phylum Actinomycetota; class Actinomycetes; order Streptomycetales; family Streptomycetaceae; genus Actinacidiphila. The sequence continues at coordinate 62,009 of NZ_MECL01000179.1, read as the reverse complement.
GTGCGCGCGCGGTACGCCATCAGCACCATGCCCAGCTCGATCAGCACGTTCTGCCGGGGCTGCCCGGTGTACTGCACCTCGTCCACCCGCTCGTAGTCACCGAGGAGTTCGGGGTGCAGCTTGGCGGTGTCGTCCGGGGTGAGCAGGACGAGCGCGGCCCGCGCCAGCGACGGCGCGTTCGCGATCACCTCACCGATGTAGGGCGAGGTCTTGCCGGTCGCCCGCACCAACTCCTCCCACTCCAGCGGGCGCAGGTCGAGCCGCCGCAGCAGCCCGAACATCGCGAGCCGCGCCTGCTCGTCCCGGCCGTGCACGACGAAGACGTTACGGCTGCGGAGGCCGTCGTCCGGCGTCCGCTCCGACGAGTCCCGCCGCGCGGTCCCGGCCGTGGTCGTCTCCTGCGCGGCGGCCAGAACAGGACGGTATTCGTACCCGAAGTGCTCATTTCCGGAACCGGAAACGGTCATGCGCTTGTCCTGGTGATCCATTTCGTCGCCCATACCGCTCAATCCCCCTGGCCGTTCGCGGTTCCGCCGTTGTCCGGCGCGTACTCGTAGCCGAAATTCCTGTTGTTGTCCCCGGAGACGTGCATGCTCTTGTCCTCGTAGTTGAGGATGTTGTTCTGCGCCCTGTCGTGGTCGGTGAGATCCACATGGTGGTCGTTCAGGAACGTGCGGATGATTTCCAGCAGACGGCGCTCGACGATCTGTGTGTACTTCACGGCGTCGGACTTCTGGAAGAAGGCGTGGTAGTAGTCGTTCGTCGCCAACTCGCGCACGCTGGTCAGCGCACCGCAGTTGACCGACTTGGTCACGTAGCGCCCCAGGCGGAATTCGCTGCTGTCGACCGAGGTGACGCCCCCGCTGATCCGGATGGAGCTGGGGCCGCGGCGGCCGGGGCGGACCAGCGAGCGCAGCGGCGACGGCAGGAAGCGCTCGGGCAGCAGCCGCAGCGGTGACAGCAGCAGGCTGAACCCCCAGCGCGGGGTCGCCTTGACCATGTCCCAGGCCACCCGCACCGCCAGCCGCCCGTCGAAGGCTTCCGGCAGCCGGTCGACCAGGTGGAAGTCCTCCACGAGCGGCCCGAGGACGTACGGGTAGAACTCGGTGTGGAGCGTGTTCCCCTTGAGGTCGAAGCCGACGAAGATCGAGGTCACCAACTCCTCGTTCCACGAGCCGATCCGCACGCAGAGGTACTCGCGCGCCGAGTCGTAGTCCTCGCGCCAGTGCAGGTCCGGCAGGTCGCCGACACCCGGCAGCCGGGACCAACCCTCGCCGCTGGTGCGGTCGTTGGTCCGGATCGCCGTGGTGAAGCGGCGCCGCTCGACGGCCAGGCCCTCGATGCGCTCGCCCGGCTTCGCGCCGTCGCGCAGTTCGGCGGCCATCCGCTCGCCGACGTATGCGGTGATCTTGTCGACGGTGAACGGCAGGAGCGGCTCCCGCTCGTCGGTGTCGAGACCCGGCGCCGTCCCCTCGACGTCCCGCTTCCCTTCGTGGTCCTTGGGCTTGAGCCGTAACTTCTTCGCGCCGATGAGGAGTTGGGCGTTCGCCCAGTCGCGCAGCGGTTCGCCCGCGCCGACGAACGGCCGGAAGCCGCCGTAGAAGACCAGGCTGTCACTGGCGGACTGCTCCCGGTCGATCTTGCGGATCATGGTCTCGGTCAGGCGCGCGTTCGCCGGGTACGCCCCGTCGAAACCGCCGTCGGTGCCGGTCTCCTTCAGCCGCGTCATCAGGATGTTCAGGGTCACGATCCGGCGCAGGTACGCCAGCGCCCACAGCGCCCAGAACACCAGCAGGACGGCGAGGACGGGACCGAGCGCGCCGCTCGCGGTCAGGATTAGCGCGGCGACGACCGACCCGGCGCCCAACCACCGTTGCAGGCGACGCAGTCGGCGGGCGGCGAGGGCGTGCGCGAGGACGGACACGTTGTCGTAGCCGTAGGACGGCGCGACCACGCGGAAGCGGTTGCGCAGCAACTCCCTGATGACGGTGGTGCGGTAGACGGGGTCGAGGTACGTGCCCGCCGACAGCAGACGGGTCGCCTTCGTACGGGCGTACGCGCGGGACACCGGCGGTGCCTGCGGGGGCTCGGCGGGGTGCGGGAGCAGGGTCTGGGTGACGGTCATGGCGGCTCAGCGCTCCGCTCTCAAGGGGGCGTTGGCGGCGGCCCTGTGTGCGGGCGCGCCGTGGACGGAGCCGACGCCGGTCCGCGCACCGGAGGTGAGGCCGCTCGTCGGGTTCAGCGCCGAGCCGGCGACGAGGGCGATCAGCGCGATCAGCAACAGGGGCGCCGCGGCGACGACGAGCCCCCACCCGCGCGCGGGCCCGGCGCTCGGTATCAGGCCCACGTGGCGGTACGGCGTCGGACCGGGCGCGTGCACCTGCGCGGAACCCGGGACGGGCGCGGGCGCGGGTGCGGACGGAGGCGCCGATGGCGGCGTCGGCAGGTCGGCGGGTCTGGGATACGGGTACGGATTCGGGTCGGGGGACGGCAGTCCGGGGTCGCTCATGGACCACTCCAACGGTCGGTGCGGTGTGCGCCCGATTCCGCTCGGCACGCTGGCGTACGCGCCTGCGCGGAAGGGCTGTTGACACCTCAGATGCGACCAGTGCCGCCGCTTCCCCGGCCAGAACCGGACCGCTTCCGATCCGCTTCCGCCGCCCGTTCCGCCCGCCCCGCCCGTTCCGCCCGCCCCGGGCTCCCCGGGGTGAGTGGCAGCGTGTCCGGATGTGGCCGGAGTCCCGGCGGGGGAGTGCGTAGAACTGGATCGGGACGACGTATCCGGTCGTCCGGACCAGTGCTCACCTCCGTGTGAAGGACAGACGCATGACGACCGCCCAGTGGACCCTCGCAGAGGTCCTTCGCTCACTGCACGAAGCGCACGAAGCGCACGAAGCGCATGAACCGGCCCAGCCCGCTGGGGCGTTGGGGACGCCCGCCGTCTCCGGGGGCCGCGCCCTCGTCCTGCCGAACGCGTGGGACGCCGCGAGCGCCGCGCTCATCGCGCGGGCCGGTGCCCCCGCCGTCGCCACCACCAGCGGCGGTGTCGCGTGGTCGGCCGGTCGCCCCGACGGCCACGGGCTCACGCGCGAGGAGATGGCCGCGTCGGTCGGCCGTATCGTGCGCGCGGTCGACGTACCGGTGACCGCCGACATCGAGGGCGGTTACGGCCCCGGGGCCGACGACGTGGCGGCCACCGTCCGCGCGGTGGTCGCGGCCGGAGCCGTCGGCGTCAACCTGGAGGACTCCCTCGCGCCGGGCGGCCCGCTGCACGACACCGCCGCCCAGTCCGTACGGCTGCGCGCCGCCCGCTCCGCCGCCGAGGACGCGGGCGTCCCCAACCTGTGGATCAACGCGCGCACCGACGTCTTCCTCTTCGGCATCGGCGACCCGCACGACCGGGCCGCACACGTCCTGTCCCGCGCGCACGCGTACGCCGAAGCCGGCGCCGACAGCATCTTCGTCCCCGGTCTCGTCGACCTGCCCGCCGTGGCCGCCCTCGTCCGCGACAGCCCGCTGCCCGTCAACGTCATGGCCGGTCCTGGCTCGCCGTCGGTGGCCGAATTCTCCGCCGTCGGCGTCCGTCGGATCAGCGTCGGCACCGCCCTGGCCCAGGCCGCCTACGGCGCCGCCGAGCGCGCCGCCGCCGAACTGCTCGGCGGGGGAACGTACTTCGGGATGGCGCACGGCGTGGACTTCGGCGCGCTCAACGCCGTCGTCAACAGGGCTGCCGGGGGCGGGCGTTCGTAGACGGCCTGGGTCCGGCCGGCCACACCGTCGGCGCCCGTCCCTGAAAGGGTCCTGACCAGCGGAGAAACCGAACCCGCGGACCGCCGTCAATGCGGACAGAAGCTGACCGCATCGGCTTCTACTGTGGTGATGACCGAGGAACCAGGCGGCACTGCGAAGGGTGTGGATCATGAGCGAGACGATGAAGGCGGAGGCGGCGGGGAGCACGGCGTCGGGCGCCGCGGAGGCGGCGGCCGGGGCCGTGACCGGTGAGCGGGCGGACCTGCTGGCGGTGCTCGCCCAGCACCGGCACTTCCTGCGCGTCACCACGCGGGACCTCACCGACGAGCAGGCGCGGCAGCGGACGACCGTCAGCGAGCTGTGTCTGGGCGGCCTGATCAAGCACGTGTCGGCGGGGGAGCGGGGCTGGACGGACTTCATCGTGGCGGGTCCGTCGGCGTTGGGGGACGCGACGGCCATGACCGAGGCCGACTGGGAGCGGCGGGCCGACGAATTCCGGCTGCTGCCCGGCGAGACGCTGGCCGGGGTACTGGAGGCGTACGAGCAGCAGGCCCGCGCGACCGACGAACTGATCGCGGCACTGCCCGACTTGGACGTCTCCCACCCGCTCCCGCAGGCGCCCTGGTTCGAGCCGGGCGCGCGCTGGTCGGCGCGGCGGGTGCTGCTGCACATCATCGCCGAGACCGCGCAGCACGCCGGTCACGCGGACATCATCCGCGAGTCGTTGGACGGCGCCAAGACCATGGGCTGAGCGGCGTACGCGGTACGGGACAGCGGGAGTACGGGTCAGCGGGAGTACGGGGGCCGCGCGCGGTACGGGGGTTCGGGCCATGGGGGTCTCCCCCGGTGCCGCCCCGGCTTCGCGCTCGGCGCAACCGCACCGCCCCCCAACCCGTTGTCCGACGTGCGGAGCTGCGACAGCATGCCGTAGATGCGACCCCTCCTGCGTACCGAAGCCGTCGTCCGCGCCGCCCTGCTCGACGTACGGTCGTACGCCGTCGCCCTCGACGTGACGCGCGGCGACCGTCTCTTCCGCAGCACGACCACGATCCGGTTCGGCTGCGCGGAGCCGGGCGCGGCGACCTTCGTGGAGATCCAGCCGGAGACGCTGCTGCGCGCCGAGTTGAACGGCAGACCGCTCGACCTGGCGGAACACGCCGACAACCGGCTGGAGTTGGCGGACCTGGCGGCGGACAACGAGCTGCTGGTCGAGGCCGACATGGCGTACTCGCGTACGGCGGAAGGGCTGCACCGCTTCACCGACCCGGCGGACGGCGCCGTCTATGTGTACTCCGCGTGCGCGCCCGACCTGGCCTCGAAGCTCTTCGCCTGCTTCGATCAGCCGGACCTGAAGGCGCCGTTCACCTTCACGGTGACCGCGCCGGACGGCTGGACGGTGGTCGGCAACGGCCGGTCGTCCCGACTCGACGACGGGCGCTGGGAGATCGCACCGGTCGGCCCGATCTCCTGCTACCTGGTCGCCGTGGCCGCCGGGCCGCTGTACGCGGTGCGCGCCGAACACGACGGCATCCCGCTCGGGTTGTACGCGCGGCGCTCGCTGGCCGCCGAACTCGACCGTGAGGCACCGGACTTGTTCGCGGTGACACGAGCGAGCTTCGACCGGCTGCACGGGCTGTTCGAGGAGCGCTACCCCTTCGGCGGCTACGACCAGGTGTTCATGCCCGAGCTCAACTGGGCCGCGATGGAGAATCCGGCCTGTGTCCTCTTCCAGGACGAGATGCTGTTCCGGTCCGCGCCGACCGACACGCAACGCGCGCTGCGCGCGGTCGTGGTGTGCCACGAGATGTCCCACATGTGGTTCGGCAACCTCGTCACCCTGGCCTGGTGGGAGGACGTCTGGCTCAACGAGTCCTTCGCCGAGGTGCTCGGCTACCGCATCGCCGCCGAATCCACCCGCTACGACAGCGCCTGGACGCTCTTCTCCCGCCGGAAGAGCTGGGGTTACGACGCCGACGAGCGCCCCACCACCCACCCCGTCGCCGCCACCGGAGCCGCGTCCGCGGCCGAGGCACTGTCCGCCTTCGACGGCATCTCGTACGCCAAGGGTGCCTCCGCACTGCACCAGCTCGTGCACTGGATGGGCGACGAGGCGTTCTTCGCCGGGCTCAACAGATACTTCGCCGCGCACCGTTGGGGCAACGCGAACCTCCAGGACTTCCTCGCCGCGCTCGCCCTCCCGGCCGGCCCGGCGGGCGCACAGGGACCTGACCTGTCCGGCTGGGCCGACGACTGGCTGCGGACGACCGGCGTGGACACGCTGCGCATCGAGGTCGAGGTCGAGATCGAGGCCGGGGCCGGGACCGGGACCGGGGCTGGGGCCGAGGTCGAGGTCGAGGCCGGGGCCGATACGGTACCCGGCGCGGCACCCGGAGTCCTGACCTCCGCCGTGCTCGTCAACGACGGCACCCGCCCGCACCGCGTACGCGTCGGCGTGTACGACCGGGACGGCGCGGCGGTCGTCCCGCGCCGACGGCTGGACGTGGAGGTCGCGCCGGGCGGCCGTACGCCGCTGCCCGAACTGTCCGGCGCCCCGCGCCCCGCCCTGTTGCTGCCCAACGACGGCGACTTCACCTGGGCGCGGCTGCGCCTGGACGCGCACTCCGCGGCCACCGTCGCCGCCTCGCTGTCGGCCGTCACGGACGAACTGGCCCGCGCCGTCCTGTGGGAACACCTCCGCGACCTGACGCGCGGCGCCGAGGCGTCGGCCGCCGACTACCTGGACCTGGTCGCCGCGCACCTGCCGGGCGAGACCTCGGACTGCGTCGTCGAGGCGGTGCTGGCCTTCGCCGCCGACCACGTCATCGGCCGCTACCTCGCCCCCGCCGACCGGCCCGCCGCGCTCGCCCGGCTCGGCGACACCGCCCGTACGGTCCTGGCCCGCCCGGCCGCGACCACGGGCGAGGGCCTGCGGCTGGCCGCCCTGCGCACGGCCGTCGCCACGGCGTCCGGTGCCACGCAACTCGCGCGGCTTCAGGGCTGGTTGGCGGGCGACGGCGTACCGGACGGCCTCGCTTTCGACGCCGACCTGCGCTGGTCGGCACTGGCCCGGCTGGCGGCGGCCGGGGCGGCCGACGAGGAGCGGATCGCGGCCGAACTGGCGGCCGACCCCGGCAACGTCAGCGAGGTGGGCGCGGCCCGAGCCCGCGCCGCGCTCCCGGACGACGCCGCCAAGGAGCGCGCCTGGCACCTGCTCTTCGCGCCGGGTGAGCTGACCAATCATCAGCTCGTGGCGACCGCCGAGGGCTTCTGGCGCTCGGGCGCGCCGCGAATTCAACAGGCTTACGTGCGACGGTACTTCGAGCAACTTCCCGCGGCCGGTGAGCGCGGCGGCGCGGTGGTCCAGGCGTTGAGCCGGGCGCTGTTCCCGGTCGGTGCGGCCGACGCCGACACGGTACGCGCGGCCGAGGAATGCCTCGCGCGTACCGACCTGGTCCCGCCCATGCGCCGTCACCTCGCCGACGGCCTGGACGACCTCCGCCGCGCCCTCGCACACCGGGTCTGAGGGCCGTTTTGCCGCACTTTTTCTAACGATGCAAAGATCCGGGAAGGAGGCGGCGGCGAGCTCCGGCAGGGACGGCGCCCGGCCGGAGAGCCGCCGTGCGGCCCTCGTATGCCCGCGCGTCTGCGCCGTCCGCACCGCCCGTGCCTCCCCTGTGCCTCATGTGGCGGCCAGTGCTTTGTGTGATCGGGCCGCTCGATTTTTCACAAACTTTGCGCGGAGGGTGGACGGCGCTGAAGCCTGCTGGTTTCATGCTCCCGGTCCAGGTTTCTAACGTTGGAAAGTCGGCAGGGCCCCCAAGGCACTGTCGTGGAGCCGCACGTCCTCACCCGCTTCCTGGACGCCGAGTTCTCTTACGGAGAGGTGTATCCGCAGTGAGATCAGGCATATCCCGCACATCGAACAGCCGCCGGCCGGCGGGCAGTACCGGGTCGTCCCGGCTGTCCCGGACGGCCCGGCTGACCGCACTGGTGCCGCTGATACTGGGCGCGGCGCTGCTGACCCCGGCCGCGGCGGGCGCGGCACCGGCCGCCGCACCGGCCTCCTCCACCGCCGGGGCGTCCGCCGCTCCGGCCGACACCGCCCAAGGTCTGCGCGGCGACTACTACTTGAGTACCGACGCCACCTCGCTCGACTTCGCGCAGTACAGCAGCACCGCGGTCGAGCCGTCCCTGAACGTGCCCGACCTGATCCCCACGCTGCGCGGTTACGCGGGCTCGACCGAGAACGTCGCCGTGCACTGGACGGGCCAGCTCGACGTCCCGGCCGACGGCACGTACACCTTCTACATCAAGGGTGACAACGGCTTCCGGATGTCGCTCGACGGGTCGAGCGTGATCGACCACTGGACGACCGACTGGGACGTGCAGACGACGTCCGAGCCGGTCACCCTGACCGCCGGCGCCCACCAGTTGGCGTTCGACTACAACCAGGGCAACGGCGGCGCGTACATCAAGACGGAGTGGTCGGGTCCCGGCATCGCCCGCCAGGCGATCCCGGACGCGGCGCTGCATCTGCCGGTCGGCTACACGCCGTCCGACGTGAACGCCGTGGTCGCCGCCTCGGGGAAGACCGCCACGGTGCAGTTGGCTGGCCCCGTCACCGCGCTGCCGTCCGACATCACCAAGCACCTCGCGGTGATCGCGGGCGCGGGCCGGTGGACACCGGGCGTCTCCGTCAACCCGGCGAACAGCTCCCAACTCCTGCTCACGGCAGGGGAGTCGGACACCCCGGTGTCCCTGCACTCCGATGTGCGGATCAGCTACGACGGCCTCGGCGGCCTGACGACGTCCGCCGGTCCCGTACCGCTCTTCTCGGGTCTGGCGACCAACAACTCCACCTGGTACTTCGCCAGCAAGTACGCCAAGGACGTCGACCCGTCCCACGTGCTCCCTGACTACCCCCGGCCGCAGTTGACGCGTGACAAGTGGCAGAACCTCAACGGCACCTGGCAGTTCCAGGGCACCACGCAGAGCGCGCCGCTGCCCACGTCGAAGCTGAGCGGCAAGATCCTGGTGCCGTACCCGATGGAGGCGCCGCTGTCCGGCGTCGCCGAGCACCACGACTGGTCGCTGTACCAGCGCACCTTCTCCGTACCCGCCAACTGGCGGATCGGCTCGGGCCAGCGCCTGCACCTGAACTTCGGCGCGGTCGACTACGAGACGTGGGTGTACGTCAACGGCCGGCAGGTCGCCCACCACGTGGGCGGATACGAGGCGTTCACCGCCGACGTCACCGACGCGCTCACCCGCAGCGGGCCGCAGACCGTCCTGCTGAAGGTGAAGGACACCACCGACGACGGCACGCCCGTCGGCAAGCAGTCGCGCAGCCCCAGCGGCATCTGGTACACGCCGACTTCGGGCATCTGGCAGACCGTGTGGCTGGAGCCGGTGGCCGACGCGAGCGTCGACTCCCTGGTCCTGACGCCGAATGTGAAGGACGGCACGCTGTCCGTCACGGTGCGTCCGGCGGCCGGTACGTCGACCCGCTCGCTGGTGGCAGCCGTCGCGTACGCGGGCCACAAGCCCGTCGGCGCGGCCGTCGGCACCGCGGGCACGACGCTGAAGCTGCGCATTCCGCACCCGGAGCTGTGGAGCCCCGACCACCCGTATCTGTACAACCTCCAGGTCACGCTCACCAACGGCCGCTCGATCGACACCGTCGGCTCCTACTTCGGCATGCGGTCGATCTCCGTCGGCAAGGTCGGCGGCGTGAACAAGATCGAGCTCAACGGGAAGCCGACGTTCGTCCTGGCCACCCTCGACCAGGGGTTCTGGCCCGACGGCATCTACACCGCGCCGACCGACGCCGCCCTGAAGTCCGATCTCGAACTGCACAAGCAGCTCGGCTTCAACGCGGTGCGCAAGCACATCAAGGTCGAACCCGCCCGCTGGTACTACTGGGCGGACAAGCTCGGCCTGATGGTCTGGCAGGACATGCCGAGCCGCAACACCGGCCCGGACTCCACCCCGGCCAGCGACGCGGCCTTCACCAGCCAGGTCCACGAGATCGTCGACCAGCACATCAGCAGCCCGTCCATCGTCATCTGGACGATGACGAACGAGGGTTGGGGCGAGAAGACCAAGGAAGCCACCGGCGCCCTCGCCGACTCGGTCAAGCAACAGGACCCGAGCCGCCTGGTCGACCCCGCCTCCGGCGTCAACTGCTGTGCGTCCAAGGGCGATTCAGGCCGAGGTGACCTGATCGATTACCACCTCTACCACGGACCCGCCTCCCCGGCCCCCGACGCCACCCGCGCCGCCGTCGACGGCGAGCACGGCGGCTACTCCCTCACCATCCCCGGCCACATCCTCGGCGTCTCCGGCGGCCAGAACTACGGTGACGTCCCCACCATCGAGGAGCTCACCAAGGCGTACGTCGCCAACACCGCTCTTCTCATCCCCGACGCCTCCACCGACCTCTCCGGCTCGGTGTACACCCAGATCAGCGACGTCGAGGGCGAGTTGAACGGCCTCATCACCTACGACCGCGACGTCCTCAAGGTCCAACCGGGCCCGGTCCGCGACATCAACCGCAGGCTCATCGCCGCCGGAGCCGCGGCAGGCACCACCGGCTGACCCCGCTCTCTCCCCTGAAGCCCTCGCGGGCGGCCCGCACCCCGGGTCGCCCGCGAGGGCTATTTCCGCCCCGCGAGGGCTCTTTCAGGCGTGGCGGCCCCACTGGCCGCGGTGGACGACCTCCTGGGGGTCGCGGCGGCGGTCGCGGGTGCGGGGGCTCTGCGGGGGGAGGTCGTCGGCGCGGTAGCCGATGGTGATGCCGCCGAGCGGCGCGTACGCGTCGGGGATGCCGAACTCGGCCCGGAACGGCTGGAGATGCTCGGGCATGATGCCGAAGAAGCAGGCGCCCAGGCCCTCGTCCACGGCGCTCAGCAGCATGAGCAGCGAGGCCATGCCCGTGTCGATGTACCAGTACGGCGCCGGCCAGCGCGCCTCGGCGCGGTCCTCCCAGCCCTTGTCCGGCTCCGCGTAGCGTTCGAGGTACGTCGCCTTGTGGGCCAGCGGCACCACGACGAGGGGCGCGTCCTGCATGGTCGGCGTGTTCTCGACCCGCGTGGGCACGAACGGCCAGAACCGCGCGCGGTCGGCCGCGTCGGTCAGCGCGAGGAACGCCCACCCCTGCGAGAAACCGGCCGAAGGGGCCCGCAGCGCGGACGCCAGAATCCGCTCGGTCACCTCGGGGGCCAGCGGCTTGTCGGAGTAGTGCCGGATCATGCGACGACGGCGGACGACCTCGGAGAATTCCATGCCCCCAGATGCTGCCACGCCGCCCCGCCCGCCGACACGTACCGGCACGCACCACTGATACGGACCGTCACGCGACGGGTGTGGAGAGGGGTGTCTTCCCGGCCGGCCACCCCCCGGTGCCGGAAAGTCACGGCCGGGGCTTGGGGCGGGATGGCGGGATGGCGGGGAAAGGGTGGGAAACGGGTACTTGTGGTGGGGGTCGGGGGCGTGATGCTCTGGAGGACTGCGGGGCAACTGGTTCTGAGGAGGTGGGTGAGTCTCATGATCACGCGAATAGTCGCTGTGGCGGCGCTGATTCCGGCCATGGTGGGCACCGCGTCCGGGGTCGCTTCGGCGCAGGCCGAGCCGAAGGCGGCGACGGCGGTCGTCACCTTGACGTATGACGCCAGCCAGGCGGGGCAGTGGGCGGCGGCGATCACGCAGGGGGTGCAGAACTGGAACAGCGCGGTGCACAACGTGCGTATGCAACCGGCCAGTTCGGCGAGCTCGGCGAACTTCGTGTACAAGGCGACCAGCGGGTGGCCGCAGACGACGTTGGGTCCGATCGTGCCCGGAGGCAGCAGGGGCCAGGTGCAGTTGGGGCAGGAGGCGGTCAACGAGGGGTACGACGTGACCCGGATCACCGCGCACGAGACGGGGCACATCCTCGGGCTGCTCGACCACTACAGCGGCCCGTGCTCGGAGTTGATGTCGGGGCACGGCCCCGGCACCGCGTGCCTCAACGCCAAGCCGAACGCGGCGGAGGCGGCCCAGGTCGACCGCAACTACGCGGGCCGCGCGGCGGCCGTCCGCCCCGAGCGGCAGCAGATCGTGATCGACATCTGGTCCCCGTCGGCGTCCACCGCTCAGCACTGACCGACGCTCAGCACTGACCGACGCTCAGCGCTGCCTACGCTCGGCGTTGACCTGCCACCGGACGCGCGGTACGGGCACGGGCTCCGTACCGCGCGCCGGAAGGTTGTAGGAGATCAGGGACCGAATCGGGCACGGTACGGCCACCGCCGGGACAAGGCGCGGTGACGGAGCGGCGGTCCCGCCAATACGATGGCCCGCTGTCACAGCCATGCCCTATCGTGCTCATGGTCGGCGCCGCGAGCAGGCCGGGTCCGCATCGGAACCCGCGCTCGGCGGCGCGCCCGCATCTTGCCGGAGGACGTCCGGCCTCGCACGTGTTCCTGGGGGGAACCACTTTGCTCACCCGTCATGTGGCGGGCGGGACGGCTCTGTCCGTCCTGCTCGCGACCGCGTCCCTGCTCGGGGTCGCGGCCGAACCGGCCGCCGCCGACAGCGCGGCCACCCTGCCGATCACCTCGTACTCCGACATGGTGGTCGACGGCGCGCACCGGCGCGTCTTCATCAGCGGCGCCGGCAACAAGGTCGTCGTCGCCGACTACAACGGCAAGACGATCGCCCAGATCACCTCGGAGCCGGGCGCCGCCGGGCTCGTCCTGTCCGCGGACTCCTCGACGGTGTACGTCGCGCTCCCGACAGCCGACGCGATCTCGGCGATCGACACGGCCACACTGCGCGAGACGGCCCGCTACCCGCTCGGTGTCGCCCCGCGCCACCTGGCGATGACCAAGCACACGATCTGGTTCGGCTACACGGCGAACGGAACGGGCAACCTCGGCTCCCTGGACCTCGATCCGCCGACCACCCCGCCGACCGACCCGCCGCCGACCGACCCGCCCACCCCTACTCCGACGGACACCGAGCCGACGCCTGAGCCGACGCCGACGGACGCGGATACGCCGACGGACCCGCCTGTCACGGACCCGCCTGTCACGGACCCGCCTCCCACGGATTCGCCCACCACGGCCGCGCCCACCGCCGACACCGCCAGGACCGCGTCCTTCGCCGCCGCCACCACCCACACCAGCACTACCACCACCAACGGCGCCGCCGTCACCCTGGAAGAGGGCGCGCACAGTTGGAACGGCGCGCCCCTGCTCGCCTCCGCGTCCGGCAAGTCCGGTACCCCGGACGTGGTGGCGGCCGGCAGTGGCGGCGAGCTCGCGGTGTTCGACGTCTCGGCGGACGGAGCCGTGCTGCGGGCTTCCGGCAGCATGGACACCAGTGTGGAGCAGATCGCCCTGACGCCCGACGGCAAACAGGTCCTCACCTCCTGGGACACCGGCGGCTACGGGTACGGCCTCGGCGCGTACTCCACCACGGACCTCTCGCACGTCGGCCGGTATCCGATCGACGCCTATCCGAACGCCGTGGCGGTCGCTCCCAACGGCACCGTCGCGGGCGGCAGCTTCTCCTGGTACGAGCCCGACGTCCACATCTACAAGCCGGGCGCCACGACGCCGACACGGGAGTACGACTTCCCCAACACGGGCAACAGCAGCGGCGCCGACACCCTGGTCGACGGCGCGCTGGCCTGGGCACCCGACCTCAGCCGGATCTTCGCGGTGTCCGAGAACTCCTACGGCACTTACAGCCTGCGCGCCCTGACCGATCCCACCAAGGAGATGCCCACCCTGACCGTGTCGGCTCCCGCCACGGCCACCAGGGCCAAGGCGCTCACCGTCAGCGGCAAGTTGACGTCCAAGTCGGCGGTCCCGGTGGGCACGGTGCTCACGGTGACCCGGACGGACCTCGAAAGCCCCACGGGCAAGGCGCTGGCCTCCGTCAGAACGACCTCCGGCGGTGGCTTCTCCTTCAAGGACACCCCGCCGGCCGGCGGCAGCGTCAAATACACGGTGCGGTACGCCGGTGACACCGCGCACATCGCGGCGACCGCCTCCCGCACTGTCGCCGTCTCCCGTGCCACCCCGGCGCTGACGCTGAACAACAACAGGAAGCTGTACGACTACGGGAAGACGGTCGTCTTCACGGCGCACCTGGGCTCGACGTACAAGAACCGGACCGTCGAGATCTGGGCCGACCCCTACGGCGGCGACAAGCCGAACAAGCTGCTGAAGTCCGCCAGGGTCAACTCCGGCGGCAACCTGTCGGTGTCGGTGAGCATGACCCGCAACACCACGGTCACCGCCGTCTACAAGGGTGACTCCCGGACCGCGCCGAGGACGCTGAAGTCCACCGGACTCGCGCGGGTGAAGGTGTCGTCGACGCTGTCGCGGTACTACCGGACCGGCAAGATCGGGTCCACGTCGTACTACTACTTCCACAAGAGGACCGACGTCATCGACACGACGACGATGACGTACTACAAGGGCCGTAAGCAGCGCCTTGAAGTGCAGGTGTACTACCGGGGCAAGTGGTACAACTCCGCCAGCGAGTACTTCAAGCTCGGCACCAACGGCAAGTCGGCCGTCAACCTGGGCCACCCCGGCCAGTCCGGCATCCGCGCCCGAGTGCGCTCGGCCTACGTCAGCGGCTCCTCCGGCGACACGTTGAACACCACGACCTACGGGGCGTGGAAGTACATCTGTTTCACCAACTGACGCCGTAGCCAACCGCTTTGCACGAAGGCCCCGCACACCGTCTCCGGCGTGCGGGGCCTGATGCGTGCCGGGCCTGATGCGTGTGGGCGACCGCGTCAGCGCTTGAAGGCGTAATCCATCAGCTTCTTCGCGTCCGCCGCGCGTTGGTTCACCGAGCTGGACGACAGGACGGTCCCGATCACGGTGCGGTTGCCACGCGTGGCGGCGAAGACGAGGCAGTAGCCGGCCTGCGGGCCCGAGCCCGTCTTGAGGCCGATCGCGCCGCTGTAACTGCCCAGCAGCGTATTGGTGTTGGTCCAGGTGTAGTAGCGGTAGCCGTTGCTCTTGGTGGTGGCCTTGGTCTTGATGGAGCGGGTCTTCACCACCGAGCGGAAGTCGGCGCTCTTCATGGCGGTGCTCGCGAGCTTCGTCAGGTCGCGCGGCGTCGAGTAGTTGTTGCCGTTGCCGATTCCGTCGAAGGAGTCGAAGTGGGTGTTCTTCAGGCCCAGCGCCTTGGCGGTGGAGTTCATCTGGCCGACGAACTGCTTGACCCGGGCGGCCCGCGTGGAGCCCACGCCGTACTTGTCGGCCAGCGCGTACGCCGCGTCGCAGCCGGACGGCAGCATCATCCCGTACAGGAGCTGCCGCACGGTGACCTTGTCGCCGACGATCAGGCGGGCCGAGGAGGCGTTCTTGCTGACGATGTAGTCGCTGTACGCCTTCTGGACGGTGACCTTGGTGTTCAGATTGAGCTTCTTCTGCCGCAGCACCACCTCGAAGGTCATGATCTTCGTGGTGGAGCCGGTGGACCGCTTGGTGTCGGCGGCCTTGGTGTAGTAGGTCGTGCCCGTCGAGTTGTTCATCACGTAGCCGCCCTTGGCCACGATCGGGGGCGGCGCGGGCGTCGCCGCCTGGGCCGTGGAGCCGAGCGCTCCGACGGTCAGTACGGCGCCCGCGGTGACGGCCACCACGGACGTACGACGAATGGCCTTGCTGCCGGTTATCACGTTGAATGCTCCAAATGCCCCTGCGGCGCGGTCACATGAGAGTGTGCGGCTCGAACGTGAGACGCGCCACCCCGCCGGATGGATGTGGTCCCCGCCCGGTTCTCACCGAGTCGTTACCTGCCGGAGATCCAACGAGCCGCAGCCGGGCCGATGGCCCGGATCGTTGACGCAGCCGTCCGGCTGCGCTGAGCGCGACGTTTGTGTTCCTACGAGGGCGTGGCTGAGGGAGGTTCCGGGAACAGCGGGTTGCCGTCCGTCCGGGAACCCTGGTCCCGTGGGGGACGGTGTGCTTCCCAGTCCTTGCGGGCGGCGATCAGGGCCGGACGCACCTCGTGCATGAGGAGTTCGGCCTGGGCGAGGAGACACGCGGCGACCTCGGCGACTCCGTCCGGATCGAGGCCCGCGATCCAGTGCTCGGGGCACACCTGGATGTTGACGACCGGGAGACGAAACCGTGGATCCGAAGCGTACGGAGCACAGTCGATACTGCCCCCGAGAAGCACCTCCTCCTCCGCGGTGTTTCCCGGCCATGTCTCCACAAGGCTCACCGGCTGGCCCTCGAAGAAGGTGCGATGCTCGATGTGCGTCAGCCGGATAGGCAGCTGGTCGAGCGGCACCCCGGACTCGCTCGGATCGTCCTCCGCCCAGTCGGGCAGGTAGCCGGAGACCTCCGGGCCGTTCGGCGTGGTGATCGTCCATCGTCCCGGCACGCTGAACGGCCTGGGCTGCTCACCACTCATGCGCTCACCACTCATGCGCTCACCGCAGCCGATAAGCCCGCGTCAGCGGTGAGCAGTCGCTGGAGCGCCGGTTCCGTCAGTGCCACCGTCGTATCACCTTGCCCCGGCGGGCTCAGTACCGCGTACACCAACTTCCCGTAGCCCTGCGGCAGGTAGGCGTAGCCCCACCTCGCGCTGAGCGCGTCGACGAGGGCCAGGCCCCGTCCGCCGTCCGACTCCAGTGACGACTTCTGCTGGACGGGTGGCCGACGCACCTCGTCGTAGACAGCGACGATGAGTCCGCTGTTCGCTGTCCACAGGCCGACCGCGAACCGGGACTCGGTGCCGCGCTGTCCCGTGCAAGCCTCTGCGGGGACACCGGCGGCGTGCTGCACCGCGTTGGTCGCCAACTCGGAGACGACCAGCACCGCGTCCTCCACGAGAGCATCGGGCGCTGACCAACCGCGCAGAACATCCTCCGTATGCGCACGGACCCAGCGGACGGACGTCGGCTGGGAGTCGAGCTCCAACCTGCTCCGGTAGCCCCTGCCGAATGCCATTGGTCACGCCTCTCGCCTGTCCGTGCCGGATGCCACGGGACCGTTTGTCCCTGACGGCGGCTCAACCGCCCATGGACAGTCAACGCAGAGGCCCAGCAGCAGGAAAGGAAAGTCCGGGGGTGCCCGGATCGGCGCTAACCGGAAAGTTCGAGGCGCGCGGAGCGCGCTCGCCTTCACCGAACGCTGAGGCGCGGCTACGGTGAGTGTGTGACGGGCAATGTGCAACTCCGACTGCGGATGGCCGAAGTCGGCTTCACCCAGGCGGGTTTGGCCGAGGCCCTGAACGAGTGGCTGTGTGCCGGAGGACACGAGGGCACGGCCACCGACCGGGTGGTCAGGTATTGGCTGACCGGGAAAACCCGCTGGCCCTATCGCCGCATGAGGCTCGCGTTGCAGGCAGTATTCGGGTGTTCCATGGAGGAACTCGGCTTTGCCCAGTCGACACCCGCCAGCCCGTCACGCACCGCGGAGCAGCCCGTGAATCGTCGATCGTTCCTCGCTTCCACCACGGCCGGCGCCGCCGCACCGTTACTGACCTCGCGTTCGACTGTCGGTACGACCGACGCCCAGCGGGTCCGCGACAAGCTGGACGTGTTGAACGCGCTGGACGACCAGACGGGCGGTACCACCAACTTGGAGGACAGCGCCTTAGACGCGGCCAAGCAGGCCCTCGCCCTGCAGAACGGCGCGGCGACGCAGCGGGTGCGCAACCGCTTGTTCGGACTGGCCGCGGATCTGACGGCCACCGCGGCATGGGTCGCCCTCGACTCCCGGCAACTCGGACGAGCACGGGCGCACTTGGACCAGGCCCTCAGCCTCGCCGGTATGGCGCAGGACTCCGTCACGCAATTCCGTGTCTGGAACACGCTCTCGATGCTCGGCTACAACAACCGCCACTACTCCGAGGCGCTGGCCGCCGCACAGGCAGCCCAACGGGTCGGCATCACGCGACGAGACCCCCTCTTCGCCTCCCTCGCCCATGCGCGTACGGCCATCGCTCACGCCGTCGTCGGGCAGAAACAACCGACGCTGCGCGACCTGGGCTACGCGCAGGAGTCCCTCGGCAAGGCCGAGAGCGAAGCCCGTCCGAGCTGGGTCGCCTTCTACGGGGCGGCGGAACTGCACTCGCTCACCGCCATCGCGGAGGATCTGCTCGGCCGACACGAGGAATCCGAGGCCGCTTCCTACAAGTCGTTGGCGACCCTTCCCCAGAGGTTCCGTAGGAACCGGGCACTGGTCACCGCACGCCTCGCGCTGGCGCAGGTGCACCAGGGAGACATCGAACAGGGCTGCGCCAGCGCCGAGGAGGTGTTCGCCCTCATGGATGGTGGCCCCCTGCCCGGCCGTCTACGATCCGTGATCGGCGACTTCTACCGTGATCTGCTCACCGCCGCGCCGGACGCGAGGAGTGCGTACGAGTGGGGCGACCGATACCGCACCGAATGGAGCTGACTGTGCCCGACGTCATCGAGTTGCGCCCTTTCACGAGCGATGACCTCCCGGCGGTCCGGCAGCTCCTGATCGACGTGCACGCCGACGCCTTCGCCGACCAGATGCATGACGAATTCCACCAGCGCTTCCCCTGGTTCGTCGACCACTGGGGTGCGATGGGCGGCTTCACCTGCGTCGTGGCCTACGACGGTGACGAACCCGTCGGCTTCGCATACGGCGCACCCGCCGGTCCCGGCCGGGAGTGGTGGCGTGAGTACATCGTCCCCGCCCCGGAAGACCCATCCACCTTTTCCGTCTCGGAGTTGATGGTGCGGCCCCAGTGGCGGAAGCGGGGGATATCCGAGCGCCTGCTCCACTCCCTGTTGCGGGACCGCACCGAAGCCCTCGCCGTATTGCTGGTCGACACCACCCATCGCCGTGTCGAGGCGCTGTACGAAGCCTGGGGATACCGCCGCGTCGGCACGCAGCGCCCCTTCGCGGACTCGCCGCTCTACGCCGTCATGGTGGCCGAGTTGCCGTTGAGTGACGGCTGACACCGGTGGCCGCTGGGCCACTTGTGCCATGAACTCGACGCGTGGGCATCGCCGAGTCGTCACCTGCCACAAGCGGCGAGCGGCGCCCCGCCGCGAACCGCACCCCCCGCCCCCCGCCCCGTCCCGTGCGCCCGGAGCGCACCTTCTGTGCGGATTCCGTTTGTCCCCCGTACGCCTTTCCCGTGTCTGATGGTGGACGTCCGTGGGCGCTTGCGGGAATACTCCGGCGTGTCCACCGCCATCTCACTCTGCACGCTCCAGTGTTGGGTTGACAACGTTGTCCTCCCGGGGTCGTGCGTGCGTTCCGCGACTCCGGAGAGGCCACATGCCCATCAGATCCCATGCCCCGACGCCCCGCGTGACGCCACCGGGAGCAGCCCGCGGGCACCGCGGCCGGCTGCGTGCCGCGGTCGCGGCGCTGCTCACCGGGTCGCTCGCCTTCGCCGCGCTGGCGGGCGCCGGTACGGCCACGGCGGCACCCACCGCTAACACCGCGAGCACGTCCGGCGGCACGGATTACACCAAGCTCGTCGACCCCTTCGTCTCCACCGCGGGCGACGACGGCAACGACCTGCCGGGCGCCGAGGCGCCGCACAGCCTCGCCAAGGTCAACCCGCTGACCACACCGGGCCGCAACCACACGGGGTACGACTACAACGAGAGCCGCATCGCCGGTTTCACCGCGACGAATCTCGACGGCGTCGGCGGCTCGGGCGGCGGCGGTGACCTGCTGGTCGTCCCGACGTCCGTGCGCTACGACAAGCGCCCGGCGCCCAGCACGTACGCGCACCCGTACAGCCACGACGACGAGACGGCGACGCCCGGTTACTACCAGGTGGGGCTCGGGTCGGTCTCCGGGACCGCCTCGGCGGTGACGCGGGACGCCGGGACCGTCAAGGCCGAGATGACGGCGACGACGCGTACGGCCCTTGAGCGTTACAGCTTCCCCGACGGCGCCGAGCCCCAACTCGTCCTCGACCTCGCGAACAACTTCACCAGCCGCACCCGCACGACGATGAAGGCGACGACGCTCCCGAACGGGACGACCTCGATCACCGGCCTCATCGCGGGTTCGTTCAACGGCGCCTCGTACCAGCTCTATTACGCCGCCACGACCAATGTCCCGGTGACCTCGCTGAAGAGCTGGGGCAACGACGGCACGCTGGGCGACGCGACCACGCGGGACGGCTCCGACGCCGGAGCGGTCCTCGGCTTCGACAAGGCGCACGGGCGCGATGTCGAACTGCGCGTCACGCTCTCGCCGATCAGCGCGGACCAGGCCGTGACCGACCAGCGCAACGAGGTCGGCGGCCTCACCTTCGACCAGGCCCGCGCGCGGACGAAGGCGGAGTGGAACAGCACGCTCGGCGCCGTGGCCGTCAGCGCGTCCGCGAAGTCCGACCCCGGGTCGATGCTCACCAAGGAGTTCTACACGCACCTGTACCGGATGTACGGGCTGCCGGTGAACGCCACCAGCACCAGCGGGACCTACCGGGGCGCGGACGGCGCGGTGCACACCGCGAACGGCTTCACGTACTACGACGGTTGGTCCACCTGGGACGACTTCAGGAAGTACTCGGTCGAGGCGTACATCGACCCGGCCACGTACCGGGACCTGGTGCAGTCGCTCATCGTGCTCTTCGCCGACGTGCACGCCTCGGGCAAGAGCCTCGGCAGTCTCACGCACTCGGTGCCGACCGTGCGGTGGGAGCGCTCGGCGGTGGTGATCGCCGACGCGCTGTCGAAGGGGTACAAGAACTTCGACCGGCTGGACGAGGCGTATCCGGCGCTGCTGTCGTACTCCGGGTTCTACACGGGCGCGCAGTTGCGGCAGGGGTACGTCACCGGTGATCCCGGCACCACGGTCCAACGCGGGTACGACCAGTGGGCGTTGTCCGTCGTCGCGGGCGCGCTCGGCAAGGACGCGGACGCCGACAAGCTGCGCACGCAGTCGACCATGGCGATCGACAACCTGGTGAAGTCCGGCGCCTGGACGGCCGGTGACGGCACCAAGGTCGGTCTGCTCACCCCGCGCGCGTCCGGCGGCGACTGGCAGAGCGCCGACTACGAGAAGTTCGAGGCGGCCGGTCTCTACCAGGGCACGCTCTGGCAGTACCACTGGTACGACGCCTACGACATGGGCGGCCTCATCAAGGCCATGGGCGGTACGAAGGCCGGAAAGGCCGCCGTCGACCACATGTTCGGCGAGGACTCCGCCCTCGACAACGGCTCGACCATGCTGCACTCCAACGCGAACGAGATCGACCTCCAGGCCCCGTACCTCTTCAACTACGTCGGCGAGCCCAGCCTGACGCAGAAGTGGGTGCGCGCCATCTACACCGGTTCGACCTGGAACCGGTACATCGCGACGGGCTCCACCAACGAAGCCCCCAGCGGCGGCGGTGAGTTCACCCCGCCGGTCAAGACGCAGGTCTACAAGCTCGCCCCGAACGGCTTCCTGCCGACCATGGACAACGACGCGGGCACCATGTCGACCATGTTCGTCGCGGCGGCCCTCGGCCTGTTCCCGGTGACCGCGGGCTCCAGCCAGTTCCAGATCGGCAGCCCGTTCTTCGACTCCACGACGATCACCTACGCCAACGGCTCCCGCTTCACGGTGAAGGCCGGCGGGGTCTCGCCGACGAACTACTACGTGCAGAGCGCGACGCTCAACGGCAAGCGTTTCCAGAACACTTGGCTGGACTACTCGCAGATCGTCGCCGGCGGGACCCTCGACTTCACCATGGGCGCCAAGCCCTCCCGGTGGGGCGCCGACACCAAGCCCGCGTACTCGCTGGACACCGACACCGGCCACGGCGGCAGCGGAACGGGCCACACCGGCACCGTGCTCTCCGCCCGGCCGGACACCGTCGCCACCGCAGCGGACGGCGCCGTCCGCGGCAGCGTGAAGCTCACCCTGTCGGGACCGGCGTCCTTCGCCGCCCGCAGCGGCACCAGCCTCACCAGGACCGGCGCGGCGAGCGTGACCGGCCTGCCCGGCGGCGTCACGGCCGACCTCCGCGTGACCGGCTCGCGTACGGCGACGCTGTCGCTCACCGGCACCACGAAGGTCGACGCGCGCTACGGCATCACCTTCCGCGACGCGGCCTTCGCCCACGGCGTGCGCGCCTCCACGGTGAGCGGCACCGGCATCTCGGCCACCGACCCGCTGACCGTCTCCGCCGCCGCGGTGTACCGCGCCTGGCTCGGCACGCTCGTCGGCCAGGCGTCGCTGGTGCGCAGCGGCAACTACTCCGACGGCTCCTGGACGCTGTTCAGTTCGGCGCTGGAGCGCGCGCGGACCGTCCTCGCGGACACCGCCGCCAGGACGGGCACGCTCATGGCGGCGCAGGACGCGCTGCGTTCGGCCGCCGACGCGCTCACCATCGACGAGGGCGGTTTCGCCGTACTCCAGGCCGAGGCCCCCGACCAGATGGAGGGCCCCAGCCTCGTGAAGGAGGCGTACTACTCCGACGGGGACCTCGGCGGGGTCACCGAGGGCGCCTGGGAGCGGTACAACAAGCTGGACTTCGGCGGGGTCGCGCCGCGCAGCGTCGCGGTCCGCTACGCCAACTCGCAGGCCACGAGCGCGAAGCCGAGCAGTGTGGACGTCCACGCGGGCGCCGCCGACGGCCCCGTCGTCGCCACCGTCTCCCTTCCCGGCACGGGCAGTTGGCAGAACTACACCACCGTGCGGGCGGCCGTCACCGACCCGGACGCGCTGCTGACCGCGTCCGGTGCGACGTTCGTCTTCCACGCGCCGTCCGGCCAGCAGTGGGTGTCGAACTTCGACTGGTACCAGTTCTCGCCCGAGGCGGTCTCCTCCTCGCCCTCGACCACGCTCGCCACGCTGACGGCGGCCAACAGCACCACGACCGGCGGTGGTTCGCTGCCGCTCAGCCTCGGCAACGGCATCTTCGAGAACACCACGAACGGCGCGTGGGCCCAGTGGAAGGCCACCGACCTCAAGGACGGCGCCGACACCGTCACCGTCAGCTATGACAAGCCGCAGTCGCGCGCCGCGTCCGACGGGCACCTCGAACTGCACCTCGGCTCGAAGGACGGCGAGAAGAGCGTCGACATCCCGCTCGACTACACCGGCTCCGGCTGGGGAACCCTCGCCACCGCGACCGTTCAGCTCGACCCGGCCGTCTTCACCGGCGTCCAGGACGTGTACGCCGACTTCGTCTCCAGCACGCAGTCGTCCTCGCAGCCGTACGTGGCCAACGTCTACTCGCTGACCCTGACGCGCACCGCCGACGCCCCGGTGGGCTTCGACGCCACCGCGTTCGACTCCACCAGCGGCGGCGGCCTCAAGAGCGAGCCGGTCGGCTGGACCGGCTCCGGCTCCACCACCGACCTCGGCGGCACGTACAACGGGGCCTGGGCCGGTTACGGCACCGTCGACTTCGGGTCCACGCCGAAGAACACCGTCACCTTCACCTACGTCAACAACTCCGCCCGCTGCGGCACCGGTTCGGCCGCCCAGCTCTACCTGGACTCCTTCGACGCGGCCGACCCGGGGACGCCGTACGCGACCGTCCCGCTGCCGGTCACCGGAAGCGCGTGGTCGTCGGGAGGCACGACGAGCCTGACGCTGCCCACGCCGGTCACCGGCACGCACACCGTCCACCTGCGGCTGCTGACCACCCCGGACTCCTCGCACCCGTACGTCGCGAATCTGGGCCGGATCACCTTCAGCCACATTGACACGCCCACCGCGACGGACAAGACCGCGCTGCGCAAGGCGGTCGACCGGTACGCGGGACTGTCCGGCGACGCGGCGCGGTACGACACGATCGACTTCGGCGTGTTCCGGCGTGAACTCGCCTCCGCACAGGCCCTGCTGGCCGCCGACGACGCGGCGCAGCTCGAAGTCGACGCGCAGACCCGCAGCCTCACCCTCGCCGCCGGCCAGTTGATTCCGCTGCCCCGGCTGCGACTTGAGGACCTGGTCGGCACGGCGTCGGCCCTCGACAACGCGCGCTACACGGAAGCGTCGTGGAAGGCGTTCACCACCGCGCTCGCCGCGGCCAAGGCGGCCGTCGCGGACGACAAGGCGACGGACGCGACCCTCACCGCGCGCCACCAGTCCCTCGACCGCGCGATGTCCGCGCTCAGGACGAAGCCCAAGACCGTACCGGCGGTGCCCGGCGCGGTGTCGGCGACCTCGTCCGGCGCGAGTGTGACCGTCGCCTGGGCCGCGCCGCAGGACACCGGCGGCTCGCCCGTCACCGGCTACCGGATCAGCCTCAACGACGGTCACCAGGTCGAGATCCGCGACCCGAACAGCCGCGGCACGGTGTTCACTTCGCTGCCCGCGGGCCGCTCGTACACCGCGCGCGTCCAGGCGCTGAACTCCGTCGGCGCCTCGCGGCAGAGCGCCGCCACCGCCCCGGTGGTGACCGGCGGCGGCCGGCCGCAGAAGCCGCACGTGACGGGGGTGACCACGCACGGCGGCCACGTCCGGGTGACCTGGCGGCCGGCCGGTGACGGCGGATTCCCGGTCATCGGCTACACCGTGACCCTCGACGACGGTTCCACCGCGCACCTTCCCGCCACGGCCGGCACGGCGCTGCTCACGGCCCCGGGCGGCACGACCAAGGCCCACTCGGCGACCGTCACCGCGGTGACGCTGGCCGGGACCTCGGACGACCCGGCCGCCGCTCAGGACGTGGCCACCGCACAGGACCCGGCCACCGCCCAGGACGTGGCCGCCCCGGCGTACACGCCGTCCCCGTTCCCCGACGAGACGCTGAAGGCGAGTTACGCGTCGGACAAGTGGCCTGCTACCGGCGACGGTTCCGACTACTTCACCCACCTCCTCAGCGGTTTCGACCACCTCCCCTCCAGCGTCCTCGGCGCCAACTCCAAGGTCGCCAACGGCACTTCGCTCACCGCGGAGAACGACGAGATCGCGGTGCGCATCAACAACGCGGCCACGCAGAAGGAGGTGGACAGGGCCGAGGTCGACGCGACGCACAGCGCCACCGTCACGATGGCGGACGGCCTCGGGTCCCGGCTCGGCGCGATCTACAGCGACGCGCTGAGCGGCGGTCAACTGCCCAAGACCAACGCCCTGTTCGGCCGGGTCACCCAGGGTCTCGACACCCACGACGCGGCCAAGGACCACTACGGCTACCTGCGCCCGTACGTCCGGCTCGGCTTCGTCGGCGACGGCGGAGACGTCTACGAGTCGCAGGACGGCTCGTACAGCGGTCTCGCCACCAGCGGCTCGTACCCGAGCGGTCACACGTACGGCGGATACGAGGCCGGGACCGTACTCGCCACGCTCCTGCCGGAGTTGGCGCCGTCGATCCTCGCCCGCACCTCGGAGTACGGCGACAACCGGGTCGTCCTCGGCTTCCACTACCCGCTCGACGTCATGGGCGGCCGCATCACCGGACAGGCCACCGTGGCCCACCGGTGGGCCGACCCCGACTTCGCCCAACTGCTCACGCAGGCCCACACCGAGATCGAGAACGTGCTGCTCGCACAGTGCGAGAAGCAGGGATACGGCGACACGCTCGCCGCCTGCGCGGGCGACTCCTACGGCGGCCTCACCACGGCGCAGGACATCGACGTCTACACCCAGCGCCTGACCTACGGCTTCTCCCGTACGGGCAAGGCCGGTCAGTCCCTCGCGGCCCCGACCGACGCGGCGGCCCTGCTGGTCACCGCGTTCCCCGACCTCACCGCGGAGCAGCGCACCCAGATCCTCCAGCAGACCGCCACCGACTCGGGCTACCCGCTCGACCTCACGGCGGCCGGCGCAGCGAGCTGGGAGCGGATCAACCTGGCCGCCGCGATGGCCGCGCACTTCGTCGTCAACCACGACGGTTCGGTCACCGTCACCAACTTCGCCGACGCCACGAAGGCGAGCGTCGCGGACGCAAGTGCCCTCAAAATCGGGGGAGTCGCCGTCGACGGCTTCGACCCCGAGGTCTCCACGTACGTCGTCGACCTCCCCGCCAACGGCAGGGTCCCGGCCGTCACCGCCGTACCGGCCAAGACCGGCATCCGGGTCAGGGTCACCGACGGCAGCGCGGTCGTCTCCTCGACCGCTCCGCGCTCCACCACTCGCACCGTCACCCTGACCTCACCCAACGGCTCGGTGACCCGTACCTACACCGTCGCCTTCCACCGGCCCGCGCGGGGCAACGGGCACTGACCGCGCCCCGATCCGCGTCATCCCGCAGGGCCCGACCGCATCCTGGCCGGGCCCTGCGGCGTGTTGCGGGGCTTGCGGGGCTTGCGGGGCTTGCGCACGCAACACCCTGGTGCCGCCTACCGGTTCGAGGTAGTGGGACCTTCCGTCGAGCGGCCCGTGGGGCGGTCCGTAGAACGGACCGTGGGACGGTCCGTGGTGCGGGTCGCGGTGGGCGTGGCGGTGGGCGTGGCGGAAGCGGATCTGCCGGGCGGGCCGGTCCGCGTGGCGGCGCTCGGGGACGGGGCCTGGGCCGTGGGCCGGGTCTTCGCCGTCCGAGGGCCGTCGGTCGGCGCGGGCCGCGGCGTCGGGGTGGTGACGGGCCTGGTCGCGGAGCTGCTCGCGGGCGGCGTGCCGAGCGGGATCGCGGGCGCGGCGGGCGACTGCGGTCCCGCCATGCGCAGCGGCAGCGCGACAAGGGCGGCGACCGCGCCGGACAGGCCGACCCCGACGGCGATACGGAGCAGACGGCGGCGGGCCGCGCCCCTGCGGATCTTCTCGTACCGGCCGGGCGGCAGCCCGAGATGGTCGGGGGCGGGCCGCAGGATGACCGTCAGCGGGTCCTCGGGGTCAAAGTCCTGACCGTCGTCAGACTGTGTGATCAAGGCTTCTCCTCAAGTGGGCGCGCAGCAGTTCCCTGGCGGTGTGGAGGTCGGACATGACCGTCCCCTCCTTGCGGCCGGTGAGCAGGGATATCTCCCGAATCGGGAGGTCGGCGTAGTAGTGCAGCAGGATCGGCACGCGCAGGCGTTCCGGCAGCGACTGCACCAGCATGCGCAGCGACGGGTCGGTCTGCTCGGCCGGCGGCCGTACCGCGGCTTCCACGGTGGCCCGGCGTACGGCCCTGCGCTCGCGCTCCAGCTTGCGCCAATGATCCCGTACGAGATTGGTCGCGGTGACGTACAGGAAGCCGCGCGGCTCGGCCACCGCCGTCCAGCGCGCCCACAGCCGGGTGAACGCCTCCGAGGCGATCTCGTGGGCCGTCTCGTCGTCGTCGACCAGGCGGCGGCACCAGCCGGCGAGGCGCGGGTAGAAGGCGGCGAACAGCTCGGACGCTGCCTGCTCGCGGGACCGTTTCAACGCTCTCCATGTCGGGGGGCAGGGTGGTGCTCTCGCGGTCTCCTCCGCCCTCCCGCGGAGGGTCCCGGGCCGCCGGCGTACGGGGACCGGCGGCGGCCCGGGACTCGGGGAAGGCGTCAGGAGACCGCCTTGGCCGTGCTTGGTCGTGACGCGCCCGCTACGGGATCAGCGTGGCGAAGACGATGACGTTGTCGCGGTAGCCGGTGCCTTCGCGCGGGCCGCCGCACGTGATCAGCCGCAGCTCGGGACGGTCCACGTCGCCGTAGACCGCGTCCGTCGGGAAGTCCGACTTGGCGACCGTACGGACGTCGGTGACGGCGAACCGGGGCGCCTCGCCGTTCTTCAGGCGCGCCACGATCCGGTCGCCGGGGCGCAGCCGCGAGAGGTGGCGGAAGACCCCGTCCCCGTACGCGCCGACCGTGACGTGGGCGAGGATCACCGACGGGCCGGCCTGACCCGGTGTCGGCGAGCCCCGGTACCAGCCCGCGCGGTCGTGCGCCGTGATCGGCGGGACCTCCACGGTGCCGTCCGGGGCCAACCCCAGCTCCATGAGCGGGGTGTTGACCCCGATGGCCGGGACCTCCAGGCGCACCGGGACCGAACGCGCCAGCGCGTGTGCCGTTTTCGCGGCGGGCCGCGAAGAGCGCGGTGCGCCGGTGGGGCGTTCGGTCACGGCGGCGCGGCTGGAGGTGTCACCCGAGGCGTCGCCCGCCGCGCGGCCCGCGGCTTGATGGCCGCCGCAGCCGGTGAGCAGCAGGGCGGCCGTCACGGCGGTGACGAAGGCGCGCCGCGAGCCGGTGAGCCGGGGGCCGGTGAGCCGGGAGCCCACGGACCGGTCGCTCACGTCTCGGAAGCCCCCGCCACGGTCGCCCGTGCCGCGGTCGCCCGTGCGGCGGGAGGTCACGCCCCGGTCGCCCGCCGGCGGCGTACGAGGAGAACGGCCCCGCCGCCGAGCGCGAGCACCGCGGCCGCGCCCCCGCCGATCAGCCCGCCGTCGTTTCCGCCGTGCGAGGCCACCGGCGCCTCACCGGTGTTCGGCGCTCCCTTCGGCACCGCGGGGACCTGGCCCGCCCGCGTCGCCTTGGTCGGCGCGGCCGTCGCGGAGGGCCGCGTGGACGACGTGGCGTCCGACGGCCCGGTCGACGGCGTCTGCACGGCGGACCGGGTCGGGGCCGGGGTCGGGGACGCCCCGTCGGCGAACGCGGGCACACCGCTCGCCAGTACGGCGGTACACGCGAGTGCCACGGCGCTCAGAACAGTTCGGCGCATGAATCGCTCTCTTTCGTCGGCCCGCCCGCGCGGTCACGCGCGGGCTGAGGTGCGGATCGACTGAAAAGACGAGACGTGGGCGGAACGGATTGTAAAGAGCTGGCAAAGCCGTCGAACGCTGCCTCAGGCGTCCTGTCCGGCGTCGCGGTCGACCGCGCTCATGTCCCCGGTCCCGGGGACGCCGTCGGCGCGTGCGTAGCGCAGGTGCACGGTGCCCTTCGGGCTGGCCACGGGCGGTGCGAGCAGCGAGACGTTCGTGGGGACCGCGCCGCCGTCGAACACCTTCTTCCCGACGCCCAGCATGATCGGGTGCACCCAGAGGTCCAGCCGGTCGAACAGCTTCTCGCGCAGCAGCGTCTGCACCAGGTCCAGGCTCCCGACCACCTTGATGTGCTCGTGCCGCTCCCGCACCTCGCGCACTGCCGCCACCAGATCCGGCCCCAGGTGCGTCGACCCCGCCCACGACAGATCGGGCGTACCCCGCGAGGCCACGTACTTCGGCACGCTGTTGAAGAGCGTGGCGAAGCCCCCGTTGTCCCCGTCCTCCTGATGCGGCCAGTACGCGGCGAAGATGTCGTACGTCCGCCGCCCGAGCAGCAGCGCGTCCGTCCCCTTGTACGCCGCGTCCACCTGCGCCCCGGCCACCTCGTCCAGCATCGGCACCTGCCACCCCCCGTACGAGAACCCCTCCGGGTCCTCCTCCGGCCCCCCGGGCGCCTGCCCCACCAGGTCCAGCGTCGTGAACAGCTCAATGTGAATGAGACCCATGGCGTACTCCCGGTCAGTGTCTTTTTCCCGTCCGAGAGGTAGACCCCCGCCACCCCCGGAACTCATCGCCGGACCGTGGGCGACGGCGGCCTCCTCGGGAAATCAGAAGTGATTGTCACAGGCCGGCGCTAGGGTCGCAGTTGGCTCCGGCGCCGTCCGTGAGCTGCGGGGAGACATGGGACCTGCTGCTAGGGGGAGGAAGAATGAGGCGATTTCATGCCGTGCTGGCAAGTGCGGCGGCCGTGGCCGTGTGCGTGGTGGGCGCACCGGCCGCACACGCGGCGGATTCGATCACGGTGTCCTACGCGAACAGTGTCAGTGGTGACCTGGGCACGCTTCAGGTCAAGGCCGAGGCGAGCAGCGACATCACCGCGCTGACAGCGCACATCGTCTCGCCGACGACCGGCCAGGAGGTAGGTCTCGTCGGACCTGAGGATTTCGTCCTGTTCTCGGGCACAGCGCAAGACGGCCTGTGGCGCACGCGGACACCGCTGCACCTGCCGGATTTCGCCTCGTACCAGGTGGATATCGAAGCGTCGGACAGCGCGGGGGACCACGTGTCGGTGCCCCGGGCCGGCGGGCTCTCCTACTTTGTCGTCGCGGACCTCTCGGACGTCGCCGTGGACCGGACTTCCGTCGACTCCGGTCACCGTGATGTCACGCTGAGCGGAACGCTGCGCGGCAGGTGGCCCGACAGCGGGGAGTTGCGCGCGCTGCCGGGTCACACGGTCTACGTCTCCGTTTCCTATCCCGACGACTGGCT
Source organism: Streptomyces sp. CBMA29 (assembly GCF_014596445.1). Classification (GTDB taxonomy): domain Bacteria; phylum Actinomycetota; class Actinomycetes; order Streptomycetales; family Streptomycetaceae; genus Actinacidiphila. The sequence continues at coordinate 32,225 of NZ_MECL01000179.1, read as the reverse complement.
CGACACCAGTGCCGTCAGCGACGCTCAGGGCAGAATCTCGCTGACCCTGCCTCTCGGGAACTCCGCCACGATCCAGGCGTACTACCGCCCGGACAACACCGCTCCGAACGCCCTGTACGGCGAATCTCCGCAGATCGCCGTCGGTATCGAGAAGACACCCACCCGGGCTGTTCTGCACACGAGTCCGTCGCGTATCGACCTGAATCAGCAGGTCACCCTGACCGGGCGGCTGGAGCAGTTGACGGACGGCGTATGGCAGCCGCTGCCGGACGTTTCCGGCGGGATTCTGTTCGGGCCGTCCGCCGAGTACAACGACCTGGTCGGCGGGTTCACCACATCCGCTGACGGGTCGTTCCGGGCCGACTACACGCCTCCGGAATCGGGGTTCTTCCAGGTGACGAGCCTCAGCGCCGACCCGTTCATCAGTGACACCGTCGGCCGAAGCGATGTCGTGACCGTTCTCCAGCCGGCCCGCTTCACCGACTACAGCGCCTATCGGCTGGACCGTCATCACGTCCGCACCGAGGGGCATATCGCTTTCGACGGGAACATCACTCCGGCCACCGCTGACGTCGCCCTTCAGTTCTCCGCGGACGGCACGCACTGGAAGACGCTGTCCACGGTCGAGGCCCGGTGGGACGGCTCCGGAGAGTACGGCTTCTCAGCGGACGTCACGAAGACCCGGGCGGGGTACTTCCGTGCCCGCTTCGACGGCGCCGACACCTGGCAGACCGTGACCACCGGCACCGTCCAGGTGGCCTCCGCGTAACCCGTAGGACTCCGCCACCAGACACGTCGAGGGCTCCACCATCCGCGGTGGAGCCCTCGACGCGTTGCCGGGCGCGGCCTCGGCCCGCCCGGGTGCGGTGCTCAATGACCGGGCGGGGCAAGGGAGTTCGGATGGGTCGGGTCAGGTCAGGTGGCGGGGCAGGGGTCGGTGGAGGTGAGGAGGGCGGCGGTGCTCTGGGCGATCGTGACGTGGACGCCGGTGAGGAGGGTCAGGGAGAGGGCGGTGACGGTGATGCCCTTGCCTGCGGCGACGGTCGTCCGCTGGTTGATGACGAGGGAGCCGACGAGCGGCAGGCCGATGGTGGTGTTCGGCGCTGCGTTGGCGGCGACGGTGACACCGGCGACGCGGAGGTTGGTCAGGACGGTCGAACCGGTCGAGGAGACCGGTCCTGGCCCGGCGCCGGTGAGGGACTGCCGTGCCTGGGCCGAGGTGCCGACGAGGTCGGCGGTGATCAGGCCGCCGAGGAGATTGATGCCGGAGGTCTGGGCGTGGGCCGCGGCCGTACGGGTCCCGTCGGCGTCGACGGTGCCCGAGGCGTCGGTGGTCAGGACACCGAGGTTGCCGACGGTGCCGAGCCCGGCGCTCACCACGGAGTGGCTGTCGCTGCCGGGCAGCGGCGTGCAGGAGTGGGCGGACGGCGCCAGCGGGCCGATGTTGAGCAGCGGCGAGGTGAGCCGTACGCCGTGCGCGCGGGCGTCGAAGACGGGCGCGGTGAAGGTCACCGAGGCGCAGCCCGGCAGGTCGACGCCGACCGGGTCGGTGATCGACGAGCCGCACATCTGGTACGTGCCGCCGTAGTTGGAGGTGAGCTTGACGGTCGCGGTGCAGGACTGCTGACCGGCGGCGAGGTCACCGCTCACGGTCATCGTGCCGTCCGCCGCGTCCGCGGTGGCCGTTCCCGAACCGCAGTCGGTGGTCGCGCTGCTGCCGTCCAGCCGCAGCCCGTCAGGGAGTTGAGCGCCGAAGGACCAGCCGTTCTTGGCGGCCAGTTCACTGGTGTTGGTGAGGGTGAAGGTCAGTGTGGCGGGCGCGCCCACGGGCAGGTTCGCCGGGGCGAAGCCCTGGTCGAGCTGCGGAGTGGCGTCCAGCAGACGGACGTTGTCGATCGCGCCGTCGTTGCCGTTGCCGCTGGCCTGCTCGTTGACCAGCCGGATACCGGCCGAGTCGCCGGTGAACAGCACCGAGCCGTCGCTGGCGTACGTACCCACCGAGGTGCCGCCGATCACCGAACCGGGGTTCTGGCACGGGTCGATGGGGGAGGTGAACGCGGCGCGGGCGGTGCCGCCGTCGAGCAGGTAGAAGGCGAGCAGGGGGTGGCTGGCGAAGCAGTTCTGGGCCGCCGCGTCCACCGAGAAGGTCAGGAACCGGTGGTTCGCGCTCAGCGGGATCGGCCGTACGGTCTCCAACTCGGTGCGCCCGGCGCCCGGATCGCCCGAGGTGTAGGCGGTGAGCGAGTGGTTGGTGGACGCGTCGCCGCCCGCCCACGTGCCCAGCGCGGCGGCCATCTGCTTGTTCGCGTTCCAGAAGCCCCCGCAGTTGACGCCCGGCGGGGGATTCGCCGGGCCCTGCTGCGAGACCAGCAGGCCGTTGCAGGAGGTCAGCCACGCCGGATCGGCGGTGTACGTCTCCGCCAGCGGCGCCGCGCCCGTGTAGTCCGGCAGCGTCGTCACCGCCGGGCCCTGACCGTTCTCGAAGTCCTCCGTGAACACGGTCGTCGGCGCGCTCGGTGTGCCGGGCTGACCGGGCGTGTTCGCCTGTGCCGGGCCGCCCCCGACCAGCGATCCCGTGGCCAGCAGGGTCACGCCCAACAGCGCCGTGGCCACCCGCCGGCGCCACCGCCGGTCCGCCCTGCCACTGGCCCCGCCGCCCCCTTCGCCGCGCCGTCTTCCGTCGATACCGGTATCTGCCGGGCCGAAGCCTCTCATCGACAATCTCCTTCGTACGGGCACGCCGGTGCGCCGTCCGATCGCTCGTCAACAGGCCCGCCGTGCCGACGCGTTGCGCGTCTGCGGTCACCCTCCCCGCCCCCCGCCCCTGCGCACATCGGCGCACGCCGCCCCGCTTGATGCACACAAGGTCCCGTACGCCGCACAAGCCGGTGCGTACTGCCACAAGCCCCCGGTATGTGCCCGTCCGGCCGATTCAGGAGGTTTGCGAGCCGTTCAGGGACGTCGTCGTCGCACGGTTTGCCGCATGCGGTCGGCCACATCCGCGGTGCGCAGCCACCATCCCTGCGCGATGTCCCGCGCTCCGGTCAGCAGCCAGCGCCGCTTGAGCCACGGCGGCAGCTTCCGGAACGGAACGAAGGTCAGGGCGTCGTCGATGGCGGTCTCCGCGAAGCCGCTGGAACCCTCCGCGCGCAGGGCCGCGTACAACTCCGGTGTCAGAGAGCCGTGGACCCGTGCCGCGACGCCCGCGGCGGTGAAGGCGAACTGGCGCTCCGCAGGGTCCGGCAGCCCTGTCGCCCTGACGATCCGGGGTGACGACTCAGCCAGCGGGCAGGTGAAGGCCAGGCCCACCACCGCGGTGCCCAGGTGGCGTTCGCCGCGTTCGAACGCGGCGTCCACTGCCGCGGGGTCGTCGATCCGCGACAGGCCCTCGCCGCTGTCCCAGTCGTATTCGGACGCCATACGGGATACCGGACCTTCGCTGTGGCTATTCGCAGGGCGGCGGGAGCACACGCTGCTTCTTGATGTTGTCGATCATGCCCGCCTTCTTGAGCTTCGTCAGGTCGCCCTGCGTGACACTCTTCGACGGATACGTGGACTGCACATGGCCGTGGTAGATCTCCTTGATGATATTGCCGTCCGCGTCGGCGATCGCCCGGTGCCGGTCCAGGACCACGATCTCGCCGTTCACGTGGTCGACGCCGAGGCGCCTGGTGACGTTGGGATTGCTCGGATCCATGTCGATGGAACGGTCGAGCGCCGCCTGACCGTTGGACGGCGCGCGGCTGACCTCACCCTTGGCCGATGAACCGCCGCTCGAGCCGTGCTTGTCGTACTCCGAGTCGTCGTAGACGCGAGCCGGCTCGGTGCTGTCGCCCTCCAGACCGAGTGGGTCGCTCCAGCGGAAGGGGTTGTCGACGTACGCGTGTGGATTCGGGGCGGGGACCAGCCCGAACGGGTCAGGCGTCAGGAAGGCCGCGGTGTCCGGGTCGTAGTAACGGGCCAGGCTGTAGTGGAGCCCGGTCTCCGCGTCGCGGTACTGTCCGGGGAAGGCCAGCGGGCAGAGGCTGTCGCCGGTGTCGCCTCCCCCGAGCGGTTTGCCCCACAGGGTGTTGGCGGCCCGCCAGGCGATCGTGCCGTCCTCACCGACGAGTTCGCTGGGAGTGCCGACCATGTCCGTGACGATCGCGTAGAACTGCCGACTGACCTCGTCCGGAGCGTCCGCCCGCCACTGCCTGCGCAGTTGGGACGCGGCCCGGTGACTGCCCGGCTCCCAGTCCCATGTGTCGGTCTCCGTCATGCCGTCCCGGAGCGTCTGCTGCTCGGCGAGATTGGCGCAGTCCCAGGTGAACCGGACCTCTTCGGCGGCGGCGCCTTCCGCATCGATCCGGAACTTCGAGACGCGCCGGCCGAGTGCGTCGTAGCGGTACCGCCACACACCGCTCCTGGGGGTCGCCACCTCGGTGAGCCGGTCCTCGGCGTCCCACGCGTACGTCCATATCCGGCGCAGTCCGGACAGCGTCCGCCGGATCACGCGGACCACGCGCCCCTGGGCGTCGTGCTCGTAGGCGGTGCGGCCCGCCGAGGTGATCCTTGTCCCGGAGCGCTCCGTCGGTCCCTGCGTGTCCTGTCCGCCGGGGGCCGGATGAGCGGTGGCGCTGAGGTTGCCGAGCGCGTCGTAGGCGTACGACTCCGTCCAGCTGTCGGCCGACACCGTGGTGACCCGGCCCGCCCGATCGAGGTCGAAACGACGTGTGCCGCCGAGCAGTTCGGTGATCCCGGCCAGATGGCCGTCGTCGCGGTAGCGGTACGACCGGGACTGCCGCACGCTTGCCTCGCCGGTCTCCGGCGCGTCTGCGGTACCCGCCCGGATGACCTGCTCGACGAGTCGGTGGCCGGCGTCCCAGCTCTGCGTCAGCACCGCGGCGGCGCCCAGACCGCGGGCGGTCTCGCGGCCCGCCGCGTCATGCGCGAAGGTCAGCCGACAGCCCGCGACGACCAGCGACGAGGGCAACCCCGCCGCGTCGTAGGACCAGTTCGAGGCCGCGCCGCTGGGCGTGGTGCGCCGTACCCGTCGGCCCAGCGCGTCGTACGCGCTGGTGACAGTGCGGCCGTCCACGGTCTCGGCGACGATCCTGCCCACCGTGTCATAGCCGAAGACCACGGCGCTGTCAGGGCCGACCGCCTCCACCATCCGTCCCGCGGGGTCGTAGCGCAGCGAGGTGACCGCGCCGTCACCGGTGCGCGACTCCACGACCCGGCCCGCGACGTCGAAGGTCAAGCGGGTTGTCTGACCGGCCCCGTTGGTCCGCTCGACCGGCCGACCTGCGGGGTCGCAGACGTAGGTGAGCGCGCGGCCGTTGAAGTCGCGCTCCCCGGTGAGATGACCTGCGGCGTCGTAGTGGTAACTCCACACGTCGCCTCGCGGATTGGTCACGGCGGTGAGTCGCAGCTCGGTGTCGTGGGTGAAGCGGTAACGCGTGCCGTCCGGGTCGGTTCTGGCGCTGGGCAGGCGGAACGGGCCGTACTCGAAGGCGGTGACGGACCCGCCGGCGTCGCGCCGCGATACGAGGTTGCCCTCCGGGTCGTACGTCCAGGACTCGTGGCCCCCGCCGCTGTCCGTGCGCCACAGCAGCAACCCCTCGGGACTCCACTTCTGACGCACGGTGCCGCCGACCGAGTTCTCGATCCGCACGACCCGCCCGAACGCGTCCCTGTCCATCCGGACGACGCTGCCGCGGGGATCGAGCACCCGCACGGGAAGCCCCGCGCGGTCGGTCTCGAACCGGAAGGTGTTGCCCAGGGCGTCGACCTGGGTGATCCGGTGCCCGCGCTCGTCGTAGGTGTACGAACTCACCGCGCCGAGTGGGTCGGTGCTGGTGAGGAGGTTTCCCCGCTCGTCGTACGCGCACTCCCAGCGGGAGCCGTCGGCCTCGGTGACGGCGATCGGCAGAAGGCCGTCGTGGTAGTCCACCTCGACGCCAGTGCCGTCCGGCCGGTCCACCCGCACCGGCTGGCCGTGCTCGCCGAGGGTGAAGCGGGTGGTGGCGCCGAGCTCGTCGGTACGCGAGAGCAGCCGCCCGTACGTGTCGTGCTCGGTGTGCACGCTGAAGCCCAGCGGGTCCACGACGCGCGTCAGGTGGAGCCGCTCGTCGTAGTGGTACTCGGTGCGATGGCCGAGGCTGTCGGTCAGCGTCGTCGTCCGCCGGTCGTCGTCGTACGCGAATTCCGCGGACATCGGGCCGTCCTGGCCGATGCCGCGTGCCACGCGGTCGGTCGGGCCGTCGTACTCGTAGCGGTACCAGCGGTCGTTCCGGTCGGTCCACGACGCGATGCGGCCCCGCTCGTCGTACGTGAGCCGGTAGGGACGGCCCACGGAGTCGGCGACGCCGGTGAGGTGCCGGTGCGGGCCGTCATAGGTGTAGGCGCGCAGCAGGGTGCCGCGGCCGATGTCCGTCTCGGCCTCGGTGGTGACCGGGCCGTCGAGTGGGCCGTCGAGCGGGCCGTCAAGGGTGCCGTCGACCGCGCTGCTGTCCGGGCTTTCCGCCGACGGCAGCAGACGCAGGGCGGTGATGCGACCCTGGTCCGTGTCGACCGCGAGGTGATAGCCCCCGGAGTGCCGTACGGCGGTGGGGGCGCCGTCATCGCCGCGGTCGATGTCTATTCGGTGTCCGTTGCGGTCGGTCACGGCCCGCAGCGGGAGCACGACGGCTGCCGCGCGGTCGCGGTCGGCGGAGTCCGGTGCGACCGGGGGACCGTAGTGCCGCGTCTCCCCGGTGAGATGGTCGCTGATCGTGACCGCACCACCGGGAGTTCCGTCCCAGGCCAAGGGGCGACGGGGGCCATGGCTCGGCAGCACCGGCTGTCCCGGGTGAGGCACGGGATAGGTCTGGAGCATGCCGTCCGCGTGCGCGCACACAGCGCCGTCGCTGTCGAGTTCCAGCCGCTCGTCGAAGGTCGACATCCACGCCGCGCCGAACCATCGCCCGGAGCGGAAGCTCGACACATGGTGGCGTTCGATCATCAGGGGCAGCAGGCCGGGCAAGCTGACGTCCGTATGGGACATCAGCATCTCGCCGGTGACCATATCGACGGGGTCGCCGCCCTTGCACCGGCCTTTCATCGCCTTGCCGGCCTTGGCCTCGTTCTCGGCCCCGGAACGAAGGCCCTTGTAGAGGTCCTTCATGTCCTGCGCGACGTTCTTCAGGCCGGTCGCGCCTTTGCGGATGCTGTTGGCGATGTTCTCCAGGGCTTTGCCGGATTTGAGGAGTGCGGGGAGTTCGCGGGCCATTTTGAGGAGGCCGCCGGCGGTGGTGAGTCCTTTGAACATGGGGATGCAGTCGAGTGCGGCGAACAGGACGTCCCACAAGGACGCTTGGCCTTTGAGGTATTTGGTGACGGTGTCGGCGAGGACGAGGATCGCGGCGGCGAGGACGAGCCAGGCGAGGGGGCCGCCGATGATGAGGACGACGATGCCGAGGACGGCGACGATGACTTTGCAGACGGCGATGATGTCGTCCCAGTGGTCTGCGACGAAGTCGACGGCCTTTTCCCACCAGTGTTTGTTCTTGATGCCTGCGTCGGAGGCTTCGTGGAGGGCGTGCTGGGCGGTGGAGGCGGCGTCGTCTCTCAACTGGGCGGCGTCGGCGGCCAGTTGCTTGGCGGCGTCGAGTTTGGCCTGCGCGGTGTGGACGGCGGTGGAGGCGGTGGTGTGGGCGGAGTTGGCGTCGGTGGCGTTACGGGACGCGGCGCGGACTTCCTCCGCGGAGGGCGGTGGGACGTTGGGTTTGGGGTCGTCCTGATACGCCTTGGACTTGTCCTGGGCGCGTTTCACCCAGGCGTCGGCGTTGGTGAGTTGGGATGTGGCGGAGTCCAGTTCCTGGCGTGCGGTGCGGCCTTGGGCCAGGGCGCGGTCGGCGTCGGCCTGGGCGGTCTCCAGCTTCGGCCAGTAGCCGTCGAGGGCGCCTGAGGCGAGGCGGTAGGAGCGCTCCAGCTTGTCCAGCTCGCCGGGCAGGTCCCCGAACTGCTGCCGGTAGGCGTCACCCGACAGGCCCGCCCACTCCTGCACGACGGTGTCACCGTTGAGGCCCTTGACGGACCTGAGCGCGCTCGCCACGTCATCGGCGAAGTCCCCGAGCTTGCGGGCGAGTTCCTTCACCTCGAACGGATCACCCGGCACCGGATCACGGTCCAGATCCAGCACATCCCAATCCGTCGGACGAGCCACCGCCAGACACCCCCGTCGTCAGTCTCGGTGATCCCGCCGATTCTCTCATCGCCCCCAGCGGTGCGCCTCCGTCTCCCTGGACGCCCCACCACCGGCCTTTGGTTCCCGCCCGGCGGGCACACGCTGTGCCCGGCGGGTGCTCATACGAGGGCGGGAGGGCGCGGGGTGCCGTGGAAGACCTGCTCGGTGTGCCATGAACGGTGGGCCGCCGCGACCGGGTCGGCACCCGGCTGCGGGCCGAGCAGCGGGCGGCCCGCGAGGGCGATCACGTGCTCGCGGGCGGCTGTGCTCCGTCCGACGAACCCCTGGGACACCAGGACCCGGTGGCCCGCGCCGATCCCGAGGACTCCCTTGTCGAACAGCTTGTGGTGCAGCGCGCACAGGCACAGCCCGTTGTCGACGTCGTCCGGCCCGTCAAAGGCCCACCAGCGCACATGCGCGGCCTCCAACCCGACCGGGACCGTGCCGATTCTGCCGTCGTAGCCGCAGAAGGCGCACTGGTACTTGTAGGCGGACAGCACCGCCTCCCGCATCCGCCGGTCCCGCTGCCGCCGCCCGGCGACGAGGAATTCCGTCTCGGCCGGCTCCAGTTCAAGTCCGACCGCCTCACACAGGTCCGGGTGCAACGACGGCGGAAAGTTCAGGTCGAGCAGGACGCGCGCCAGCCGGCCGAGCAGCGGCTTGTGGGGCGCGCGGTTCCCGTTCCCGGTCCACTGCCTCAACCCCGCGGCACGCTCCAGCCAGTCCATGACCGGCGATCATAGGGCCGTCGCAGGCATGCCGCCCCGGACACGGACACGGGCGCGCCTGGACACGAGCCACACCAACGGACCCGCGTGAACGTATCCGCGTGAACGCACCCACACCAACGCACCCGCGTGAACGTATCCGCGTGAACGCGCCAGCGTCTTGTCGGACACCGTCCCCCTCGCCAAGCTGTGTACATGACACCTCTCATCGCAGGGCCGCGACGCCGCGCATGGAAGAGAGCGCTCTCACTCATCCCCGTCGTCGCGGTCACGGTGGCCGCCACCGTCGTCGCGACAGTGAACCTCACGACCACGAAGGCCGAGGCGGCAGTGCCCCCGACGCCGCCCGGCTTCACGCTCACCTGGAGCGACGACTTCAACGGCGCGTCCGGCACCGGCATCGACCAGAACCTGTGGAAGTACGACACCGGGCCGGGCAGCAATTTCGGCACCGGTGAGATCGAGACCATGACCAGCAGCACGTCGAACGTCTACTACGACGGCCAGGGCCATCTGGTGCTCCAGGCCCTGCACTCCGGTTCCGACCCGCGCGGCGGATGGACGTCCGGGCGCGTGGAGACCCAGGCGGCCACCTTCGGCGCCCCGGCGGGCGGAGTCGTACGCATCGAGTCGGTCCTTCAGCAGCCCAATGTCAGCACCGCCAACGGCGCGGGCTACTGGCCGGCGTTCTGGATGCTCGGCGCACCGCTGCGTGACGGTGTGACCTGGCCGAAGTCCGGCGAGATCGACATCATGGAGGACATCAACGGCCGCAGCTCCGAGTTCAGCACCATCCACTGCGGTGTGAACCCGGGCGGGCCGTGCAACGAGTCGACCGGCATCGGCTCGGGCGAGCGCGCCTGTTCCGGCTGCCAGACCGGCTTCCACGACTACGCGGCGGAGATCGACCGCTCCGTGTCGCCCGAGCAGATCCGGTTCTACCTCGACGGGAACAACTTCTACACCGTCAGCGCCAACCAGGTGGACGCGACCACCTGGTCCAACGCGATCGACCACCCGTTCTTCATCATCTACGACCTCGCGATCGGCGGCGGCTTCCCCGACGCCTTCGGCGGCGGCCCGAACGCGGCCACGGTCTCCGGCGGGAAGATGGTCATCGACTCGCTGGCCGTGTACAACAAGGCGCCCGGCTCCGGCGGCGGTGGCGGCGGCGGTTCTGTGAACGGCCAGACGATCACCGGTCCCGGCGGCAAGTGCGTGGACGTGGCGGGCGACGACACGGGCGGCGACGGCACGGCGGTCCAACTGTGGGACTGCCAGGCGGCGGCCAAGGACCAGCACTGGACCTGGAGCGGCCAGACCCTCCAGACCCTCGGCAAGTGCCTGGACATCGCGGGCGGCAACAGCGCGGGAGGTACGAAGCTCCAACTCGCCACCTGCAACAGCGGCGGCTACCAGAACTGGGTACGGCAGAGCGACGGTTCGCTGCGGAATCCGGCCAGCGGCCGGTGCGTCGACTCGCCCTCGGGCGCCACCGCGAACGGCACGCGGCTCCAGATCTGGGACTGCAACGGCTCCGGCGCCCAGAAGTTCGCCATCGGCACCCCGATCTACGGTCCCGGCGGCAAGTGCGTGGACGTCGCGGGCAACGACACCGGCGGCGACGGCACCGCGGTCCAACTGTGGGACTGCCAGCAGGCGACCTCACTCGACCAGAAGTGGACCTGGAGCGGGCAGACCCTGCGGACGCTCGGCAAGTGCCTGGACATCGCGGGCGGCGCCAACGCGGCAGGCACAAAGCTCCAGTTGGCCACCTGCAACGGCGGCGGATACCAGAACTGGGTGACCAACGGCGACGGTTCGATGTCCAATCCGACCACCGGCCGGTGCGTCGACTCGCCCTCGGCTGCCACCGCGAACGGCACGCGGCTCCAGATCTGGGACTGCAACGGCTCCGGCGCCCAGAAGTTCGCCCTGGCATGACGGTGGCCGGGGCCTCCTGAGGCCGCCTACGTCGAAGGGCCCGGCTGCGAGGGCCGCGGCCCTTCGGCGGATGCGGCGTACGGCCCGACCGATATCACCTCGCCGCTGCCGCCGCCGTGTGGAAGGCGTGGCGGACGGCGGTGATGCCGTCGGCGGTGCGGGAGGGGTGGACGCGGTTGGTGAGGAGGACGGCGTAACGGGCGGTGGCGGGGTCGATCCAGAGGCTGGTGCCGGTGAAGCCGGTGTGGCCGAAGGAGTCGGGGCCGGGGGCGGGGCCCACGGGGGAGCCGACCGGGTCCTGGCCCTGCCAGGCGAGGCCGCGGCGCAGCGCGAGGCCGTCGGTGTGGGGGGCCGTCATCAGGGCGAAGGTCTCGGGGCGCAGCAGTTCGCGCGCGCCGCCCGCGAGTGACCGGCCGAGCCGTTCCACGTCCGCGAGGGGGGCGAACAGCCCGGCGTGGCCGCCGACTCCGCCGAGCACCACGGCGTTCTCGTCGTGCACCTCGCCCGCCACGACGCGTCCGCGCCAGGGGCAGTCCTCGGTGGCGACGGCCCGCGCGCGGCCCGCCTGGTCCGGGGTGAAGCCGGTGTCCTTCAACCCGAGTGGTGCGCACACCAGTTGGTCCACCAGTTCGTCCAGCGGTTCGCCCGCCGCGCTCTCGGCGATGAGGCCGAGCAGGATGAAGCCCTGGGAGGAGTACTCGACCCGGGTGTCGGGCGCCGAGCGCGGCGGCAGGAGGCGCAGCGCCTCCAACAGGGCCTCGCGCGTGGGGTGTTCGCGGTAGAGCTGGACCTGGCCCGGCAGTCCCGAGGTGTGCGTGAGCAGCTGCCGTACGGTGAGGTCGGCCTTGTCGCCGCCCCGGTAGGCCGGAAGATACCGTCCGACGGTGCCCGCGAGGTCCAGCGCGCCCCGGTCCACCAGGGCCATCACGGCGAGGCCGACGACGGGCTTCGTCACCGACGCCAGGTCCCACAATTCGTCGCCGGTGAGCGCCGGTCCGTCCCAGGCGCGGGTGCCGGTCCAGCCCCGGTCCAGTGGACCCGCCGCCGTACCGACGGACCAGGCGGCGCCCGAGTACGCGCGGCGCGTGCGCCCGGCGGCGACGATCTCCCCGAGCGCGACCCTGCCGCTGAACTCGTCCCCGCCGCTGAACTCGTCCCCGCCCCCGCCCCCGCCCCCGGCTCCGCCCCCGCTCACGCCAACTCACCCGCCTCGGTGTCCACCACGAGGAACGGCGTCGCGGGCACGCGGCCCAGCCCCCCCGACACCGTACGAGCCGCCGCCCGCACCATCGGACCGAACATCTCCACACTCCGTTCGTCCAGCGTGAAGGTCAGGCCGCGGACGCCGATCGCGCCGACCACCCGCCCCTCGCCGTCGAGGACCGGCGCGGCCACCGACCGTACGTCCGGCTCGTCGTACTCGTCGTCCACGGCGTAACCGGTGCTCGCCGCGTCCCGCAGCAGCGCGCGCAGCTCCGCGGCCTCGGTGGGGGTGCGCGGGGTGCGGGCGGTCAGCGGCCCGGCGTCCAGCAGCGCCGCCGTCTCGTGCGGCGGCAGCGCGGAGAGCATCGCGAGCCCCACCCCGCTGCTGTGCAGCGGGACCCGGCCGCCCGGCCGCCCGCTCAGCCGGTACTCGCCGGCGGGCTCGGACTCCGCCAGCAGGACGGCCTCGTCGCCGTGGCGTACGGCGTACTGCGCGAGCAGTCCGGTACGCCGCCGCAGGTCGGCCAGGACCGGGCGGGCGAGCGCGAGGTCCCGGCTGTCGTGCAGCGCGGCGGCGGCGAGCCCCAGCAGCCGGGGTCCGGCGCGGTAGCTGCCGCCCTCGGCGGGCTGGGCGAAGCCGTACTCGGCCAGCGTTCTCAGATGGCGGTGGACGGTCGGTTTGGTCAGTCCCGTGCGTCGTGCGATATCGCCCAACCGGTGCGGGCCACCGGTCTGTACGAGCGCTTCGAGCACCTCCATCGCCTTGTCGACGGGACCCTTCGCGGGCTCTTGCTCGCTGGCTCGGGTGTTGACCGCTTTCGACATGTCGCTTAGCTTAACCCAACCGCATTCCATCTGCCGGAACGGATGTGTTGTTCAATGGAACGAATACGTCAAGGGCGGGCCGTGGACCGCAGCCGTCCGCGCCGCCGCGACGTCCTGCGCCTCGGCGGCCTGCTCGTGCCGGCCATCGCCGCGCCCGGACTGCTGACGGGATGCGGCGCCAACCCGGCGAGCGGCGCGGGCAACGTCCTGCGGGTCTCGCAGCCCGGGGACCCGGTGACCATGGACCCGCAGAAGCAGGGCGACATGGTCTCGATGAACGCCCTGATCAACATGTTCGACACCCTCACCACCCGCGGTCAGGACAACGCCCTGCACCCGCGGCTCGCGCTGACGTGGACCGCGCGCGACGAGCTCACCTGGCGGTTCACGCTCCGCCCCGGCGTGACCTTCCACAACGGCGAGGCGTGTGACGCGGCAGCGGTCAAGTTCTCCGTCGAGCGGCTGCTCGACCCCAAGACCAAGTCACCGATCGTCGAACTGCGGTACGTGAAGAACGTCACCGTGGTCGACCCGCTCACCGTCGACGTGCACACCACGCAGCACGACCCGATCCTGCCCGACAAGCTCTCGCTGTTCGGCGGGGTCGTCGTGCCGCCGCGCTATCTGGCGGAGGTCGGCGACCGGGGCTTCGCCGCGCACCCCGTCGGCACCGGGCCGTTCACGTTCGTCAGTTGGCAGCGCGACCACGAACTGCGCATGCGGGCCTACCCGAAGCACTGGTCCGGCCGTCCGCACGCGGACGAACTGGTCTTCCGCCCCGCGCCCAACGCCTCGTCCTCGCTCGCCGCCCTCCAGAGCGGCGGCGTCGACCTCGTCGCCGGACTCACCCCCGACGCCGCGCAGCAGCTTGACGGCTACCCCGGTGTCACCCTGGACGCCTACACCGGCATCCGCACCTCCTACCTGTCCCTGAACACCCTGGAGAAGGGGCCGCTCAGCGACCGGCGGGTGCGCCAGGCCCTCAACCACGCCATCGACGTACCCCTGTTGATCAAAGCGGTGCTCGGCGGCAAGGCGCGCGAGGTGCCCGCGATGATCCCGCACGGCGCCTTCGGCTTCGACCCGACGGTCAAGCCGTTCACCCGCTCGGTGGAGACCGCCCGCGCGCTGCTCGCCGAAGCCGGATACCCGCACGGCTTCAGCACCACGCTCACCGCCTCCAACAACGACTCCAACGTCGCCGAGGCGCTGTCCGGACTCCTGTCCAAGGCCGGTGTACGCGCCAAGGTCAGCCTGCTCGACCCCGGCACGTACGCCGGCCGGCTCACCTCCACCAACCACTCGGCGCTCGGCCCGATGTACCTGGCCGCCAGCACCATCTGGACGCTGGACGGCGAGAGCATGATCCAGTCGAACGTCCGCAGCGACCGCAGGCAGAGCCGCTGGCACTCGAAGGAGGCGGACCGCCTCGTCGACATCGAGGAACTCTCCGTCGATCCCGCCGAGCGCACCAAGGCGTTCGCCGACCTGCAACGGCTGATGCAGCAGGAAGCGCCGTTCGTCTTCCTCTACCAGCTCGACAACATCTACGCCCGCAACCGACGGCCGCGCTGGAAGCCGGGGCCCGCGGGCGTCCTCGACATGTCGAGCGCGGAGGTCTCCCGATGACCGACATCTCCCTCCAGCCGCGGCCGTCCGCCGCCGACGGCGAGCCGCGGGAACACACCCGCGACCGCGCCGGACTGCGGCTGCTGCGTACCGTCCTGCTCAGGCTCGGCACCGCGCTGCTGGTCCTGCTCTGTACGGCGACCGTCTCGTTCTTCCTCGTCCGGCTCTCCGGCGACCCTGTCAAACTGCTGCTGCCGCCCGACGCGACGGCGCAGCAAGAAGCCGTACTGCGCGGGTCGTTGGGCCTGGACCGGCCGCTGTTCACCCAGTACCTCGACTTCCTGTGGGGCCTGCCGCGCCTGGACTTCGGCAACTCCCTCTTCTACAACGAGCCGGTACGCACCGTGCTCGCCGACCGGTTGCCCGCCACGCTCCAACTGGCCGCCGCCGCACTGGTGGTGACGCTCGTCGTCGCGGTCCCCGCGGGCATCTTCGCGGCGATGCGCCGCGGCCGGGCCTCCGACCGCACCGTGATGACCGGCGTGCTGCTCGGCCAGTCGACCCCGCCGTTCTGGGTCGGCATCCTGCTGATCCTGGTCTTCGCCGTCGGACTGCACGCGCTGCCCGCGTCCGGCTACGGCACGTTCGCCAACCTCGTGCTGCCCGCGGTCACCCTCGCCGTGTACTCCGTCGCCGTCGTCGCGCGGCTGCTGCGCTCCTCGCTGATCGACGTGCTGTCCTCCGACCACATCCGCACCGCCCGCGCCAAGGGCTTCGGCCCGGTCAAGGTGGTGCTCACCCACGGCCTGCGCAACGCGTCGCTGCCGGTGGTGACCGTGGTCGGCCTGGAGGTCGGCAGCCTGCTGGGCGGCGCGATCCTCACCGAACAGGTCTTCTCCTGGCCCGGCGTCGGACAGCTGACGATCGAGGCCATCTCGCACCGCGACTTCCCGCTCGTCCAGGCCACCGTGCTGTTCTTCGCCGCCACCTTCGTCGTGGTGAACCTGCTCGTCGACCTCTCCTACAGCTTCCTCGACCCGAGGGTGAGGACGTCCCGATGACCGTCACATCACCGGCCGTCGCCGCACCGGCGACGACGGCGGGGCCCGGCCCGCGCGCCGCCGCCCTGCGGACCCTGCTGCGCAACAAGCTCGCCGTCGTCGCGCTCGCCGTACTCACCGTCATGCTGGTCTTCGCGGTCTTCGCGCCGCTGATCGCCCCGCACGACCCCAACGCCCAGGACCTGCTGCTCCGGCTGAAGCCGCCCGCCTGGCAGTCCGGAGGCAGCGGCGCCCATCTACTCGGCACCGACCAGCTCGGCCGCGACATGCTCTCCCGCGTCATCTACGGCACCCGGATCTCGCTGCTGGTCGGCGCGGGCGCGGCGCTGCTCGCCGGAGTGATCGGCACCGCCGTAGGACTCGCCTCCGGCTACTTCGGCGGCTGGCTCGACCGGGTGCTCATGCGGCTCGCCGACGTCCAACTGGCCTTCCCCTCCATCCTGCTGGCCCTGGCCGTCGTCGGTTTCCTCGGCTCCGGGCTCTGGTACGTGATCCTCGTGCTCGGCTTCACCGGCTGGGTCTCGTACGCCCGCGTCGTGCGCTCCGAGGTGATGTCGCTGCGCTCGCGCGACTTCATCACCGAGGCCCGCGCGATCGGTGTCACCGACGGCGCCATCATGCGCCGCCACCTGCTGCCCAACGTGATGGCGCCGCTGGCCACCATCGGCACGCTGCACATCGCGGCGGCCATCGTCGCCGAGGCGTCGCTGAGCTATCTCGGACTCGGCGTGCCCAAGGAGACCGTCACCTGGGGCTCGATGCTCGCCGACGGCCAGCTCTACCTCGGCACCTCCTGGTGGGTCGCGGTGTTCCCGGGCATCGCCCTGATGGTCACCTCGCTCTCTGTCAACATCACCGGCGACGCCCTGCGCGACGTCGCGGACCCGAAGGCGTACCGCCGATGACAACCGACCGTACGACGCCACCCGAGCCCGTGCTCGAAATCGACGGCCTGAGCGTCGACTTCAGGCTCGACAGCTCCACCGTGCACGCCGTCCAGGGCGTCAGCCTCCAGGTCGGCGCGGGCGAAACCCTCGCCGTGGTGGGGGAGTCGGGCAGCGGCAAGACGGCCACCGCGCTGTCGGTGCTGCGCCTCAACCCCGAGCCGCCGTGCGTGTACGCGGGCGGTGAGATCCGCTTCGCGGGACGCGACCTGCTCGCCGTGAGCGAGAAGGAACTCCGCGCGGTCCGCGGCCATGACATCGCCATGATCTTCCAGGACCCGATGACCAGCCTCGACCCGCTCCAGCGGGTCGGCGCCCAGGTCGCCGAGGTGCTCAGGCACCACAGGGGCGTCTCCCGCGCCGAGGCCAAGGACGCGGCCGTCGCCGCGCTGGACGAGGTCGGCATCCCCGACCCCGAGCGGCGCTACCGGCAGTATCCGCACGAGATGTCCGGCGGCCTGCGCCAGCGCGTGATGATCGCGACGGCCCTGGTGGGACGGCCGCGCGTGCTCATCGCCGACGAGCCGACCACCGCGCTCGACGTCACCGTGCAGCGGCAGATCCTCGACCTGCTCGTCGCACTCCAGGAACAGCACGGCATGGCCGTCGTGCTGATCACCCACGACCTCGGAGTCGTCGCGGAGACGGCCGACCGGGTCGTGGTCATGAACGCGGGCCGGGTCGTGGAGAGCGGGGACGTCATGGACGTCTTCGACCACCCCGCCGAGGACTACACACGGCGGCTGCTGGACGCCACCCCACGATTGGAGTCGGCATGACGCTGCTCGAACTGGACGGACTGCGCAAGGAGTTCGGTAGCAGGCCGGTCCATGTGGCGGTCGACGACGTGTCCTTGACCGTGACCGAGGGCGAAACCCTCGCCCTGGTGGGCGAGTCGGGCTGCGGCAAGACCACCCTGACCCGGCTGCTGCTGCGGCTGATGGAGCCGACCGCCGGGAGTGTCCGGTTCGACGGCCAGGATCTCGCCGCCCTCTCACCGGCCCAACTGCGGTCCGTACGGCGCCAGATGCAGGTCGTCCTCCAGGACCCGTACTCCAGCATGAACCCGCGCATGCGGATCTCCGACATCGTCGCCGAACCGCTGGTCACCCACGATCCGGACGCCCGCGGCCGACGCGGCCGGGCCCGTAGCCGCGAACGCGTCGGCGAGCTGCTGGAGTCGGTGGGCCTGCCCGCGACGATCCAGGACCGCTACCCGCACGAGTTCTCCGGCGGTCAGCGCCAGCGGGTGTCGATCGCCCGCGCGCTCGCCCTCGAACCAAGGCTCGTGGTGCTCGACGAGCCCACCAGCGCGCTCGACGTCTCCGTGCAGGCGCAGGTGCTCGACCTGCTGGCGGAGCTGCAACAGCGCCTCGGCCTCACCTACGTCTTCGTCTCGCACAATCTCGCCGTCGTCCGGCAGGTGGCCGACCGGGTCGCCGTCATGCGGCACGGCAAGCTGGTGGAGGTCGGCGCCGCCGCGGACGTCTTCGGCGCTCCGCAGCACCCGTACACCCGGCAGCTGCTGGACGCCGTGCCCGTACCCGACCCGCGCCGCGCCCGCCGTACCCGGTCCCGCCCCCGTACGGAGGCGGTCTAGAGGTGGGCCCGGAAACGCGAGCAGCGGCAGAAACCGGTGCGCGGCTAGAGGTGGGAGAGCACCAGCCCCGCGCCGCCCAGCAGCGCCACATCGTCCACGGCCGCGCCGCTCACCAGCACCTGCGGCAGCTCGGCTCCCGCGGAGGCTCCCGCCGCGGCGACGTCGGAGCGCAGCCGTTCCTCGATCAGCGTACGGAACCGCTCACCGCCCTCGCGCGCCTCGCCGTGCAGGACGAACAGTCCCGGCGCGAACAGATGCTGGACGTTGACCAGCCCCAGGGCGACGTTCTCCGCGTACTCCTCGACCGTCCGGCGGGCCGCCTCGTCGTC
The DNA here is from genome assembly GCF_014596445.1 of Streptomyces sp. CBMA29. Lineage (GTDB taxonomy): Bacteria > Actinomycetota > Actinomycetes > Streptomycetales > Streptomycetaceae > Actinacidiphila. The sequence goes on along the minus strand of NZ_MECL01000179.1, from coordinate 13,816 downwards.
GCGCTCCACCAGCGCGGCGAGCGTGGCGCCGTCGCCGAGCCCGGCCGCCCGCGCGCGCTCGCGCAGCCAGCGGGTGGTGGCCACCGTCTTCCAGCAGCCGCGCCCGCCGCAGGTGCACGCCTCGCCGCTGGCCGACACGGTCATATGGGCGCCGCTGCGCCCGCCGGCCGGGGCCAGCACCCCGCCGTCGTACAGGATGCCGACGCCCAGCACCTCACCGGTGGACACCGACGCGAACGTACGGCGGCCACGCCCGGCGCCGAACCACCGGTCGCCGAGCACCTGGAGCCTGGCCCGGTGCTCGACCCGTACCGGGGCGCCGGTCAGCGCCGCGAGCCGGGCGGTCACCGGATAGCCGTGCAGCGCCGGTACGTCGTTGACCTCGGTGATCAGACCGGCTCCGGGATCGACGATCCCGGCCGCCGCCACCCCGACCCCGACCGGGTGGTACCCGGCGAAGACCTCGGCGGCCAGCGCGAGCGCCGCGTCGATGTCGGCGGGCAGGGCGGTGGCGGCGTCGTACGACGCCTCGGCCCGGCGCAGCACCGCGCCGGACATCGTCAGCACCGCCGCCCGGACCCGTCCGGGCACCAGTTCGACAGCTCCGAGCGTCCGCGGCGGCCGGGGCGCGACCGTCCCCGGCGCGGGCTCGGGCACCAGCCGCAACGGAGAACCTTCATGGACCATGCGCCGACTCTGCCACGACACGGTTTCCGGGAGGTAGCGCTGTGAGAGATCTGACCCGGCTGACCTGGCGCGAAGTACGCGGTGCCGGGGCGAGCGGAATCGCCCTGCTGCCCATCGGATCGCAGGAGCAGCACGCCGCCCACCTGCCGATGGGCACCGACACGCTCCTCGCCGAGGCCGTCCTCGACGCCGCCGCCGCGCTGCTCGACCAGGACCCGACGCCCTCGGAACTGGTACGGCTGCCCGCCCTCCCGTTCGGCCACAGCCCGCACCACCTGTTCGCCGCCGCCGTCTCGCTGTCCGCCGCCACGCTCGGCGCCGTACTCGACGACGTACTGGACTCCCTGGTGACCAGCGGTTACCGGCGGATCATGGTCGTCAACGGGCACGGCGGCAACGACGAGATCATGCGGCTGGCCGTGAAGCGCTTCGCGCTGCGCGCCGACGTCACCGTGGCCGCCTGCTCGTACTGGACGGTCACGGCCGGTGACGGCGAGCCCGACGGGGGCAGGCCCGAGGTGACCCCGGGGCACGCGGGCTGGTTCGAGACCTCCCTGATGCTCGCCGCCCACCCGGAACTCGTCCGTACCCCGGTCGCCGCCCGCGCCCCGGTCGAGCCGCCGCCGCTCTTCGACAACCCGCCGTATCCGGGCCTGACCGTGGAGCGCCACGGCGAGTGGGCGCGGGTCGGCGGTTCGACCGACGACGCCTCCGGAGCGGACGCGGGGGCCGGGCGCCGGCTGCTGGCGGACCGGGCGCGGGGGCTCGCGCGGGCGATCAGGGCGTTTGACGAGGCGACCGTGCGTGCGGCCGATGCGGCCACTGCCCCTGCGGCCGACGCGGCCACCATCCGAGCTGAGGAGAAGAATGAAGATCACTGACGTCGACGTATGGGTGGTCAATCTGCCCCTGCTCAACCCGTTCACCAGCTCTTTCGAGACCAAGACCGGGGAGACCAGGACGGTCGTGCGCATCCGCACCGACGACGGTGTCGAGGGCTGGGGCGAGACGATGTGGGGCCGGCCCGTCGCGGCGATCGTCCGGGCGATGGCCGACGATCTGATCGGCACCAGCCCGTTCGCCCTGGAGAGCTTCCACCGCAAGCAGCACATGGTGCCCTTCTTCCACGGCTACCTCGGATACGCGGCGATCGCCGCCCTCGACGTGGCCTGCTGGGACGCCATGGGCCAGGCCACCGGCCAGTCGCTCACCGACCTGCTGGGCGGTCCCGTACGCGACGAGGTGCCGATCACCGCACTGGTGACCCGCGCCGACGCGCCCGGCGCGAGCGCCGCCGCCCTGCCGGGGCAGCTCGCCGAACACGCGACGCGGGTGGTCGAGGAGGGCGGCTTCAGCGCCGTCAAGCTCAAGGGCACCACCGATGTCACGGGCGACGTGGCCATCCTGCGGGCGCTGCGCACCGCCCTGCCCGGCGTCAATCTGCGGGTGGACCCGAACGCGGCCTGGTCCGTACCGGACTCGGTACGCGCCGGGATCGCCCTTGAGGAGCTGGACCTCGAATACCTGGAGGACCCCTGCGTCGGCATCGAGGGCATGAGCCAGGTGAAGGCGAAGGTCCGGATACCGCTGTGTACCAACATGTGCGTCGTACGGTTCGAGGACTTCGCCCCCGCGATGCGGCTCAACGCGGTCGACGTCATCCACGGCGACGTCTACAAGTGGGGCGGTATCGCCGCCACCAAGGCGCTCGCCGCCCACTGCGAGACGTTCGGGCTCGGCATGAACCTGCACAGCGGCGGTGAGCTGGGCATCGCCACGGCCGCGCACCTCGCGGTCGTCTCCAGCACCCCCGTGCTCTCCCGCGCGATCGACAGCATGTACTACCTGCACGCCGATGACATCATCGAGCCGCTGCACCTCGCGGACGGCCGTCTGCGTGTACCCACAGGGCCCGGCCTGGGAGTCAGCGTGGACGAGGACAAGCTGCGGCACTTCGCCGAGGCCAACGAGCGGGACGGGGATCTGACCGGATGACCAAGGAAGCGGTACACACCACCCACGCGCCCGAGCCCGCCGGCGCCTACAGCCAGGGCGTCGTCGCCGGCGGCTTCCTGTACACCGCCGGTTTCGGCCCCAAGGACCCCCTCACCGGCGAGGTCCCCGAACTCGTCGGCGACCAGACCCGCCAGGTCCTCCGCAACCTCACCGCCGTCCTCGCCGAGCGCGGCCTCACCCTCGACGACGTCGTCAAGGTCACGGTCCACCTCCAGCACCTCCACCGCGACTTCGCCGAATTCGACGCCGCCTACCGCCCCTTCTTCACCGCCCCCTACCCCGTCCGCACCACCGTCGGCTCCGACCTCATGAACATCCTCGTAGAAATCGACGTGGTCGCCCTGCTCCCGACCTGACCCCGCCCGCGCAGGTAGCGGTTTCGGAGGCGTGCACACACCGAGGGCCGGCGGTTTTCCGGCCCACATCTGGCGCGTGAAGAGCAACGCGGGGGTTCGACTCCCCACCGGACACGGCACCACCGAGAACACGAATCTCCAGCGAACCCCGCAAGCCACGGACGCCGCCGGGCGGGTCACACCTGCTTGATGACGATCGTGTCCGGGACCAGTTTCTCCAGGTCGTCGACGTCCGAGGTGAAGACGGTGACCTGGCCTTTCTGCTGTCGCGCGATGACGGCGAGCACCGCGTCGATCGCGTACTTGTGGCCATGGAGCTTGGCACCGGCCAGAAGGCGGCGGGCCTGGCGCGCCTCTTCCTTTCCTACGTCGGCGACCTTGAGCCGGGAGAGCACCCAGTCCCACCGCTGTTCTGTGGTCCTGCCGTCGTACGCCTCGACCAGCGTCATCGGGGACGTCACCACGTCAGCCTCGCCCCGGGCGGCGAGGTCGAGCCAAGCGAGCATCTTCCGGTCGCCCCGCACGGCGAGGGACAGGGCCTCGCAGTCGAGGACGAAGACCCGGAGCGGGGACTCGTGATCGCTGCCGCGCTTCTTCACGCGGCCTCTCCGGAGCTGCCCGGCCGACGGTGTGCGTGCTCGGCGTCGAGACGGTTCAACTCGTCGAGTGCCGCCGAGTGTTCATCCTCGGTGACCGGACCGTGCTCTTCCTCCAGCCAGTCGACGAGTTCCACCAGCCGGTCCCGATCGCGCTTGGCCCGCAGCGCTTCGGCAACGTACGCCGACAGGCCGCGCTCGGCCGCCTCCGCACGGATCTCGTCGAGGAGATCCTCGGGAATCGTCACCGTCACCTTCTTACTCGCCATACAAGTGACCATACTCCTGGTGCTTCGAGCCTGCCACATGAGCGAGTATGGGACGTACGGTCCCGCCCGGCCCGTCGAGGAGCGGCGGTGACACGGATGCGGTGCGGTCCGCGGCGCCGCCGCCGCGGTCACCACAGGGTCAGCAGCAGGTGGTTGACGAGGAGGGCGGCGGCGGCCTGGGCGATGAGCCAGCCGCGGTGGTCGCGTGGGGGCAGCAGGCCCGCCGCCGCCGGGAGCCAGAGCACGAAGGGGAGCCAGATGCGTTCGGTCTCCGCTTTGCTCATGCCCGACAGGTCGGCGGCGACCATGGCGAGCAGGAAGGCGCAGGGGAGCAGTACGGTCGCCGCTGACGTCGGCGGGGTGCCGTGCGGCAGCGAACGCAGCGATCCCGGGACGCCCACGAGGACGCGGCGCATACCCGCGAGAGCGGCGAGGCCGGCGGCGGCCAGGGCGGCGGCGAGATCTCCCCACAGCCAGTAGGCGTAGGGGCGCACGCCGCCGTACCCCTGGAAGTAGCGGATCTTGAGCAGGCCGTACCCCTCCCACCAGTTGAAGCCGGCCACGGTGAAGGCGGTCACGACGATCGTGAATCCGAGCAGCGCGTACGGCAGCGGGCGGACCTTCCGGGTGCAGATGAGGACGAGGGCGGCCGGGAGCGCCATGAGGACGAGACCGTAGGAGAGGTAGACCGCCGCGCCGAACAACAGGCCGCTGGCCAGACCGGCGACCGCCCCCCGTACGGCGGACGTTCGGGTGGCGGCGACGGCCAGCAGCGCGATCGCCCACGCGGTGACCGCGGCGAAATAGCCGTCGGCCGACACGCCCACCCAGACCGCGCCGGGCGCCAGGACCAGGAAGGGCGCCGCCGCCCGTGCCGTCCGCTCGCCGCCCAGGATGCCCAGGGTCAGCAGGGCGGCGGCTGCGAAGGAACTGCCCACGGTGATGCAGAAGACGCCCGCCCAGGCACCGCCGCCGAGACCGATCCGGTCGAGCCCGACGAACGTCAGGACGGCTCCGGGCGGGTGGCCGATGACGTGGGTCTCCCAGGGAGCGGGCGAGTCGGCGAGAATGTGGTGGGTGAAGTCCCGCAGCGCGGCGCCGACGTCGTCGAAGTGGCCGACACCCCTGACGTACTCGCTCGGCGTGGACAGGCGGTTCGCGATACCGACGCGCCAGCCGTCCACCAGGGCGAGCGACCAGGTCCAGGCCATGGCTGCCGCCCAGGCCGACCAGAGCAGCGCTTTCCATGGCAGCCGGCCGGCCACGACGGGCCCGTACGCGACGACGAGCGCGGCGACGGCCACAGCGGCCGGAGTTCCGGGACCGACGTGCGGACTCCACTGGGCCATCAGCGGCGGCCACGGGACGAGGACGGAGTGCGTGCGGCGGTCGACGAGGACGCCGATGACGGCGACCGCGGCGAAGAACAGCACGCCGATTCCGGCCGCGGTCAGGTCGGTGCGGCGACCGCCGGCCGCATCCGTCCCCGCTGCGGCGTCAGGACCGGGGCCGGGGACGGGGACGTCGAGGGGAACGGGAGAACGCGGCGGCGAGGACACGACCTCACATTAGGCACGCTCCGGGCCCGGCCCGCGCGCCCCCGCGGGAACGTCAGACTTCCGTCACATGTCGCTGCGGTCATATCGGCGGTGACCCGAATTAGGGTCCCGGCATGAAGATCCCCGCGCGGCTTCCCTCCGTTCCGCTGCGCAGTCCATGGCGCAGCCCGCTGCGCGGACCATGGCTGACCTCGGTGTTGGGACTCGTGCTGCTCTGCGGTATTCCGGTGCTGTTCCTCACCGGGCTGCTGTCCTACGCCGCCTACAACCCGAACCTGTCGCCGGTCAACGACCAGACCCCGGACAAGGGCCTGCTGGGCTTCTACCTCTTCTCCTGGCCCACCCACCCGTACTGGCTCTACCGGGTCAACCAGGGTGTGCACGTCACCTTGGGCATCGTGCTCGTGCCCGTGCTGCTGGCCAAGCTGTGGTCGGTCGTGCCGAAGCTCTTCGCACTGCCGCCGGTGCGTTCCCCCGGGCACGCGTTGGAGCGGCTTTCCCTGCTGCTTCTGGTGGGCGGGGGAATCTTCGAATTCCTCACCGGAATTCTCAACGTCCAACTGGACTACATTTTCCCGGGCTCGTTCTATCCGCTCCATTTCTACGGTGCGTGGGTGTTCTTCGGCGCGGTCACCGCCCATGTGGCGATCCGGCTCCCCCGTACGCTGCGGGCCGTGCGGGGGCGTGATCTGTGGGCGGAGCTGCGGACGTCGAGGACCCGGACGCGTCCGGAACCCGACGACCGGAGCGGGCTGGTGTCCTCCCGTCCGGCCGAGCCGACGATGTCCCGGCGCGGCGCCCTCGGCATGGTGGGGCTCGGTTCGGTGGCGCTGTTCGGGGTGACGGCGGGGCAGAGCATCGGCGGTCCGCTGCGGGAGACGGCGCTGCTCGCGCCGCACGGGCGGCAGCCGGGCTCCGGTCCCAACGGCTTCCCGGTCAACAAGACGGCGGCCTATGCCCGCATCAGGGCTACGGACGTGGACGACAGTTGGCGCCTCGTCGTCCGGGGCCGCGGCGAGGAGGTCTCGCTGTCGCTGCCGCAGTTGCGGCAGCTCCCGCAGCACCGTTCCGCGCTGCCCATCGCGTGTGTGGAGGGCTGGTCGACGGAGAACCAGCAGTGGGAAGGCGTGCGGCTGGCCGATCTCGCGAAGCTCGTCGGTTACGCCGCCGATCCGCCCGACGTGTTCGTGGAGTCGGTCCAGCGCGGCGGAGCCTTCCGGGCGGCGGCGATGCGCGACAACCAGGTCCGCGACGGGCGGTCCCTGCTCGCGCTGCGGGTCAACGGCGCGGTCCTCTCCCACGACCACGGCTATCCGGCACGGATCATCGTGCCCAACGCGCCGGGCGTGATGAACACCAAGTGGGTGGGCCGGCTCAGTTTCGGCGCGACCGTGCCCGGAGGACAGTCATGACGGACGAGCCCGAGTCCGAATCCGAGCCCCAGCCCGAGTCCGAGCCCGAGCCCGAGCCCGAGTCCGAATCCCAGCCCCAGCCCGAGTCCGAATCCCAGCCCGAGTCCGAATCCGGGCGTGCGCCCGCCTCCGCCGGGCGGTCGGCACCGACGAAGGGGCGCACGCTGGTCGCGCGCTTCCGCCGGCTGTACGGGGAATCGCCCTGGCACCTGCTCGCGCTGGTCTTCTGTCTCGTGGTGAGCGGCTACGCGGCGGTCCGGCTGCTCGACGCCGACTGGTTCGGCGTCGCCAAGTGGGTCGTGGGAGCGGGCCTGGTGCACGACCTCGTGCTCGTCCCGTTGTACGCCGGAACCGACTGGCTGGTGAACCGGGCCCTGCGAGGCGGCCGTCCGGTGCCGCCTTCCACCGGGGGCCGGGACACCAGGACCGCGGTGCTCAACCACCTCCGGGTGCCCGCGTTCCTTTCGCTGCTGCTCCTGCTGGTCTACTGGCCGCTGGTGTTCCAGGACTCGGCACCGTACGCCGGAGCGACCGCGCTGAGCCCCGACGTGTTCCTGGGCCGCTGGCTGTTGATCACCGCGGTGGTGTTCGCCGCGTCCGCTGCCCTGTTCGGTCTCCGCCTGTGGCGGTACCGCGCCCCGAGGACACCGAACCGACAAGCGCGAAAGCGGACCGGCGGATCATCGCACCGCCGTTGAAAGACGCGGATCTTACGAAACGGTGGCGCCACGGCCGCAGCGCACCGGATCGCGGGCAACGGCCCCTAGGGTCGGCGACATGCGCGTACTCGTCACCGGCGGCGCGGGCTTCATCGGCTCGCACGTCGTCACCGCCCTGATCGCCGAAGGCCACGAACCGGTCGTACTCGATGCCCTGCTCCCCGCGGCCCACGCCGTGCCACCGCCCCGGCCCGACGCACACTGGATCCACGCCGACGTGAGGGACCGGGCCGCCGTCGCCCACGCGCTGCGCGGTGTGGACGCGGTGTGCCATCAGGCGGCCATGGTGGGCCTGGGCAAGGACTTCGCCGACGCGCCCGCCTACGTCGAGTGCAACGACCTGGGTACGGCGACGCTGCTCGCGGCGATGGCCGAGGCGGGGGTGCGGCAACTCGTCCTGGCCGGATCGATGGTGGTCTACGGCGAGGGGCGCTACGACTGCGCGCGGCACGGCCGCGTCGCCCCCGGCCCGCGGACCGTCGCCGATCTCACCGGGGGCCGCTTCGAGCCCCGGTGCCCGCGGTGCGGCGCCGAGCTCACTCCGGGCCTCGTCGGCGAGGACGCGCCCGCCGATCCGCGCAATGTGTACGCGACGACCAAGCTCGCCCAGGAGCACCTGTCCGCGGCCTGGGCGCGCGCGGTCGACGGCCGGGCGGTGGCTTTGCGCTACCACAACGTGTACGGACCGGGCATGCCGCGCGACACCCCGTATGCCGGAGTGGCGTCGTTCTTCCGTTCCGCCCTGGCCCGCGGACAGGCGCCGTGTGTCTTCGAGGACGGCGGCCAGCGCCGGGACTTCGTCCATGTGCGGGATGTGGCCGCGGCCAACGCGGTGGCCCTGGCCGCGCTGCCCGACAGCCGTCCCGGCACCTTCCGCGCCTTCAACACCGGCAGCGGGACCCCGCACACCATCATGGAGATGGCCACCGCCCTCGCCGACGCGCACGGAGGCCCGGCACCGGTGGTCACCGGCGAGTACCGGCTCGGCGACGTCCGGCACATCACCGCCTCCTCCGAACGGCTGCGCCGGGAACTGGGATGGGCGCCGGAGGTCGGCTTCGCTGCGGGCATGGCCGAATTCGCGAACGCCGAGCAGCGGGCGGTTCCCGCTGCCTGACCGGCCCCTCTCCCAGCTCAACGCCCGCGGGTTCACAGCCCGCTGTTCCCGATGATGGACGGTAGTGACGTGCCCCCCACCACAGCCGATGTCGTTCTGCCCTGCCTCGACGAGGCCCTCGCGCTGCCCTGGGTCCTGGGGCAGATTCCCTCCGGATGGCGTGCGATCGTCGTCGACAACGGCTCGACCGACGGATCCGCCGCCCTCGCCGCCGAGTCGGGCGCCACCGTCGTGCACGAGTCACGGCGCGGTTTCGGTGCCGCCTGCCACGCCGGCCTGCTCGCCGCCACGGCCGACATCGTCTGTTTCTGCGACTGTGACGCCTCACTCGATCCCGGGCTGCTGCCCGCGTTCGTCCAGCAGGTCGCCGACGGCGAGACGGACCTGGTCATCGGCCGTCGCCGTCCCGAGGCGGCCGGGGCGTGGCCGCCGCACGCGAGGGTCGCCAATCTGGCGCTGTCCGCGATGCTGCGCCGCAGGACCGGCCTGCGCCTGCACGACAACGGTCCGTTGCGGGCCGCGAGGCGCGAGGCACTGCTCGGTCTGGGGGTCACCGACCGCCGCAGCGGCTATCCACTGGAGACGGTCGTACGTGCCGCCGACGCCGGCTGGCGGGTGACCGAGCGGGATGTGCCGTACCGGCCGCGGACGGGCAAGTCCAAGGTGACCGGCACCTGGCTCGGCACCTGGCACGCCGTACGCGACATGCGCGCCGTCCTCGCCGCGCCCGCGGGCAGCCCTTCGGCGGCCCCGAGCCCGACCTCGGCGGTCTCGCGATGACCACGGTGCTGGTGATCGCCAAGGAGCCGGTGCCCGGCCGGGTCAAGACCCGCCTCACCCCGCCCTGGTCTCCGCGGGAGGCCGCGGATCTCGCCGAGGCCGCGCTCGTCGACACCCTGAACGCCGTGCTGGCGATGCCGGTGCGGCGCCGGGTGCTCGTACTGGACGGAACGCCCGGCGCGTGGTTGCCGCCGGGAATCGAGGTGGTGCCCCAGGTGTCCGGCGGCCTCGACGAGCGGCTTGCCGCGGCGTTCGGCCGGAGCCGGGGCCCGACCGTACTGATCGGCATGGACACCCCGCAGGTGTCCGCGCGCTTGCTCGCGCCGGCTCTCGCCCCGGACGCCTGGGACACGTGCTCCGCGTGGTTCGGTCCGGCCGTCGACGGCGGATTCTGGGCCCTGGGACTCGCCGTGCCCGACCCCGGCCTGATCAGGGGCGTACCGATGTCGACCCCGGAAACGGGCCGCGTGCAGCGGCGGCGGCTCACCGACGCGGGGCTGACCGTACGGGACCTGCCCGTCCTGCGCGATGTGGATACCGCGGCGGACGCCGAGTCGGTGGCCGCCGAGGCGCCGGACAGCCGGTTCGCGGCGGCCCTGGAGCGGATGACGAAGGCGGCGTCGTGAGTGCGTCCATCGCGCCCCTGCGGATGCCCGCTCCGGGCGGCCGCCGGGCCCGGTGGGACGCGGACCCGTACACGCGCGCGCTGCGCGCCGGCCGGGGACCGCTGTTCCTGCGCAGTACGACCGGCTGGCTCCTGCCCCTGGACGTGGAGCGCTGGTGCGCGGAGCCCGACGACGCGGATCTCACGGTGCTGGCGCGATGCGGCGGCGCGGTCCTGGACGTCGGCTGCGGCCCGGGACGGCTCGTCACCGCGCTGGCCGTCCGCGGGCACCGGGCCCTGGGCATCGATGTCAGCCCTGAGGCCGTCCGCCGCACCGCCCGCACCGGTGGACCGGCGCTGATGCGCTCGGTGTTCGAGCCGCTGCCCGGCGAGGGCAGATGGGACACCGCACTGCTCATCGACGGCAACATCGGCATCGGCGGCGACCCGGCCGCGCTCCTTCGCCGTATGGCCGACATCACCCGACCCGCGGGGTCCCTCATCGTGGAAACCCTCCCGCCCGATGTGGACGACGACATCGACGAATACGTCCAGGTCCATCTCGACGACTGCCGTGGCCGGTACGGCGAGGTGTTTCCCTGGGCCAGGCTCGGCCCCCGCCCGCTCATCCGGTACGCCGCCGCGGCCGGATGGACACCGAGCGACGCGTGGACGCGGTCCGGCCGACGATTCGTCACGCTCGCCCTCACCGATACCGGCGACGAGCGGTAACCGAATCCGCGAGCCGACCGGGTCAGAAACCGGGTCAGAAACCGGGTCAGAAGGAGTCGCCGTACCAGTGCACGGCGCCCGGGGCGGTGACGGTCGCCGTGACGTCGGCCGCCGGCGAGAGGATCGGCCGGGCCATGCCGTAATGGCTGACGACAGGGACGGGCTCGGCGAGGAACCGGGGGAGAGCGGCGAGGACGGCGGCCTCCGGCGGCAGCCGCACCGTCGCGGTCGTGGCGCCCGCCGCGCGTGCGCGTACGGCCGCGGTGGCCAACAGGGAGTCGGCCGCGGCGGCATGGTCCGCGGCGAGTGCGATCTCCGCGAGCTCAGCCCGGTCGGGGGCGGGGCGGCGAAGGACGGCGAAGCCCACGGGGCGGCCGGCGGGTCCCGGCTCGTGCGCGACCAGGATCTCGGTCGGGGCCGCGTACCAGACGGGTATCCGGTGCAGCCAGTCGTCCGCGCCGCGCACAGTGGACAGCGGGCGGACGGCGTCGAAGCCGTCGCGCAGCGCCCGCAGGGCCGGCAGGTCGGCGCGGGTCGCCGGGCGTACGGAGGGGGGCAGGCCGGTGGAGGGCGGGGCGGCGAGCGGGCCGGACCAGCCGGGGGCGGCGAACGTACGCCAGCCCGCGCTTTCGTAGACCTGCGGGGTGCCGGTGAACAGCAGCGACCACGCGCACGCGTCCGCCGTCATGGCCCGCACCGCCGCCGCGAGCAGGTGACGGACGTGGCCGCGACCGCGCGCGTCCGGGTGGGTGGCGACACTGCCGAGGCACCCGACGCGCTGCGGGCGGCCCTCGGCCGAGCGGATCGGACGCGGCAGGTAGTGGACCACGGAGACCGGCCGGCCGCCGTCGTCCTCGGCGACGAAGGTACGACCGTGCCGACCGGGGTCCCGCTGCCACAGGGCGATGACCTGCGCCGGGTCGGGGAAGGCCACCGCCCACAGGGCGTGCAGCCCCGGCTCGTCCGCCGCGGTGGCGGTGCGGTAGCGCATGGCGATGGCCTTCCCGTTCGGACGTCAGAGAGTGAGATTGCCGGTCGTGGCACTGACCCGCTCGCCGTCCGGCGGAAGCCCGTCCCGGGTGACGCCGTCCTCCGTGCACGCGGTGTGCAGCAGCGAGGACGTGCCTCCGAACGCGGCGGCGGCCAGGGCGAGTCGGCCGCCGGTGAACCGGGCGCCGACGGCGGTGTAGCGGTTGCGGCCGTCGCTCACGCGCAGGTGCGCGGTGGTCGCGTCGGCCGCGGTGCTGCGCAGATCGGCCAGGTCCCAGGTGACGGTCGCGGTCGTACCGGTGACACGGGACAGCAGTGCGCCCGCCGTGTTGGTCCCGGACAGGACCGCGCCGCCGCCGACGCCGATGCGCTGGTCGCGTACGGCGCTGAGCGCGATACCGGTGTCGGTGATGCTGCCGCCGTCCACCGTGACCTCGGGCGCGCCGACCGACATCGGCGCCGCGCCCGCGCCGCCCACCAGTCGGCAGTCGGTGAAGTGGACGGCGCCGGTGCCGCGCAGCACCGTCCCGTCGCAGCCGTTGAGCGTGGTGCGGACGAAGCGCAGCACGGCGGTGACCGGGGTCTGCACGAGCACGCTCGCCCGGGGAAGATCGAAGGTGCAGTCGGTGACGGTGGTCGGCCGGCTGGACCGGGCCGACTGCTGGGCGACAGCGAAGAACGAGGCGCTGCAACCGCGCAGTTGAGCGCCGTCGGCGTTGACGACGAGGGTGCCGGCCGGGTCGAAGGTCGGCCGGGCGATGACCTTGACGTTCTCCAGCGTCAGGTCGGTGATCTTGGTGTTGGCGGTGAACCAGGAGCAGACGTGGTTGCGCACGGTGATGCGTTTGGCGGAATTCCCCCACTGGGCACCGGAGTTGGCGATGTCCATCAGTCCGGAGTTGCCGTCGAAGAGCAGGTCGTGCTCGTACTGGCCGTGGGTGGTGAACGGGTTGCCGCCCTCGTCGTCGCCGTCGCCGTGGCAGTTGACGACCTGACAGTAGGCCGACGCCGTCAGGTCGTTGAGGTGCCGGACGTTGCTGCTGGTGCAGTCCGCGACGTGGCCGTAGAGGCAGTAGATCTGCTGGGTGAGATAGCCGGCGCCGCCGTACATCACGGTGGGCGGGTTCTTCAGCCCGCACCGGACGGTGCGGTAGCGGGTGCACCAGCGCCGCATGATCACCGGCCAGAAGGTGCCGGTGGCCTGGATGCCGGAGACGTCGCAGTCCACCGCGTACTCGTACGCCACCGGGTGCGAGCCGGTGTACTCGTCGTCCACCGCGCCGGTGTCCTGGCCCGCTCCGAGGAAGACGAGGTTGTCCACCCGGGCGGCGACCACCGGCTCGACCCGGCGCCAGGTGACGGTCCGGCCTGCCGCCAGCCGCCAGCCGTTGAGGTAGCCGACCCGGATGTGGGTGCGGTCGATGATCTCGGTGACCTCGACCATCTTCTGCAGTTCGCGCTCGTCGCTGCCGCCGCCCGGCACCTCGTCGCACTGCACCGCCCACCACTGGCCGACCTCGAAGGCGCCGGAGTCGGGGACCGGGAAGGCGTCGGTGAGTTCGATGACCTCGGCGGGCAGGGCGTGGCTGACGCGGTCGCCGGTGACGGCGCCCTGGAAGAACAGGACAGCGCCGAACGGGTTGTCGTGGGCGTTGCGCTCGATCCCGCCGGTGTGGACGGTGTGGCCGCCGAAGTCGAGGGTGATCCGGGAGCGGCGGTAGGTGTGGCGGCGCTGGAAGAGCAGGTCGGTGTGGGCCTCCACGCGGTGGACGGCCGGGTCGCCGACCATGGCGTCCAGGGCGTCGTCCGCCGGGCGGGAGGCGTCGAACAGGCCGAAACCGCGGAAGTCCAGCACGCCGTCGTGCAGGCGGAGCCACCGGCCCCGCGCCGGGCGGCCGGCGGGCCGCAGCGCGGTGCCGCCGTTGGGCGCCCTGGTGCTTGCCGCGTCCCAGCGCACGGTCATGCCCCCGCCGTCGCCG